>NZ_JBPJSJ010000001.1:0-640395 GCF_051225675.1 Natrinema sp. CGMCC1.2065 | reverse complement strand
CCGTCTCCGGGCTCTTGCTCTCACAACCCGTACCGATTATGGGCACGGTGGGCCGTTACCCCACCGTCTACCTAATCGGCCGCAGCCACATCCTATGGCGCCGGAGCGTTTCGGATTCATGCCACTCCAGGCAGTGAATCGTATTCCGAATTAGCCTCAGTTTCCCGAGGTTATTCGGATCCATAGGGTAGTTTGGCCACGTGTTACTGAGCTATCTGCTACGAGTCTAAACTCGTGCAACTAGCATGGCTAAATCGGACTCCAATAGCAATGACCTCCGGCAGGATCAACCGGAATGCTATATGATCTCCCCAGTTGGGGAGGGTCTGTTTGGCGGTGAATGTTGGTACACACTCACACATGGGTCCACGTTCGCTGACGCCGGTCGTCTGACCGATCGAGCGTCACCGAACTACCAAGGCTAACATCAGATCCCATCTGTACGGCGGACCGCAGGGGTGGAATCCTCATTTCCTTCGGATGTATTCGTAGACCGTCTGGAGTATATAACCCCTTCGGGTTCGAATCATCCGTGGAGACGGAGTGCGTCACGCACGCCGCCTCTTTCTTCGTATATATTCACAATCGCTGGTTACTACTTAAGGCCTACGAACCGATACTTCACAGAGAGGGAGTCCCACACACGGTTATGGGACAGTATTCCAATTATCTCCCCCGAAATGACAGCCGTTCATACTGAGAGCCGATCAAACATCGGAGACAGTTCGCTTCGCTTGTCGGCCTGATCCGTGCCGTTCGAGTCGACTCACAGACCGTCATGGGCTGTGACCGCCTCGTGCAGTGTCGGTGGACGAAGGGGGAGTCATTGTCCGGTATCGGATTCGGACGAGGCAAAGAGAGTCAGGGTCATCGGTTACGTCCACGACAGGAACGAAGTTCGTCGTACTGTATATCCGTGACCCTTCCCTGCCATGCGTGTACGTCACCGTCCGGAAGGTGCCAAACGACCTCCCCCTCTGTTGGCACGGTCACGCCGTTCTGTGTCTCGTAGTTCCGCCAGTAACCGGACCAGGGCATCAGTTCGTAGCCATCGTCCACGCGTCGATATCGATCGGCGTAGACCCTGGTCACCTCGTCGTCTTCGTTGAACGAGAACGGAAGGGAGGCTGATACTCCCCGTCCTCGACGGTCGCTTTTGCCGTACTGTCATCGATCGACTCCCACTCGATACCCGCTGCGGGAAGGAGCGCAGTCGGATACCAGACCGCCTCGGCGAGATAGCGCATCAATTCTGCTTCTTCTAACTCCGGACTCGAAGTGGCGCTGTCGAGTGGGATGACACCGAACAGGGACACGCTCGCAGTGCCCTCGCGGTCACAGAACAGGTCACGGACGCGCAACGAGAGAAGCGGGGCGAGTCTGATCGACGCGTCCCAGTAGAATCCCGGCGGATCTACGGTGGCGTGCTGTGTCGCGGTGAACGGCTTCCACGGTGACGACGCATCACCTAGGCGCAGTTTACCGGTCTGTTCGAGTCGGACCTGGTCAACATACGGTTGTCCCTGTGGGAGTACATTAGTCAGGTACTCACGGACAGGGCCAGGTACTCCTTCGACGTCGTCGTCCGTGAACGCCGCCTCGAACCCACTGTTCGCGGACTGACGAAGTTCGTCCACGCGCGGGCCGTCTCATGCTGGCGCCAGACGGTTCCGGCGAGAGCGACGATGAAGAGAGCGACGGACACACTGATAATGCGTTTGAGAATACGTACGTATCGCATAGGTACAGGACCGCGGCCCGCGTCTTAAGCGTATTTCACGGACAGTCGTCGGATACCCGAGGCCCATCTACGATGTTCTTTCCCGGACCGGGTTGGACTCAGAACCGATCGCCATCAGAAATCGACCCATCAGCCACAGACTGATAGCCGTTAGCGTTCCGAAGATGAGTATCTGGGGCAGCGGCACAGCCTGCCCCTCGAGGGTCATGAAAACGATCATTGCGAGGACGGCGCCACCGAGTGTGGCAATCTTCACGAGCAAAACGGCGGTGAACGCGTATGCCCAGGCCCGACGGTTCCAGAGCCAGTAGGCTGTCAGAACAAATGCAGGGACGATGATGCCCAGATCCAGCGAATAAATAACTGCGGTAGGGAGTTCCGCCTCGCCGATGGCCAGCGGCGACGTCCCCTCAAGGGTCGCCGGCAAAATCTCCGAGAGCCATAGCAACGAGACCAAGACGGCCAGCAAGAGCTGGAAGGCGACGTAGGGGCGAACGGACGCCTTGCCTAGGTCGCGTTTCAGCGTTGCTGCGTCGAGTCGAACCATCCCACCGACGAACGTGAACAACGTCAGCCAGAGCAACGTCGTGTACACGAGGTACAGTTCGTTGAACGCGGTCATGAAGGCGTACGAGGCGTAGGTGTACAATAGGTAGCCAGTCACGCCGAGCCAAATGACGTAGCCCCGTAGCGACCCACGGTTCGCGTAGTACAGCGAGATAGCGAGAGCTGGGACGCCAACCACGAGCGTTAACAGGTCTTGCCCGTATATCTGGGGGAGCAATACTGGGTGATCGCGGTAGAAGTTCGGGACGAACAGTCCGACGCTGGTGGCAACTGTCGTCAGCACCAGCGTCGCGAGCGATGCGAGCCGGTACGATCGGGGGATCGGTGACTGGGACACGTCTACCATTTCAGTTGTAACTCCACCTGGTGTCGCAGTGAGCCAGCACGGTCTTCGACAGAGGCAATAAGAGGACGTTGCATTCGGTATAGGGCTTCATCTCCCGAAACGATCGTCCTAAGACACTGTATACGTACGGGTATGAAGATCGAGAATTGCTTCGAAGATAGCCGTCTCAGACCCTGCAAGTCATGGCTGATCATTGGGCCGAAGCCGACAAAATAACGAATATCTCCGATTTAAGGGTTAAGCGTGTGGTCTCCAGTAATCATTGCCCCGACGGATTCGAATCCCGGTCGGAGCAAAGTACCTCCCTGCTTCGAATCAATAGGGAGTCATTCTGTGCTGCGAGCAGACGCGAGCAGCACTCCATGGGCCCTGACGGATTCGAACCATCGACCACTCGGTTATGAGCCGAGCGCTCTCACCGGACTGAGCTAAGGGCCCTCCAGTCGGGACCAATCGTGCGCACTAATTAACGTTTGCTGTCCGGTCCGCTCGAGGGAAACGTAGGGGACCCAACTGCCCGGTGGACGTGCCGGCTACTCGTCTCGGTACTCCGCGAGCGTTTGATCGGTCGCCCCGGTCCGATGGCGAGTCGCCAGTCCCGCGAGGTGTGGCGCTTCGGGGACGATCAGTTCCTCGCAGGCGGTTTCGCAGGCGCTTTTGCTACCGGGCAGACAGAAGACCGGCGTGTTGACGGCGATACCTGCGGTCGCGCGTGATGCCATCGCCCGCGTGCCGACTTCGTCCCAGGAGAGCGAGCGGAACAGTTCACCGAAGCCGGGCAGTTCACGTTCGAACAGGGACGACGTCGCTTCCGGCGAGACGTCATCGACGGTGACACCGGTCCCGCCAGTGGTACAGACGACGTCGATGTCCTGACGGGCGACCAGCCGCCGGACGGCGGTTCGGATCGCCGAGTAGTCGTCTCGGACCAGTAGTCGGGCTCGGACCTCGTGGCCGTCGCCCTCGAAGCAGTCACGGATAGTGTCTCCGCCCGGGTCGTCAGGATCGTCTTCGCGTGCGCGCGAACTCGAGACGGTAACGATGCCGACGTGGAGCGGGTTGATGAGGTCGTGGCCGTGGTCGTCGGTACTCCGGCGATCGTCGTGATCGGCGGTCATAGGTACACATGGCTGGCGGAGGTGGTTAATCCCTCCCCCAAAGGCAAGGTCATGCATTGGCTGCCATCGCTGAGACGCAGAGAGTGCATCTGCGCCATGCTCCGGCGGGCGACTACGACCTGCGAGGAGAGTCGATGCTATCGATCACGGCGTCGGGAAGAAGACGCCGAAGCCAGGACTCGAACCTGGGACAACCTCGTTAACAGCGAGGTGCTCTACCATCTGAGCTACTTCGGCCTATCCTCCGATAGTCGGGTGTATTTGATAGGGCTTTCGTTTTGCCTGCAGCGGGTTCGACACCCTTTCACGCACCGCTCGAGTACGCTCGGTCGATGAGCGAGGAGGACGCTGACCGGGACGGACCCGAGGATGGAGACGGAGATCGCGATCTCGAGGCGGTACTCGCCGAGGTTCGTGATCGCGTGACCCCCGACGAGGCGGAACGGACGCGGCTTCGCGAGGTCGCCGACCGTCTCATCGACCGGGCCGAGGCCGCGGCGACCGAGCGCTGTGACGGGGCCGACGTCTTGCAGGTCGGCTCGACCGCCCGGAACACCTGGATCGCCGGCGATCGCGACATCGACATCTTCGTTCGGTTTCCGCCGGAACTCGACCGTGAGACTCTCGAGGAGTACGGCCTCGCGGTCGGCCACGCGACCCTGCCGTCGGGCCACGAGGAGTACGCCGAACACCCCTACGTCAAGGGCGAGGTCGAGGGGTTCGATATCGACGTGGTCCCTTGTTTCCGGCTCGAGTCCGCGACGGAGATTCGGTCGGCCGTCGACCGCACGCCGTTTCATACGCAGTATCTCCAGCAATGGCTCGACGACGAGCTTGCGGGGGACGTTCGGCTCACGAAGCAGTTCCTCAAGGGGATCGGCGTCTACGGGAGTGACCTCCGAACGCGGGGGTTCAGCGGCTATCTCACGGAACTCCTCGTGTGTGAGTACGGCGGCTTTCGACCGCTGCTCGAGGCCGCAGCGGACTGGCGGCCGCCGGTGGAACTCGATCCCGAGGACCACGGGACGAAGACGTTCGACGATCCGCTGGTGATCATCGATCCGACCGATCCCGAGCGCAACGTCGCCGCCGTCTGTTCGGCGGCGAACGTCGCCCGGTTCCAACACTACGCCCGGGCGTTCCTCGAATCGCCGCGGTCGGCATGGTTCGAGCCGGAGACGGTTGCGCCGCTGACCGAAGCGGAGCTGCGCGACCACCTCGAGCGCCGGGGGACGACCCCCGTCGCCGTCCGTTTCGACGCCCCGGACCTCGTCGAGGACCAGCTCTATCCACAGCTCCGGAAGTCACTGGAGGGAATCACGCGAGGGCTCGACGATCGTGGGTTCGATGTCTTCCGGGCGACGACGATGGCCGACGGGACCGCTGTCGTCTTCGTCGAACTCGCAGTGAGCGAACGGCCCGGGGTCGAGCGCCACGAGGGGCCACCGGTCCACGTTCGCGACCATGCCGACGGGTTCTACGGCGCCTACGCGGACGATCCCAAGTCGTACGGCCCGTTCATCGAGGACGACCGGTACGTCACCGAGCGCGAGCGGGAGTTCACGACCGCCCGCGAGTTCCTCGAGAGCGACCGGCTCTTCGACGTGGGACTGGGCGCACACGTCGAGACGGCGCTCGAGGACGGATACGAAGTGCTGGTCGGCGAGGAGGTCACGGCGTTGATCGCGACGTTCGGTGCGGAACTCGCGGCCTATTTCGAGCCGCGACCCTGAGCCGGATCGCTAGTAGTGATCGTCCAGTTCGACGTCGAGGTCGTGTGCCTCGAGGACGTCCTCAAGGGTCGATTCGGCGTTGTCGTCGGGCTCGTCGTCGGGCTCGATCGGTTCGCGGCCGTCGAAGGTCTCGTGGACCATCGCGACGCTGTCGGCGAGGACGTCCAGGCCGTATCCTCCCTCGAGAATGAAAGCAAGCGCGGCGTCGGTATCTTCGGCGAGGGTTCGAACCCGGTCGCTCAACAGGGCATAGGCCTCCGTCGAGAGTCGGATCCGCGAGATGGGGTCGTGACGGTGGGCGTCGAAGCCCGCGCTGATCAACAGGAGGTCGGGATCGAAGTCGGTGAGTGCGGCGGCAATTGGGCCGTCGACGGCGGCGAGATACTCGCCGTCGTCGGTACCGGCCGGCATGGGAATGTTCATCGTCGTCCCCTCGCCGTCGCCCGCACCGGTCTCGTCGATATCGCCGGAGCCAGGATAGAGCCCCTGTTCGTGGAGCGAGACGAAGAAGACGTCACCGCGGTCGTAAAAGATGTCCTGCGTGCCGTTGCCGTGGTGGACGTCCCAGTCGATGATCGCGACCCGATCGACGTCGTAGGCGTCGTGATCGAGTGCGTGCTGGGCGGCGACGGCGACGTTGTTGACGAAGCAAAACCCCATCGCGTTGTCGTAGACCGCGTGGTGGCCCGGCGGACGCCCGATCGAGAAGGGCGTCTCGCGGCCCGTCGCTCCCTCGAGGGCTTCTTCGGCGGCCCAACAGGCTAACCCCGCACTCCGGGCGGCCGCGTCCCACGTTTCCTCGACGGCGGTGGTGTCGGGGTCCCAGCTGCCGCCGCCGTCAGCACAGAACTCCCGGACCGACTCGAGGTACTCGCGCTCGTGGACGGTCGCCATCGCATCGAGGTCGCAGGGGTCGGCCTCGACGTACTCGACGCCGTGTTTCTTCTGCAGCCGTTTGCGGATCGCCCGTAGCCGGTCCGGCGACTCGGGGTGGCGCGAACCGGGATCGTGTGCGAGACAGATCTCGCTGTAGCCGAACTGCATCTGCTCACTCGAACAACGAGAAGTAGGTCTCGATGTCGTCGTCGGTGATCGTTCGCCGGTCGGCGTGGCGCGCGAGGATCGCCGCCGCGCGGGCGACGTTGTCGGCGTAGTCCTCGAGAATGTCGGCCAGTGCCACCCGGGCGTCCATCGAGACGCGATATCGGTCGTCGATCTCGAGTCGCGCGATGCGGTCGACCGGTGCGACCGGTAACTCGAGGTCGTCCTTGTCGACGACGCGTTCGACGCCGAAATCCTGGGCCATCAGCGTCTTGCGCCCGTCCGCCGTCGCCTCCTCGGCGGCGTCGATCGCGAGTTCGCTCCCGTGTTCCTGGATCCGCGTTGCGAGTTCCTTCGACGCGTCGGCACTCACCCGAAGATCGCCCGCGTTCCGCCGGATGATCGTATCCACCGGGGCGAACGGGAGTTCGACGTTCATATATTCATAGGCGAAGCTAACTCCCTTAACGCTTTTCCTAGGCGCTCGATGAGGTTGCTCGCGACCTCAGAACACGTCGTTTGCCTCGAGGCGGCCGTCGCGGACGACCCCTCGGGCGGTTACCTCCTCGCCGAGCCCGACGTCGACGTCGGTCGCGACGCTCATGGTCGTCTCTCCATCATCGAGGACGACCGGGCTCCCGGCCTGCACGACGACGCCCGTGAACTCGAGTTCCTCGCCGTCGGTCGGCTCGTCGGAGGCGACGGCAGCGCCGTCGGTGGCGGCGGTTTTAGCCGCCGCGTCGCCGGACTCGCCGTCACCAGTCGAGTCCGCCGTACCGGTTCCGTCGGCCGCGGTCTCCTCGGCCGCGCTTCCGTCGCCGGCGAACGCGGACAGGCCCGCGTTCTCGTCGCTCGAGCTGTCGGCCTCCCCCTCGCCGGCCGCCCCCGAGTCGGACTCGAGGACCGTCACCGTCGACTGCCAGCCCGCGGAGGCCTCGAGGTCGTCCTGCCAGCCGTCCTGAATCTCGACATCGCCGAGGGCGACCTCGTCGCCGGGGCCGATATCGATGTCGGCTTTCTCGCCCCACAGCGCCACGCGGATGTCGTCGGTCGCGTCCTGAACGCGGACGTTACGGACCTGTCCCTCCGAGCCGTCGTCGCGGTCGAAGGTCCGCTTGGGGTCGGCCGAACGGACGACGCCGGCGAGATCGACCGTTTGACCGATCTCGACGTCTTCGATGGGCGTACTCTCCGGGACGTACTCGACTTCCTCGTCGACCTCCTCGACCGCGCCGCGGTTGCCGACGTGCAACTCGAGTTGGCCGTCGCGTTCCTTGACGTAGCCGTCGACGACCTCGACGGTCGTCCCGGCCTCGAGTTCGGTCGCGAGGTCGGCCCGTTCGTCCCACAGCGTGACGCGGATTCGGCCGGTCGAATCGCCCAGCACGAGGTTCGAGACCTTCCCCTCCGAGCCGTCGTCGCGGTCGAAGGTGCGGACGCTGTCGGTATCGAGCAGCAGACCGACCAAATTGACGTTCGAGAGGCCGAGCGAGAGGTCCTCGATGGCGTAGGTGTCGGAAACCTGCACCTCGACTTCGGTGTCGTCGTCGGGTTCGACGTCGTCGACGCTGACTTCGACGCCGGAAAAGCCCTCCTTGGGACGGCCCTTGATCCGGAGGACCTGTCCCTCCTCGAGTTCCCCGATCGCGGCCTCGGCGTGGTCGTCCCAGAAGGCGGCCCGCACCGAGCCGGTCTCGTCGGCGACCTCGACGTTGACGACCTGGCCGTCCTCGTCCTCGCCGTCGCGTTCGAACGTTCGTTTCTCGCCGATCGAGATCACCTTGGCGACGAACTTCGCCTCCTCCATGCCGGGCTCGATGTCGGCGATCCCGCCGACTTCGCTCTCGCCGATCTCGTGAGCGATGAGCATCGCCGCCGTCTCCTCGTCCGCGAGCCCACCCATCTGCTCGACTTTCTGCTCGACGGCCTCGCGAAACTCCTCGAGGGAGACGTCGGCCTCGAGGTCCTCGTATACGCCCTCGATATCGCTCATTCTATGCTCGTGCATGGGTAGCCCGCGCATAAGCGTTATCCATTCGGCGTCCCGGCCAGGCCCGGACGGCGGCCGACGATCCGGCTCCGTCGGTCGATTCTGATCGCGTCGAACCGCCGCGGTCGACCGCTCGCTCGAGGGGGTGCCAGTGGGGAGTCACGCCCTCGACTGGCCCCGGTTCTGTATATAAACCTTCACGTGCAGACCATGTGAATCAGGGACGACGACGGGGGCCTTTCGAAAGGGCTTTAATGTTCACCGGGGTATGAAGAGATGAGTCCTGATAGGGTAGTGGACTATCCTCTTGGCTTGCGGAGCCAGGGACCGGAGTTCAAATCTCCGTCAGGACGCTCACTCCTTACGAGTGCTTCACGATGTTCAGCACTCGCTGCGTCGTTCGGTCCTGACGTGCCTCACGCTCGCTATCGCTCGCGTGAGACTCCGTCAGGACGCGTTTTTGCCGACACCAAACCGCGAGCGGAGCGAGCGGCTGGTGTCGGCGAAACTCTAACACGGAGATTTGAGCAGGGAAGTCGTGGTTCGAAAGACGCCAAAGGCGTCTTTCGTCATCAAGCGAAACCTTCGGTTTCGCGGACCTCGCGAATCTTCGATTCGCTCAGTCACGAGAGAGCGAAGCTCTCTCGAACGACAGCGCGACCGAAGGGAGCGACCGTCTTCCCGTGTTCAAATCTTCGGAACGTCTCCGACGTTCCGTGCCCAACGCTCGCTAGCGCTCGCGTTGGACTCCGTCAGGACGCATCTACCGACACCAAACCGTGAGCGAAGCGAGCGGCTGATGTCGATGAAACGTGTCCGCGGAAATTGGCGAATCAACTCGAGCGAACCGTCCGATAGCCGTCGACGGCTTCAGTCAGGACGTAGCCGACGATCGTCACGCCGATAACGGCCCGTCCGATCGTCCTGAGTTCGATCGTTGCGATGGTCTGCTCACCGTTAACGGCGAGTGCAGCACCTGCGACGAGGAGGATGATGAGAACCGCGAGATATCGCCATCGTGCGGACGGTGGCACGTCGCTGCCCTCGTTTCGGAGCGCGAGGTACAGATGGCCGCCGCCGAGTGCGATCCCGTAGAACACGAGCAACATTGCGATCTCCACCATGTCTGAGTTGAACTCGAGGACAGATGCCACAAGACCAGCTACGAGTAACCCCACGAACGCCAGCAGTATGGCTCCGAGATAGACGACGACTTCGCGGCTGTTCATATCAGAACCGAGCGTGACAGCGAATAAATAACTTCTGTCAGAGGTTTCTGCGAGGATAGCGACCGCTCGAGGGCGAAAACTGGGTGAGAGGAGTAAGCCCCCTTCTGTTCGGCCCGGCATTCGGCTGAGCGTCCGCGCCGTCCGCGGCGGTGCCGCGGGGCGTTCGGGCTACCACGGCGCGGACTTGCACCGGTGAGGGTTCGCCGTTCCATCGTTCCTCGGCCGTCCGTGAGCGGTCGGCCGTGACGAACACGACCTGTGGTTTCGAACCACGTCACTGCGACCGCCGCCCTCTGCGGGTCAACTCTCCTTCCTCTCGGTCGGATTCGCACGCGTCATCGGTCGGGCCGAGACGTGTCGTTTCTGTTCCAGAGCCAGCGGTCTCCCGCTCCGGACTTGCGTCCGGTCACCTGCCCGAACAGGTGGGGGGACTTTCCTCGCGGGCGTGGCGCATCTCGAAGAGATGGGCCACGTTAGAGCGTGATGCATCCCGTCGGGATGGATCACGTTGGGTGGTCATACCGTCACCGGTACGACCATCGCGGCGGCCGGGCTCTCTCTCCCACTGGGTATAGGCTCGTGGGGCGAATAAGTCCCCCGATCGGGGTCTCAAAAACCACCCAGTGACGAATGGAAGCGTTTTAGGACGACTATCCCCTTGTCCATCTGTATGTCCCAGCGACAGGGCGTCGACCTCTCCTACGAAGACGGGGCTCGCGCGGTCGAACTCGCGCGAGAATCCGTCGAATCCTACGTACAACACGGGCAACGAGAACAACCGGGCAGTATGCGCGAAGCCTTCTACGAGCGGACCGGGGCGTTCGTCCGCCTCGAGTCGACCCGCGGCCGGGGGAGCCTGCGGGGCTGTGCGGGCGGCTACCACTCGGACGACCAGCTCGGCCACGTCATCGTCGACGCGGCCATCGAGGCCGCCAGCGAGGACTCCTGTGGCTCCGAGGTCAGCCCCTCGGAGCTGCCGAACCTCACGGTGTCGGTCTGTACGGTCAAGAGCGTCGTCCTGACGGACGATCCGCTGGCCGACCTCGAGTTGGGGACCCACGGCGTCGCCATCGACGGCGGCGAGGGCGGCTGGCTCTACCCGACGGTACACGTCGAAAACGACTGGAGCGCCCGCGAGTACCTCGATCGGACCTGCCGGAAGGCGAAGCTCTCCCCGGGGGCCTGGCAGAACGACGACGTCGTCGTGACGCTGTTCGAGGGGCAGGTCTTCCGCGAGCGCGAGGCCGACGGCAGCATCGAAGAGATCTAGACGCCACGTTGTTTTCCGCCGCTCGATCCGTCTCGAACGCACAGCGACGGCTGTCGTCCGGAACTACTCCTCGAGTGTCGAGCCGAAGTCGACGGCAGCGGCGTCGGTCAGACAGCGATCGGTCGCCGCCTCGAGGTCGAACTCCCGGACGACCTCGCCGTCCCGGACCAGCGGCTCGAACAGCGACTCGGCGTCGTCGGGTGCCTCGCGATCGGCCAGCGCGACGTGGTGGCCGCCGTCGGGGGTTCGGGAAACGTCTTTGACCCCCGACAGCTTGCCGCGCTTGGAGATCGGCTCGCCCTCGATCTCGACGATGTCGAGGCTGAAGTCGACCGAGTCCGCGCCGGTGATGTGGCTTCCGACGCCGAAGCCGTCGGCGACGTCCCGTAGGTTGCGAATCGTCTCGGGCACGAGCCCGCCGCTACAGAAGACGTCGACGTCCTCGTGGCCGCGGGCGTCGAGTTCCCAGCGGACCTCGCGGATGATGTGGCGGAAGTCGCCCCGGCGGGATCCCGTGGTGTCGATCCGGACGCCGTCCAAGTCGTCGCCGAGCGTCTCGGCGGCCAGCAGGCTCTCGCTTTTCTCGTCCCAGAAGGTGTCGACCAGCGCGATGCGGGGCACGTCCTCGCCGACGGCCTCGTCGAAGGCCGTCCAGGCGTCGGCCTGGTTGCCCTCGCCGAAGCAAAACATGAGCGCGTGGGGCATCGTGCCGCCGGCCTCCCTTCCCAGGATCTCGCCGGCCGCGACGTGGGAGAAGCCGTCCAGTCCGGCCAGTAGCGCGGCCCGCTCGACCGTCGACGCGATCGAGGGGTGGACGTGGCGCGCACCGAAGGAAAGCACCAGCGAGTCAGGCGCGGCCACCCGCGCCTCGAGCGCGGCCGTCGCGAACCCGCTCGGTTGCGAGAGAAAGCCAAGCAGCGCGGTCTCGAGTGCGGCGAACTCGAGGTAGGGGCCCTCGATCCGGCAGACGGGGCCGCCGTCGAACAGTTGGCCGTCGGGGAGCGCGTCGACGTCGACGTCGCGGCCCTCGAACAGCGTCGCGACGTCTTTCACGCCGGTGAAAACGTCGAAATCGCCGGTCGGGAACTGGTCGGCGGTGACTTCGGCGACGACGTGTGGGTTCTTGTCCGCGTGTTCGAGCGTCGCCCGGGTCCGCTCGAAGTAGGCGTCGGTGGCTTCCCCCGCAAGAATCGCGTCCGGGGGAACGGTGCCGAACGGGTTTGACATATCGTCGGTTTCCCGTGGGAGACAAAAAAGCTGCCCGTCTACGGCGTGGCGACGGTCGCCGGCGAGACCGAGGGAGCGGCGGCCGACAACGGTCGGTCCGCCGCCTCGAGCGACGGCGTTGGCCGCGTGTCCGTTTCCCTGGGACGGATCGCCGTGAGTGCGTCGACGGTCGGCGCGCCGACGATTTCGACGCGGTCGTCGGTGACGGAGACACGATACGCGCCGTCGAACGACTCGTCGTCGGGAATGCGGTAGACGCCGTCGCCGGCCGTCCGGACTCGTTCGGCCCCGCGGTTCTCGAGGAGTCCGCGGTAGGCGTCGGCGAACTCGCGTGCGTCGGCCGAACTGTCCCACGCGAGCCGCCAGACGTGGCCCGTCCGGTCGGTGTCGTCGGTCGCCTGATAGACCTGCAACCCGTCGCCGGCCCAGCCAGCGGTCGCCGGATGGCTGTAGTTGTACGGCGATCGCTCGCCGGCTCCGCGGGTGAGCGGCCGGTCGACGACGCCGTTTGCCCACAGCGTCGCGAACAGCGTCGCCTCGCCGATCGTCTCCGTCCGCGGCTCGCCGTCGTCCGAGACGGGGTCCCAGCCGTCGCTCGAGCGATCCGTCAGTTCGACGGAAACCGGCTCGGTGTCGGGATACCGCTCGGAGTGGAGCAGCTGTGCGGTACTCCGGGGCGGATCGTCGTGAGCGCGATCGACGGCCGCCCACCCGCCACGGTCGTGGAGATCGGCGACGAACGGCGGCCCCGCGGCGTAGGGAGCGTAGATCGAGAGGAAGAGCCCGGCGTTGAACGGCCGCCGGGTGAGCGCCTCGCCGCTGGCTGCCGGCGGCTGTGGGTCCGGCAGACACTGCCACGCCGCGCCACAACGGCGATCGTATCGAGCGGGGACGTAGCCCGCCTCGCCCTCGAGCAGCCCGTTCTCGGCACGTAGGCCGTCGATCGTCTCGCTCTCGCGGCCGATGCCGAAGTGCTGGTCCTGCAGGGCGTGGGTCAGTTCGTGGACCAGCGTCCGCCGGTCGATCCGGATCTCGTCGGCGTCGTCGGCGATGATGACGATCCGATCGTTCACGTAGTAGCCCTGGATCGAATCGGCATAGAGGTCATCGAACGCCCGGTCGACATCCGTCTCGCCGTCGACGAGGAAGGCACCGCGCCAGACCTCGTTTCGGAACGCCGAGCCGTTCCCGCGGGTCGCCCCTCGCTGGGCGCGGTACTCCTCGCGCGTAACGATCTCGAGGTCGACGTCGCGCTCGTACTTGAGCCCGCGAACGACCTCGATCCGCGCCATCGAGCGGTATTTGACGGCCTCGAGTTGGGATTCGGTGAGGCCGTCGCTCGTGTCGAACGAAAAGACGTCGTCGTGGGCGTAGTCGTCGACGTAGCCGAGGTCGCGATCGGTGTCGAACCCGTCGGAGGTGCCGGGCACGGCACAGCCCGAGAGGACGACGAGCGCGAGGACGGCGAACAGCCGTACTCGAGACATTGGGTGGGTATTCGGCGACGCGATCAAAGAGTCATCGGTCGGGGGGCCGTACCGGGATCCGCCCGAGGGTCAGTTCCGTCCATGGCCGGCGGCGACGCGGGCGACGACCGCCGCCAGTGCGAGCGCGATCGCCGCGACCCCGACGCCGAAGCCGGGAACGGTCTCGGCTCCCTCCTCGAGGGTCAGGAGTTCGTTCTCGCCTGCCGGCGCGGCACCGGCCTCGACGTTCGGCAGCTCCGCGACCGACGGCGCGCGGACGATCGTCACCGTTCGGCCGTCGCGCTCGAGGTAGTACGCGCCGGCGTAGCCGCCGTCCTCGATGACGGCGGTGTCCTGTCGGTCCTCGACCGATTCCGCACCGTGGGTCGCGAGCAACTGACCGTAGGCGTCGACGAACTGCTCGGTGTCGTCTACCGTGTCCCACTGTGTCCGCCAGACGTAGCCGGCGTCGCCGGCCGCACCGGGGCCGCTCGCGGCGTCGGCGTCGTCGTTCGTGTAGACGACCAGTTCGTCGCCGGCCCAGCCGTCGGTGGCCGGCTGGTCGTAGTCGTACTCCCCGGTGCCGCCCCGGAAGAAGTCGTCGGCGCTGATCACCGACTCGCGGTTCCGATCGACCGTGTCGGCAGCGAACATCGCAACCATCCCCGCCTCGCCGACGGTGTCGTTGGCCACCTCGCCGTCGATCCTGAGCTGTCGCCAGTCCTCGCTCGAGCGGTCCGGCACCGAGACGGTCGCCGGTTCGCGGTCGGAACCGGGATGAATCACCGCCGAGGTGGTCGTCGGCGGGTCGTCGTAGGCGGCGTTGACCGCGGACCAGCCCGGCCCCTGCTCGCGCAGGTGGTCGACGTAGTCGGGGCCGTCGCTGTAGGGCTGGTAGATGCTGAAGTAGATCCCCCAGTTGACGTCGCCGACGCCGCCCTGCCCACCACTACCGCTGGGCGTGAGACAGTCCCAGTCGGTACGACACCGACGCTCGTACTCGTTTTCGACATGACTGGCGTCGCCCTCGACGAGGCCGCTTATCCCGGTATCGCTGTCTTGGGTCGTCCCCTCGAGCGACTCGAGATCGAACCGCTGGTCCTGCAAGGCGTGGACGAGTTCGTGACCGAGCGTGAGTTCGTCTAACTCCGGCGTCTCGGGGTTGTTCGAGACGATGACGATCTCGTCGGTTTCGGGGTCGTAGTAGCCGGCGACGGAACCGCCGTAGACCGACTTCGTCGAGTTCATCGCGTCGGTGTCCCGGTCGACCATAAACAGCGCCTCGTACCCGACGTTGCCCTCGAGACGGTCAGCGTCGGTGACATTGGTAAACCGGTCGTCGTTGGTTTCCTGATACTCCGAGCGGGTGACGACATCGACGTCAACGCCGTCTTCGAAGGTCAGGTTCCGGATCCGCTCGACGCGGGCCATCGACCGGTAGACGACGGCGTCGAGTTCGGACTCGTCGACGACGGCGTCACTGCGGTCGTCGACCGGTAGTTCGTCGTCGTACCAGTAGCCCTCGACGTAGCCGACGGTGTCCTCGGTCGAGGGGTCGGCGGGGCGGTCTGCCTGCGGTTCCGTCACTGCGCTCGAGGCAGCGATCGACTCGGTGGCGGGCGAAGCATCGATCGCGCTACTCGAGTCGGCAGTCGGGGTCGTCGCTACGACCGGTCCGGCGACCCCGCCGGTTACCAACACTGCGGCGAGGACGACTGCGAGGAGGGCGACGGACGAACGGGCGGAGGTCGATCTCATACGATGTGATAGCTATCCGTTTGAACAGGAATGTAAAAAGGACAATGGTTACGCCGCGCGCCCGCCGACGCGGGCGGTCACCAGTCGGTATCGCGCGAGACGAGTCGGCGGCCGACGACCGCGCTCGCGATCGCGACCGCCAGCCCGACGAGCAGGGCGAGCGCCCGCCGATGCATCGACGCCTGGAGCTGGTAACTCCGGTCGCGCGCTCGGTCGGCGAACGGACCGTGCGCACCGAAATCGCCCGCCACCGGCTCGTGGAGGTTGTGTTCCCGGTCGGGATCGGTCGGCTCGTCGGTCAGCTGGGAGTCGTAGCCGCCGCTGGCGAGGTAGTTGTCGAGCCGTCGCGGGATCAGACGGTTCCCGAGAATCGCTTTCACCGTCGACCGCCCGACCCACAGTTCGTCCTCGCCGCTGTCGACTGTCCACGTGATCGCTCGAGCCGCGACCTCGGGCTGATAGATCGGCGGCACCGGCTGGGGCTGTTTCGACATCCGGCTCTTCGACCACTCGAACTGCGGGGTGTTCATCGCGGGCATCTGCACCATCGACAGCTGCACGTCACAGTCGTCGTGGATGAGTTCGGTCCGGACGGACTCGGTGAAGCCCTGGATCGCGTGTTTCGCGCCGCAGTAGGCCGACTGGAGCGGAATGCCGCGATACGCCAGCGCCGAACCGACCTGGACGATCGTCCCCTCGTCGCGGGGGCGCATCCGCTCGAGGGCGACCTGCGTGCCGTAGACGTAGCCGAGGTAGGTGACCGCGGTGACGCGGCGGTAGTCGTCGGCGGTCATCTTCGCGGCCGGCGAGAACACCGACACCATCGCGTTGTTCACCCAGACGTCGATCGGGCCGAACGCGTCTTCGACCGTCTCGGCCGCCGCCTCGACCTCGTCGTAGTTCGAGACGTCGGTCGGGACGACGACCGCCTCGCCGCCCGCGTTCTCGACGTCGTCGCGCGCGCCCTCGAGACCGTCCTCGCCGCGTGCGAGGAGACCGACCTTCGCGTTCCGTTCGGCGAACGCGCGAGCGGTGGCTCGCCCGACGCCGGCCGATGCACCCGTGACGACGACGACTTCGGAGTCAGTGGATCCTGCCATCGTTAGCTACTGAGTGGGTTGAGCCGATCGAACGTCCGGAGGGTTGCATACTCCTCCCAGCCGCCGTAGCGGTCCTCGAACGAGCCCCGCGGGACGCTGAGCAGCACCACGAGCGCCCCGGCGACGCCGGCGTTGATCGCGGCGAGCGTCGGGACGCCGTCGAGCAGCCACGGGGCGACGGCGACCCACGCGGCCAGCGGCACGTTCAAGAATCGGACCGCGCGAGCGGGCTCGGCGGTCGCGATCACGGTGAAGGAAACGATCAGCGAGCCGGCGAGGTGGCTGCTGTCGGCCATGAGTCCGGTCGTTCCGAAGACGGTCGGCGAGAGCATGAGCCACGCGCCGAGCGCCATCGCTCCCAGCAGCGTCCACGGGGTCGAGACGCCCCAGAACGGCTCGCTGGCGGGACGGTCGTCGATCTCTCTCATCGCGTTCTCGCTTACGCCGGCCTCGTCTTCTGGGAACGTTCCACCCATCCAGAACGCGGTCCAGAGGCTGTCGCCCTGTCGCATTAGCCGGACAAGGAACTGCCCCATCGCGACGACCTCGTCCACGGTCAGCGCGATCATCCAGAGCATGCCGAAAGCCGAGAGCAGACAGAGCGTACACCAGGTCCCGACCATGATCGGCTGACTGATGACAAGCAGCACCTGGACGAAGCCCAGCGGGATGACGACGACACCGAAGAAGGCGACCATCCACGGCATCGTCCGCCACCGCCGACGGTCGCCCATGAAGCCCATCAGGGCCTCGACGGAGTAGGCCACCGCGCCGAGACCCGCATCGGAGACCGGGAACGCCTCCGAGACGCTCGAGGTCAGTATCGCCGCGGTTCCCGGATCGTACAGCGGGTCCCAGACGCGCTCGATGTAGCCCAGTTGGAAGGCAGCCATGTACCACGAGGCGAAGAAGCCGAAGATGCCGAGCGCGATCAGCGGCGCGCGTTGGGCCCCCGTCGAGGGGTTGTACGACCAGCCCGGCGGGATCGTCGGGCCGTCCATCTCGGAGCGCATCACGATCAGCACCGAGAACGTGATCACCATGGTCCCGACGAGCGCGTTGTTTGCGTACGCCGCGGCCGTCGGGGCCCAGAACGCGATCGGCGCGAACACGAGCCAGAGACCGACGAAGCCGTTGGCGTAGTTGGCGTAGCCGCTCTCGCGGTAGATCGTGAGCCCGGCCAGCGCGATCAGGAGGAGCCCGCTGACGACGCCGTTCCAGACCATCAACGCGCTCCCGTAGTTCAGGGCCGGTGTACTCGCGACGAGCCAGATACCGAGCGAGATGACGGCGTACTGGACCCAGGTCTCCTTTACTGGATGTTTGAGCATCATCTCGCCCGGCCGCATCGAGTCGCCGCCGTCGCCGTTTCCGTCGCCACCGTCGTTTGCGCCGCTCCCGTTCGAGCCGTCCGCTCCGCTTCCGTCGCCGTCGTCGGGTCGCGAACGGCGCTCTCGCGCGTCTGTCGTCACCGCAGTCGATTCCTCGCTCGAGTCGTTGGTGTTGTCGTCGCTCATTGGTCTCACTCGTCGTCGTTCGATCGCCGGACGATCTCCGTCTCCGAATCGAGGCCGTCAGCCTCGCTCCCGAGCGGTGCCGGCGACGCGTCGCCCGAGCCGGTCGCGTCCGCCAGGTACAGCGCGCCGTTGAGCAGCCCGATGTGGCTGTAGGCCTGCGGATAGTTGCCCCGTTGTTCGCCGGTCTCCTCGTCGATCGCTTCGGACAGCAGGCCGAGCGGACTGGCGTACTCGAGGACCGACTCGAAGCGGTCGCGGGCCTCGTCGGTCCGCCCGGCGAGCGCGAGCGCAGTGACGAGCCAGAACGAACACACGACGAACGGGCTGTCGACCCCCGGCAGGCCGTCGTCGCCCTCGTAGCGCCGGACGAGTCCGTCGTCGGTCGCCAGCCGGTCCAGCGTCGCGTCGATCGTCCCCCGGACGCGGTCGTCGTCGGGCGGGAGGAACCCGACGACCGGAACGAGCAGGTTCGCCGCGTCGAGCGTGTCCTCGTCGTCGAAAGCGCGCACGAAGCTGTTCGTTCCCTCTCTGAACCCCCGCTCGAGGATCGCCTCGCGGACGTCCTCGCGACGGGCCCGCCAGCGCTCGAGGGGCGCGTCGACGCCGTCGGCGGCCGCGGCGAGTTCGATCCCGCGATCGAGCGCCGTCCAGCACATCACCTTCGAGTAGACGAACTGCTCGGGGTCGCTCCGTACCTCCCAGATCCCGGCGTCGGGGTCGTCCCAGCCGTCGCAGACGTACTCGACGAAGTCACGGACCACCGCCCAGTCGTCGGCCCGGATCGGCTCGCCGTAGCGGACGCTCTCGTAGATCGCGAGGATCAACTCGCCGTAGACGTCGAGCTGGTGTTGCTTCCGGGCCGCGTTGCCGACGCGAACGGGGGCCGAACGGCGGTAGCCCTCGAGGTGATCGAGGACGCGCTCCTCGAGGTCGGCCCCGCCGTGGAGGTCGTAGACCGGCGGCACGTCGGCCGGGTCGTGGTGCCGACAGTGGTCGAGACACAGCCGGAAGTACGACCGCGCCTCCTCGAGGTGGTCCAGTTCGGCCAGCGCCCGGACGGTGAAGGCTGCGTCGCGGATCCAGTTGTAGCGATAGTCCCAGTTGCGGACGCCGCCGACGTCCTCGGGCAGCGAGGTCGTCGGGGCCGCACACACAGCGCCCGTCTCGCGGTGAATCAGGAGTTTGAGGACGAGCGACGACCGGACCGCGAGGTCGTGCCACCGGTCGCCGACGGGACGCTCCCCGCCGTCGCAGTCGTGGACCCAGTCGCGCCAGTAGTCGATCGTTCCAGCGAGTGCCTCCCGATACCGCGACGGTTCGAAGGCGATTCCCTCGCCGTACCCGAGCGCGAGCCAGCGCGTCTCGCCGCCCGCGAGCGTCGCGGTCGCGGTCGCTCCGGGGCCGTCGCTCGCGGGCTCGAGCGGGAGGTCGCTCGCGAGGGCGGCCCGCTCGTCGTCGCCGGTCGCGACGACGCCGTCGGCCGTCGACTCGATCTCGGGCACGTCCCGCGCGTAGTCGAATCGGGGGTCGAACTCGATCGCGACCTCGAGCGGGCCGTCCTCGCAGTCCAGTTTCCGGTAGACGGCGGGCGGCCGGTCGTCGGCGTCGGTGACGGGCACGAAATCGGTCACCGTCGCCGCGCCGCCGGCGGTCCGGAACGTCGTCTCGAGGACGTTCGTCCGATCTCGGTAGCGCTGGACGGACTCGAACGACTGCCGGGGGCGGACGGCGAAGCGGCCGCCGCGGTCGGCATCGAGCAGGGCGGCGAAGACGCTCGGCGACTCGACGTGGGGCAACGGACACCAGTCGATCGAGCCGTCGCGGCCGACGAGGGCGACCGTGTTTCCGTCGCCGATCGCGCCGTACTCCTCGAGGCGTTCGTACTTCATGATCGGATCGAAGGGGTTCGCGGAACGGAGCGATGTTCTCGTCCCAGCGGGTTCCGTATTCGGCAGTCGCATGAAAGGCGGTCGGGCGGTGAGCCGCGAGTTGCGGGCGATACGCGAACCGCCTCGAGGCCGGCGCGAACGTTTTGACGATCCCGTTCGTACCGTCAACCATGCAACTCGATCCGGATCGCACGGCGGTAGTGGTCGTCGACATGCAAAACGGATTCTGTCACCCGGACGGCTCGCTGTACGCGCCGGGCAGCGAGGCCGTCATCGAGCCGATCGCCGACTTGCTCGAGCGCGCTCGCGAGGCCGGGACGCAGGTGGTCTTCACACGCGACGTCCACCCACCGGAACAGTTCGACGACGCCCACTACTACGACGAGTTCGACCAGTGGGGCGAACACGTCCTCGAGGGCTCGTGGGAGGCCGAGATCGTCGACGAGCTGCCCGTCGAAGACGGGGACCACGTGATCGAGAAACACACCTACGACGCCTTTTACAACACCGAACTCGAGGGATGGCTGAACGCCCGCGGGATCGACGACCTGGTGATCTGTGGGACCCTCGCGAACGTCTGTGTTCTCCACACCGGCGGTAGTGCGGGGCTACGGGATTTCCGGCCGATCATGCTCGAGGACTGCATCGGCGCGATCGAGGACGACCACCGCGAGTACGCCCTCGATCACGCCGCGTGGCTGTTCGGCGAGGTCGAACCGAGCGCGGAGATCGCGTTCGCGTAACCGCCCGTCGACGGTGGCTCGCTCGGCCCCTGCCTTTTCACGGCCGTCGATCCAAGGGTCGGCTATGGACTCCGGTCGATCACGACTCGACGACGAAGCGGACGGTCCGCGCCTCGAGTCGGCGACGGGCGGTGATCGCACATGAACCGGCGGCGACTGCGTCCGCTGTATCTGGTCGGTATCGCGCTCAACGCCATCGCGTTCAGCTACGCGATTACGAACGGGACGTGGCTGTACGCCGGTGCGTTCGCCCTCGTCGCGGGCTATCTCGTCGTTCGGCTGCGGATGGTATCCACCGACGGCTGAGTCGCTGCGCCGCCGACACTCGAGGACTGCCATCGACGGGGACACGGTCGCTCGCGAGAGCGGGACGCTCGGCCGACGGTTGTCGGTCCGCAGATGTTTACCCCCGTCAGTCGAACGAAGGGGTATGAGCGGGGTTCGATCGGTACGTGTGGTGGTCGGCGATAACTCGAGCGACGGATCGACGATGGAGGGACCGTCCGAATGAACGAACGGCGGTTACTGCCGGTGTACCTGCTCGGTGCCGCCGGTAGCGCGTACGTGTTCTGGTACTACGTCTCGGCGAGTGCGTTTCTGCCCGCGCTCGTCTTCGGACTCGTTACCGCGGCGTTCGTGGCTCGATTGCGGATACTGACCGCCGACTCGTAGACGACGCCGATCGGTGACCGACGGAGAGCGAGAACGAGGCGGAGCCGCGACGAGCGCGGCCGTGACCGGGATCAGTCGCCCCGGAAGACCCGATACGCGCCCTGCCCGATCGCGACCTCGTGGGTTTCCCCGTCGGGCGTCGTACTCTCGACGACGATCTCGCTGACGCCGACGCTGCCGCCGACCCGGACGACGTCCGCCGTCGCCACGAGATCCCCCGTCGCCGGTCGGAGATAGTTGAGGTTCAGGTTGATGGTCGCGATCCGCGCGCCGAAGGGATCGTCCATGGCCGTCCGCAGACAGAGGCCGCCGACGGTATCGATCAGCGTCGCGGCGACGCCGCCGTGCATGTCCGCCCGTTCGTCGTCGGCGGCGGTGGGCCGCGTGTTCGTCAACTTCTCGTCGTAGGGGATCGACATCGTCATCGTGCCGTCGCCGACGTGATCGATGCTCGTCCCGAGCCACGAGAGGAACTCCTGGTTCTCGTCGAGGAAGTGTTGCAGCATGCTCTCGCGATCGTCGAACTCCTCGAGCATGGCCTCCGTCGGGGTGTCCTCGGTCATAGCCGCCCGTCTCTCGGCGACGCTCTTGACAGCTACGTTTCTAGTCGTTCCCGTTGTCCGCCGTTGGTTCGCGGACCGCGGTCCGGGACGGGCATCGATCAGCGCTCGTCGCTCGAGCGGGCCCGCACGCGAACGTCCGTCCCGACTTCGAAGCGGCGATCGGGACAGATCAGTTTCGCACCGAACGCGCCGTCGCGGGCACAGAACAGCGACACCCCGGTGATCGGCTCGCCGTTTGCCGTGACGGTCAGGTCGTCCCACGCGATCGTCCGGCCGGTCGCGACGCCGAGGCGATCGCCGTTCAGCGAGACGACCGTCTCGGCCGGGTCGTCGGCCTCGAGCGACTCGCCGCGCTCGAGCAGTCCGCCGCCGTCGTAGTGGGGGAGCCCGCCGTCTATGACGCCGCCGTCGGCCCCCACGCCGACGAATTCAGCGCCGGGATTCGGATGCACTGGCGCATCCAGTACCGCGTAGGTGTCGCCGGCCGATCGGACGCGGCCGGTGCCGTCCCACTCGAGCGGCCGGACCGATACCCCGAGGTCGATCGGGAGCGACCCCGACGCCCGGTAGGGGTTTTGATCCGGCCTCCGGAACCCGACGTGGAGGTGGTTGTCGACCCACGGCGCGAAAAAGCCCGCGCGGACGAGCCGCCCCAGCGAGTCGCCCCGCTCGACGCGGTCGCCGGCCGCAACGGTGGGCTCGACGTGGAGGATCCGGACCGTGCGGCCGGCCAGCGGGCTCGAGGCCGCTGGCTCGAGCAGGATCAGGTGGTCGTGGTCGGGCGCGTAGGGTTTCGGCGGCGCGCGGACGGTGCGGGTCTCCCGGACGGTGCCGGCGACCGGGCTCGGCGCGGCGGTCGTCCGCCCGTCGGCGAGCGTCCCGGGATAGCAATCGATCGCACAGCCGCCGTCGTGGGCGGGATAGGGCGAGTTGTACAGCGAGAAGCGCTCGTACTGGGCCAGGACTGCTTCGGGGAGCGTAACGGCCATCGGTCGTCCGACGCTGGGTGGCGTGACCGTTTAGACCCACCGAGTCGAACGGCCGATATGCGCGTGCTTCGTGGACGGGCCGATTCGATCCCCGCCGATCGCGACGCGACCCGCCGACTGCTCTCGAGCGCCGCCGACGGCGAGCCCGCCGTCCGGGTCTGGGTCCCCCACCGACAGGTCGCGTTCGGCCGCCGGGACGCCGAACTCGAGGGGTACGACCGCGCCCGCGAGACGGCCGACGACCGGGGGTTCCCGCCGATCGAGCGGTCGGTCGGCGGGCGGGCGGTCGCCTACGACGGCGAGACGACGCTGGCCTTTGCCCGTGCGGAGCCGGTCGCGGAGTATCGGCAGGGGACGACCGACCGCTACGAGCGCGCCACGACCGCCGTCGAGCGCGCGCTCGAGGGACTGGGCCCCTCGCCGGTCAGGGGCGAGCCCGACGACGCGTTCTGTCCGGGGACCCACTCGCTGTCGACCGAGGGGAGGGACGGGCAGCGACGGAAGGTCGTCGGCATCGCCCAGCGGGTCCGGCAGGACGCCGCGCTCGTCGCTGGCGTCGTCCTCGTCGCGAACCGGGAAGGACTCGCAGACGTTCTCGAGGGAGTCTACGGCACGCTCGGGCTCTCGCTCGAGCCGGCGTCGGTCGGCACCGTCGCGGACGCGGACGGCCCGGCCGATCCCGAGCCCGTCCGCCGGGCGCTCGAGGACGAACTGGTCGGCGATGCGACTGTCGGTTCGATCGACGACGCGGAGTCCGAGCCGTGACGGAACGAGTCGGCCGCTCGCGTCGGGCTACGGTTTCAGCGGGAGTTCCCCCCAGCCGTCGTTTCGCATGAACTCGCGGTTCCGTTCGGGCCAGGCCAGTAGTCGCTCCCTGAGCGGGTCCCCGTCGGCCGTCTCCGGGTCGGGACCGCCCAGCTTGGCGAGCAGCGTCAGGACGGCCCAGCCGCCGTAGCCGACCACGACCGTCACGCCGGTCAGGACGACGATCGAAACGGCGAGTTCACCCAGTCGTTTCGGGAACGGTTTGCGATCGCGTCCCGAGTCGTCGCGGGCGGACATACGTGACGTGTCGATTCGCCATCACCTAATAATATCGGACCACTACCACGATCCCCGAAGTGAGGTAACGTTTTTCGTCTCCACGCCGTTCCCCCGGGTATGCACACACCGACGGGACCGGAGGGGCGGCGATGACGGCGGAGGACTCGATGGGGACGGACGCCGTCTGGGACGACCTCCTCGAGGACGCGGCGGGAATCGCCGAAGAGTACCGCGAGGAGGGCTGGGACGCCGTCGTCCTCGAACCGACCGACGTCTCACCGGTCGAGAGCGAGGATCGGACCGGGCTCGACGTCGCGGTCTCGCAGTCGGCGTACGAACTCGTCGAAGGACTGATCGAGGACGGCGACGTAACGATTTCCGCGGCCGATGTCTACTACCGGCCCCTCGAGGAGGGCGACGGCGATCGGCGGGTGGCGCTTGCGGTCGAACGCGACGAGGAAACCGAGACGGCCGTCCTCGTCCCACTGGTCTACGACGTCTCGGCGTGTCGATCCGTCTTCAAAACCGCGCTGCTCGAGGCGGAGTTGCTGGTTCACGTCGCGGCCGATCCCGTCGCGGGCTGGGTGACGTTCTCCCACGACGATCCCTCGCTCTTCCTCGAGGAGTCGGACGTTCAGGCCTGGAGCGAGGAGTAAGCGGGCGTCAGTTCCCGGTTCGAAAGGAGAGATCCAGCGACGGCGCTGAGTGGGTCAGCGACCCCATCGAGATCACGTCGACACCGGTGGCGGCGTAGTCGGGCACGTCCGCGACGGCGATCCCGCCGCTGGCCTCGGCCAACACGCCGTCGTAGTCGGCGAGTTCCGCGACCGCGTCCCGCGTCCGGTCGGGCGTCATGTTGTCCAGCAGGACGATATCGGCACCCGCTGTGGCCGCACGCGGGGCGTCTTCGACGCGTTCGACCTCGACGTCGATCTTCGTCGCGAACGACGTCCGCTCGTCGAAGTGGGCGATCGCCCCCTCGAGGCCCATCTCTTCGATGTGATTGTCCTTGACCATGACCATATGCGAGAGATCGAGCCGGTGGGTGTCGCCGCCGCCCGCGACGACCGCACGCTTCTCGACCCCGCGGAGGCCGGGGGTGGTCTTGCGGGTCGCGGCGATCGCGACATCGTCCGTTTCGGTTCGCGCCGCGGTGACGGCCTCGTGGGTCCGCGTTGCGATTCCCGACGCGTGGCCCGCGAGGTTCACGGCGACGCGCTCGCCCCGCAACACCTCGCGTGCGGCCCCTTCGACCCGAAGGAGTTCGTCGCCAGGTTCGATCTCGGTTCCGTCCTCGAGGCGATCGGTCACGGGTACGTCGAGGTAGTCGAAGACCGCCGTCGCGGCCTCGAGGCCGGCAGCGACGCCCGACTCTTTCGCGACGAGTCGCCCGGTCGTTTCGCCGGGCACCTGATTCGTCACGTCGTGATGGCCCACGTCCTCGCGGAGCCAGCGTTCGACCTGCACGTCGGTGATCATACGCGAGTCTGTGAGCGCCCGGCAAAAAAGCGACCCGCTTGGTGCGGCCTCGAACTCGAGACCGGCCGGTTCGCCGCGATCCACGGGCTACTCGGGGAGTCGTCCCGTCCGCTCGAGGACGACGAGGACCGCGATCGTAGCGGCGAGAACGAGCGCGGCGGCGGCGAAGACCGCGTCGTAGGTGTATCCCCGCTCGATGAACAGCCCCAGCGCGGACGAGCCGAGCGCCTGGGAGAGCATCCACGCGGAACTGAACACGGCGTAGGCGCTGGCGCGCGCGGCGTCCGGGAGCGTGTCGAGGAGATACGTGTCCGTGGCCGGAAACAGCGTGTGGATGACGAACCCGATGAGCGCGGAGAGCGCGACAAGCGCGACGAGCCCGTCGACGGCGGTGAGCGCGAGCAGGCAGGCGGCGAAGGAACCGACGATTCCGAGCAGAAGCGGGATCTTCGGGAGCCTGTCGGCCAGGTCGCCGCCGAAGAAGAACGCGGGCACCCCGGCGGCGAAGACGACCGTGAGCATCGCCCCCGCGGCGCGGTCGGAGAGCCCCTTCGACTGCATGTAGAGTTCGTAGAAGTTGAACACGCCCTGCCAGACGAACGACGCGGCACCGACGATGGCGAGCGCCGTCACGATGATCCGCCACTCCGAGAGCGCGCCGGCGACGAACTCGCGGTCGTCCCGTCCCGCCGCCGGCATCTCGGTCCCGCTCGCGGCGTACCACGCGTAGGCCGTGACGACCGCCGCACCGACGGCGATCGCCCACAGCGAGAGCCGCCAGTCGACGAGAAGGGCGAGCGCGACGAACGGGGCGGCGACCACCGCGGCGAGCTGGCTGGCGGCCCCGTGGATCCCCATGACGCGGCCGATCCGCGTCGGGTACAGTTCGCTCAACAGCGGGTTCGCCGAGACGAAGTACACCCCGGAAGCGATTCCCATGAGGAACGCGCCGATCATGAGATGACGGACCGTCGTCGCGGTCGCGGCGAGGCCGGACGCAACCGCGAGGATCGTGCCCGCACCGATCACGACGTAGTGTCTCGGGACCTTCGTGAGCAGCCAGCCGGTGGGCAATCGGGGCGACGCGCTCCCGACCCACGCGAGCGTCACGATGAGTCCGGCCGTCGCCTCGCCGATCGCGAACTCGCCGATGAACACGTCGAGCAGCGGTGCGAAGACGATTCTGGCGAGGTTGATGAAGAAGACGAGTCCACAGAGGGAGGCGAAGAGGCGAGCGCGGGCCACGCTCGACATTCTCCACAGGTGACTTCAAGCGTTCCGAAAGCGGAACGGGAACTGCGACCAGGAGTCGTCCGGTCAGGCTCGAGGCGGACGTTCCGCGTCGACGACGTAGTGACAGCCGATCGACTCGGTGTTCTCGCTCGCCGCACGCGCGATCAACAGCGCGACGACGCTGGCGTTGCGCAGTTCGTAGAGGCTGCGTGTCGTCCGCGTGCGGACGTAGGCGTCGACCTCGCCCTTGAGCCGCCGGAGGACCGAACCCGCGCGGGCGATCTCCGCGGGGTCGCGCTCGAGGCCGAGGTACTCGTCCATCGTCCGCGTGAGACGAGTGAATTTCTCGGCGGCGAACCGGTCGGGCAGGTCGGGGTCGCGGTTTCGGAGTTCGGGGGCCTCGACGGGCTCCGGATCGAACCCGACAGCGTCCTCACCCGCGCGCAGTCCCCAAACGAGCCCCTCGAGCAGGCTGGTACTCGCCAGCCGGTTCGCGCCGTGGACGCCGGTGCGGGCACACTCCCCGGCGGCGTAGAGCCGATCGAGCGAGGTGCGACCGCGGTCGTCGACGGCGATGCCGCCACACAGGAAGTGTTCGCAGGGCGCGACGGGGATCTCGTCGCCCTCGATGCCGCGGTCGCGGCACTTCTCGGCGATGGCGGGGTACTCCGCCTCGAACTCGAGGGGGCTCACGTCGAGGACGACCGCGCTGGTTTCCTCGCGTTCCGTTTCGACGGCGCGAGCGACCACGTCCCGCGGCGCGAGATCGCCCTGCGGGTGGTACTCGGTCATGAACCGCTCGCCGTCCCCGTTGCGAAGCACTGCGCCCTCGCCACGCAGGGCTTCCGAGAGCAAGAAGGGGTCGTCGCCAGCATAGGCGGTCGGGTGGAACTGGACGTACTCCATGTCCTCGACGTCGGCTCCGGCGAGTGCTGCCATGGCGATGCCGTCGCCGGTCGCGCCGTCGGGGTTGGTCGACCGGCCGTAGAGCGCGCCGACGCCGCCGGTCGCCAACACCGTCGCGCCGGCGTAGATCGGGTGGCCTTCCGGCCGTTCGTCGCTTACCACGCCGTGGACCCGCCCCTCGGCGGTGATCAACTCGAGCGCCGCCGTGTCCTGACGGACCTCAATGTGTTCGTGGGCGTCGACGTAGTTGAGGAACGGGCGCAGGATGTGCGAGCCGGTCGCGGCGTCGACGTGGAGGATCCGGTACTCGGAGTGGGCCGCCTCGCGGGTGTAGTCGAACTCGCCGTCCTCGCTCTCGTCGAACGCGACCTCGAGGGTGTCGACGAGAACGTCTTCGACGGCGTCGTCGGCGTTCGCGACGAGCGTCTCGACGGCATCGGGATCGGCGGTACCGTCGCTAGCGTCGATGATATCCGATTTGAGCGAGTCGGGGTCGCCCCGCGTCGTGGAGATACCACCTTGGGCCCAGTCGGTGCTGGCGTCGTCGGGTTTGGTCGCTTTCGTCAGGAGGAGAACCTCCGCGCCCTCCCGGGCGGCCGACAGGGCGGCCGCACAGCCCGCGATGCCGCTGCCGACGACGAGAACGTCCGTAACTTCGCCGTCGGTCGTCGTCGCCGTGCTGGTGTCGGTTTCGGTCATCTCAGATCTCGAGCATGCGGTCGAGGGCCACTTCCGCGAGTTCCTTCTCCTCGGGGGCGACCTCGATCACGTTGTGTTCCCGGCCCGCGACGAGTTCCTCGAGGACCCAGGTGAGATAGTTGGGGTCGATCTGTCGCATGGCGTTGCAGTCCATGCAGGCCTCGCCACAGAGCGGAAGGACGTTCACCTCGGGGTGCCAGCGCTGGAGGTGGTTCGTGAGGTGGATCTCGGTGCCGATGGCCCACGTCTCGCCGGGATCGGCGTTTTCGACCGTCTCGCAGATCGTGCTGGTCGAACCGACCCGGTCGGCGGCCTCGACGACCTCGCGGCGACACTCGGGGTGGACGACCACCTTCGCGTCGGGGTGGTCCGCACGGATCTTGGCGATGTGGTCGGCGGTGAACCGCTCGTGGACCTGACAGTAGCCGTCCCAGAGGATGATGTCGCTCTCGGCGACCTCATCGGCGTCTTTCCCCGCCGGATCCCAGGGGTCCCACTGGGCGATCTCGTCTTCCATACCGAGCCGGTGGGCCGTGTTCTCCCCGAGGTGTTTGTCCGGGAGAAAGAGGACTTTATCGCCCTTGTCGAAGGCGTACTCGAAGGCCTTGTGGGCGTTCGAGGAGGTACAGACGAGCCCACCCTGGCTCGCACAGAAAGCCTTCAGGTCCGCGTAGGAGTTCATGTAGGTGATCGGGATGATGTCGTCGTCGGGCGCGGCGGCCGTGATCTCGGCCCACGCGCTGTCGACCTGCAGGGCCTCGGCCATCCCCGCCATCGGACACGAGGCCTCCATGCTCGGGAGGATCACGGACTGGTCGTCGTCGGTGATGATGTCCGCGCTCTCGGCCATGAACGTCACGCCGCCGAAGATCACGTACTCGGCGTCGGCCTCGGCCGCCTCCGTCGAGAGCTGGTAGGAGTCCCCGATGAAGTCGGCGTGTTCAACGATCTCGCGTCGCTGGTAGTTGTGCCCGAGGATGACGACGTCGTCGCCCAACTCCTCGAGGGCCGCCTCGATGCGGTCCGTTCGTTCCGACTCCTCGAGATCCCGGTACTGGGGGGGCAACTGCTCTAGGTTGTCGTATTTGAACAGACTTAGGTCGGTTTCCAGCTCCGCCGTTTCCATGTTAGCCATTGGACGTCACCTGTGAGTGACTACAACTCAGAGACGCATATTGAATAATTTTTTCCTTCGATACTGCGTTCCGGGGGAATACCATCGGCTGGTAGAACGATCGAAAACCAGCTATCAGTTGTTCGGGCGAACCGACCGGTCCGTAGCCGAGACAGTTCGTGATCTGGACACTGGATCCTTTCCGTTCGCCGCCCTAGCGACGGTATGGCACTCGAGGACGCCTTCGCGGACTTCACCCGACGGGACTGGGAGCGCGAATCGGCGGCGGGCACGGTTCGCCTCGCCGTCGTCGGAATCGGCGGCTTCGCACGCCAGCGCGCGCTGCCGGCGATCGACGCGGGGGCCTACTGCGAGACGACGACGCTGGTGACGAGTTCCCCCGATCGGGCGACGGACGTCGCCGAGACGTACGACGCCGAACGCGACCCACGGACGGTACGCGATCGCGGCCGCCGACCGCGGCAAGCACGTTATCTGCGAAAAACCGCTCGAGACGACCGTCGACCGCGCCCGCGAGATCGTCGACGCGTGTGCCGACGCCGGCGTGACCCTGATGACGGCCTACCGGCTCCAGACCGAGCCGACGGTTCGGCGCACGCGGGACCTCGTCCGCGAGCGCGCCATCGGCGACGTCGTCCAGCTCCACGGCTGCTTCTCCAACCCGCTGCTCGAGACCGCGGGGCCCGACAGCTGGCGGCTCGATCCCGCCCTCGCCGGCGGCGGCGCGCTGGTCGATCTCGGGATCTATCCGCTCAACACGATCCGGTTTCTGCTCGATCGCGAGCCGACGGGCGTGTACGCGACCACACACTCGAGCGGCGGCCCCTTCGCGGCCGTCGACGAACACGTCGCCGTCCAACTCGAGTTCGGGACGGACGCGACGGCCTCGTGTACCGCCAGTTTCGACGCCCACGCCAATAGCCAGCTCGAGCTGGTCGGCACCGACGGAAAGGTCCACATCGAGTCGCCGTTCGGCGGCGTCGTTCCACAGGAGATGGTCGTCGAGAGTGGGGACGTCTGTATGGAGTACACCGGCCCGTCCGTCGACGAGGTCTGCGAGGAGTTCGACTACTTCGGCTACTGCGTACTGACCGGTACCACACCCGAACCCGACGGCGCGGACGGGCTGGCGGACCTGCGGACGATCGAGGCCGCCTACGAATCGGCCGAGACCGGGTGCCGAGTCGGGCTCGAGTAGCGCCGGCGACGGACGTCTCGGAGTCGGTCTCGAGAGCGAGATCCACGTGATCGGTCGCGGCGTCGGCTGCCGGATCGCACGACCGCGGGCGTGCCGATCCGTCCCGCCACTCGGTCCGCCTACAGCCGGTCGGGCGCGAGTTCCCGGATCGTCGCCTCGGCGACGTCATCGGAAGCGGGCTCGGGGACGACGACGATCGGATGGTCGATCCCGGTCTCGGCAACGAGGGTCCGGAGCCGCTCGCGAGCCGCCTCAGGAGTGCCGGCTACGCCCAGATCCGCGATCATCGCGTCGGTCACCGCGGCCGCCGCCTCGCCCTTCTCGCCCGCCCGCCAGGCTTCGGCGATCCGATCGGCTTCGTCGGGGAACTCGGTCGCGACCGCCCGGTGGTACCCCTCGCCGCTCCCGACGTAGTAGGCGACGTGCCGACGCAGCGTCTCGCGGGCCTCCTCGGGGTCGTCGCTGACCGCCGCCGGCACGTACGGCGCGATCTCGATCGCGTCGGGGTCGCGGTCGCGCTCTCGTGCGGCCGCCGCGACCTCCTCGAAGGCAGTCTCGAGCCGCGAGAACGGGACGTTGTGCGGAATCCAGCCGTCGGCCAGCCGGCCGACGACCCGGCGGTTAGCCGGGCCGAGCCCGGCGTGGTAGATCGACACCGGGACCTCGATCGACGGGAACGCCGACGACTCGAGCAGTTCGCCCTCGTAGTCGACCGGGTCGCCGGTGCCCGCGGTCAGTTCGCGGACCAGTTCGATCGTCTCGTGGGCTCGTCGCACCGGCCGGTCGAACGCCATCCCGTGGAGCCCCTCGACCGCGGTGGCGGTACTCGTTCCGAGGCCGAGCGTGAACCGGCCGTCCGAGACGTCCTGGAGCGAGGCGGCGGTCATCGCGAGGACGGCCGGCGTCCGCGAGTAGACGTTCACGATCGCGGTGCCAATACCGATCTCGTCGGTCCGGCAGGCGATCTCGGTCGCCTGTACGATGCTGCTTGCCCCCCAGAGTTCGCCGAGCCAGACGGCGTCGTAGCCGCTGTCCTCCGCGCGGACGGCCACGTCCGCGAGATCGGTGTCGCCGAAGTCCGTCACCATGAGTCCGACGTCCATGCTCCCGTCCTCTCGATCCAGCGGCAAAAATCGACCCCCTCGAGCGGTCCCGTGGATCGGTGACACGGGACCGCCCCCGCCCGCGACTGCGACGCCGACAGTCGCCGAGACTGCAACCGAGCGCAACGTTGACCCGGCCCCGCGTTGACCGGCCAGTATGATCGATCGCGAAGGTCGCGTCCTCTTCGGCTCGCTGCTGGTGTTCGTCCTCGCGGTCGCCGTCTCGGTCGTCCTCGAGGGACAGTTCGGGGTTTCGCTTCGGGACGGCCCGGTGGTCGCGGTACTGCTGTTTGCCGGCGTCGCCGTCGCCGTCCCGCAGCTGTATCTCGCGGTCACCGACGCGGCGATCAGCCCCCGAAGCAGGCTCCGGTTCGCCGCGCTCGCGACGGCCGTGTTCGCGGTCGCGTTCGCCGCCGAGGCCGAGGGACTCCGGGAACTCGTCATCGCCACGATCGGGACCGGCGCGCTGTTGGCGCTGGTCTGTTACGAGGGGGTCGCGGGGTATCGCGCCGTCGGCGGCGACCTCTCGCTCGACCTCGGCTCCGACTGAAGCCGCGGCCAATCAGCAACTGTTAGGGGCCGGCCCCGTCTCGGCCTACCCATGACAGATCCCGAGACCCTCGCTGACCGGGTTCAGGAGGGGGACCTCCGCATTCACGAACTCGAGGACCACGCCGACCACGACACCGCGGCCGCGGCCCGGCGGCTGCTGGTCGAACGCGAGTCGGGGACCGACCTCGAGGCGATCGGCGACTACGCCTTCGACGCCGAGCGAGCGGAGCCCAACATCGAGAACATGATCGGCGCGGCACAGGTGCCGATGGGCGTCGTGGGGCCGGTCCCGGTAGACGGCGGTGCGGCCGACGGCGATCACTACCTGCCGCTGGCGACGACCGAGGGGGCACTGCTGGCGTCGGTCAACCGCGGGCTGGGCGTGATCCGGTCCGCGGGCGGTGCCGATGCCCGCGTGACGAAAAACGGGATGACCCGCGCGCCGGTGTTTCGGGTCGCGGGCGTCGCCGAGGCGGCCGAGACGGTCGACTGGGTCTCCCAGAACGTCGCGGCGCTGGCCGAGGCCGCCGAGTCCACCACCAGCCACGGCGAACTGCTCGACGTCGAGCCCTACGTCGTCGGTGACTCCGTTTACCTACGTTTCGCCTACGACACCAAGGACGCGATGGGCATGAACATGGCCACGATCGCCACCGGCGAGGCCTGCGAGGTCGTCGAGGCCGAGACCCCCGCCTCCCTCGTCGCGCTCTCGGGCAACCTCTGTTCGGACAAGAAACCCGCCGCCATCAACGCCGTCGAGGGGCGGGGCCGCTCGGTCACCGCCGACGCCGTGATCCCCGGCGAACTGGTCGAGGAGCGCCTCCACACGACCGCCGACGCCATCGCCGAGGCCAACGCCCGCAAGAACCTCGTCGGCAGCGCCAAGGCCGGCAGTCTGGGGTTCAACGCCCACGCCGCCAACGTCGTCGGCGCGGCCTTCCTCGCGACCGGACAGGACGAGGCCCAGGTCGTCGAGGCCGCCAACACCATCACGACGATGGACGCCCGCGAGCGCGAGGACGGCACGACCGACCTCTACGCCAGCGTCTCGCTGGCCTCGCTCGAGGTCGGGACCGTCGGCGGCGGCACGAAACTCCCGACCCAGGCCGAGGCGCTGGACGTTCTGGGGCTGCGAGGCGGGGGCGATCCGCCCGGCTCGAACGCCGACGCGCTGGCCGAAATCATCGCCGTCGGCGCGCTCGCCGGCGAACTCTCCCTGCTCGGTGCGCTGGCGTCGAACCACCTCGCGAGTGCCCACGAGGACCTCGGTCGGTAGGCCGGCACCGCGACGGGAGACTCACAGCAGCCGATACCGGCCGCGACTCTCGCTGACGACGCCCCGGCGCGTCAGCTTCTCGAGAGCGTCCCGAACGTACTCGGGTTTGACGCCGCGTTCGGCAGCGTAATCGATGATTTCGCCCTCAGTCGGCTCCTCGAGGGCTTCGAGGGCCGCCTCCACGATCTCTCGCTTGCTCCCGCTTCGGGTCGGGCCGCGCGGGTCGCGCTCGCCGGCGGCGTCGACCGCGTCGACGTCCAGTCCGGACTCCGCGAGGTACTCCTCGTCGTCGACAACGCCGTCGGCGACCTCGTCCTCGAGGGCGTCGAAGGAATCGAGTTCGGCGAAGGCCTCGCCCTCGCCCTGTCGGTTCGCGAGCATCGAGGCGCGCACGTCGCGGGCGTGAGCCGCATCGTCGGTCTCGACGAACTTCTTGCGTTTCTCGTAGGCCTTGCGCGCGCCACAGCGGGGACACTGGGTCGTCTCCGAACGGCCCTCGATGATCCAGAGGTTCGAACACTCGCTACAGCCGACGACGGCGTACATGCCTCGAGATGGCTCCTCGGGACAGTTCAACCTTCGCCACGCACGGCGAACGTGATCGCCGGCGGTTCGCTACTCCCCCGCGGGCGTCAGTGGGCGGCCACGTCCGAGACGACGTTGAGACAGTAGACGCCAGCGAGGACGAGTCCCAGCCCGACGACGGCCGCCGGATCGAGGCGCTCGCCGAAGACGACGACGCCGATCGACGCGACGCCGACGATTCCGAGCGCGGCCCACGTCGCGTAGACGAGTCCGACCGGCAGTTCCTCGAGAGTCAACGAGAGGAGGTAGAAGGCGACGCCGTAGCCGAGCAAGACGACGAGACTCGGGAGCGGCCGAGAGAACCCCTCGGAGAGTTTGAGCGCCGTCGTACCGACGAGTTCCGACAGGATCGCCCCGGCGAGCAGTACGTACGGATTCATGTTATTCCGTTATCACATGTAGTTGATACGCTTTCCGGTCGCGATCCGTCGTCGGCGACCCACGTCCCGGCCCGGGTCGATCGGTGGGTGCCAGAATCGATCGGAACCCGTGGAATTATATCGGCGATCATCGTTCGACGGTCGTATGGAACGCGTCTCCCTGACCGACCGCGAGCCGGCCGAGGCCGCCGATGGCGTCCATCTGGCGCTGCTTGCCGGTACCGACTCGATGAACGTCCAGCACTTCGAGATCGAACCGGGCGCGGTCGTCGAGGAACACAGCCACCCACACGAACAGACCGGGTACATCTGCTCGGGAGAACTGACCTTTCTCGTCGGTGGCGACGACCGCGACGGGCGAACGGAGATCGTCTGCGGTCCGGGCGACTCCTACGCGATTCCGGGCGACCAGCCCCATGCCGCGGAAAACCGTGGCGACGAAGTCGTCCGCGGCATCGACGTCTTCAGCCCGCCGCGGAAGGACCCGAGCTGGCGCGGGGAATGACGCCGTCGATCACCGCCGTCTCGACGCGGAACCGCCGTCGGTCGCTCCAGCGGCTCCCACGTCGTACTCGAGAGCGGTTCGACGAACCGCCTCGAGCGTGCCTCGCCAGTCCACCGTCCCCTACGTCAGCAACGTCGTCACGACCTCGAGGAAGACGACGACCCCGAGCCAGGTGATGGCGGCCGCGACCGCGAGCGGGAGGACGATTCGGCCGGTCGTTCGCAGCCTCGTCAGCGTCGTTTCGGGGACGGTCAGGGGGACGTAGCTGTCCTGTTGCATAGCTCCGATGCCCACGGCCGCACTCTTGAAAGTCAGTCAGACGGGCGGCCGACGCCGGCGGCGGGACGGCACTCGCTCGAGCGCCGACGGACGACCGCGGCCCCGACGGATCACGCTAGCGACTTACGCATCTCCACGTGAGGAATCCCCGCCTCTTCGAATTCCGAGCCGTGGCGCTCGTAGCCGAGTTCGCGGTAGAAGTCGGCGGCGTGAGTCTGGGAGTGGAGTTTCAGCGCCGTGAGTCCCTCGTCGGCGGCCCGACGCTCGAGCGTCGCCATCAGCGCCCGTCCCACGCCCTCCTCGCGGCGGGACTCGAGGACGGCGACGCGTTCGACCTTGCCGACGCCGTCCTCGGGTTCGCGCAGCCGGGCCGCGCCGATCGGCTCCGCGCCGTCGTAGGCGACGAAGTGGGTCGCCGTCTCGTCGTGGTCGTCGTACTCGAGTTCTTCGTCGACGCCCTGTTCCGCGACGAAGACCGCGTGGCGAACGTCGAAGGCGTCCGTTCGTTTTCGGTCGGTGTCGGCGATCCGGACCGCGAGGTCGCGTTCGTCCATCGACGGGGGCTACGACGGCCGCCCGTGAGAGCGTTACGAAGCGAACGGAGCGGCCGTCGCTCGAGCGGATTCGACGGGTGAACGGACCGAGTCGGCCATCGCTGGTCGATGGCGATGGCAAAAGAAATCGAGACAGAGAGATGCCGCGTGAGTGAGAGAAACCCGTTACGAGAGTTTCTCGATATCGTCAGAACGCGACGGCGTTCTGACTGCGCGAGAAGCTTTCTACGAAAGCTTCTCGATGTTCGCGACGACTTCCTCGGCGAACTCGCTGGTGGCGAGCTTCTCGGCGTCCTCGAGCTGGCGCTCTAAGTCGTAGGTGACCTTGCCCGAGGAGATGGTCTCCTCGACGGCGTCGCGGACGAGGTCGGCGGCGTCGGACCAGCCGAGGTACTCGAGCATCATGCGGCCCGAGAGGATCATGGCGGTCGGGTTGACCTTGTCCTGGCCCTCGTACTTGGGCGCGGAGCCGTGGACGGGTTCGGCCAGCAGGAGGCCGTCGCCGAAGTTCGAACCGGGGGCGATGCCGAGGCCACCGATCTGGGCACCGCAGGCGTCGGACATGTAGTCCCCGTTCAGGTTCATCGTCGCGACGACGTCGTACTCGTCGGTCCGGGTCAGGATCTGCTGGAGCATGTTGTCCGCGATGCGGTCGTTGACGACGACTGCGTCGTCGGGCGCTTCGCCGTCTTTCTCCTCCCAGAGCGTGTCCTCGGTGATGACCTCGTCACCGTACTCTTCTTCTGCAACCTCGTAGCCCCAGTCGCGGAACTGGCCCTCGGTGAACTTCATGATGTTGCCCTTGTGGACCAGCGTGACCGAGTCGCGGTCGTGTTCGAGGGCGTAGTCGATGGCGCGGCGGACGAGTCGCTTCGTCCCGAACTCCGTGATCGGCTTGACGCCGATGCCGACGGGGCCGTCGTGGATGGTGCTGTCGAAGCCCATGTCGTTCTCGACGAACTCCTTGACCTCCTGGACCTCGTCGGTACCGGCCTCCCACTCGATGCCGGCGTAGACGTCTTCCGTGTTCTCACGGAACGTGACCATGTCCATCTCGCCGGGGTTCTTGACCGGCGACGGGACGCCGTCGAGGTGGTAGGTCGGTCGGACGTTCGCGTAGAGGTCGAGTTTCTTCCGCAGCGCGACGTTCAGCGAGCGGAATCCGGCACCGACGGGCGTCGTCAGGGGGCCCTTGATCGCGACGCGGTGTTCCTTGATCGCCTCGACGGTCTCGTCGGGCAGGTTCTCGTCGTACTTTTCGCGTGCGGACTCGCCCGCGTAGAGACGCATCCAGTTGATCTCGCGGCCGGTCTCCTCCGCGGCGGCCTCGAGGACCTTCTGTGCGGCGGGGCCGACGTCGCTGCCGACGCCGTCGCCGTAAATAATCGGGATGATCGGGTTGTCAGGTACCTCGAGTTCGTCGTCGGTACCCTCTTTCAGCGTGATCTGCGCCCCGTCTTCGGGGACTTCGATCTTGTCGTAGCTCATCTCGTCTATACGGTTCTTCGATGGGGGTAAAAGGTCTACCATTTCCATCGCGGGCCGGCAAAACTTGACCGATGCGCAGTCGACTTACTGGGCCCGAAACCGACGGAGAACGGCCGACGAGCGGGGAATCGCTCTCGATGACTGTCCACCACGGGATAAAAATCCACTAAATGATGGGTGCGTTCGCCGCAAAACCAGCACTTCACCGCGAACCGGCCGTGGGTGCCGTCCCGAACCCGGGATTCACCCGCCGAGGTCGTCCTCGCTGCCGGCCTCGGGACGGCGAGCGTTTCGGACGAATCAGCGTGCCAGTGACGCGCCCGGCTGGCGCCTCTCACGCCACTCGGGACGAGTCCGCCGATCGGTATAACGCGTGGCGGCCGTTTCGGGGTTACCGGAAGCGAGATTCCCAGTCGCGGGATTTCCGGCCGGAAAGCACCTAACGGCGCAGTCTCTATCGTTGCCACACGCCGTATACACGTCGTTTCTTCCCCAAACAGTCGGATTCGCGACCGGACCGTCTCGACTGCTCTCCCGACGAGCGGGACGCTATCGCCTGCGTTTCGACGATCGTCGTGAAGTAGTTTTATTATCGACGTATTCATCTGGGGAACCATGCTCCGAGTACCACAGCACGCGATCCGGCGGTGTCCGCAGTGTGGGTTACCGCTGGCGAACGTCCAGGGGATCGACGCCTGTCCCGACTGTCAGTGGATCACCGACCGACCGGATCGGCCGCGTTGTGACTGATCGGTCCGACCGAGGCCGTCGGAGAGACGGAACCTCTTTTTGTCGACCGGTACAACCCCGGTGCATGGCCGAATCCGACGTGGACCTCGAGTCCGAAAAGTACGAGAAACACCGCGAGGCGGGCGAGATCCTCGCGCAGGTACGCGCGGAGGCCGCCGAGCGCGTCGAGGTCGGCACGAGCCACCTCGAGGTCGCGACGTGGGCCGAGGATCGCATCCGCGAACTGGGCGGCGAACCCGCCTTCCCCGTCAATATCTCCGTCGACGAGGAGGCGGCCCACGCGACGCCGTCGATCGACGACGAGACGACATTCGGCGAGGAGATGATCAACTTAGACATCGGCGTCCACGTCGACGGCTGGCTGGCCGACACCGCCGTCACCGTCGACCTCTCCGGCAATCCGGAACTCGCCGAGGCCTCCGAACAGGCCTTGGAGGCCGCGCTCGACATCGTCGAACCCGGCGTCGGGACCGGCGAGATCGGAGCCGAGATCGAAGACGTCATCGACGGCTACGGCTACAACCCCGTCGTCAACCTCACCGGACACGGGCTGGGCCACTGGGAGCAACACACCAGTCCGAACATCCCCAACCGCGCCGTCTCGCAGGGGACGACGCTGGAGGTCGGCGATGTCGTCGCGATCGAACCGTTCGCGACCGACGGCGGCGGCAAGGTCTCGGAGGGCGCGAGCGAGGAGATCTTCTCGCTCGAGCGCGAGGGCACCGTCCGCAACCGGCAGGCCCGCGACGCCCTGGAGCAGATCACCGAGGAGTTCCGGACGCTGCCGTTTGCGACCCGCTGGCTCGAGACGGACCGGCCGGAGATGGCGCTGCGGCGGCTCAAGCGCAACGACATCGTCCACAGCTATCCGGTTCTCAAGGAAGACGACGGCTTCCTCGTCAGCCAGAAGGAACACACGATCATCGTCACCGAGGACGGCTGCGAAGTAACGACTGAATAACGCAGTCGGTTTCGAACCGAAATCGGCACTGGACCGAAACGAGGGATCCGCGGAGGGGGAGAAAACGGGAGACCGACCGGCCGCGGTCAGTGCGGCGTTCTCAGGCGTTGTTCATCCGCTGGCTCGAGCGGTTGCCACAGCGCTGGCACTCGCTCACGCGGTACGGTTCGCGGGAGAACTGGGCGTTCTCCTGTTTGATGCTCTCGGTTCTGATCTGGACCGACACCTCGTGAAGCGTTTCCAACTCGCACTCCTCGCAGTGTTCGGTCATCCCGTTAAAGGAGTCGTCAGTCGTTGCCATTACCTGATTACTTGCAGTAGTCCCATCTTAAACCCACGCTTCATTTTGAGGGGGGAGTCGTAAAAATCGCAAGACGGCGTTACCTTCGCTGAGAGACTGGACGAGAGGGTCCTATTTCGTTTATCGACAACTCTCGTCGCGTTATGAGTGTTTATTCCTGCGCTGGCGGTCGGAAAGAGGCAATATCCTCCGTTACGGTCGCCCCGAGCGGCGGGACTGAAACGCTTTAGGCGCGCCTCGCGTGGTAGCCGACATGGAGCAGGTGTTCGCACCGTGGCGGATCGAGTGGATCGAACGCGAGGACAAAAACGCCGACATCGAGGACTGCGTTTTCTGTGAACTGCCGGAGCAAGGCTCAGATCAAGAGAATTTGATCGTTGCGCGGAGCGAACACGCGTTCGTCATGCTGAACAACTACCCCTACAACCCGGGTCACGCGATGGTGATCCCTCACACCCACACCGGCGAGTACGCGGCCCTTGAAGACCCGATCCTGCTCGATCACGCCCGCTTGAAACAGCGAACCTTCGACGCGCTCGAGGCTGCACTGGAGCCGAACGGGTTCAACGCCGGCTTGAACCTCGGTGACGGGGCCGGCGGCTCCATCGACGACCACCTCCACACCCATATCGTCCCGCGATGGGAGGGGGATACCAACTTCATGCCGGTCATCGGCGACACTTCGGTGATCGTCGAAGCGCTCGACGAAACGTACGAGCGCGTGCGCGAGGCCTTCGCCGCACAGGAGGGGGCGACCGTCGCCGACGAAGACGACGCGATCAGCTTCGAGTAGCGACGACGGCTCGAGGGCGGTCGCGAACGGGCGCTTCCGGAGAGCCAGCAATCCGTGCGGGACGACCGGACGCTTTTGGTCCCGGTAGTGCCATACAGTAGCATGGACTACGACGTTGTCCACACCGACGATGTCCCGATGACCGATCTCTCCGAGGTCGAGGAAATCCCGCCGGACCTGCGGATCCGCGCGCTCGATGACTTCTTCGACACCGACGCGGTCAACCTGAAGCTGTGGTACTTCGAGCCCGGCGAGGAGATCCAGTATCACGCCCACGCCGAGCAGGAGGAGTTATACTACGTCCTCGAGGGGGAGTTCTCGCTGAAACTCGGTCGCTCGGGCGAGGCGGAGTACGTCGACGCGGGCCCCGGAACGTTCTGGGTCGCCAAGCCGGAGGTCGGCCACGGCCACCGCAACGTCGGCGACGAGGAAGGCGTCGTCCTCGCGATCGGCGCACCTGCGGTCGAGGACCCGGGGTTGGATCCCCACGGACTCGACGAGGAGTAGCGAGGCGGGGTTCCCATACGGTCTCCTGTATGTCAGTACCGGTGCAACTGTAGAGCGGTCGCAGTTGCGCCGGTAAATCGGTACAGCAACCCGTCTCAGGCGTAGGTCGCGTCGAGATAGTCGACGATCCGCTCGGACTCGGCCATCGTGATCCCACGGTCCTCGTCGACGATGACCGGGACCTGCCGCTGGCCGGAGACGCGCTTGACCTCGTTGCGTTTCGAGTGGAGTCCTTCGACCCAGACGCTGTCGTACTCGACGTCGAGTTCGTCGAGGCGGTCGGCGACGAGTTCGCAGTACGGACAGCCCTCGAGTTGGTACAGGGTAACCATACCTGCCCGTTCGGGTCGCGGCGACAAAAGCGTGGGTGCCCGTCGCGAGTGGGAGGCTGCCGCGGCACGGAGGTTTTAGTCGGTCGACGGTCGATTCGGGGTATGCCACCGATCGAGGGCGAGACGGTGCCGGCGTTCGAGGCGCTGTTGTGTGACGGCGAGACGTTCCGGTCGACGGCGCTGTCCGCGGCGCTTGGCGAGCGTGGCGGCGTCGTGATCGCGACCGGCTTCGCGTTCAGCGCGATCGCACAGAACTGGTGGAAACAGTTCGTTCGGGCCGGCTGGGGCGAGTTCGAGGACGTCGCCGTCCTCGGGATCAGTCGGGACGGCCCGTACGCACAAAACGAGTTCCTGCGCTGGCTGGACGAGCCCGGGTTCCGCTTTTTCGCCGACGTCGACGGTGAGGTCAGCGAGTCGCTCGAGTTGCTGGCCGACCGCGACCATATGGCGAACGTCTCGACGCCGTGGCGGTCGGCGTTCGTCCTCGACGCGGATCGCGAGGTCCAGTACGCCTTCGTCGCGGACGACTGGATCTCGCCGCTCCCCCGCGAGGAGATCGAGGCCGCCGTCGCGGAGCTGTAGGGACGGCAGACGGGTTGCTGTCCCGTTCCCGGTGGGCCCAGGACGAGCCGATCCCACCGACACTGACGGACAGGCGACCGTCTCAGTGTTCACAGTACAGCGTCCTGCCGTTGCACTCACACTCGATCCGGAGCGGATCGTCGTAGGTCACGGACACGTGATCCATGGCCTGCGTGTAATGGGCGGGCATGCCGGTCCGCGACCGCTCGTTGAGCTGTGAGAGCAGTCCCGCTTCCTCCAAGTTCTCGACCTTCCGATAGGCCGTCGACTGCGGGAGATCCAGCGCCTCGGCGATCTCGTTTACCGTCGTCGGCTCCTCGGCGTACAGATACACCGCTCGCGCGTCGTCGTCGTTGAGCAGGTCCATGACCCGATAGGGATCACAGCCCATCTCGCCGTCCCGTTTCTCCCGCGGACAGCGGGTCGGCCGGTCGGCTGACTCGTTCATATTCGTTGATACGCACCGGAGCCACTTTGCTCCCAGAGCCGGTTCCCGGCAACTGAGGATTGGTCTGTACGAGTCGGGTCGGCTACCGACTCGCTACACGGGCTCGCCGAAGGCGTACATCGTCTCGTGGGCCGTGATCTCGAGGTCGACGAAGTCGCCGGGCGCTATGCCGTAGTCGTCGGCGTTTTGGACGATTATCTGCCGGTAGGCCGAGTCGCGACACTTCACGGAGTCGGCGGTGCCGTCCTCGACGACGAGACAGTCCGCGCGGACCTCGCCGACCATGTCGGCGTAGGCCTCGCCGACGATCTCGCGCTTGACTTCGCTCATCTCCTTCGAGCGTTCCTTCTTGATCGTCCCGCCAAGCCCCTTCAGCTCGGCGGCATCGGTGCCGGGCCGCTTCGAAAAGCGCGTGACGTTGATCTTTTCCGGCCGGGTCTCGCGAAGCAGGGCCATCGACTGCGCGTGGTCGTGATCGGTCTCGGTCGGGAAGCCGACGATGAAGTCCGTCGACAGCGTCCAGTAGTCCAGTCGCTCGTCGAAGGCCTCGACGACCTCGAGATACTCCTCGACCTGATGCTGGCGGCGCATGTCCCCGAGGACGTCGTCGCTGCCCGACTGGACGGGCGCGTGCAGGAAGTCGTAGAGTTCGTCGTTTTCGGCGAAGACGTCGGCGAGGTCCTCGCGGATGCCGTGGACGCCCTTCGGGTTGGCCATCCCCACTCGCACGCGGAAGTCGCCCTCGATCGCACAGATCCGCTCGAGCAGGCGGTGAAGCTTGCGCTCGCCCTCGTCCCAGCCGTAGACGCCGGTGTCCTGGCCGGTGATGCGGATCTCCTTCGCGCCGGCGTGGATCAGCGCGCGGGCCTTCTCGACGTTTTCCTCGATCGGGGGGGAGTCGATCTTGCCGGTGGCCTGCTTGGTGATGCAGTACGAACAGTCGGACATACAGCCCCGCGCGATCGGGAGAATACCCACGACGCCGTCCAGGATCGGTTCGGCGTCGGGGGTCGTCGTCGGACACTCGCCGTTGGTGACGGCCTCGGGGACCTCGTCCCAGTGCAGTACCTGTCCGTCCACGTCGGCCCGCGCGAACTCCTCGCCCTGGGCCAGGGCCATACACCCCGTGATGAAGAGATCCGCCGTCTCGTCGGCCAGTTCCTCGGCCCGCCGGAGCATGTTGCGCTCGGTCTTCTCGACGACGGTACAGGTGTTGAGGATGGCGACGTCGGCCTGTTCGGGGCCGTCGACCCGGTAGTGGCCCGCGTCTCGGAGTCGCCGCTCGATCTCGCGGCTCTCCCCGCGGTTGGACGTGCAGCCGTAGGTTTCGATGTGATACCGGGCCATCCGTTCGATGATCCATCGGGCGCGGGAGGCCAAAAGCCCGACGGATCCCGGTCGTCACGGCTCCGGGATCGGTTCACGCGGTGTCGACACGACGATCACGCGTCGTCGGAATCGGTCCCCGTCGCTTCGGACAGCGCCTCGAGCGCGTCCCGACCGGTATAGAGGTGTCGCCGGCCCGTCGGTGCCTGGGTGATGAGGACGCCAGCCGAGAAGTCGGGGTCGCCGTTCTCGTCGTAGATCTCGTCGGGGTTCGAACCGATCCGGACCGACTCACGGACCGCGAGCATCGCCTCCCGGATCGCGTCGTCCCGGTCTGCGGCCGCGGCGACGTCCTGTCGGTCGATCGATTCCTCGCGGGCGGCGAGCCGCTCGAGGACGTCGTCGACGTGGTCGGCGGCGCGATCGGAGTCGTAGATGTAACGACGGACGCGCATGGTCGCGGTACGGACCCGACGGGTTTCTAGTCGTCGAACTCGGCGGCTCGGCCGTCGCCGGCCGTGCCGCTCCGATAGACCGCATAGAGAAGCAAGAGTGCGATCAGGAAGTCGAAGCCGTGTTCGACGAGGTGATGGACCGTCATCGGGACGAGCCCGAGGACGGTTCCCAGTCCGGTTATCGACCGGACGACAAGCACACCCAGTACGACCGCGATCAAACAGTAGCGAGCCGTTCGACGCCGGGCGTAGGCGGCGACGCCGACGACGAACAGCGCGGTCGTCCCGAGCGCGGCCAGCACGATGATCGCGACGAGGACGGGCGCGAGTTGCGGGTCGAGCCACCCCTCGGCGACCGACATTGCGGGCACCATGCGATCGATACCGCTACTCGGACCGGTGGCTACCTATTCGCTTCGGTGTCGGGCTCGAGTCGCCCCCGCACCGTTGGGCTCGGCTCTCACTCACCGGAGTCGGGAGCCGCGGCTCGATACGGAGCGTCTCGAAAAATCGAATCGTCGTACAGCGCCGTCGAACCGACACTGACGGCGACGTTAGTTGCGGACGACGTTCGTCGCGCGGGGACCCTTGGGGGCCTGTTCGATGTCGAACTCGATCTCGGTGCCTTCCTCGAGGTCCGGGCCGCCGACGTCTTCCATGTGGAAGAACACGTCATCGTCCGCATCCTCAGTCGAAATGAAACCGTAGCCGCCTGTGTCGTTGAAGAAATCAACGTTGCCTTTCGCCATTACAACCAAAGAGAGGAGCAATACACGGATAACCCTTCCGAGAGTCGTGATACCACGACCGTCGGCCCGATCGGACCGGGATCGGGCCGCGGTTCTCGGCGGCCGGGAACGCGAGCCACCCGTTATATGCCCCCCGGCGCTAGCCGACGCCAGGGTTTGCGGGGACTCATATGACCGACACGCGACAGCGAATTCGGGCACACGTCGACGACAACGCCGGCGTCCACTTCAACGAACTCGTCAGGGAGTCGGCGTTCGCGCCGGGACAGATACAGTACCACATCCGGCGGCTGCTCGAGGACGGCCGGCTCGTCCGCGAGGAGTTCTACGGCCGGACCCACTACTATCCGCCGACCTACGACGAGTGGGAGCGGGCCGCGCTGGCACTGTTTCGCCGGGAGACGGCCCGCGAGATCGTCGTCGCACTGGCGGAGACCGAAGACGCCGCGCCGGCCGATATCGCCGACGACCTCGGGATCGCACGCAGCACCCTCGAGTACCACGTCGATCGGCTCGTCGCACACGACATCGTCGAGAAACGCTACGACGACCGGAACCGCGTCGTCCTCGACCTCGCCGATCCCGAGGCGACGGGACGGCTCCTGACGACGGTGACGCCGACGGTTCCCGATCGGCTCGTCGACCGGTTCACGCGGCTCGTCGACGAACTGCTTGCAGGGACCGGTGACTCGTCGTAGCGGCTCGCTCGAGTCGGTCGCCGATCACCGCATCCCGGGCTCGTCCTCGAGCCGGTCGTAGTGGTCGTTCATCACGTCGAGGACGGCGATCAGCGCGCCGAGGACGACGGGCCCGTAGAACAGTCCCATGACGCCGAACGCGTAGACGCCGCCGAGGACCCCGAGGATGATGACGGCGGGGTTGAGTTCCGCGTACCGATCGACGAGGATGGGGCGGAGATAGTCGTCGGACAGGCCCACGACGATCATGCTGTAGACGAACAGCGCGACCGCAAGCAGCGGCTCCTCGATCAGGAAGAGATAGATCACGGCGGGCCCCCAGACCATGAACGACCCGATCAGCGGGATCAGCGATAGGACGATCATGATCGCGGTCCAGAACGCCGCGTTCGGGACGCCGGTCGCCAGCAGTCCCAGTCCAGCGAGGGTCCCCTGAATGATCGCGATCATGACGTGACCGGCGAGGACGGCCCACATGACCTCGTCCAGTTCCTGATAAAAGTCGTCCTGTACGTCGTCAGGTAGCGGCGTCAGTTCCCGCATCCACGTCAGCAGGTTGCTGCCGTCCTTGAGCAGGTAGTACAGCAGGAAGATCGCGAGCCCGAGCCCGATCAGCGTGTGGGTGATCGCGCTGAACCACTCGGTCGAACTCTCGAGAACCATCGTCCCGACGTTCTGTGCCGCGTCGGCCAGCGCCGACGGGAGATCGACCGACTGCCCGGTCTGTTCCTCGATGGCACGCTCGAGTTCGCCGAGTTGAATGGAGTCGGTGTTGACCTGCTCGAGGAGCCGCCGGGCATCGCTGGCGATCGCGGCGACGATGACGACCAGCGGAACGACGAAACCGGCGACTGCGAGCCCGACGAGCGCGAACGCGGCGGTCGGGGGCGCGACCCGCTCCTCGAGGCGTTGCTGGAGCGGATACAGAACGTACGCGATGAGGATAGCGCCGAGGACGTACTGGGAGAACGGCAACACGAGCAACAGGGAGAGATAGGCGAAGAGCCCGACGAGAACGAGCAGAAATCCCTTGCTGATATTCACGCCCATTATTTCTCCGTTCGCTGGCATAAAACCACGGCATGAACGTATCGCCACTCTGGACTGTCGTAGCAAGGCGTCACACGGCTTCAAGAGGCTGGTACGTGTATTTCTAGCCGAATGTCGACTCAGCTCGATCCCCTTTCCCTCTCGGCCGATCTCCTGTATACGGTCAAGACCGAGGGCGACGCCGAGCCGTTGCGAGACCACCTCGCGACGATCGATCGGTCGCGGTTGGAGCGGGCGCTGTCCAGCCGCGAGGGGAAACTCGCCTTCTGGCTCAACTGTTACAACGCCTACGCCCAGCTCCTGCTGGAGTCGGAGGAGCCGGACCTCCACGAGGGTGGGCTGCTCGAGGCGTGGAAGTTCTTCGCCCGCGATCGGGTCCCCGTCGGCGGCGTCTGGCTGAGTCTCAACGACATCGAACACGGGCTGCTCCGGAGTTCGAAGCTGCCGTGGGGAATGGGCTATCTCCCGCGCCCGTTTCCCTCCTCGTTCGAACGGCAGTTTCGCCTCGACGACTGCGATCCCCGGATCCACTTCGCGATCAGTCACGCGACGGATCACTGTCCGCCGATCGCGGTCTACTCTCCCCAGGACGTCGACGAGGAACTCGACATCGCCATCGAGTGGTTCTTAGAGGAAAACGTCAGCTACGACCGGGAAACCGAGACGGCGACGATCCCCCGACTCTTCCGACGCTATCGCGGCGACTTCGGCGGCCGCCGCGGCATCGTGGCGTTCCTCCGTGAGTACAACGCAGTCCCGGCCGACGCCGGCCCCTCGCTCGAATACGAACGGGTCGACCACTCCGCCGAGTTGGACGTCGATCTCGAGAGCGACGAGGTCCGGCGGTAGCCTAGACCCCGCAGGTCGACGCTCGAGTCGGCAGACGGTCCGGCCCTCACTCGAGGCGTTCGATCGTCGCGTTCGGCGCGATTCGCATCACGCTTCTGGCCGCGCGTTCGGCGTTTGACCGCGAGGCGTACCCCTCGCCGCTGTCGGCGACGATGTTGCCGTTCCAGTGGACGAGCCGCCAGCGCCACTCGCCGCCCCTGTCCTCGTAGACCTCGAACCGGCTCGTCCGGCCGGTCTCGCTCGTCTCGTCGGCCTCTGCCGTGTCGTCCCCCTCGGCCGTCACCGGCGTCTCGTCCGTCCCGCTATCCCCCGTCGAGTCGTCGCCGGCGAGTCCCTCGAGCGGCATCACCGCTGCCGCGGGGTCGACGTCGGCCGCAGCCGACGTCTCGTCCCGATCACCACCCGCAGCGTCGCCGTCAGCCGGGCGGTCGGTGATCCGTACGCTCGAGCCGGCCGGATCGTCCCACTCGAGTTCGATCGCGAGTTCACCGACCGGGGGCTCGTCGGCCCCGAGTCCGGCCTCGAACGCCGCGACGACCCGCTCGGGGACGGCAACCCTGACGCTTCGTCCCTCGCCGTTCAGCCGGACCGGGCGGCCGGACTCGAAGGCGGTCGCGAACTCGCGGAAGACGGCCGCGAGTTCCGTTCGGTCGTGTGCGCGCTCGAGTTCGAACTCGTCGTCGGGTTCGTCGGAAGCCACCATACCGACGTGTACTGGAGGCGACGGGTTAGTGTTTCCCACGCGCTGGCCTCGATTCGTGCCGGGCACCCTGTCGGTGCGTTTTTGGCGACGCCCTTCCTTCGCTCGCTCGTGACTGCACGCGACTGGCACGCCGACCGGGAGGTCGTCTTCGACCGCGACGCGCGGACCTGTCGACACTGCGGGACTGCCGACGACACCGAGGCGCTTCGAGCCTACCCCGTCGGCGACGTGGCGCTCGAGGGGGAGGTCCACGAGAGCGCGCTCGTAACCGTCTGTGCGGATTGTTTCGGGACGCTGTCGGACTCGCCGTCAGCGACGCCGACCGGCGCCGAAGAGCTGTTTCACCACGTCCGCGAGACGACCCGCATCCAGGGGGAGACGATCTCGACGGTCGCCTCATTCGCTTCCGTCGCGACCGCACTCCCCGGCGACCTCGAGTCCGCACTCGACGATGAGGGGGAAGACGCCGCCCTCGAGGAATCGATCGCACAGTACCGGCGACACCGACGCGACGTGTTGCTCGCGATCGCCGTCGTCGACGCCCGCCTCGAGCGACTGGCCGCGCTCGACTACGACGCCGACGAGCCGGCGGCCGCGGACGCCCTCGAGGCGTTTTCCGAGACCGCGACCGACCTCCAGTCGGCGCTTCGCGAGGTCGTGACGCTGAGCGAAACCGTCGCGACCGGGCTCGATCGCTGTCACGGCTGTTTCGACGCGCTCGAGTCGGGGCCGACCTGTGACACCTGCGGGCTCGCGGTCCGCGAGACGGCCGACTGGGAGGACGACGACGGGACCCTCGCGTTCGACCGGCTGTTCGCGACGATCAACGACCGCCTGCAGGAGGCCTCGGCGACGACGGAAACGCTGACCGATCGGACGACGACGCTGGCCGAACGGCTAACGGCGGCGTAGGTCCCTCGTTCTTTTTGCCGTCTCGAGCCTAGAGGTAGTTGAATGACCGAGTCGACGGTCGAGCCCGACGGCTCGAGCGAGTACCACGTGCTGGTCCCGCTGGCCAACCCACGAACGGAACAACACCTGATCGAACTGGCCAGCACGCTCGCGGCCGACCGCGGCGGCGTCGTCCACGCGGTCCACATCGTGCAGGTCCCCGACCAGACGCCGCTGGACCGCGGTGCCGAGCGACTCGAACGGATCGACGCCGACTCGGAAAAACTGCTCGAGCGGGCCCGCGACCACGCCGCGGAGTACGACGCACCGCTCGAGACGACGACGATCGTCTCGCACCGTTCGTTCGAGGAGGTGTTCGACGCCGCACGAACCCACGACGTCGATCTGGTCGTCATGGGTTGGGGCGGCGACCGACCGTGGACGGCGGGCCGCGCCGAAGGGCCGCTCGACGAAGTCGCCCGCGACCTCCCGTGTGACTTCCTCGTGCTGAAAGACCGCGGGTACGACCCCAGTCGGATCCTCCTGCCGACCGCCGGCGGGCCCGACTCCGATCTCGGCGTGGAGGTCGCGCGGACGCTGCGCTCGGCGACGGGAGCCTCGATCGACCTGCTCCACGTCGTCGACGGCGAGAGCGAGCGCGAGGCCGGCGAACGGTTCCTCACCGAGTGGGCCGCCGACCACGACATCGGCGACGCCGTGTTGACCGTCGACACCTCGGGCGACGTCGAGGGCGCGATCGCCCGCGAGGCCGCCGACGAGACGCTCGTGATCGTCGGCGCGACCGAGCGCGGGCTACTCTCGCGGCTCGTCCGCGGCTCGCTCGTCTCCGACGTCGTCGACGACCTCGAGTGTTCCGTGCTACTGGCCGAGCGCCCGACCGAGCGGTCGCTACGCGAACGGCTGTTCGGTCGCTCGAGCGACGAAGAATAGCGTCGTCGCGGCCGTTACAGTTGGGTCGCGGCCTCGAGCGCGATGTCGATCGCGCGGCCGACGTTGTTTTTGGCCTTGTCCGGGAGTTCGTCGTCCTCGGTGTCGGTGCCCTTCTGGGTGCCCTCGACGAGGTTGCCGTCGACGGTACAGATCGCGCCGGCGGCCAGTCCCTTGCGGCGGGCCAGTGAGAAGACGGCGGCGGCCTCCATCTCGACCGCCAGCAGGCCCGCGGCCTCCCAGTCGTCGACGGCGTCGTCGGTCTCGGCGTAGTAGGCGTCGTCGGAGGCGATCGGGCCGACGTGGACCGCTTCGCCGTTGGCTTCCGCCGAGTCGACCAGCGCCGACAGCGCGTCGTAGTCGGGTACTGCGGGGTACTCGACGGCCTCGTACCGTTTGCTCGTCCCCTCGTTTTTCGCCGCGCCGGTCGCGACGATCATGTCGCCGATCTCGATCCCCGACTGGAGTGCCCCGGTCGTCCCGACCCGGAGGAACGTCTCGACGCCGACGTTCGCCAGTTCCTCGATCGCGATCGCCGCGGAGGGACAGCCGATCCCCGTCGAACAGATCGTCAGCTCCCGTCCCTCGTAGGTGGCGTTGACGACCTTGTACTCGCGGTTGCGCGCGATCGTCTCCGACTCGTCGCAGTGGTCGGCGATGCGATCGACCCGGCCGGGATCGCCCGGGAGCAATGCGATGTCCGTCAGGTCGCCGTCGTCGACCAGCAGGTGTGGCTGCGTCGCCATACCCTCGGATTCCGCGGGCGGTGAGAAAAAAGGTTCGAGGAAGGGTCGAGAAGCGACCGGTTCGGCTCGGCAACTCTCGACGCCACCCCCTTCCCGTCCCCGATCAGCCCGTCGGACGCACTTCGACGCAATCGGGCCGAATCGTGACCATCGCGCCGTCGGCCTCGAACTCGACGATCCCCGTCGCTCGAGCGTCGCCACGGTTGGTGTCGGCGAACAGTGCGTCGAGCGCGTCGGGGTCGACGTAGTCGTACAGTTGCGTGCTGGCCGCCGTGACATCGTGACCGTGATAGCGGGCCAGGGCGGTCGCAGCGGCGATACTCGGCGGTTCGTCAGCGTCTCGGTCGTACTGGATGCGCCGTCTGAGGCCGCATCCGTGGGACTCGGTTACCCTTCCTTCCGTCATGTCTCTCAGTCACGGGATCGTGACTGTTCAGTCGAGTGGCCAACGGCCCGGCCCATATACCTACCGTCAGACGACACCGGGTGAGAACCACACGGCGGCGACGTGACGGTGCGCGACCGATCGTTACGCCTTTTCAGGGGCGGCGCTCGAGGAGCGCCTCGAGTTCCCCGCCGGTCGGTGCGCTCCGGGCCCCCTCGCGGCTCGCGGTCACGGCCCCGCAGGCGTTGCCGGTCGCAAGCGCCCGCTCGAGATCGCGGTCCGCGAGCCACCTCGTGAGAAAGCCGGCGGCGAAGGCATCGCCCGCACCGGCGGTATCGACGGGGTCGATGTCGAACCCCGCGTGAACGACGGTTCCCGACGGCGCGTACGCTTCCGCGCCGTCGGCCCCGCAGGTGACGACGACGATCCGGTCGTCGGCGGCCCCGTCGGGGTCGTCGTCGAACAGGGCGGCGGCCTCCCGGTCGGTCACGAAGACGACGTCAGCCAGCGCGAGCGGCTCGCCGTACTCGCGGTCGGCGAGCCGCCGACCGGGGTCGAAGCTGATCCCGATACCGGCCTCGTCGGCGATCCGTGCGATCGCGGCGGCCGTCGCCGGTCGCTGTCCCGTGAGATGGACGTGATCGGCCGCCCGGATCCGCGACGGCTCGAGGGCCGCCGGCCCGACGGCCTCGTTGACGCCGTCGTTGCCGAGGATCGCGACTTCGCCGTCGTCGTCGACCAGCAGGTACTTCACCGCCGTTGCGGCGTCCTCGACGACGCGGACCCCCGCGAGGGAGACGCCGGCGGCCTCGAGTTCGCGGCGGGCGAGCAGGCCGTTGTCGTCGTCGCCGACGCTGCCGATCAGGCCGACGTCGACGCCGAGGCCGGCAAGCGCCGCGGCGACGTTGGCCGCACTGCCGCCGCCCGACTGGCGTTGCGAGCGGATCGCCGCCTCGCCGTCGCTCTCGGGCAGTCTGTCGACACGGAGGGTCACGTCCCAGTTGACGTGGCCGGCCGTGAGTACGGTGATCGAATCCATTCGCCGATAGTAAAGGGACGGGACCGGCCGGCAAAAACCTAGGTTTCGGTGGCAGACGCTGAGGTGCGGACGCGAACGACGCGGGGCGGAACGGGCCCCGGTTACATCACGGTGAACAACAGGACGTTGTGGACGGCCGGACCGAGCCCGACCGCGGCGACGAGGGCGAGTATCGTCCGGCCCTGCTGTGGCCGGTCCGCGACGTACTCGCGGAACAGCCCGACGATGACCAGCGCGAGCGCGACCTTGACCAGCACGAACAGCCAGCCGGCACCGACGTACTCCGCGGTCGGCAGCGCCTCCCCCGCCTCGAGCAACAGCAGCGACAGCGGGACGTTCTCGCCGGCCCCGAGGACGTCGTAGCCGACGGCGGTCGTGACGCCGTCTAGCGTGTGTGCGAAGACGACGAGCGCGCCGGTCGTACCCGTGGTCGCCGCGACGTCGGTAAACCAGAGGCTCAGGACGAGCCAGGCGAGTGCAGTGACGATGCCGGCGATGACGACCGAGATGACCGGCCAGAAGGGGTCGAACGTCCCCGTCTGGATACTCCGGAAGAGCGCGAACATCGTGAAAACGGTAAAGAAGGCCGTCCCGGCAACGCCGACGAAACGGGGGATCGTCGGCTGGAGGCCGCCGACGTGGAGGAAGACGCCGACGACCCAGGCCAGTCCCGCGATGATCGCCGTCACGACGTAGACCATCGGCGCGGTAAACAGGGGCTCGATGGTCGACGGAAACGCCCCCATCTTGTAGAGGACGTGTAACGTCGCGCCGAACATCATCCACGGAGCGAAGGCCAGCACGGTCCGGTCGGTCACGGGTGGTTCGATCGCCCACAGCAGCGCGATCACCCCCCCGAGAATCACGGCGGCCGGCACCACCATGTACCACGGCGGAACGACGAACCCCTCGGGTAACACCATACGGGGCAATGGCTGTCACCAGTGACTAACACTTTCCGATCCCGGACGATTCACAGTGTTGAAGGTTTCGGCCGCTGTCGCGTCGTCCCGGAACGCGGTTCGGACCACTAGACGTCCGAGAACCGGCGTATCGACCGTGCGAACGGTGGTGAGATCTCGAGAGCCGCGTCGACGGCCAGACCATCGAGAGGCCGTCACTCCGCCCAAGGCTCGTCGGTCGTGTCGCCGAACAGTTCTCGCATGAGTGTCACGATGCTCTCGGGTGGGAACTGACCGCGCTCGGTGACGATCGCGTCGACGTACCGCGGCGGTGTCACGTCGAACGCGGGGTTCTCGACGGTCAGCCCGTCCTCGCTTCCGGGTTCGCCGGCCGACCCGTCCGGCGCGTCACTCGAGCGGATCGACGCGCGCTCCTCGTCGGACAGCACCTCGCGTTCGTCCCGGGTCTCGATCGCGACGGTGTGGCCCGTCAGGGTATCCGGATGCAGTTTGATCGTCTGGGCAGCGACCATCACCGGCACGCCGCGCTCGCGAGCGACGACGGCCAGTCCGCTGGTGCCGATCTTGTTGATCACGCTGCCGTCGGCCGCGATGCTGTCGGCCCCGACCAGCACGTGGTCCGCCGCGTCCAGGTACCGCCGGGCCGCCCCGTCGACGATCAGCGTCACTGGCACCCCCCACTCGCGCAATTGTGCGGCCGTGATGTGACCCTGCTTGCGGGGCCGGGTCTCCTTGACGATCGCCTCGAGGGCTTTCCCGTCCTTGAGGGCGGCCTCTACACAGGCCAGCGCGTCCGTCGAGTGGCAGTGAGTCAGGACGACATCGCCGTCCCGCAACCGGTTGGCACCGATCCCACCGAGGGTCTCCCGGGCGTGTTCGAGATCGCGCCGGAAGGACGCGGCGCGGTCGATCGTCGACGCCCGTAACTCGGTGACGGTATCGCCGTCGACGCCCCGAAACACGTATCGGAGCGCGTTCGGCAGGCTGACCGCTGTCGGCCGGGTTTCATAGAGGGTTCGGGCGGCGGCTCGAAGCCCGCGGCGAAACGCCGCCGGCGTCTCGGCCGGACTCCCCTCGGCTTGGGTCGCCAGCGCCGCCGCAGCCGCGTCGGCGATCGTCGCCGCCCCGCGAATCTCCATCGCAGCGATGGCGTCGGCAGTGGACTCGACGGCCGGCACCACCTCCGGTTCGGCATCACCCATGCGAGCGAGTTACACGACAGCGCTGAAAAGACTGCCGTCGGTTCCGGGCGGTCCTCTGACGACCCGTTCGATGGCTCGAGCCCTGGTCCGAACACCGCTCGAGCGACTGTCGAACCGGATCGGCCACCGAACCGAGAGTCGACCGGTGATCGAAAGCCGAAACCCGGAAACCGATCCGTCGGCTACGAGCGTCCATGACCGAACGAACCGGCACGTTCGTCGTGACCCACGCCGAGCCCGACTCGGCGGTCGTCCGCGACGTCCAGACCGCACAGGTACACACCCTCGCGTCCAACCCTGACCTCGAGGTCCACGACGTCCTCGAGGCGACAGTCGCTCCCGAGCCGCCGATGGAAGTCACCTGGGAGGTGATCGAGGTCGACGATCGGCGCTCGATCGAACTGGTCGACAGCGACCTCGAACCGACCACCTACGAGAAGGAGTTGGCGGCCGACGCCGAGATCGGCGACCTCGTCCAAGAGGAGCGGGCCGGCACCGGCGAGATCCACGTCTTCCGAGTTCCCGGCGACGAGGTCGCGGCCGCCGCCGACGACGTCCTCGAAGACGAGGAGACGATCGCCCGGGCCGCCCGGCTCGAGGCGGTCCGGGTCGAGGTCCGGTCGGCCGCCGACGAGGGCGTGTTGAGCGTCCGCTACCTGCCGGACTGACCACGGTCCGATCGGCCGCTCGCCCGTGCCGAATTGAGAAGGCTTACTTCGAGGGGCTGTAAGTAGTCCGGTATATGGGGTATTTCGACGTACCGGAGATCGATTACACCCGGTACAGTAATCGCCAGCTCGCAGCGGTTCCGCTGGCGGTTCTCGCGGTCGCACTGCTCGTGTTAAGCGGCGCGTTCCTCGCGTACGGAACGCCGGTGCCGCTTGGCATGGACTTCGCCGGCGGGACGGAACTGACCGTCCAGACGACGACGGCGGAAGGCAACATCGGCGCGGCGTTCGACGAACAGCCCGAGTCGGTGACCGGGACGGGCACCGAGAACCAGTACATCGTCCAGTTCTCGTCGACTGACTCGCAGGCCCTGAGCGATCAGGCCGAGGGCAATCTCGAGCAAGACGGCAGCGCCGAGGTCGTCCAGTCGGTGTCGTCGACGTCAGCGAGCTTCGGCCAGAACAGTCAGCAGACGGCCATGCTCGGGCTCGTCATCGCGTTCGTCGGCATGAGCGCGATCGCCTTCCTGCTCTTTCGGACGTTCGTGCCCTCGATCGCGATCGTCATCTCCGCGTTCTCCGACCTCGTGATCCCGCTCGCGTTCATGCGGCTGGCAGGCATCCCGCTCTCGCTTGGCACCGTTGCCGGCCTGCTGATGCTCATCGGGTACTCCGTCGACTCCGACATCCTGTTGAACAACCACGTCCTGCGCCGGAGCGGTGACTTCTACGAGAGTACTCACCGTGCGATGCGGACCGGCGTCACGATGACGGTCACGTCGATGGTCGCGATGCTCGTCATGGGCGTCTCCGCGTACGTCTTCGGGATCAGCCTGCTGGCATCGATCGGGATCATCCTGTTCGTCGGTCTCGCCGCCGACCTGCTGAACACCTACATGTTGAACCTGAGCCTGCTTCGCTGGTACAAGTTCGAGGGGGTCCGCTCATGAGTCCGATCGGCGCCATCAAGGGCAACTGGCGCGTCCTCCTGCTCGGGGCGTTTCTCGTGTTCGCCGTCGTCGCGCTCTTTATCCCCGGCGGGATCGTCGCCGACGACGGTCTGGCCAGTGACAGCGTCGACAGCGGCCCGACGAACCTCGAGTTCGGGCTCGGGCTCGAGGGCGGGACCCGGATCCGGGTCCCGGTCGCCGGTATGACCGCGGAGGACATCGACACCGGCGCGGTCAGCGACGACGGGACAGTCGATCAGGAGCGGCTCGACGGCGTCGAGTCGACGCTCCAGAGCGAACTCGAGCTCGATCAGGCGGACGTCAGCGTCGACGTCCAAGACGACGGGACCGTCACCGCCGAAGTGTTCAACGACAACGTCAGCCAGTCGGAGTTCGCCGCGGCGTTGCAGACGGCTGACGTCGACGCCACCGAGGACGACATCCGCGACGGCGTCACCCAGAGTACCCGCGACAATATGATCAGGACGATCCAGACGAAGATCAACGCCGCGGGCCTCTCGGGCGGGACGGCCTACGAGTCGACGACGGTAAGTGGTGACCACTACATCGTCGTCGAGGTCCCCAACATGGACGCCGACGAACTCCGGACCATCCTCTCGGAACGCGGCCAGGTCGAGGTCGTCGCCTACCATCCGGAGAACGGGACACAGACGAACGACACAGTCCTGCGGGGCGGCGACATCGTCGACGTCGACCCACCGGAACAGCAAGGCGAGGACAGCTACGCGGTGCCGGTACTCGTCAGCGACGAGGCCGCGCCGGGATTCCAACAGCAGATGAACGACCTCGGGTTCACCAGCGAAGGGGTCGGGCGGTGTGGCCTCCGCGGCGACGGTGAGAGCATCGACTTCGACCAGGAGGGAGAACACTACTGCCTCCTGACCGTCGTCGACGGAGAGGTCGTCGACGCACACAGTATGGGCGACCGGGGCGGTAACGGACTCGCGACCGATATGCGAGAGGAGACGTGGGTGAACGACCCGACGTTCCAGATGGGCGCACAGAACCAACAGGACGCACAGAGCCTGTCGGTCAACCTCCGGGCGGGGAGCCTGCGCGCACCGCTTGACTTCAGTGAGGAACAGGTCTACTCGATCGAGCCCGGCCACGCCGACCAGTTCAAACAGTACTCGCTGCTGATCGGGCTGCTCTCGGTCCTCACCGTCAGCGGCGTTGTCTACGCCCGATACACCGACACCCGCGTCGCCCTCCCGATGATCGTCACGGCCATCGCCGAGGTGGTCATCCTGCTTGGCTTCGCGGCGCTGATACGCATGCCGCTGGATCTCTCCCACGTCGCCGGGTTCATCGCCGTCGTGGGGACCGGGGTCGACGACCTCGTGATCATCGCCGACGAGGTGATGGACGAGGGCGACGTCAGCTCCGAACGCGTCTTCCAATCGCGGTTCCGCAAGGCGTTCTGGGTCATCGGGGCCGCCGCCGCGACGACCGTCGTCGCCCTCTCGCCGCTCGCGGTGCTGAGCCTCGGTGATCTCCGCGGGTTCGCTATCATCACCATCCTCGGGGTGTTCATCGGCGTCCTCATCACCCGACCCGCCTACGGGGACATCCTGCGCCGCCTGCTGACCGACCACTGATCGCCGTCCGATCGCGTTCGTTTTATGCCGTCCGACAGCGCGGACACCAGTCGACACTGTTGCTATCGCCGTGTGCGCGCACGAAGTCGTACGAAACCGGCTGCTGACAGGACGTACAAACGGGCATTCGAGACACCAACACGAGACACCGGCGGAACGATCACTACCGAACTGCCTGCGATCGCAACCGTACTCGTAAGCGCCGTGCAACTGTAGTTCGCCGAGAACGGCCCGATGTCGACGATGCTCCTCGAGGAGGAACGTCCGATCCCGCACTGATCAGGACTCGAACCCGATAGCTAGGGCTCGGTGACTCGAGGCGACGAAAACGAAAAGCCTAGGCCGGGATTTGAACCCGGGCTCTCGTCCTTACCAAGGACGCGCTTTACCGCTAAGCTACCCAGGCGCGTACTTCTTCGTTGATCGGAGATGTCTTTATGCGTTTCGATCCACGGGAGCCATGCGGCGGTGTGTCGCGGTGCCGTCTCGGAGTCTCGAGGCCGGATCAGGGATCGGTCGCCGACGTGGCCCGGTCGGTCGCGTGGTCCTCGAGCGAGCGGTCGGAGACCGACGGCCCGAGATCGGTGAGACAGTCCTCGACGGCGGGAAACGAGGTGCCGGCGGCGTCGGCGAGGTCCTCGGCGACGGCCAGCAGCCGCGGCGAGGGCGTCTCGCCGACGGCGACGGCTCCGGTGCGGACCGCGAGTTCGAGGACGTCGCGCTCGAGGTTGGCGTCGATCGCCGTGGGGTCGTCGTCGATCGCGCCGGTCGGGTCGGGATCGTCATCCGTTAGGAGGTCGGCCCGCCGAGTCTGATCGCGGCCGAACGACTGGACGGTGCGAACGGCTGTACCGGCGGCCTCGGTGCGAGCCAGCAGGTAAAAGCCCCGCGCGACGAGGATGTCGGCGGCCAGGATCGCGAGGTCGCCGTCGCCCGCGTCGGCGTCGCTTGCCGTCCAGGGTTCGTCGTGGGCGAGTGCCCGCGTCAGTCGCAGCCCCTCGTAGATGAGCTGGACGCCGGCTGCGTGGGTGACGACGTCGTGGTCACCGCTGGACGAGTGGTCCCGGTCGGGGGTCGTCCCGTCGGCCAACCCGTGGTCGTGCTGTTCGTCGAAACCGTGGCCCTCGGTCGCCATCGCGGCGGCGCTCTCGAGCGTGAGCGCCGCGGGTATCATCGACGCTCGATCGAGAACGGATCCGAGATACTCGTGTAGCTGTGGTGGTTCGACGTCCGCGACGGCCTCGGCGGCGGCACGCCGACAGCTGTCGGCCTTGTCCATTAGCGGGGGGTTACGACGGGGGAGCCAAAGACCTTTGGAAACGCCGGATCGACTGCTGGCATGATCGACATCGACGCCGACGGACGGATTCGTACCGTGACGATCGACCGCCCCGAGGCCCGCAACGCACTCACCGTCGACGGGCTCGAGGCCCTCGAAGCGGCGGTCGCCGATGCCGACGAACCCGTAATCTACCTGCGCGGGCGCGGACCGGCCTTTTCCGCCGGTGCCGATCTCAACGAGGTTGCCGCCCTCGATGGGGATCGGGACCGCGCGGCCGAGTTCGCGCGGCTGGGACAGCGGGTCGCCCGAACGATCGAGGATTCGCCCGCAGTCGTCGTTGCGGGGATCGACGGCCCCGCACGGGGCGGCGGCCTCGAACTCGCGCTGGCCTGTGACGTCCGCGTTGGAACCCCCGAGTCGACCTACGGCGAACCCGGCGTCAGCTTCGGCCTGTTCGGGGCCTGGGGCGGGACCGTCCGGCTGCCCCGCGTCCTCGGCGAGGGCGACGCCCTCGAGTTTGCCCTCTCGGGACGGGCGATCGACGCCGAGGCGGCCCTGCGGATGGGACTGATCTCGCGAATCGAGGACGAGCCCCGTGCGGTCGCCGCGGAAATCGCTGACAACGCGACGGACGCGCTGGCAGTCCTCAAACGCCGGCTCCGAGACGACGGCGAGCGCGCGACCCAGGAGCGACGCGAGGCCGCGGCCTTCGCCGACCTCGTGGCCGCCCACGCCGACGACGTCGACGCGCTGCTCGAGTGACGAGACATGTGAGCTGTCCATAATCTTTTTCTCCATGTGACGAGATCCGGGACCATGCCCGATTCGACGTTCCTCCCCGGCGACAGGGTTGATCTCCGACCGATCGAGGAAGACGACCTCGAGTACTTACGGGATGCGATCAACGATCCGGCGATCTGGCGACCGATCGGCGGCTCTCGTCCGATCAACCGCACACAGGAACAGGAGTTCTTCGAGAACGTCGTCTGTGCCGACGACGGCGTCCACCTGCTGATCACCGCCGACGGCGAGCCGGTCGGGACGATCGGCCTCCGCGAGATCGACTGGGAGGCCGGACGCGGCGAGATCGGCTACTGGATCGACCCCGACGAACACGGGCAGGGGTACGGCACCGAGGCGACCGAACTGATGGTCGCGTACGCTTTCGACCAGCTGGGCCTCCACCGGATCGAGGCCCACGTGTTCGAGTTCAACGAGGCCTCGCAGCGGCTCCTCGAGTCGGTCGGGTTCGCCCGCGAAGGGACCAGCCGGGAGTCCGAGTTCGTCGACGGGGAGTACCATGACACTCACTGGTACGGGCTGCTCGAGGACGAGTGGCGAGACCGGCAGTCGTAGTCAGTCCAGCTGCTCGGGAGCCGGCGGGACGGTGCGTTTGTGGGCACTGCGCTCGTACATGCCGCGAACCCGTTCGACCGTGTCCTCGTCGACCTCGAGCAGTCGAGCAGTCGCCGCGACCGACAGCGGGCCGTCGATGTGGGTCGCGAGGATCGAGTCGAGGGTATCGTAGCCGATCCCGAGTTCGTCCTCGTCGGTCTGGTCGGCCCACAGCTCCGCGGTAGCGGTCTTGGCGGCGAGTTCCTCGGGGACGCCGACGTGGCGGGCCAGTTGACGGACCTGCCCCTTATACAGGTTGCCGATGGGATGACAGTCGACCGCGCCGTCACCGTACTTGGTGAAGTAGCCCACCGCGGCCTCGCTCCGGTTGCCCGTCCCGAGAACGAGTCGCTCCTCGTGGTTCGCGACGAGGTAGTTCAGAACCGCCCGAACGCGCGCACGAGCGTTGCCCACCGCCTCGCGGTCGCCCTCGGCCTCGGGGTAGGCCGCCAGCACGGCGTCGACGATCGGCTCGACCTCGAGGACGTCGTAGCTGATCCCCAGATCCTGGGCGACCCGTTCGGCGTCGCTCATGTTCTCCTCGCTGCTGACCGTCGCCGGGAGGACGAGCCCGTGAACGTTCTCGGTGCCGATCGCCTCGACGGCGAGATAGGCCGTCAGCGTACTGTCGATTCCGCCCGAAAGGCCCAGCACGGCACCGTCGGCCCCCGCGGCCGCGACCCGCTCGTCGATGAAGGACGTGATGTGTTCGCGCTGCCGCTCGAGTTCCGACTCCGAAAACCGAAGATCGATCATACATGAGGGTACGGCTGCGGTGACCTAATAGGCTCGCCTAACCGGAAAAAAGTGACCGGGCGTTCGGTTTCGATGGAACGGTTCTGTCGTCACTGAACGGCTTGTGTGACGGTTGTGCCGATCGAACAGGGGAGGTCCGGGTGCGAGAAACGAACTGCGCGTCGCAGCCGAGACGGGATGAAGGATGGCCACTACCCCAACCCGGACACACTGTCTCGCCGTTCCTCGCTACCACGGCCGATCGGTAAGGGCACGGACCGTCCGCAGAACCCGCAACTCGAGACCGGGTTCTTTTCGCGGGTCGTCGGACTCGCTCGAGAGCGCTACGTTCAAGTGTGATCGGTGGGTAGAATCGGGCGAGTACAGTGCGCCGGTGGTGAGCAGTTCCGACGGAACTGCGATCCACGGCGCGAACGAAGTGAGCGCCGGTGGTCCAGTGGTAGGACTCGAGCTTCCCAAGCTCGCGGCCCGGGTTCAATTCCCGGCCGGCGCATTTCTCGAGGACATCGGGATTCGATAGCAGCTATCTGTGTCGTCGATGCCCGTGTGAGAAACGGAGGAGCGCCGACTTACTCGTGGATCCCCATCGCTTCGATCTGCTCCTGGTACCGGTTCCGGATCGTCACTTCGGTCACCTGCGCGACGTCGGAGACCTCGCGCTGGGTCTTTTTCTCGTTACAGAGCAGTGAGGCGGCGTAGATCGCGGCCGCGGCGTAGCCCGTCGGTGACTTGCCCGAGAGCAGCCCCTTCTCGGTCGTGACGTCGATGATCTCGTTGGCCTTCACCTGGACCTCCTCTGAGAGTTCGAGTTCCGAGCAAAAGCGCGGGACGTACTTCTTGGGGTTGACCGGTTCCATCTCGAGGCCGAGTTCCTGGGCGATGTACCGATACGTGCGGCCGATCTCCTTGCGCTCGACGCGGGAGACGGCGGCGACTTCCTCGAGCGAGCGGGGGATGCCCTCCATCCGGCAGGCGGCATAGAGGGTGCTGGTGGCGACGCCCTCGATCGAGCGTCCGCGGATGAGGTCCTCGTCGAGGGCTCGACGGTAGATTACGCAGGCGACTTCCCGGACCGAGCGGGGGATGGCCAGCGAGGAGGCCATCCGGTCGGTCTCGGAGAGGGCGAACTGGAGGTTCCGTTCGCCGGCGTCTTTGGTGCGGATGCGTTCCTGCCACTTGCGCAGGCGGCGCATCTGGCTGCGTTTGTCAGAGGAGATCGAGCGGCCGTAGGCGTCCTGGTTCTTCCAGTCGATGGCGGTCGTCAGGCCCTTGTCGTGCATCGTCTGGGTCGTCGGCGCGCCCACCCGGGACTTGTTCTGGCGCTCGGAGTGGTTGAACGCGCGCCACTCGGGACCGTGGTCGATGTTGCTCCCCTCGACGATCAGGCCGCACTGGTCACAGACGAGTTCGCCCTGGTCCTCGCTTTTGACGAGTGTCCCGCCGTCGCACTCGTCACACACCCGCTCGCGCTCCGGTTCCTGCGTTTTTTCTGTCGTTTCAGGATCGCGTTCGCGCTGGCGGGTGGGGCTTGCCATGTCATGTTGGTAACGACGGCGGAAGGACTTAAGGTCTCGGCACAGGACGCACCCCCTCGAACGGGTGAGAGGGTCACTGTCGGGTCGAAAAACGACCGGAAGCGGGCTCAGAAGTAGCCAAACAGCGTGCCGGCCAGTACCAGCACCCACATCGCCGAGCCGACCAGCAGCATGTCGTTGAACTTCGAACTGCGCGCGGCGCGTTTGGCCGCGCCGCCGGCGATCAATCCGAGCGCGACGACGACGAGCATCCGCTGGAGGACGACGTCGACGGGCAGGGCGGTGATGCCGAGCCAGCCGTAATCGATCCAGATGGCGGCCGCGAGCGAGCCCGCGGCGATGACGGCGGCGTCGAGTCGCCGCGTAAGCCCGCGTGCGATCAGGTACGTCGCGGTCGGGATCCCGATCGCGATCACCGGATAGAGGATCGCGGCGATCTGGTGGGGCGTCAGCGACGCGGCTCGGCGCTCGAGGACGAGGCCGCCCATCCGGACCCCCAGGAACAGCGCAAGGATAGCCAGGACCAACAGGACGTGTCCGGTCTCGAGGCGGTCGTAGGCGGCGGCGAGTCGCTGGCGGTCGACGTCGGTCAGGTGATCGTCGATCGCATGGGGGGTATGCCGCTCGACCCGCTCTTCGGTCGATCCCTCGGCGCTCCCGCCGGCCTCGAGGCGGCAGCGTCCGGTTCCGACGCCGACCAGCGTGGGGACGACGATCAGCCCGGCGAGTTCGACGAGCGTCGCCCAGCCGTCGGCGTCCGAGGAGTTGCTGTTGTCGAGGTAGATCCGTCGGACGTCGTCTTGGACGTCGACGCCCGGATGCTCCATGAACTCCTGCTCGAGTTTCGTCTGGGCGTCCTGTGAGCCGTGGACCCGGTGTCTGAGCGTGAACCAGTCGAAGTGTTCGGAGTGGGTCTGCATGATGACCCAGTCGTCGTCCTCGTTGGGGCTCTCGTAGAGCCTGATGTGATAGCGCTGGCCGTAGTAGGTGCCGTCCTCGAGTTGGCGCGTCTCGGTCGTCCAGTAGCCGCTCTCGTTCCCGCCGGGATCGACGTAGGCGTAGCGGGTGCCGCCGTCGGCCTGGCCCCAGTTGAGGTTCGGCAGGACGCCCGAGCGACCGGACGAGTCGTTCTCGGTGTCGTTGGCGGTCGCGTTCTCGGTGTCGTTGGCGGTCACGTTACCCGCGGTGTCGTTCGCTCCCGACTCCGCGATCGGGTCCGTCTCGTTGTCGGATTCGTTGCCGGCGGTAATCGCGTACGTATCGGGGAGAGCCACCTCCTCCGACTCGTTCACTTCGGACCAGTCGCCGCCGTCGGATTCGATCAGGACTCGCTCGACGTCTTCGGTATCGCCGCGGACGATCACGTTGATCGGACTGCGCTTCTGGAAGCCTTTTCGCGGGCTGAGATACTCCCAGAAGCTGCTCTCGGAGTCCTCGGGCGTGACCAACTCCGGCGTCGGCTTCGATTCCCCGTCCGTGGGTCCGCCGGCCGCGGTCTGGTCGGATGACAGCGACAGCAACACCGAGGGGCCGCCGACGAACACGAACGCGAGGACGATTAGTACCGCTCCGATGACGATCGAGCGACGCATCTCTCAAGGACTAGCGACGGGGTATATATCAAACCGTGTGTTATTATGCCGACCGTTTCGGACACGGTTCGGACCGCCCCCGGACGACCATCGGCGGGCCGGGACTCAGACGTCGGGGCCGACCGTAGTGACCGGGACCGGGGCCTCGCGGACGACCCGCTGGGAGACGCTACCGACGACGTTCCGTTCGTACTCGTCGCCGCTGGTCCCCATGACGATCAGGTCGACGGGCTCGCTCGCGGCGTAGTCGACGATGCACTCGGCGGGGTTTCCGGTGTCGACGGCCGTCGTCGTCTCGACGCCGCGGTCGGCGGCACGGGTCGCCGCCTCGTCGACGGCTTCGCGGGCGGTCGCCTCGAGGTCGTCGCGGACCTGCTTGACGCGGTTGTCATCGAGGACGAGAAAGGCACGGTCGTCGACGACCGAGAGGACGTGGAGGGTTGCGTCACGGGTGGCCGCGACGTCGATGGCGTGGGCCGCGACGGTCGCCGCGTGGTCGCTGCCGTCCGTCGGAAGCAGGATCGTCTCGTACATTGCTGTCTAGGTGGACCACTCGCCCGAACGGAAAAAGGGGTTTCCCTCCGTCTCCGGCGACGGGAACACCGACGCGATCCGGGCGGACGTCCTAGATGCCCGGAATGCCGAGCGCGTCGGGGGTGACGAAGCCGACGGCAGCCAGCGCATAGAGGATGCCGACGGCGACGATCCAGGCGACGAAGCCGATCGCGGCCGCCGACCCCCAGCCGCCGGGGTAGCGCCAGTTGATGACGCCGACCCAGATGACCAGCATCAGCAACACGCCGAGGATGGGGGCCCAGCCGACGAAGAAGCTCGTGATCCCCCAGGCGGCCGCCCCGATGAGGGCGGTGATCGCCGCGTTCACGAAGCTCGCGTCCCTGTCAAGCACCAACCGCGCGCCAGCGAGGATACCGATCGTCCCGACCAGCAGGCTCAGGACGAAGATCAGGATCGAGTCTGCGGCAGCCATGTTAGGGTTTCCAGCTCAGTTCGATCTCGACCGTCTCGCGGTCGCCCCGCAGCATCGAGGACCGCTCGACCGTCTCGACCGAGACGTCGATGTTGTGTGGCGGATTGAGCGACACGTTCTTGTTGCCAACCCGTATCGAGACCGCCTCGCTCTCGCCCTCGAACTCCGCGGCGAGTTCCTCGAGGTAGGCCGCGAGTTCCTCTCGTGGCAGTGTTTCGTCGGCCGTCGTCCGTTGCGCCATACGGGCATATCCGGTTCCCGCCCGCAAAAGTATGGGGCTTGAACACATCGATAAGTGGCACTTACCGGGCCATGAACGCCTGTACCGCCCAGATTGAATGTACCGATATGTGAACTGTCATTAGAACAGGTTCGCTTGCTGGTAGACCGAGATCCCCTCGCCGGTGATCTCGTAGGGCTTTTTCTCCCGGGAGTGGTTCGCGTCGCGGATCTTCTGGATCTCGATCGCCATCCGCGTCTCCCGGAAGTCGTCGGGACGGACGTACTGCAGGACGAAGACGGCGTCGGTGAGATATTCGACGATCCCGTACCGCGAGGCGTAGGCGGTCTCCGCGGAGGCCTCGCTGGTTAACATGGCGGTGACGCCCGCCTCCTTCAGGCTCCGGGCGAAGTCGTAGATTTCGTTGCGGCGTTTCGCGCGGTCCTCGTACATCATCTCGAGCAGGGAGACCGAGTCCAGGACGAGCCGCGAGGCGTCGAACTCCTCGACGAGCGCGGGGAGTTCGTTGCGGATCGAGGCGAGGCTGTTTGCCATCTCGATGGGGTCGACGTCGACGACGGCTAGCTGGCCGTCAGCGACGTACTCGTCGAAGCCGTACCCCTTCTCGGTCGCGCTGTTGATCACGCGTTCGCGGCTCTCCTCGAGCGTGATGAAGACCGCGCGTTCGCCCTGCTCGAGGCCGTGGGTGAGAAACTGCAGGCCGAAGGTGGTCTTCCCGGTGCCGGCGCTGCCCATTGCGACGAGCAGTGACCGCTCCGGGATGCCGCCCTGAATCATCCGGTCGAGTCCCTCGATCCCGAGGTCGAGTCGCGGGAGATCCGAGTCGACCGCCTCGTCGAAGTCGGGTTCGTCGCCGCCGAGGACGAAATCGAGGTCGTCGAACCCCTCGGGGCCGTCGGTCCCGGGGCCGACGTCGGTGTCGATGGCCGGGGCGTCAGTATCGTGGAGGGCAGAGCCGAAGTCCTCCTCGAAGAGGGACTCGTCGCCGTCCTCGGGAGTGGGGTCGCCGGTGTCGTCGTCCACGGCCGCCGGATCGTCGCCCGCGCTCGAGTCCGGGTCGCCCGCGGCATCGGCCTCGTCGTCGAGTGCGCGCTCGAACCAGTCGTCGTCCGGATCGTCCGCGTCGTCGCTCACGGGGACCACCTGTCGAGCGCGGCCCTCGGAGAAAGCGGTCGCTGGTGTCGACTGCGATCGCCGGTGGGAGACGGGAAAGCCGACGCCATACTGGACACTGCGACGGGGTCGTCGCAGGGGTTCACCTGACCGGAATCGTTCCATCCGGATTAAGCTTGTTGCCGCTGGCCGGACAAGCGTGGGTTTTTGACGTAGCGGCGGGTAGCCGCCGCCGATGGACGTCGCCGTCGGAATCGTCGCCCAGCGCGACAACGAGCGTGCACAGGACCTCGCCGCCGCCCTCGTCGACGCACTCGAGGCGGCCGGCGCGAGCGCAGTCGTCGACGAGGCCACGGGCGCGGCGATCGCGGCGACCCCCGTACCGGTCGACTCGATGGACGATCGCGATCTCGTCGTAAGCATCGGCGGCGACGGGACCCTGCTGTTCGTTGCCCGCGAGGTCAGCCCCGTGCCGATCATGGGAGTCAACCTCGGTGAGGTCGGCTTTCTCAACGCCGTCGCCCCCGAAAACGCCGTCGACGTCGTCACCGATGTCGTCGCGGACATCGCGCGGACGGGCCGCGTCGAGGGCCGGGAACTGGCGCGGCTCCGGGCGACCGGCGTCGACGAGGACTGGACGCTCGCGCCCGCGCTCAACGAGATCGTCGTCCACGGGCGGCGACGCGGCCACGGCGGCGGTGCGACGATCGAGGTCCGGGTCGACGGCCAGTCGTACGCGGAGAGTCACGCCGACGGCGTCCTCGTCGCGACCCCGACGGGCTCGACCGCCTACAACTTGAGCGAGGGCGGGCCGCTGGTCCACCCCGCGACGAACGCCGTCATCGTCACGCAGATGGCCGCGACCGAGTCGATGCCGCCGCTGGTCGTCGAACCGGACACCGAAATCAGCCTCACGGTCACCGATGCCGACACCGCCTACGCGATCAGCGACGGCCGCAACAGACAGCAACTCGAGCCGCCCGCGACGGTGACGGTCTCGCTGGCGGCCGACCCGGTCACGCTCGTCGGCCCGCAGGCCAACTTCTTCGACGGCCTCGACAAACTCGAGTGACTACTGGCCGTCGACGAGTCGCTCTACGTGTTCCGGCGGCACCGCGCCGCGGGCGACGTGGCCGTCCGAGACGAACGTCGGAACGCCGGTGACGCCCGTCTGTTGGGCCTCCGCAAACAGGTCCTCGAGTTCCGCCCGGATGCCGTCGTCGGCGACCGCGTCGCGGATCTCATCGACCGGTAGCCCGCAGTCGTCGGCGAGATCGGCCAGCACGTCGACGTCACCGATGTCACGCCCGTCCTGCCACAGTGCGGTGTAGATCGCCTCGTCGAATGCCCCCCACTGCTCGGGGTACTCCCCCTTGACGTACCACGAGGCGACCTGCGCGTCGAAGGAGTCGACGTCGGTCGCGATCTCCTGGGCCATCTCGGCGTCGTATTCCTCCTGCAGTCGGCGGACGTTCTGTCTGGCCTGCTCGTAGTACTCGTCGCCCTTGCCGTCGTCGACGTCGTGATCGATCGATCCGTCGGGGTTTCGCTTCCCGCTGCGCAGGTCGAAGGGGTGCCAGTCGACGGTCAGGGGCTCGTCGCGGCCCTCGCGGTACTGGGCGAGCGAGCGGGTCCCCAGATAACAGAACGGACAGACGTAGTCGGCGTAGATCTCGATGCGGTCGGTCGCCTCGGGAGTCGAGCCGGTGTCAGCGTCGGTCATAACACCGGTAGGGTTCTGCGAGGGAAAAGTCGCCGGTCCCCGGCAGCGTCGCCCGCGGCTCGAGCCGCGGCCGGAGAGACGGTGCGAACGGAGTCCAGCGGACGCCGCCTACGACTCCGATTCGGACGGCGATGCGTCACCGGTCTCGGTCGCGTCCGGCAGGTTCGGATCGCGGTAGGGATTGCGGCCGTAGGCCGGCAACTCGTCCTCGAGTTGCTCCTTCAGGACGCGACGGAGCCGGTTCAGGCTCGTCGTATCCAGCCCGTAGTCGGCTGCGAGCCGCTCGAACGTCTCCTCGTCAGTGATGTCGTGGGCCCGGTACTGGGCGAACAGCTCCTCCATGCGGTCGGCCGACAGCGCCTGCGCGTCGATCTCCTCGAGCCCGAAGTACTGCTTCCGGTCGACGTCGACCACGTGGCGGATCACCACCAGCGCGACCTTCTCGATGGCGCGCTGACTACCGAACTCGGTGAGATCGATCTCGTCCATGACGCCGAGTGCCAGATCGCGCTGCCACGGCGTCACCTCTAAGGCGTTACACAGCGCTTGCGTGGTCCGAAGTCGATCGAGGTGGTGGGCACGCTCGCTGTAGCCCGGCGTGGCCGCGTGCTGTTCGTCGTGGAGACGGCGCACGCTCTCGGAGAGGTCGGCGTCGGGTGACTCCGCCCGCCCGATGACCGTCGCACTCGGCGTGACGACGCCCCACTGGCGGACCGTCGAGTCGCGCTGGACGTCCGCCCGCGAGAGCGAGCCGGAGCCGGGTCGGGTCTCGAGGCGGCGCTCGCCGTCCGGATCGGCGCGGGAGCCGTCGGTCTCGGCCGCGACTGGCTCGGTAGCTGGACCGGAGTCGGCACCGTCGTCTTGCATCGTCTGTCGCTCGGAGAGGGAGCGTGAAAAAGGCTCGCTCCGTGGGATCGATCGGCTGGACGGACTGACAGGTCCGCTAACAGGTTTTCCCGGGGCGGGCGGAAACTCGAGCGGACGGTTCACTGCCGGTTCGGAGAGCAACGCCGCCGCTCGAGGGTGTTGGCGGTTCGCGAAAAGCCCTTCGTAGCTTCACCTTGTGACCAGAACCACTTAAAGAACGACGCCGGCGCGAGCTATCGGACCGCCGCGATCAGGTCGTCGACGAACCCGTCGAGTCGGGCCGGGTCGGGGCCAGCCCGCGCGTGAACGTCCGGATCGATCTCCCGCGGCGGCTGGGCGAACGGCCGACCCACGGCGTCGCCAACTCGCTCGCCGCCCTCGCCGGCTCGTTTTCGCTCGAGCAGTTCGCGAGCCCGTTCGATCCGATCGGCGTCGAAGACGGCCGGGGCCTGCTCGGAGAGGAACGACCCGAAGTCGAGCGCGGGCAGGTCGTGGTCGCCGTGGTCCCCGGTCGCCTTGAGGTACCGCGCGGCCATCGCCGCCCTGTAGATGGTCAGGTTTCGCTTCACTGTGGGCTTCGTCTGGGTTTCCCGAAAGCGTTCGTCGGCAGCCGCGACCGCCGTCGTCCCGTCGTCGGTCTCGACGACGTATTCGTCGCGCGCTTCCAGAATGGGAAACAGTTCGTCGTCGCTTCGGACCAGATGGTGCGAGATGTACTTCCGGTAGTTGCTCGTCGCGATGCCGCGCCACGCGTGATAGAGGTCGATCGGGTTGTACGTCCGCTCGATGTACTGCCAAAGCGGGGCGGGGTCGTACGCGCGACGGTATCGAATCGGACTCCGCAACAGATCGATCGCGCCGTCGTTCGAGTCCGCGAGCAACCCCGCGAACGTCCGCACGTCCCAGCCCTGATACTCGAATTCGCCGCGGTCCTCGACGATCGTCTCCGGCGGGCTCTCGAGGTGGGCGTACCGACGCAGGTCGGTCGGAACGAAGACGAACCCCACGTCGTAGTCGCTGTCGGGACTGGCCGCACCCCACGCGTGGCTGCCGCGGGCGACCGCCAACGGGACCGCGACGTTGCGGGCGCGCTCGATCGTCGTCAAGTGGTCGTCGACGGTCGTACGGACGACTGCCGAGACGGTAGTCATAGCTGTCGCTCGAGGCCGGTGAGAACGACACCGCGAGAAGACCGGGTGACGAATGCCCTTCGTAGCTTCACCTTGTGACCAGAGGCACTTAAGGGCCGACCCCCGGCCGTCGCGATAGCTCGGAGGGAGCGTTGCAACTGCCGAACGGAACACCCGGAGAACGGCCGTCGTCTTCCCGTCATATCCCTACCTTGTGACCAGAGATACTTAAAGAAACGACGGCTGTGAGTGAGAGACTGCGGAGACGAGCCCTGCGTCCCGGCGGAAACATGTCGGACAGTCAAGAAGCGTTATAACTCGTGCCGTGCTAGCTATATCGATGTCCGCGCTCCGGGCCGCACTGTTCGAGTGGGACCTGAACCGGGTGGCGAGGATCGGCTGCTCCGCGTTGGCCGTCTTTCTCGCACGACGCGTCACGGACGACGTCCTCATCGGCCTCGGTGCAATGGTGGTCTTTCTGGTCGCCCTCTCGATCCCGTGGAACATAGCGGAGCGTCTCGCAAATCGGTCACGCGACTCGTGAGTAGCGATGTCGGCGCCACCCCGTCCGACGCCGGCCGAGAACGGCGTCGTGACTGTCGAACGAAATCCCGGAGAACCACGACCTCCCGTCATAGCTCCACCTTGTGACCAGAGATACTTAAAGAGACGACGGCTCGAGCCGCCGTCGGCACCGGGGCGCAAGCGACCCCCGGTTCCGAAAGGTTGAATCGCCCGCTACCCTGAATGCGGTCAATGAGTCATCAGTTGCCGGACGTGCAGGCCACGTCACCCGACGTCACCGTCGGCCTGAGTCAGGTCGGCGTCACCGGCGTCGACAAGCTCGTCAAGATCGCCCGCGAGGGCAAACGACCGATCGTCCTCACCGCCGAGTTCGAGGTCTTCGTCGACCTTCCGGGCTGGCGCAAAGGGGCCGACATGAGCCGCAATATGGAGGTCATCGACGAGATCCTCGAGGACGCGACCCGCGAGGAGGCCTACGGCGTCGAGGAGGTCTGTGGCGAAGCCGCCGAACGGCTGCTCGAGAAACACGACTACACCTCGAAGACCGAGGTTTCGATGGAAGCCGAGTTCATGCGCCGGGAGCAGACCCCCGCGAGCGACCGCGAGACCCAACACACCGTCGACATCGTCGCTTCGGCGACGGCGACCGACGAGGGGACCCGCGAGGAGATCGGCGCGACGGTCACCGGGATGACCGTCTGTCCCTGCTCGCAGGGGATGTCCGCCGCCCGCGCGAAGGAGACCCTCGAGGACTTAGGCGTCGAGGAGGGGACGATCACGGAGTTCTTAGATGAAGTCCCGCAGCCGGGCCACTCCCAGCGAGGGCACGCGACGCTGACCGTCGAGGCCAGCGGCGACCCCGAGGTCGATCTGAACGACATCATCGACATCGCCCGGGACTCGATGAGCGCGCGGATCTACAACCTCGCGAAACGGCCCGACGAGGACCACATGACCTACGCGGCCCACGCCGACGCGAAGTTCGTCGAGGACTGCGTGCGCGCGCTGGCGGAGGGCGTCGTCGACGAGTTCGACCACCTCGACGACGACGCGGTGATCACGATGAGTCAGTCCAACGACGAGTCGATCCACCAGCACAACGCCCACGCCGAGCGGGTCGTCAAGCTGGGAACGCTGCGCGACGAGATCGAGAGTTAGAATTCGAGCGGGTCGGCCTCTTCCCACCGCGGGACGAACTCCTCGTGAACGTTCGCGGCGAACTCCGGATCCTTCAGATCGATCATGGCGAAGGCCTCGCCCGAGGACAGCGGGTTAGGGACCTGAATACAGACCTCGACGCCGTCGATGATGTTGAACGAGCCCGTAATGTCGTCGTTCGTACGGACGTCGAAGTCGTCTCGCTGCTGGAGGGTTTCCCGGTAGCGCCGCCCCACTTCCTCCGACATCGAGCCGACCATTTCCCGCGTCATCAACAGGTCGATCGAGACGCCTCGATCGAGGGCGTCCTCGAGCTGGGCGTTGATCTCCTCGCTGGCGGCCTGCATGTCCCACTGGGGCGACGGGTGAGACGAAACCATCACGATGTCACGGTCGGCGGCCGCCAACCGCTCCAGAAGCAGGTCCTTCGTCTCCTCGGGGCCGACCGCAGCGGTCCAGAACTGCTCCTCGACGGGCTCGGCGGCGTCGAGTTCGTCGGCCAGGTCGTCGACGATCGACTCGTACTGGTCGGCCTTCTCCTCGAGTTCGCGTTTCTTGTCCTCGAGCAGTCGGTCCAGCGCCGTCGAGGGCTCGACGGCGACGTACTTCTTCGGCCGGCTGGCGGTCTGGCTGCGGACGAGATTGTACTGTTCGATGCTGTTCAACACGTCGTAGATCCGCCCCATCGGGACGTCGCTCGCCCGGGACAACTCTTTGGCCGTTGTGGGGCCGGTGTTGAGTAGCGATCGGTAAGCTCGAGCTTCGTACTCGGAGAGCCCGAGATCCCTGAGACTGGCCATGTCCGAGAGCAACCCGCTGAAGAGACATAAACACTGTGGTAGTTTGGCGTTTCGACGACGTCGGCCGTGAGGGGACCGAACGTCAGTCGAGAAGCTGCTGGACCGCGTCGCTCAACTCGGCTGGAGTTTCGGCAGTGGCTGACACGGCTTCGCCCAGTTCGGCCCGCGCCGTCCCCGACTCGCGGTCGGCATCGGGGACGACCACCTTCTCGTGGTCGGCCATCCGCAGCGCCGCCCGATGGAGGTCGGAGCCGGGGTCGTCGCCGATCCGGATCACCAACGGTCCCTCGAGCAGTCGGGAGGTCGCCGTCGCGTACCCGGCGATCTGGACGCCGAAGCGCTCGCTGGCCCCTGCGAAGGCCTCGAGCGTGTTCCGTGCGTACTCGCGGTAGCGGTCCTCGCCGGACAGCGCCGCCAGATCGATCAACGCGTCCGCGAGGGCGACGTTGGCGTCCAGCGGCCGCAGCGGGCGATCACAGAGTCCGACACCCTCGGCAGGGCCGTCGAGGAACGAGTCCCCGTCGTGGAGTCGGTCGATCGTCGCGTCGGCGACCGCGGTCGCGTCCGTGAGCGCATCCGTCTCGATGGTACTCGCGACCGTCGTCAGGGCCGCCAGCGTGCGGGCCTGGTTGGTGAGCAATGGAAGCGCGTCGCCGTCCCCGTCGCGTTCGATCGCGTCCTCGCGTGCGTGCGCGACCACGCCGTCGGCGAGCAGGTCCGTCCGGAGGGTCTCGAGCGCGCGTTCGGCATATCGGCGGGCCCGCTCGTCGTCGGTGTAGGCGTAGTAGGTCAACAGGCCGTCGATCGCCAGCGCGTTCGGCCCGGCGAAGACGCCCGAATCGACCGGCGGCTCGTCGGCGGCCGCGCGATCGGTCGCGTCGAGGCTGTGGGCGTCGGCGTCGCCCGGGGCCTGACTGTTGGCGAAGGCGTCGACCTCGTCGTTCCACAGCGTCGTCGTCAGGTAGTCGATGGTGTCGGCGGCGGGGTCGCGGTACTCGTCTTTCCCGGTCAGCAGGTAGGCGTTGGCGAAGGCCCGCACCAACGCGCCGTTGGAATCGAGCAGTTTCTCGCGCTGGAGTCCCGACCAGTCCCGGTCGGTCGCGAACCGGTAGAACCCGCCGTCGTACTCGTCTAACAGGTTCGCACTGACCGCGTCGTAGGACCGCAGCGCCATCTCGCGGTCGCGTTTGAGCGCGAACTCGAGGGCGTCGGGCAGGGGGAACTTCGGGCTCTGGCCCCAGCCGCCGGCGGTCTCGTCGTAGGTGTCGGTGAGATGGCCGAGCATCCCCTGTTCGATCTCGGCGGTCAGCTCGCCGGCCGGCGGGTTGTCCTCCCGCAGCGGCCGGGGAACGCGGGCTGCGCCGTCCCCTTTCGTCTCCCACATGGTCCGGACGCTGTCTAAGACCTGACGCATCCCGTCGGGGCCGAGATAGCCCGCGCCGGTCAGGACCTCGCCGTTCGGGGCGAGAAAGACCGTCGACGGAAAGCCGCCCATGTTGTACCGGTCGCGGACCCGCGGGTACCGGTCGACGTCGACCCGGACGGGGACGAAACTGTCGTTGAGGTTGGCCGCGATCCGGGGCTCGGCGTAGGTCTCCTCGTCCATCTCGTGGCAGTGGTCACACCACGTCGCGGTCAGCGAGAGCAAGACGGGGCGGTCGGCCTCGGCGGCCTCGTCGAAGGCCGCCTGTCCCCACTCGCGCCACTCGACGCGGGTCGTATCGTCCATACCGGGGCGACGGGAGTCGCGGGCGTAAGCCCTTCGTTCGCGTATCGCAGTCGGCCCGACGCGGCTCGGTTCCGTTGCCAGGCTGAGAGTAAAAGATTTTCACCCGTCGGCGGCTAGATCGTGGTATGCTCCGGTGGATCTTCGCGCTGTTGCTCATCCCGTTTCTCGACGCCGTGTTGCTCGCGGTGATCGTCACCCAGTTCGGGTTCCTGAACTGGGTCGGGATGATACTGCTCGTCGTCCTGACCGGCCTCGTCGGGATGCTCCTCGTCCGCGCCGAAGGCCGGCGGACGATCCGGAAGATGCAGCGGTCGATGGCTCAGGGACAGCCCCCGACGAACGAACTGCTCGACGGGGGCCTGCTGATCGCCGCCGGAGCCTTTCTGCTGACCCCCGGACTGGTGACCGACCTGCTCGGGTTCCTACTGGCCGTTCCGCTGACCCGAGTCCCGATCCGAATGGCGCTCAAACGCTACGTGGTCGTCCCCTACGCGGACAAGAAGACCGGCGGGTTCGCCAGCGGCGGGGTCTGGACGTTCGGCTTCCCCGACGAGGACCCGACTCGAGACGTCGGCGACTCGAGCGACGGCGAAACCTATGATCTCGGTGAGGACGCCTACAGCGTCGACGATGAGGACGCCTACACGATCGACTTCGAGGACGAGCGGCCGGACGACGGCGACGACGAGGACGATCCCCTCGCTCGGTAGCGGTTCGCACGGGTCGGGAAGAAAGAAACGCTTAAACGTCCCACCGAGCAACTACTGAGTGCGAAGGACGGACGCGGGCCAATAGCTCAATTAGGTTGAGCGCCACTCTGATAAGGTGGAGGCTCTCGGTTCAAATCCGAGTTGGCCCATTTCTGCTGCGAACAACGCGAACGTAGTGAGCCGTGAGCAGCGGAAATACAATCAACTCGGATTTGAATTACGGAAGTCGCACGCTCACGAGCGAAGCGAGTGAGACCGTCTTCCGGTGGTTCAAATCCGAGTTGGCCCACTTCTCGCGACGAACTAATTCGTGAGTCGCGAGTACGTGCTGCCGCGAGGATTTGAAGTAGAGAAGTCGCACGCTCGCACAGCCGAGCGTAGCGAGGCGAGCAGGACCGTCTTCGCGTAGTTCAAATCCGAGTTGGCCTATTTCTACTGCGAACAACGCGAACGTAGAGAGCTGTGAGCGGCGGAACGACAATCGACCCACTTCTCGCGACGATCGACCTCGGAAGTCATGCGTACGCTACCACGAGGACCTGTGCCATAGCAGCCGCAGTTGGTGACCGGACCATCCGTCTCCGATATGACGCCGAGTCGATCTAGACGGTTGCGGGGAGCGATTCCTCGAGCCACACAGAGAGCGCGACCGGACCGCGTCTCGAGGCGACGGACGTGAGCCGGCGGAAGATCCAATTGTCGCTGAGCGACAGCTGTGGCCGCTTAAAACACAGGGCACCACTCACGCGAACGCGACAATCCGTAGTCCGAACCACGTGAGTGACATAATCATACCAGATTTAGAGATAATTACGAAAGAGTAGATAGAAGGAGGCACCGATCTCGAGGGCCCAGGAGCCGAAGAAGGTCCTATGGATGCCAAAAGCTAAATAGCGTACGCTCTGCCGGTTATAGGTTGCCGATCTCGAAACGAGTTGACTCACATCAATGAGAAACACTGGTTACGTCAAGCACTGAATACTGCCGTTTTGAGACTTTTATCAGCATCTTAGTCACGCACGAATCGCCAGAGCGATAGAGAGTCTTTAGTATATTAATTCTGGTAGTATCTATGTATAGTCGGATATAAGACATTCAAACTGTGTTCGCCGAATCGGCCGTACCGAGTCGGTGGACAGTATTAGTCCCCGTTACGACCCGGGACCAACGTGGGGCAGTACGGCGAACGGAGGCAGGTATCGATCGGTTCTCCAGAACCGATCGCCAGTGTATCTGCCCACCGTGAAACAGCGGCCAACAGCGGCGAAATCGATCGGATTCGCCGACTACGCGTACGGTACGGACGATCGAGCGGTCATCGAAAAGGGACGCCCGGCCAGCCGAGTTATACAGGCATATATCTGTAATAGTTTGAGTGACGGTCGGGCGACTGTCTCGACCGGCAACACCGGACTGGATCCGCCTGCGCGACAGGGGATATGCGTTTCCCGAGGCTGGCCGCGACTCGAGGGGAACCGAAACGGAGTGACGGCCGGTCGCCACAGTCGATGCCGATCACGGCATCAACGGCGTCAGTAGCGGTTCCCGGGAGACCAACAGGACGACGTTGTTGCTCGCGAAGAGGGCGTAGCAGCAGACGATGGCCACGACGAAGCCGACGTCGAACGGCCTCGAGAGGACGTAGCCGATCGCGATCACGGCACCGGCGTAGATGACGGCGGCGAGGACGACACCGGCGAGCCCGAAGAGATCGTGGAGGAAGACCGTCACGGGGTTGAGTTCGTAGGCGTACGGGACGGTGAAAAAGCCCACTGTCGCGACGAGGTCGACGAACCAGACGGCAAAGAAAGCGGTACGGAGGCTGGTGGTCCCGGGTCGATCCAATCCGATTCCGAACGCGTCCGCTGTGTCCACCATCGTGTTCGGATCGAAGGGGCGCCAAGCATTACGCCTTGGACTTGCTGATTCCGGCCATGTGGGCAGTTCACACCGCTCAGCCGGCGAGACTGTTCCGGGACGATCGGATCGGAGCGACCGTGAAACCGGCTTACAACTCCTCCGAAATGCGGTCGAATCTGTCGTCGTGACAGTCAGTCGGTTTCGACGGCAGGCGTCGGCGGGCGCGTAACTCGCCGTCGATGACGGCAGTCAGGAAAACGTCGTCCGGTTCCATGCCGTCGAATCGTTCGGCCGGCAACACGAGTTGGTCGACGACCGCCTCACCGTCCTCGAGCAGGAGGACGACGTGGTCACCGTCGACGATCCGATCCACGACGCCGACGTACAGATCGCTGCCGTCGATTCCATCGCCGGTCGCCGCGTCGTCGACTGGCGGCCGTCCACGAGCTGGGGAAGCATCGGGGTGAGAGTCGTCAGCCGCACTGGCAGTCGTCACTGTGGCGGCTGCCCCGATGCCGAGGGCACTGAGCGTTTGAAGGATCGTGCGTCGCGGTCGTCGGGTGTGGTCCGACATACCCCGCTTGGCCGCGGAATGTCGTATAAACTCTCGGCTGGGGGCCACCGCCTACCCGTCCGGTAGACACCGTTGGGCCCGGGATCCGTCGTCTCGGTCATCGTGCGACCGATTGCGGAGCGAGGAAAAGCGTATCGGTGCCGACGGCGGCCTTCGAACATTTCGAAAGACGTGTTTTACATAGCGGAACACTCAACCCGAGAATCGGGTCGCGTGACGGATTGTTGGTCGTTCGAGACGAAAGAATCGATCACGTTCCAGCCAGCGGAACAGGGGAACCGAACGGTAGTCGGGCAGCGAGATGGCACAATCACCCGTACGCGAGCGTGACTTTGATCTCGCCCGCCTTGTCCCGGAGCCGGGTCACCAGTTCGTCGTGAACGTAGGCGTCGGTGAACCGACTCGTCGGCCCGAAGACGGCCAGCGAGCCGAGGAATTCGTCGGCAGGGGTATAGACGGGCACAGCGATCCCGCGAAGGCCGTCCATATGTTCCTGCTCGTTCACCGCGTAGCCGCGGTCCCGAACCCGCTCGAGTTCGTCGAAGAGCGCGTCGGGATCGGTGATCGTGTTCTCCGTGTGTGCCTCGAGGCCGCTCCGCTCGGCGTAGGCCGCGACGGCGTCGTCGTCCCACTCCGCGAGAATCACTTTGCCGGAGGCCATCGAGTGCAACGGTCGACGCTGGCCGATCATCGAATTCGAGAGGCTGCCGTAGCGGTGGACGTAGACCGCGTCGTCGTCCTCTTCGACGATGAACACCGCGCGTTCGTCGGTCTCCGTGCCGAGTTCGAACACCGCTCGCTTCGCGGCCGAGTATCCCGTCTTCCGGGACCGGGCCTGTTCCCCGAGTTCGACGAACCGAAACCCGACGTAGTAGCGACCGTCGCGTTCGATCACGTACCCTAACTCCGTCAGCGTCCGAAGGTGGCGGTAGACGGTGCTTTTGGGAAGATCCGTCCGCTCGGTGAGGTCGGCGATGGTGACCCCCTCCTCGTCTTTGAGTGCCTCGAGGAGCCGGAACGTCTTCCGCGTCGTGGAAACCCCGGCCCCGTCGTCCCCATCTCGATCCATGCCCATGTGGGATACTGTTCGGACAGCGCAATTAATATTTCGGATACTGGAACGGGAGTACTGGCGAGCGGGACGGCCGTTTCCGAAGCCGAGTCGGTTCGGTCGGAGAGATCCCCGCCGGAGCAGAATCAGTGGTTGGGACGGAGGAGAGAAAACGGGAGAGAACGCGAACCAGCGACGCGGCGTTACTGGTAGGCGGGGATGCCGGTGAACTCCTCGCCGAGGACGAGCGTGTGGATGTCGTGGGTGCCCTCGTAGGTGTAGACCGTCTCGAGGTTGGACATGTGTCGCATCGGCGAGTAGTCGGTGGTGATGCCGTTGCCGCCGAGCATCTCGCGGGCGATGCGGGCCTGGTTGCGGGCCATGCGGACGTTGTTTCGCTTCGACATCGAGACGTGCTGTGGCCGCATCTCGCCGCGCTCTTTGAGTTCAGCGAGCCGGTGAGCCAGCAACTGTGCCAGCGTGATCTGGGTGCCCATCTCCGCGAGCTTGCGCTGTTGGAGCTGGAACCGACCGATCGGGCCGCCGAACTGGTCGCGATCCTTCGCGTACTGTCGGGCCTCCTCGAAACAGTCGCGGGCGGCCCCGACCGCGCCCCAGGCGATGCCGTAGCGGGCCTGCGTGAGACAGGACAGCGGCCCCTTCATCCCGGCGACGCCGGGGAGGACGTTCTCCTCGGGCACGTGGACGTCGTTCAGGCCGATCTCGCCCGTGATCGAGGCCCGCAGCGAGAGCTTGTCGTCGATCTTGTTGGTCGTGACGCCGTCGCGGTCGGTCTCGACGAGGAACCCGCGAACGGGGTCGTCCTCGGCCGACTGATCACGCGCCCAGACGATAGCGACGTCGGCGATCGGCGAGTTCGTGATCCAGGTTTTGGAGCCGTTGAGGACGTAGCCGTCGCCGTCGCGCTCGGCGCGGGTCTCCATCGCCGACGGGTTCGAGCCGTGTTCGGGTTCGGTGAGGCCGAAGCAACCGATCGCCTCGCCCCGTCCCATCTCCGGCAGCCACTCCTCTTTCTGTTCCTCGCTCCCGTAAGCATGGATCGGGTACATGACCAACGCACCCTGGACCGACGCCATCGAACGCAGCCCGGAGTCACCGGCCTCGAGTTCCTGCATCAACAGGCCATAGGCCGTCTCGGAGACGTTCGGCGAGCCATAGCCCTCGAGATTGGGGGCGTAGAAGCCGAGTTCCCCCATCTTCGGGATGAGTTCCTTCGGGAACGTCCCCGCCTCGAAGTGGTCGCCGATGTCGGGCTTGACGTGTTCTTCGACGAACTCCCGGGCCGTGTCCCGGATCATCCGTTCTTCTTGATCGAGGTCTTCTTCGAGCTGAACGAAATCCAGCATACCTAGACCTACGGGAATGGCACAATAGGTATTGCGATACCGCTTGCCACGTTAGCGATCACCGAAACGACGGCGGACGGCCGCTCAGAACCGTCACTGACCGAACAGGGAGCCCGTCCGTCAGCAATACTGTCGGCTGGATGACTGCAATCCGGCGCCATCAATAAGGATCCAATTCCAACAGATAGCGGAAGGACTATAACAGGTAACTATGAAGAGATGCCCCATGGCGAAGGAACACAAGCACACGGATAGGCATTCGACTCGACGATCAGTTCTCGCAGCTGCAGGCGTCGGTGCGGCGACGGCACTGGCTGGCTGTTCCGGGAGCGGAAACAGCGACGAGCAGACCGTCCGGATGCGAACTTCGACCTCGAATACGACGGCTTACGGTGCGAACCAGGGTCTCGCGAGTGCGGTTAACGATCAGACCGACGACCTCTTCGTCGAAGCGCAAACGAGCCAGGGGACCGAAGCGAACATCGGCGCTCTCCAGAGCGAGGACGCCGAGATGGTCTACATCCAGAACTGGTCGGCCTACGACGTTCAGCAGGGCAACGACCCGTACGGCCAGCTCAACTTCGACATGGTCCAGATTTTCCACTACTACGACCTACCGTGGTTCTTCATCACCAACGACTCGGATCTCGAGACGCTGTCGGACATCGGGTCCGGTACGAACGTCTCGCCGACGCCGGAGGGGTCCGGGACCGCACCTGCCCTCGAGAAGGCGCTCGGCTACGCTACGGACGGCTACAAGCGCGCGAGCGTGAGCTACGGTAGCCAGGGCGGTGCGATGAACGAGAACCAACTCGACGTCGGAGTGGGGACGCTGATGAACTTCTCGATAACCCCGAGCTGGCTCCAGCAGATCGCGAGCGAGGTCGACATGAAGGTCCTCGACGTTGAAGACTCGACCGCGCAGTCGTGGGAGGACGACGAACGGTTGCTGTCCCAGACGGTCGACACCGGCCAGATCGAGAACGCGACGACGCCGGGCGAGGTGTCCGCTCCGACGTTCGCATACAACTTCGTCGCGCGTAACGACCTCGACTATGATACCGTCTACGACTTCCTCACGGCGATGCACGAGAAGAAGGCGGAACTCGCAGACTACCACGGTCTCCTAGGAACCTTCGAGAGCAACGACTTCTGGGTCAAGAACATGTACGACGGAGTTCCGTTCCACCCCGCCGCGGCAGACTTCTACAAGGACGAACTCGGCGTCTGGAACGAGGACTTCGAGCGAGCCGACGAGAAGTAGTATCGATGTCTCCAACGAATCGGCGTTCCGAACGAGGGGTTCCCCTGCGCGCATTCGACCTCACCACCTACGCGTTAGGGGCCAGTCTGACGCTGTTCACTCTGTTGTACGCCGTCTCGCTCGTGTTCGGATGGCCGCTAGAGGGAATCGTCGGCGAGCCGGCGTGGGTGACGCGGGTCGAACGGTACATGATCCTGTTCTTCGGGATGGGGACGGCGCTGTACTATCTCGATTACGCCGGGGATCGGTTCGGCGTGACGGGGAAGAGCGCTGACGACGGAGCCGGTGACGATGTAACGGTCGAATCGCCATCGCAATCGCCGGATTTGGACGCCAAAGCGAGACTCCGTCGCATCTATGCGGTGATCGACCCCTACGTCGCCGTCGCGTTAGCCGTGACAGCCGTTGCAGCGACGGCCTACGTCTACTTCAACTTCACCCGGCTTCAGGGAGACGCGTTCATCCTCGGATACAACACGACAGATCACATCATCGGCGGGATACTGATCGCACTCGCGATCGACGTGACTCGCCGAGCGTTCGGGACGGTCATCGCGGCCGTCGCCGTCCTCTCTGTCCTGTACGCTCACTCGATGGTCGGCACGCAGCTGTTCGGCGTGTTTCGCCACTCGGGGATGAGTTGGCAACAGATCGCCGAGAACGGCGCGGTCGGGATCAGTGGCGTCTACGACCCCACGCTCATGCGAGTCGGGTCGACGTGGGTCGCGATCTTCATCATGTTCGCCGGCCTCGCGAAGACCTACGGTCTGATGGACTTCGTCCGTGAGATCGGCGAGGAACTCGGGACGAGTCTCCGGACTGGCGTCGTCCAGATCGCCGTCATCTCGAGCATGATCATGGGTTCGATCACCGGTAGCGCGGCGGCCAACACCGCGACGACCGGCAGCTTCACCATCCCGATGATCAAGGACCAGGGCGTCGGCGACGACGTCGCCGCCTCGATCGAGGCGGTCGCCTCCGCGGGCGGGCAGATGCTGCCCCCGGTGATGGGCGTCGCGGCGTTCCTGATGGCCGACATCATTCAGGTCCCGTATCTGGACATCGTGCAGGCAGGCGTCATTCCGGCGGCGCTGTTCTACTTCAGCGTCTGTCTCGCCGTTCACTTCACGATACTCAAATTCGGCTGGATCTCGAGCGACCTGACGTCGTTCAACTGGCGGCTCCTCCTCCGGGGCTTGCACTTTACCATCCCGATGGGTGTGCTTCTGGTGACGCTCGTAGTACTCCGATACTCACCGTTCGCGGCGGGGATGTACACCATCTTCACGACCATCGGTGTGATGTACGTCCGGAACCTCGTCGTCAGATTCCTCGAAGTCGATCTCGAGGACGGAGTCGAACTCGAGACGAAAGACGTCTCGGGCTACGAAATCGCCGCAAGTGTAGCCCGGACGACCAAACAGACGCTCGACGGGTTCAAACAGGGCGGCATCGACATGGCACCGCTCGTCGGCGTCCTTGCAGCCATGGGTGTGATTATCAAGCTCCTCGAGGGGACCGGGTTGACGGCCCGCGTCGCGACGAGCATCATCGGGATGAGCGAAGTGAGCCTCCTCGGGTTCGGCGGCGGGCTGTTCGTCGTGTTGTTCCTCGCGATGATCGCGAGCATCCTGTTCGGGCTCGGGATGCCGACGCCCGCGGCGTACATCCTCGTGGCGATCCTGGTCGCGAAGCCGATCACTGATCTCGGGACGCCGGTCATCGCGACGCACATGTTCGTGTTCTACTTCGCGATGCTGTCGGCGATCACGCCGCCGGTCGCGATCTCGGTCGCGGTTGGCGCACGGATCGCGGGCGCGAGCTTCCTCCAGTCGTGTAAGCAGGCGCTCCGGCTCGGTGCGCCCGGGTTCGTCATCCCCTACGCGTTCATCGCGAACGAGAGTCTCATCTACTGGTCGAGCGAGACGCTGCTCGCGTTTCCCGTCGTGCTGGCCGGCACGGTCGGTCTGATCGTCACGACGATCGGATTCGACGGAGCGCAGAGTCTCTCCGCGATCACTCGCGCGCTCTATCTCGTCCTAGCGTTAATCGCGATGTTCGGCTCGATCGTCCACATCGCCGTCCAACTCGTCGCCGCAGCAGCGATCGTCGCCGCGTTGCTACACGCCCGATACGTCGTCGGCTACGACCTGCCGAACGACACCGGCACCGAGTCCGGCGTGGATCCGACGACGCTCGACTGATCGAGGCCCGACAGGGCACTCGAGTCGCGCTTTCTCGAAAACAACCGAAGTAAATGGAAGCGCCGAGTGACAACCCTTTTGCGACCGGGGTAACCATACACAAGGTATGACAAACCTCGTGACGGAGGTCGTCGAGACCGTCGATGCGAACCCGGAATCGCCCGCGATCGCGTACGAAGGGACCGAACTGAGCTACGAGGCGTTCTGGCAGCGAGCCGGACAGTTCGCACAGGCCCTCGAGAATCGTGGCATCGGCGAGGGCGACCGCGTCGGCATCTACCTGCCGAACCTGCCGCAGTTCGTCACGGCCTTCTACGGCACCCTGCGTGCCGGCGGGATCATCGTCCCGATGAACCCCCAGTACAAGTCCCGTGAGATCAGCCACATGCTGGGCGACAGCGGGGCGAAAGCCGTCGTGGCGCTTGCCGACCTCGTCCCCAACGTCCTCGAGGTACAGGACGATACGGACGTCGAGCAGGTCGTCAGCGTCGGAGCCGACGTCGATGGCGCGACCGAGTTCGACGACTTCCTCGCCGAGGACACCAAAGCCGTCGTCGATCGTGCGGACGACGACGTCGCGGTCCAGCCCTACACCTCCGGGACGACGGGCACGCCGAAAGGCGTCCTGCTGACCCACCACAACCTGGCCTTTACGACCCGGGCCAACGCCGTCATCCCGCCGGGCGGCTTCCAGGCCTCCGACCGACTCATCGGGACGCTCCCGCTGTTTCACATCTACGGCATGTCCGTCGTGATGAACGGCGCGATGTACAGCGGCGGCACCTACTACCCGGTGCCGGAGTGGGACGCCACCGAGGTGATGAACCAGCTCGAGGACGACGAGATCACCATCATGTTCGCCGTCCCCGCGATGTTCAACGACATGATCAACCACCCGGACGCCGAGAGCTACGAGTTCGAGTCCCTGCGCTTTGCCAACTCCGGCGGCTCGAGTCTCCCGCTGGAAGTCCTCGAACGGTTCGAGGACCTCTGGGACGTCCAGCTCAACGAGGGCTACGGTCTGACCGAAACGAGTCCGGTCACCCACGCCAACACCAACGAGAGCCGTCGGAAGGGCAGCATCGGCCAGCCCCTCGAGGGCGTCGAGGCGAAGATCGTCGACGAGGACTTCGAGGAGGTCCCCCGCGTTGCGGAGGGCCCGATCGACGAGGAGGAGGCCGCGATCCACGACATCACCGGCGAACTCGTCATCCACGGCCCCAACGTGATGAAGGAGTATTACGGCCTGCCGGAGGCCAACGAGGAGGCCTTCACTAACGAGGACGGCAAGCGCTGGTTCCACACCGGCGACATCGGCTACTGGGACGAGGACGACTTCTTCTACGTCGTCGACCGCGAGAAACACATGATCGTCACGGGCGGGTACAACGTCTACCCGCGCGAAGTCGAGGAACTCCTCTTCGAACACGAGGACATCGCCGACGCCGCCGTCGTTGGGGTACCGGACGAGCGCCGCGGCGAGACCGTGAAGGCGTTCGTCGTGACGACGCCCGACGCCGAGGCGACGCCGGAAGACATCAAGCAGTACTGCCTCGAGAACCTCGCGGAGTACAAACACCCCCGCGAGGTCGAGTTCGTGCAGGCACTGCCCCGGACCACGACCGGGAAGGTCCAGAAGTTCGAACTCCGTGGCGAAGGCGAAAACGAGCAATAGACGGCTGAACCCCGCCCCGACAGCCTGATCCCGATCGGCCCGCCGCCGGCCGTCGCCGGTTTCCATCGTGACCGACGATCCGGCAGTCGGGTTAACAACACCAACCGGGGATTGTATCCGAAGCTACTTTGTAAGACGAACCCAAGCAATCTATTATGACGTTCCAGCTGTCAGCCGAACACGAAGCGATCCGTGAGGCCGTCCGCGAGTTCGGGGAAAACGAGATGAAGCCGGTCGCGGAGGAACACGATCAGGAGGGGAAATACCCCGAGGAACTCCGCAAGAAGGCCGCCGAGTACGACTTCGTCGCGCCGAACATCCCGCTCGAGTACGACGGGGCCGGGATGGACAAGATCTCCTCGACGATCGTCACCGAGGAACTCTGGCGTGCCGACCCCGGGATCGGCTCCGCCGTCGGCTCGGCCGGCTTCGGGACGGACATGATCGTCGAGTTCGGTGACGAGTGGATGAAAGAGGAGTGGCTGCCCCAGATCGCCAACGGCGAGACCGCCTCCTGTTCGATGATCTCCGAGCCCGCCCACGGCTCGAACGTCGCCGGCATCGAGACGGTCGCCGAGAAGGACGGCGACGAGTACGTCCTCAACGGCAACAAGATGTGGATCACCAACGGGACCGTCGCCGACGTCGGCGTCTGCATGGCCAAGACCAGCCCCGGCGAGGGCCACAAGGGCATCACCGCCTTCCTCGTCGAGATGGACCGCGACGGCGTCTCGACCGACAAGATCAACAACAAGCTCGGGATCCGTGCCTCGGACCTCGCGGAAGTCGTCATCGACGACGTCCGCATCCCCGAGAAGAACGTCATCGGCGAGGTCGACAAGGGCTTCTACCAGCTGATGGAGTTCTTCGCCTCCGGCCGCACCAGCGTCGCCGCACAGGCCGTCGGTGCCGCTCAGGGCGCACTCGACGCCGCCATCGAGTACGCCAACCAGCGCGAGCAGTTCGACCAGAAGATCTCCGAGTTCCAGGCCATCCAGCACAAGATCGCCGAGATGGCCACCAAGGTCGAGGCCGCCCGCTCGCTGACCTACCGCGCCGCGACCCAGGTCGAGCAGAACAACCAGGACGTCGCCGCGCAGTACTCGAGCATGGCGAAGTACTTCGCGAGCGAGATCTCGGTCGAGGTCGCCGACGAGGGCATTCAGGTCCACGGCGGCTCGGGCTACGTCACGGACTACCCCGCCGAGCGCTACTACCGCGACGCCCGCATTACGAAGATATACGAGGGCACCAGCGAGATCCAGAAGAACATCATCGCCGACCAGATCCTCTAGACCGGCACGACGATCACGGATCCACGCCGTCTTTTTCGCGGTGGTTGCCGCCCGCCGAGAGGGCCGTCCCACGGCTCTCGAGGAGCGATCAACCGAGTTGAAACGGGTTTTCCGGCACGGAACCCGGAGAAGGACCGCAGACGGAACGGCGTCGTTACTGCTCCGGAACGCGGAACTCGACGGCCGCACCCTGCCCGTAGCCGACACACATCGTCGAGAGCCCCAGCCCGCCGCCCCGGCGCTGGAGTTCGTGAATCAGCGTGACGGGCAAGCGGGCACCCGACGCGCCGAGCGGATGGCCGATGGCGATCGCCCCGCCGTTGACGTTGAACCGATCGTCGTCGAAGCCGAGTTCGTCTCGGCAGTAGATCGTCTGGCTCGCGAAGGCCTCGTTGAGTTCCACGAGGTCGTAGTCGTCGGCCGAGCGGCCGTTGCGCTCCCAGATTCCCCGTACCGCGGGGACCGGGCCGACACCCATGATCGTCGGATCGACGCCCGCGACGTTGTGGTCCTCGATCTCGGCCATGATCTCGAGGCCCTGCTCCTCGGCGAACGCCTTGCTCGTGATGAGGACGCCGGCAGCGCCGTCGGAGACCTGCGAGGCGTTGGCGGCGGTGACGGTACCCTCCTCGCGGAACGCTGGCGGAAGGCCGGCGATCTTCTCTTTGGTCGTGCCGGGACGGAGCCCCTCGTCCTCGGTGATCGTGCCGTCTTCGGTTTCGATCGGGACGATCTCCTCGTCGAACTTCCCGTCCTCGGTCGCCTCGACCGCGCGCTGCTGGCTCCGGGCACCGTACTCGTCTTGCTGATCCCGTCCGATGTCGAACTCTTCAGCGACTTTCTCGGCGGTCTGGCCCATCGCGAGCCCGGCCGCGTCGTACTGCTCGGCGATGCCCGCGTAGGAGTCGATCCCCTTCCGGCGCTCGTTGCGAGACATGTTCTCGACGCCGCCGGCGACGATGACGTCGCGCTGGCCCGCCCGGACGGCGTCGCTGGCGCTCATGATCGCCTCCGCCGAGGAGGCACAGAGCCGGTCGATCGTCGTGCCGGGAACGCCCTCACCGAGATCGGACAGGAGAGCGATCACCCGCGCGATGTTGTTGCTCTGCTCGTTGACCTGTTTGGCACAGCCCCACCGGATGTCGTCGACGTCCTCACCGGTAAGGCCCGTCCGCTCGAGCATCTCGTCGACGAGCGGGACCGACAACTCCTCGCTGCCGGTCTCGGCGAAGACGCCACCGTGTTTCCCCTGTGGAGTTCTGACTGCCTGCACGACGACTGGCTGGCGGTCGCTCATTGGTAACTGTTCCCTCTCGCTACAGCGGTAAAGACGCACCGTTCTGTGCCGCATCAGTGGCCTGAACGGCGAACCGCTAAGTGGCAACTGGAAGTCATTGCGCACCTGCTCGCACAACCGGCAGAGAATACCGGCCATCTCCGCCCTCGAGCGACCCCGTTTGGCCATCCGATAGATACTCCGGTGACGACAGTATTGTCGATTGCCATCATCGCTGCGGTTCGCTCGCCACTCGATACGAAATATTCCCAAAGTAGTATAATATATAAAATGACATTGGTCAGTCTGAGGACAGCGACACCATTGTAGGCCCCTATTAGCGAATTGTTGACAATATCAACGAAAGATGGTCTTGGTTGCATGTTACAACACACCTCGAGACAAAGTTGATTTTCGATGTTGTATTAGCTGGTCGGTATGGGACGGATCGGCAGCTGAATTTCCACAGAACCTCCGCGAAAGAACGATCGTTCCGAGGACAGATTTCTCGTCGGTCGATGTGGCTATCACAGTGAGTTGACCGCGCCTATACGTCGTCAGTGGGAAATCGGATAAGCATCGGGCCCCATTCTTGAAGTTTTTATACAATACTGCCACCATCAATGACCACATTGAACTCTTGGTTGAAAAGTGATAGTCGAGGGGGTACAGAACTAGATAGTTCCCAACCATCGATAATGAGAGAGGTTGCTGGATACACATAAATACAAATCAGGGTGAGACCTGATTTCGGGCTGTGTCCACGCCGATCGCGGGTTCGTTCTACCATACATGGATTGCTTCCGGCGCAGTTTTGCGATGGATCGGGAGATCGTATTTACACATATATGAATGTAATAGCAGTGGTGGATCGAAGCGATGGGACAGGGAGGATGGAGTACCCATCTTCCGGTTCAGCGATTCAGGTAGGATACCGAAGACGGCCGATTTCTCCCAAGAAGCGGAAAGCGACAAATCACGACACACGGTTACCAGGCTGCTCGTATTGAGCAAGGGAGGGGGCCCAACTATCGACGTCATCGTGGGGTTGTCGCTGTACTGAATGACAGCGGTTCCATGATACATGGATTTATAGGGACTCGAACGGACGGAGAAAGTATGACTGACAGCCAACTGCTGACGACGACCGAAACATCGTTAGCAGTGATCGAGGCGATTCAGGAACTCGACGGGGCGACGCCAGCCGAACTCGCGGCGGCCCTCGAGTTATCCGAGAGTGCGGTCTACAAACACCTCTATACCCTCGCGAAACACGGCTATGTCGCCTCCGAAGGCGACGAATACCGACTCGGGGCGCGGTTCTATCACATCGGGATGTACGTTCGAAACCGCAGCAAAGTATACGAACTGGCGGGCAAGTACGTCATCGAACTCGCCGAGCAATCGAACGAGGAATCCGATTTCGGAATCGAGGAGAATGGTCGCATCGTGACGCTATTCGATTCGGTCGGTAGTTCCGCCAAGCCAAGTTCCCGGCTCAACAACTACGAGTACATGCATACGACGGCCATCGGGAAGGCGATCCTCGCTCGATTGCCGGAGTCACGCATCGACGAAATCGACGACCGGTGGGGCCTCCCGGAACTCACCGAGGAGACGATCACGTCACGGGCGGAACTCGATGCCGAACTCGAGCGCATCCGGGAACGGGGCTACGCGATCAACGATCAAGAGTCGATTCCGGGCAAACGCGTTGCCGGTGTCGTCGCCGAGGGCCCCAATGGGGCCGTCATCGGCGGATTCACCGTCTCCGGTCCGGCGTACCGGATCGAAGACGCCGATCTTCACCAGGAATTTCCCGACATCCTGCAGCGAGTCGTCCCGAATTTCGAGACGGAACTGGTCTCACAGGGACTCCTGTAATCGACCCGGGATCGACGAGAGAGGAGATGATCGATCGATTGTAGCCGCTATACGGGCAACTCGAATGGTGTCCGTATAGATTTTGCCGCGATATCCGTTGAATATCCCGCAAAGAACGGCACTACAGGCACCCATCCGCGCGCTCTCCCGATTTTCCTTCAAAAGATTAAAATAGTACAACTCAGACAGTGGGTGTGTATGTCATACGAATCCCTTCCGATTGCGGCACTAGCGCTGGCACCGCCGATTATCGCGATCGCACTCGCGATGTATACGCGCCAAGTACTCGTGTCGTTGTTCGCCGGGGTATGGATCGGGGCGTTGATGATCGCCGACTGGAATCCGATCGCAGCAACAGCGTTGTCAATGGACTGGATCGTCGAGGTCGTCAGATCACCGTTTGACACCAAGTTTCTAATTCTGATTATGTTCATGGGCGCTGGTGCCGCGTTTATTTACAAGTCAGGCGGGATCATCGCACTCCAGAACTGGATCGGTCATCGGGTGAACACGGCACGAGACTCGCAGATCCTCACATGGCTCATTGGGATTTTCATTTTCTTCGACTCGTATACGAGTACCATCGTGACTGGAAACGCGACTCGTGAGCTGTCTCAGGAAAATAACACCTCTCGAGAGATGCACGCCTACGTGCTGGACTCGACGACATCGCCGGTGACGACCTTCGGACCCGTCTCGAACTGGATCGGGTACCAAGTATCGATGATCATCGTTGGGTTCGAAGCTGCCCGGTTCACCGCCGAGGAAGTCGGTATCACCGCATTCGGACTCTTCCTGCAGAGCATTCCATGGAATATCTACTGTTTCCTAGCGTTCTTTATGGTCGGATTCATTTCGATTACGCAACGATTCTACGGGCCGATGCTGAACGCGGAGTGGCGGGCGCGCAAAGAAAAGAAAACTCGACGGGACGACGCGACGCCGCTCTCGGACATCACGACCGACGTCGGTGAGCCGAGCGAAAAGAACCCGACGCTGATCAATTTCTTCGCACCGATTCTGTCGCTGCTGGTCGTCGGACTCGTCTCGATGTGGTGGCTCGGTGGCGGCCACCAGTCCGGTGTCGATATCGCGACTGCGTTCCAGGAAACCGATGTCGCACTCGGTCTCCTATACGGTTCGTTCGCGTTCATGGCCGTCGGCATGCTCGGTGCCGTCGGATTCGGAACCATGGACCTCGAGGAAGCGAGCGATACCGTGATTAGCGGATTCAAGACGATGATGATCGCGGCTGCGATCATCGTCCTCGCGTGGAGTATCGGTCACGCCGCTGAGCAGGTCGGAACCGCCCAGTATATCGTTGACGTCATGGTCGACAGTAGCATCCCCGGCTCGTTCCTACCGCTGCTGATCTTCCTTGCGGCGATGTTCATCGCGTTTACGACGGGAACGTCGTGGGGGACCATGGCTATTCTGACCCCGCTGGCGGTTCCGCTTGGCTACGAAATGTCCGGACTGTCGATCCTGCCGGTTCTCATGGGAGTGCTGTTCGGCGGCGCGATCTGGGGCGATCACGTCTCACCGATCAGTGATACGACCGTCATGTCGTCGATCTTCGCCGGTTCGGACCACATCGATCACGTGACGACACAGATTCCGTTCGCGATGACCGCAGCCGGCGTGACGGTCCTCATGTTGCTCCTGTACGCAGTCGGTGTGACGTCGCCGCTGGTGTTGCTCCCGCTAGCAGTCGTCCTCACTGCGGGCGCTGTCATCGCACTGAACAAGTTCGATGCTCGCCGCAAGAATCTGCCCGAAGTCATGCCGACGACCGACGCCATCGACAACGGTGAAATCGACGTCGATGCGATCGAGAACGGAAGCAAAACCGACGGAACCCGGATCAACGGACGGTACAGTTTCGTCGAATCGATTCCGCTGACCGCAGTCGGGATCGTTATCGCCTATCTCTGCCTGGTATTCGGGTTTATGACCCTCGGCTTCTAGGCGAGGATCGGGACTTCCGTCGCAGCGTTTTTGGTGACGAAAGTGTATCCGGCTACGCATCGTCCGGGTACCAGAGACAGCACGACCGATTCGTCGAGATATTCTCCGTGCGGTAACCGGCAGGGTTCTCTTACCGAGCGGGGATCGTCGTGACCAATGTCAATCATAACCGATATAGGTTTTGTTCGGGCAGTACGACGTATGTCGACTGTGTACGTCATTGCTACCGGCGGCACGATCGTGAGTACCTCGAGCGACACCGGGACGGTCCCGACCGAGTCAGTACAGGAGTTAGTGCAGGCCTATCCGGAGACGTTCGAACACGTCGAGATCGAACTGGAGCAACTCACGCAAGCCCCGAGTTCGGAGTTGACAATCGACGATCTCGTGACACTGAGTGATCGTGTGCGAGCCGTTGCCGACGATATCGATGGAGTCGTCGTCCTCCACGGAACCGATACGATCGAAGAGACCGCGTACTACCTCGATCTCGTACTCGACGTCGACGTCCCAGTCGTCCTCACTGGCGCACAACGACCGTACGATAGCCGTAGTCCCGACGGGCCGGCGAACATTCACGGGGCCCTCGCGGCAGCGAGTCACGATCACGTTCGGACGGGTGCCTACGTCTTCTTCAACGATCGTCTTCACGCAGCGCGACCAGTAACGAAAGAACATAGCAGCAATCCCGACGCGTACGGTTCGGGCAACTACGGACCGGTCGCCGATCGGACACCGAACGGTCTTTGGTTCTACCGGCGACCCGAGAGTCTATCGGTGACGCTCCCCACACGAGATATCACGGCGACCGTCGAGGTCGTACCGACGTCGACGGACACCGACGGAAGACAGATCAGTCACGCCATCGATCGCGGCGTCGATGGAATCGTCGTCGACGCGCTCGGACTCGGAAATGTTCCCGCAAACGTTGCAGATGCCATCGGTGACGCCGTTGACAACGACGTTGTCGTCGTTATTGCGACGCGGTGTCGCAACGGTGTCGTCTCGCCAGTGTACGGGTCCAAAGGCGGTGGCGCAGCTCTCGAGGAAGAGGGCGTGCTGTTCGCATCGAACCTTCCCGCCCACAAGGCCCGAATCAAACTCCTGGTCGCTCTGTCACAGCAATCAGACGAGACGGTTGGAGAGGCGTTTGATGCCAGCCAAATCGACGGGCATGGGTATGCGTGACGGAAGTTTTCGAATAGTGAGATGCAGTTGTTTGCCAGAACGGATTCGTGTAGCCAATCGCTCCGCGGCGACGGGGTTCCGTGATACGGAGAGTGGAACCGGACCTGACTCGATACGTCGGTAATTCGGCGAAATACGCAGCAGACTGCCTCTCGAACATCGAAGCAGTGTCCAGTTGACAGGGATACCGGTCGATATCAGAACGACGTCGAAAACCGCTCACTGTTTCGTACATTCCGGATCCGGTCACCTCTCTTTGTAGCGTACGAACTGTGGCTGTTATCGGGCGCCAATTGATCGCGCGTCAGCAAAGGGTCCGAACAGAGCCTGTAAAACCGAAAGCACGTGTACGGAGACAGATAACGGCCGGTGACCGGCGACCCAAGGCGAACGCCGGCAAACCCGACCGCCAGTGGCAACGAACGCATTCGATGGTCGTCGATGAACTAAGCTGTAATCTATTCATAATACATATGGTTCAGACATGTCATCGGAGATAACTCGAGGCGACCGAGGGCCCGACTCACGCGACGGGACGAACGCCTCGTGGCGAAACGACCGTTCGAGGCGCTATCGTCGGACTATCGATCACCTCGAGTTGAAACGGTCTCGAATCGTCGACCGAGTCACTGTGGACCGCCCGGAGTACAGTACGGCTGCAGACCGGCAGTTGTTGGCGAACGCGGCCAACTAAGGGAGTATACTACGTTCGATGGATGGCCCGACGTATTGACTGCATAATCAAAGAAATAATATAGGATCTCTTTTTGGCCATCATACTGATATTATTGACATCGCCAGAAGTCGTCCACAGGAAGGCGTCGGCAGCCGGCCGCTGGGGAGTGATAGGAACGCTTTTGATCGCATCGTCTGTGGGTTCGCACATGCAAATCGCAGTTCTCGGAGCCGGGAGTATGGGACACGGCATCGCGCAGGTCTCCGCGACGGCGGGCCACGACGTGGTTCTGCGTGACGTCGAGGACGACCTCGTCGAGGACGGCCTCGAGGGGATCCGGGAGAACCTCCAGGGCGGGGTCGACCGGGACAAGCTTACCGAAGACGAGATGGCGGCGGCCTTAGAGCGCATCGAGGGGACGACCGACCTCGAGGCGGCGGTCGCGGACGCCGACTTGGTCATCGAGGCGGTACCGGAGGACATGGACCTCAAACAGCAGGTGTTCTCGGCCGTCGAGGACGCGACCGGCGAGGACACGGTCATCGCGTCGAACACCTCCTCGCTGTCGGTGACCGAGATGGCAAGCGCCCTCGAGAACCCGGAACGGGCCGTCGGCCTGCACTTTTTCAACCCGCCGCATATCATGGATCTCGTCGAGATCATTATCGCCGAGCAGACCGACGAGCAAACCGAGGAGTTCGCGATCGACTACGTCCGGGACATCGAGAAGGAGGACGTGGTCGTCCGGGACACGGCCGGTTTCGCCACCTCGCGGCTGGGACTGGCGCTGGGGCTCGAGGCGATCCGGATGGTCGAACAGGGCGTCGCCAGCCCGGCGGACATCGACGAAGGAATGGAGATTGGCTACGGCCATCCGATGGGCCCGATCGAGCTGACCGACCACGTCGGACTGGACGTCCGCCTGCACATCGCCGAATACCTCCGCGAGGAACTCGGCGAGCGGTTCAAGCCACCGCAGTCGCTGCGCCGGAAGGTTCGGGCCGGCAAGCTCGGCAAGAAGACCGGCGAGGGCTACTACGTCTGGGAGGACGGCGAACGCGTCGGCACGAGCGGTGACTGGGACGAGTAACGGCGACATGACGGCCGTGGTGTAACAGCCGCAGTCGTCGCCGCTCGAGCGCGCACAACCCCCAACTAGTTAGGCAGATCGTTTGTTGCGGCGTCCCCCATAGAGACGGGTACCGTCCGCGAGATCGGACGGCGGCCCCGGGGGCGCACGTGGGAAAACGACGGGGCCACTTTTCGCTCGGTCACCACTCCCAGCACCTCGCCCCCACGTGCGGACCGGACGGTTCGAGAGCGGCCGTCCGGTCGCTTCCCATTGACTCGTGAGTGACCGGACGCCAGCGAGCCCCAGTACTGTCGGCAATGCGGGCGCTTTTAGCCGCGCCTGTGGAAGGATAACGCATGTCCCTCGAGCCGAGCGCTGACCCGGCCGCCGACCGGCGCGCGAACTACGACTACCGGAGCGACGACGTCGACCGCCCGGCGCTGGTCGCGGACCTCGAGGCCGTCGTCGACTGCGAAGTGCGGGGCGACTCCTACTCCCGGCAGCTGTACGCGACCGACGCGAGCGCCTACGAGCTGACGCCGATCGCCGTCGCCTTCCCGGAGTCGACGGCCGACGTCGCGGGGATCCTCGAGTACTGTGAGGCGCGGGAGATCCCGGTCCTCCCGCGGGGCGGGGGAACGAGCCTCGCCGGACAGACGGTCAACCGGGCCGTCGTCCTCGATTTCACCCGGCACATGGACGGGATCCGCGAGATCGATCCCGAGGACCGGACCGCGACGGTCCGGCCGGGGACGATCCTCGGGACGCTGAACGAAGCCCTCGAGCCACACGATCTCAAGTTCGCCCCCGATCCGGCGTGGGGCGACAAGAGCGCGCTCGGCGGCGCGATCGGGAACAACTCGACGGGCGCTCACTCGCTGCAATACGGCAAGACCGATGCCTACATCGAGGGGGTCGAGGCCGTCCTCGCGGACGGCACCGTGACGCGCTTTGGCGAGAGTACTCGCGAGGAGATCGGCGAGCGGGCCGATCCCAACGGGGATCTCGAGGCGCGGATCTACGCCGAAGTCGAGCGGATCCTCGAGGAGGACGCGGACCGCATCGCGGACACCTACCCCGACCTCAAGCGCAACGTCTCGGGGTACAATCTGGACCGGCTCGTCGCCGAGGCCCGCGGCGAGACGTTGCCGGGCGGCGAGGACACCGGCGAGCCGGGCACTGTCAACCTCGCGCGGCTACTGGCCGGCAGCGAGGGCACGCTGGCGATCATCACCGAGGCGACGGTCTCGCTCGAGCCGGTCCCCGAGACGAAGGCCGTCTCCCTGCTTTGCTACCGTGACCTCCACGAGGCGATGGAAGACGTCGAGCCGATCCTCGCACACGATCCCGCGGCGGTCGAGGTATTGGACGACGTGTTGCTCGATCTGGCCCGCGACACGGCGGAGTTCGGCCCCGTCACCGAGACCCTCCCCGAAGGGACCAACGCCGTGTTGCTCGTGGAGTTCTACGCCGCGGACGCCGACCACGGGAAAGCGCAGGTCGCGGGCCTGCTGGCCGACCGCGTCCCGTCGGCGACGCCGGCGGGGGAGCCGGCCGACGACGCACCGAGAAGCGATACCGAAACCCCCGCTCTCGCAGCGCTCGAGGCCTACGACGCACCCGAGCGCGCCAAGCTGTGGAAGCTCCGGAAGTCCGGCCTCCCGATCCTGTTCTCGCGGACCACCGACGCGAAGCACATCTCCTTCATCGAGGACACCGCGATCCCGCCGGCGAAGCTCCCCGAGTTCGTCGAGCGCTTCGAGGCGATCCTCGAGGCCCACGACACCTACGCGAGCTTCTACGCCCACGCCGGGCCCGGCGTGCTTCACGTCCGGCCACTGGTGAACACGAAGACCGAGATCGGCCTCGAGCAACTCCACGGCATCGCGGACGACGTGACGGACCTCGTGGTCGAACTCGGGGGATCGGTCTCGGGCGAACACGGCGACGGCCGCGCCCGTACCCAGTGGAATCGCAAGCGCTACGGCGACGACCTCTGGGAGACCTTTCAGGACCTCAAGACGGCGTTCGATCCCGATTGGATCCTGAACCCGGGACAGGTCGTCTTCCGCGAGGCGGAACCGACCGACCTCCGGGAGAAGCTGCGGTTCGATCCCGACTACGAGTTCGACGCCGGCTTCGAGCCGACACTCGAGTGGGACAACGACAACGGGATGCAGGGGATGGTCGAACTCTGTCACGGCTGTGGCGGCTGTCGGGGCGAGCAGTCGACGACCGGCGGCGTGATGTGTCCGACCTACCGCGCGAGCCACGAGGAGATCACGGCCACCCGCGGCCGGGCCAACGCGCTCCGGGGGGCGATGAGCGGCGATCCCGATCCGGACGAGGCGGTCTCCGACGAGTTCGTCGAGGAGGTGATGCACCTCTGTATCGGCTGCAAGGGCTGTGCCATCGACTGCCCCAGCGAGGTCGACATGGCGAAGCTCAAGGCCGAAGTCACCCACGAGTACCACGAGCGAAACGGCGCGACGCTGCGCGATCGACTCTTCGCCAACGTCGGGACCCTCTCGAAGTGGGGGAGCCGGCTCGCGCCGCTGTCGAACGTCCTCCCGAAACTGCCGGGTGCCCGGACGGCCCTCGAGGCCGTCGTCGGGATCGATTCGGACCGGCCGCTGCCGACGTTCCGCGCGAAGACGTTCCGGGACTGGTTCCACGAGCGAGGCGGCGAAGCCGCCTCGAAAAAGCGAGCGTCGAAGGCGCGAGCAGAGCGCGGAGGGTGCCGCGCGAGCGAGGCCGAGGCCACCCGTAGAGCCGTCCTCTACCCCGACACCTACACGAACTACAGCAACCCCGAGGCCGGGAAGGCAGCCGTCCGCGTCCTCGAGGCTGCGGGCGTTCACGTCGCGGTCCCGGACGACCTCGGCGACACCGGCCGGCCCGCGTTCTCGAAGGGGTTCCTCGAGAAAGCCAGAGAGACGGCCCGGGAGAACGTCACTGCGCTCGCGCCGCGAGTCGCCGACGGCTGGGACGTGGTCGTCATCGAGCCCTCCGACGCGGTCATGTTCCAGTCCGATTACCTCGACCTGCTCGGCTCGGACGCCACCGAGCGGCTGGCGGGGGGTACGTACGGCGTCTGCGAGTACCTCGACACCTTCCGACTGGACGAGGGGATCGCCTTCGACGAGCGAGCGGCCACCGACGAACTGGTCTATCACGGCCACTGCCACCAGCAGTCGGTCGCGAAGGACCACCACGCCGTCGGCATCCTTCGCCGAGCGGGCTACGCCGTCGATCCGCTCGATTCGGGCTGTTGCGGGATGGCCGGCAGTTTCGGCTACGAGTCCGAACACGCCTCGATGAGCGACGCCATCGCCGAGATCCTCTACGAGCAGGTCGAGGACAGTCCCGGGGGCCGGGTCGTCGCTCCCGGCGCGTCCTGTCGCACGCAACTCGAGAACCGGCCGGACGCCACCGAGGAACCGCCGACGCCGATCGAAGTCGTCGCCGACGCGCTCGAGTGAGACGGTCCGCTGGAACGACTTCGAAGTCCGTATTCCGAAGCGGCCGATCAGTCGTCGGTTGCGGGCGCTCGGGCGAAGTTCTCGAGGGCGTGGTCGCCCAGCAAGAGGACGACGGCGGCCCCGACGAGATTGAAGACGAGATCCAGCGCGGTATCACGTTTGCCGTAGGTGACCAGTACCGGTTCGAGACCGAGCCGGTTCGCGGTCGCATGGATGACGTACTCGAGGAGTTCCCAGCAGCAGCCGGCGACGGCGACGGCGGCGACGACGCGCGGGGAGGGATCGTCACCGCGGCGACGGGCGGCCGCGAAGGCGGCGCTGCCCACGAGCGTCGACGAGTAGGCGTGAGTCAGGTGGTCCCACCACCAGACGTCGTCGTAGGGGCCAAGCATGCCGATGGCGTGGGTAAGCATCGCACCGTCGACGTACGCGCGTTGCCACGGGCGAAACTCGAGTCCGAAGACGCGTTCGACGACGTCGGGAGTGTAGGTCGCCGCGAACGCGACGATGGCGTTGACGACCGCACCCGGATCGCGTTGGCGTACGCCCGCGACGAGGACAGCGACGAGTGCCGCTCGGACGCCGCGTTCGGCCGTCCGCTCTCCGTTCATTGCGGGATCGGTTGGAGCGCTGACTGATAAAAATACCGTTCAGTCGTGCCGACCCGTCACAGATACCGCGCGGGGACGTAAGGGCGAACCGCCGCCGGGAGCAACGGAACGAGTCGCTCGGCGACGGTCGCGAGCGGCTTGCGCAACAGGACGTAGACGGCCGACACCGCGACGAGGCCGACTGCGAGAGCAGTCACGGGGCCGTCGCCGAGCATGACGAGCGGCACCGCAACGACCCCGGCGACGAAGAGGTCCTCGGGAGCGCCGTCGTATCGGACCCACCGTCGCGGGCGAACCCAGCGACCGTGATAGTGGCTGTAGACCGCCCGCTCGGAGGTCCCCTGCCAGGGCCGCAACTCGAGGCCGCTCCCGGCCGCGTCGGCGACGGCGTGAAGCGCCGCGGCCGCGAGACCGACGGCGATCGCGACCGTCACGGTCGTGGGGACGAGCGCCGCGATGACGACCGCCGGCACCGTCGCGATCGAGCCGTACACGGGGTAATGAAGCGTCTTCCGATGGCCGGTGTAGAGGTCGAGATCGGGAGCCACCCCACCGACCAGTCCCGCGAGGAACGCGGCCGGCGCGAGGTCCGGAGCGACCGCTAGCAGGGGCAACGCCAGGAGCAGTCCCAGCAGCGCGTGGGTCGTCGCCATCATTGTGTCCCCTCGTAAGCGACGAGAAGGGAAATACGTTTCCCGCCTCCCGACTTGCTCGAGTAGCGGCGTCGACACCGACGAGAGCGGTCGTCCCGGCTACGTACCGAGCAGGGCGTCGTAGCGCGCGCCGGTCTGTTTCAGCGTCTCGGTGGAGTAGAGTCGTTCGTGGTCGACGGGGAGGTAATCGGCGGCGAGTTCGTCGATCTTCTCGTCGACGGCGTCGGGATCGCGGCCGTGGATCATCGTGAACAGGTTGTACGGCCAGTCCTGCTCGGGCCGGCGGGGCCGATGATAGCAGAGGGTGACGTAGGGCAACCCGCCAGCCCGCTCGCCCCACGCGTCGAGGTCCTCGTCGGGAACGTCCCAGACGACCATGCAGTTGGCGTCGAAGCCCGTAGCGACGTGGTTGATCACGCAGCCGATCCGCTTGATACAGCCGGTCGCGAGCAGGCGTTCGACGGCCGCGAGGACGTCGTCGACGGGGGCGTCGAGCGCCGTGGCGATGTCCCGGTACGGCGTCGCCGAGAGGGGGAAGCCGTCCTGAATCTCGAGCAGGAGGTCGGCCTCGAGCGCGGAGAGATCGCCCGTCGCCGCCTCGCTGATCCGGGTCGCCGAGGAGTCGGTGCCGGCCTCGAGCGATTCGCGCGCAAAGCGGTCGGCGTTGACGACGGGGAACTCGAGGTCGATGTAGTAGTCGGTCAGCATCGGCAGGTTCAACACGTCACAGCCGGTTCGGGTCTCGATCTCGGCGAGGATCTCGTCACGGGCCTCGCGGGAGCCGGCGGTGACGACGAACCACATGTTCCACTCGTGGTCGCGGGCGTAGTTGTGGTTGACCTGCCGGTACTCGTTGACGATCGCCGCGATCTCGTCGAAGCGGTCCGCGGGGGCCTGGATCGCGGCAAGCGTCGAAGAGCCGATCACGGGCGGGTTGAGGACGGCTCCGAACCGGCGGGCGATCCCCGCCTCTCGCAGGGCTCGAACGCGGTCGACCGCGGCGGACTCGTCGATCCCGAGGTCGGCACCGACGCGGTCGAACGGGCGTTCCTCGATCGGGAACCCGCTCTGATAGCCGTCGATCAGCGCCGCGTCCACGTCGTCGATGGCGTCGCGCCAGTTCCCCGACAGGGCACTCATTGGTCGTCCTAGGGAGAAGGGGACCGTATCGTTTTCGGGTCGTCTCGGCGGTCGGGAACGGCGGACGATCGCCGTGGCGCCGCGTCGCTCGAGCGACATCGAACCCGTCGTTTGACGGCCGTGGGAATCCCGGAAACGCGGGGTTTTTGCGGTGGCCGTCCGAAGCTTCGCCCATGGCGCAGGCATCCCAGGAGTTCGGCGATTGGCCGTTGAAACGCCTGATGACGGAGGTAGTCGGTTCCGGCCCCAAATCGGCCGACGACATGGACCGCGAGCAGGCCCGCGAGGCCTTCCAGCGGATCCTGGCCGGCGAGCCCGATCAGACCACCCTCGGCGCGTTCTGGCTGGCGAATCGCTGGAAGCGCAACAACCCCGAGGAGCTGGCGGCCTACACGGACGTCATGCGCGAGGAGTCGGTCGTGACCGCCGAACCCGAGGCAGATCCGGTCGACTGCGGCGCGAACTACGACGGCAAGGACACCTCCGCCATCCTCGGCGTCGGTGCCGGCGTCGTCGCCGCCGCCGCGGGCACGCCGGTCGTCGTCCACTCCGGGGACCGTGTTCCCTCCCAGAAGGCGACCCCCTACAAACACGTCCTCGAGGAACTCGGCGTTCGGACCGAACTCGAGCCGGGCGAGAGCGCCGACATGGTCGACGAGATCGGCTTCGGCTTCTACTACCAGCCCGCGTTCAACCCCGTCATCGACGACCTCTTCGACCGTCGCGACGAGATGGGCGTCCGAACGTTCGTCAACACGATCGAGACCGTCGCCAACCCGGCGAACGCGGACGTCCACCTGGGGTCGTTCTACCACCTCGCGTTCGCGAAGAAGATGATCGACCTGGTCCGCGAGAGCGATCGGCTGGACTACTCGCGGGCCATCTTCTTCCAAGGAATGGAAGGCTACGACGATATCCGACCCGGCTACACCAAAGTCGCGGAGTGGGACGAGGGCGAGGACCTCGAGGACTACGAGATCGAGACCGCCGAGTACGGGATGGACATGGAACGCGAGGACCTCGCGGTCGACGACATCGCGGTCGATTCCGCGACGATCACCGCGGAGGTACTGTCCGGCGACCGCGAGGACCACTTCGCCGACGCCATCGCGCTCAACGGCGCGTTCCGGATGTACGCCCGCCAGGACGTCGAGAGCCTGGACGCGGGCCTCGAGCGGGCTCGTGACGTCATCGACGACGGCAGCGCACAGGCCGTCCTCGAGGACCTGCAGGCGTTCTGACCGAGCGCCGGTCCGCTCGCCGATCGATCGGTCCGATGGGAACGGGTTGCCGGGCCGACCTCTCGGCCGCGTTCGGAAAAGACGGATCGTCTCTCAGTTGTGCAATCGGATCGGAACGCGTATTCGGGTAACTCCGACACCCATCGTCCGAAAGACTAGTTTCAGTATGTTTTCAGCGACTACAAGCGCTCGAGCGGTCGCTCCCGGCGCGGACTCGATCCCGAAACCGACGGCGACGACAGCAGGATGGTACGTGCCGGCCAGTGACTGCGGTCGTCCGCCGGCCGGGGTGTGAAACGGGACACCTTTTTGATCGGTGGCCGTGACCGTCACCCATGGACGAATCACTCGAGACAGTCCTAGTGGAGTTCGACGAAGACAGCGGCGTCGGTACGCTGACGATGAACCGGCCGGACGCGCTGAACGCGCTGAGCGCCCAGCTCAGGGACGACATCGTCGCGGGCCTCGAACTGCTCGAGGAGCAAAACGAGGGTGCCGACGGCGTCGCCTTACGTGCCGTGGTCCTCGAGGGGGCCGGCGAGAAGGCCTTCTGTGCCGGCGCGGATATCGGCGGCTTCTCCGACGCGTCGGCCGGCGGCACCTCGGCCCGGAGCCACTACGATTTCATTCGGGACTTCCCCGCGCCGGTCATCGCGAAGATCGACGGCTACTGTCTGGGCGGCGGCTTAGAGACCGCGCTGGCCTGTGACTTCCGACTGGCCAGCGAGGGCAGTACGTTCGGCTTCCCCGAAGTGAACCTCGGTATCCTGCCGGGTGCCGGCGGCGTCCAGTACGTCACGAAGATCGCCGGCCCCGCCGTCGCGAAGGAACTCGCGATGACTGGCGAGCATATTTCCGCGGAACGGGCGGGCGAGGAAGGCATCGTCAACCACGTCTACGCCGACGACGAGTTCGAGGACGAAGTCGACGCGTTCGTCGACGATCTTGCCGGGCAGGCACCGCTTGCGATCCAGGCGATCAAGAAGTCCGCGGACATGGCAGTTCACAGCGGGCTCGAGGAAGGGCTGGCCTACGACAACCAGCTCTTTCAGGAACTGCTCAAGACCGAGGACCACGCGGAGGGCGCGGCGGCGTTTGCCGAGGACCGCGAGCCCGAGTTCGACGGGAAGTAACGGCGACGGACGAACGGACGGCGTTCCACTTCGGATTGAGTTCACGATCTGCAGTGGCGCGCGCTGTGTCGCGGTGAGGGCGAACGAACCGCGACACGACGTTGTGCGAGGGATGAGCGAGCGCCGAAGGGCGTGAGCGAATCGGCTGGGGAGGACGTGGAATCCCTAGTTGCCACGATAGCAGGACGTACTCGATTGTCAATTCTAACGACCGGTCATTATATATCTTCGACCGAGAGAGTGCGCTGCTATCGTGGCTACACGGAATAACCACACCCTCCCCAGCCGATTCGCTCGGTACACTCGCTCATCCCTCGCGCGGGGTCATCGATCGGCCGTCGCTACCGCTCCGACCGATCGACAGCGCACGCCACTGCAACCGGTTCGTCGATCTGGATAGGACCGAGTCCGTCCGGGACCGAAACCGATCGTCAGTCCCACTCCTCACCGATGCCGGTCAGCGAGAACGGGCCGACGGGGAGGTTGTAGCCGTCCTCGAGCGCCTTGTCGACCTGTTCCTCCGTGGCGATCCCCTCGTCGACGATCTTCTTGGCCTCCTCGCGCATCGCTGCGTGACAGCGGTTGGCGAGGAAGCCGTAGGAGCCGGGATCGTCGTCGATGGTGACCCGCGTCTTCCCGAGTTCGTCGACCAGTTCCTCGGCGCGCTCGACGACGGCTTCGTCAGTCTCCGGTGCCTGGACGATTTCGACCATGTCCATGACCGCGACCGGGTTGAAAAAGTGCGTCACCGCGACCCGAGAGGGGTCGGAGACGGCGTTGGCGATCGACGTGACGGCGAACCCGCTCGTGTTCGAGTACAGCGGCTGATCGTCCGTGACCTCGTCCAGATCGCGGAAGACCTGCCCCTTGATCGCCAGGTCTTCGGTAACCGCCTCGATCGTGAAGTCGGTCCCGTCGGTCGCCGCGTCGAGATCCGTCGTGAACGTCATCCGCTCGAGGACAGCGTCTTTCTCGTCCGCGGAGAGATACCCGCCCTCGACGGCGTCCTCGAGCCCGTAATTGCCCGATATTACGCGTTCGCGAGCCTCGTCGGCCAACTCCTCGTTGATCTCGCGGACGGTCACGTCGTAGCCGTTCCGTGCGAGTACCTGTGCGATACCGGCGCCCATGATGCCGCCACCGACGACGGCAGCACTCTTTTGTGCCATGGCACCAACCTTCACGGGTACCGACTTAGTTCTTATCAACGTGCGTGGAGGCCGGTGTCGTTCGCCGGCTCGAGCCGCTCACCGACCCGCCGACGGGATCGCTGGCGCGACGCGACGCTGCGAGGCGGACGCGGTCCCGACACCGCCGACCGACGTTCAGCTGGTGTCAACGTCCAGAAGCTATTTTACCCGTGGTATGGTGGGGCATTACATGGCAATCGGAGAGTACCGCGACGAGCCGGCGGAGATGGACGACGTCGAGCGCGAGGTCGCCGCGGCGCAGTATCCCGAGGGCGGGCTGGTGGTCGGCCTCGGGCTCGGAATCGTCCTCCCGCTGGTTACGGCCCCGGCGCTGCTCGCTGTGACACCGTTTCTCGGTGGCGTCGTCGGGTTTGCCCTCGGTCGACGGGTCCGCGACGCCGCCGTCCGACGCCGGCGGGCCGATCGAACGACGGCAGAATGAGTGCCTCCGGCGACGCCGACGCGGCGACGCTGTCCTCGAGCATCGGGATCGTCGGCGTCCTCGCGCTGTTGGTCGGGAACGCGATCTCGGTGCCGATATTCGTCCTGCCGGGGCCGCTGGCGGGGACCGCGGGCCCGTCGCTCGTGGTGGCAATCCTCCTGGCGGCGATCCCGGCGTCGTTCGTCGTCCTCTACAACGCCCTGCTCGGGTCGGCGATGCCCGTCGCCGGTGGGCTGTACGTCTATATCTCTCGTCTGACTGCGCCGTACTGGGGCTTTCTGGTCCCGTTTACCATCCCGCTGGTCGCGTGGGCGTCGCTGCTCATCACGGCGACGGGCTTCGCGGAGTACACCCGGATATTCGTCGACGTCCCGTCGACACCGCTGATTTACGTCCTGCTGGCGTTCGTCCTGCTGGTCAACCTGATCGGGCTCAGGGTCGTCGCACAGGTCCAACTCGTCTTCTTCGCCGGGCTCGTGATCGCGCTCCTGACCTTTATCGTCCCCGGTGCGACCGCGGTCGACGCCGCCAACTACGCGCCGTTTTTCCCGGACTACGGCGCGTTCGGGCTCGCAGTGGTCGCCCTGTTCTACCCGTTCCTTGGCTTCGGACTGCTGGTCGAACTGGGCGAAGAGATCGAGAACCCCGGCCGGACGATCCCGCTGGTGCTGGGGCTGGGCATCGGGATCGTCGCCCTGTTTTACGTGGCGCTGATCGCCGTCCTCGTCGGCGTCGTTCCCTACACCGAACTGGGGGCCGAAGCCGATCTCGCGATGGCTGCCGCGCAATTTCTCCCGTGGTGGGGCGAGTACGTCGTCGCTGCCGGTGCCGTCTTCGCGGTCGTCACGACCGTGAACACGACGCTTTTGGTATTCTCCCGGACGCTCATGCGCGCGAGCCGCGACGGCATTCTCCCGGCGTCGCTCGCCCGGATCCACCCGCGGTTCGAGACGCCCCACTACGCCGTTGCGCTGCTTGGCCTCCCGCCGTTCGTACTCGTGCCGATCGCGGACGAGATCGTGGGGCTCTCGGTGTTCATCGGCCTGGCCAGCCTCACCGCGTACTTCTTCTGTGCGATCGGGCTCTGGAACCTGCCCCGGGAGTTCCCCGCCCACTACGCCAACGCCCCGTTCCGACTCCGGCGATACCGGGGGCTCCTCCTCGCGGTCCTCGGCGGGGCCGTCGCGACCGGCGCGTTCTGGATCGTCACGCTGCTCCAGCGGCCGATCGTCGGCGTCGTCCTCGTGGGCTGGTTCGTCGTCGCCTACGGCTACTACCGCTACCGGCTCGCGAAGACCGACCGGGCCGAGACTTACCGGACGATGACCTCCCTCGACCGCCACGAGCGCGTCGAGGAGAGCGAGGCACACCACGCCTCGGGTGACGCGAGCGGGGATACCCCGCGAGCGGACGCCGGCGAGGGCGGCGACTGACCGCTCGAGCGGCGTCCGGGTACCCCGACGGACTCGATCCGCGTGACAGGGACTGCACATTTAATAGCCGCGACGAGTAGTATGTGGTATGGCAACTGAGTACACGCCAACCGAGATGATGGACCGGGAGTCCCGATCGAACCGCTACTACCGCAACGCGGTCGAGCGCCACTGGGACCCCGGCGAGATCGCCCTCGAGCGAGACGTCGAGAACTTACTCGCGTTCATGGAGGAGACGGACGGCTACGACCGGGAGTCGTGGTATGGCACCCTCAACGGCATCGCGAAGTTCGGCGCCGGGGAAGACGCCGTCACCGAGGATCTCGCGCCGTTGGGGGCCGTCCTCGACGACATCGACGACCAACTGTTCCTGACGACCCAACTGTACGAGGAGGCCAAGCACGCGGACTTCTTCGATCGCTACTGGCGAGAGGTCATCTGGACGGTCGAGGACGAACTAGGCTGGGAGCGATCGAACCCGCGCCACGAGCGGTGGTTCAACGACCCCTACATCGAGCTGTTCGACCGTAACCGGAAAGCGCAGTTCCGACTGCTCGAGGAGGACACACCCGAAAACAGGGCGAAAGCGTACTGTCACTATCACCTCACGGTAGAGGGCATCCTTGCACAGACGGGCTATTACGGGATGCAGACCTCCTACGGCGGCGAGTTCGAGGGGCTGCCGCACCTGCCGGGGCTCGTCCAGGGCTTTACCAAGATCCGCAGCGACGAGGGCCGCCACGTCGGCTTCGGGATGAACCAGCTCAAGAAGCTCATCGCCGAGGGGGTCGACCCCCACCTCATCGAGGAGACCGTCGAGGAGCTGCTCCCGCTCGTCCAGGGGATCACCGAGGACGAGCGGTTCCAGCCCGACGACCCCGCGGATCGCCGCGGCCTCGAGTCCGGCGAACTGGCCGAGTACGCGATCGAGAAACACACCGACCGGATGCAACAGATCACCGACGCCGCGGCCGACATTCCGGACGTCGACGACCTGGTGGCGCTCGAGGGCGACGATTGAGGGCGATCCGCGTCCGGTCGTGGCTGCGGGGCCGCGGCCCCGACCGACAGTAGACTTTTGGGACCGGATCGAAACGTGGTACCATGCAGCTCGATTCCGTTCGGATACTCGACCTGTCGCGCCTGTTGCCGGGCCCGTACGCGACGCAACTGCTCGCCGACGCGGGCGCCGACGTGATCAAGATCGAGGACACCGACGCGGGCGACTACGCCCGCTATACGCCGCCGACGACGGAGCGTGACGTCGGCGCGCTGTTCGACGGCGTCAACCGCGGCAAGCGAAGCGTCGCGCTCGACCTGAAATCGGAGGCCGGTCGCGAGGCGTTCTACGACCTCGTCGCTGACGCCGACGTCGTCTTCGAACAGTTCCGCCCCGGCGTCGCCGACCGGCTCGAGATCGACTACGAGACGCTCGTCGAGTACAACGAGGAGCTGGTCTACTGCTCGCTGTCGGGCTACGGGGGGACCGGACCCTACGCCGAGCGCGCGGGCCACGACCTCAACTACGTCGGGGTGGCCGGCTTACTCGATATGACCCGGGAGGACGAGGAAATGGCCCCACAGATCCCGGGCTATCAGATCGGCGACCTCGGCGGCGGGCTGTTCGCGGCGTTTTCGATCGTCGGCGGCCTGCTCTCGCGGGAACTGGGCAACGGCGGCGAGTACGTCGACGTGGCCATGACCGACGTGGTCGCCTCCTTCTCGCAGGCGATCAGTCACGAGGCACTGACCGGCGACAATCCTCGACCGGGTGAGACGGCGCTTACTGGCCAGTTCCCCTGGTACGACGTCTACGAGACCGCCGACGGCCGCTACCTGACACTGGCAGCCCTCGAGCCGAAGTTCTGGACGGCCTTCTGCGAGGAGATCGGCCGCGAGGACCTGACGGACCTACACGGAACGGACGATCCGGCCGAACTCGAAGCCGTCCGCGAGGAACTCGAGGCCCTGTTCGCGACCCGCACGCGGGACGACTGGCTCGACGAACTGAGCGACGAGACGATGACCGGGCCGGTCTGTACGCCCGCCGAGGCGCTCGAGCATCCGCAACTCGAGGCCCGCGGGCTGGTCGAACGGCCCGACGACGCGCCGCCGCGGGTCGGGTTCCCGGCGCTGGGGTCGAACGCCCCCGAGGGCCGCGACGAATCGGTCCCCGGCCACGGCGAGCATACGGACGAACTGCTCGCCGCCGCGGGATACGACGCGGACGAACGTGCCGCGCTTCGCGACCGCGGTGCGATCCGTTAATCGCCGCGTCGACGGCGCAACCGCCGTCTCGCCCCAAATCATAAGGTACTGGACAGAATAGTGGCGACGACCATGATGGGTGTCCAGTTAACACTTGACAAGGTACTCGAGCGGGCGGTCGACCTCTACCCCGATCGGGAACTGGTGACGAAACTGCCCGACGGGAGCGTCCATCGGTACACGTACGGCGACGCGTACGACCGGATCAATCAACTCGCGTCCGCGCTCGACGACCTCGGACTCGACCGGGGCGATCGGGTCGGCGTCGTCGCGACGAACCACTACCGCCACTACGAACTGTACTTCGGGCCGGCGTGTTCGGGACGGTCGATTCACATGTGCAACATGCGGCTGCCCGATCACCACTTCGTCCACACGATCGACGACGCCGAAGACCGCGTGATCTTCGTCGATCCCGGCCTCATCGAGAAGGTCGAAGCCAACGCCGACGACCTCGATACCGTCGAGCAGTACGTCGTCCTCGACGACGAGGTCCCCGATACCGACCTCGAGCCGGTGACCGACTACGAGTCGTTGCTCGAGGGCCAGCCGACCGACTACGAGTGGCCGGACATCGACGAGGACGCGGAGTACGGCATGTGTCACACCTCGGGAACGACGGGGCTGCCCAAGGGCGTCGCCTACTCCCACCGGGCGATGTACCTCCACAGCATCATGGGCGGCCACGTCGACGCCAACGGGATCGGCGAGCGCGACACGATTCTCCCCGTCGTGCCGATGTTCCACGCCAACGGCTGGGGGCTCCCCTACGGCGCGACGCTCGTGGGAGCAAAGCAGGTCTTTCCCTCGGTCCACACCGATCCCGAGACGATCGCCCGGCTGATCGACGAGGAGGGCGTGACCTTCTCCGCGGCCGTACCGACGATCTGGCTCGAGATGGCGGAGTTCTTGGACGAGAACCCCGAGGTCGACATCTCGAACATCGACCGGCTGACGGTCGGCGGGTCGGCGCCACCGGAGTCGCTCATCCGGAAGTACGACGAGGAGTACGACGCGCCGATCCTCCAGGGCTGGGGGATGACCGAGACTTCGCCGCTTGGCACGCTCAGTACGCTCCGGAAGGAGACGGCGGCACTGCCCAGCGACGAGCAATACGAGTACCGCGCGAAGGCCGGCCTCCCCGTCCCGGGGATGCAGACCCGGGTGATCGACGACGACGGCGAGGAGGTCCCCGCCGACGGGGAGACGATGGGCGAACTGCAGGTCCGCAGCCCGTGGGTGACCGACGGCTACCACAATCGGCCCGAGGAGAACGAGCAGGCGTTTACCGACGACGGCTACCTGCGGACCGGCGACATCGCCACCCGCGACGAGATGGGGTACATCGACGTCGTCGACCGCGACAAGGACGTCATCAAGTCCGGCGGCGAGTGGATCTCCTCGGTCCAACTCGAGAACGAACTGATCGGCCACGAGGCCGTCAGCGAGGCGACGGTCATCGCCGTCGACCACGAGCGTTGGCAGGAACGGCCCATGGCGGTCGTCGTCCCGCGGGACGGCGTGACCGTCGACGCGGACGACCTCGAGGCCCACCTCGCCGAGACGTTCCCCTCGTGGTGGCTGCCCGACGTCTACGAGATCGTCGACGAGATCCCGAAGACCTCGACGGGCAAGTTCGACAAGAAGACGCTCCGAGACCAGTTCGACGTGGTCCTCGAGGCGGAAGACGACGAACAGGCACCACAGCAGTAAGCGACCTCACGAAATCTCATATGGTAGCAAACACCACAGACGGCGTGAGTTTCGACACCGACGACGAGACCGAACTGATCCTCGAGAGCATCGACGAGTTCATCGATCGGGAGGTCGAGCCGATCGTCGAGGAGTTGGGCGACACCTACACCAACCCCCGAAAGGGCCATCACGAGAACGGCCGGTGGACCGACGAGCTGCTCGAGGCCCGCGAGGAGATCCGGCGGAAGTCGGCCGAGGCGGGGTTCTACGCGATGAACCTGCCCGAGGACGCGGGCGGCGACGGCATCTCACCGGTCACCTGGTATCGGGCGAAGAAACACCTCGCGAGCCACGGCGGCGGCCTCGAGCGGTACGTCCTCGCCGGCCCCGAGGGACCGAAGCCACTGCTGTTACAGGCCGAGGGCGACCAACGCGAGAAATATCTCGAGCCCGTGGTCCGGGGCGAGAAGTCGACGGCGTTCGGCCAGACCGAGCCCGGCGTGGGGTCGGATTCGCCGAATATGGAGGCCACCGCGGAGAGAGACGGCGACGAGTGGCTCATCAACGGGCGCAAGCAGTGGATCACCAACGCGCCCTACGCCGACTTCGTCCAACTGTTCGCCCGGACCACGCCACAGGACGAGGGCGGTCGCTACGGCGGTATCACCTGCTTCATCGTCGAGGAAGACGAGTACGAGATCGGGTCGTACAACAACGCCGTCGGCGCGGAGGGGTCACAGGCCGAAATCGTTCTCGACGGCGTTCGCGTCCCCGAGGACCGCGTCCTCGGCGAGGTCGACGAGGCCTTCTACGCCGCGATGGAGTTCCTCTCGCTCGGGCGACTCGAGCTGGGTGCCGAAGCCGTGGGGTACAGCGAGTACCTGCTCGAAGAGGCCGGCGAGTACGTCACCGAGCGCGAGGCCTTCGGCGAGCCGATCGGGAACTTCCAGCAGGTCTCCGCGAAGCTCGCGAAGGGGAAGGCGAAGACCTACGCGGCCGACGCGGCGGGACTGAAACTCGCCTGGAAGATGGCCCAGAACGAACGGACGATCATGGACTCGTCGGTGCTGAAGTGGTTCGCCACGAACGTCCTCTGGGAGGTCGCCGATGCGGCGGTGCAGGTCAACGGCGCGAACGGGCTGGCCGAGGAGAGCCCCTACATGGATCTGGTCCACCAGGCGCGGATCCTGCGGATCGTCGAGGGAACCGACGAGATCCAGCTCAACACGATCGCGAAGACGATGGGCATCACGGAGTAACTGCCTTCCACTGCTCCGCTCGAGGGGATGGCCCCGCTCGCTTGTCGGGTGAGGGGTTTTCGCGTCCCAGCTCGCGGTCGCAACTGCGGTTCGCCGAGACGAACGCTTTTCACTCGGTACGGTTATGACTTGTATCATGGTAACGGGACCCACAGACCGGACTGCTGCCGGGCTCGCGCGGGCGATCCGCGACGGCGAGCTCTCGCCGACCGCGGTCGTCGACGCCGTCCTCGAGCGAATACACGAACGAAACGAGCGGACGAACGCCTTCGTCACGGTGACCGACGACCTCGCCCGCGAGATGGCCGCGGACGCGGAGCGGGCGATCGACGAGGGCGAGCCGCTCGGGCCGCTCCACGGCGTCCCGGTCGCGATCAAGGACTTAGACGATGTCGAGGGGGTTCGGACGACCTCGGGATCGCTGCTCTTCGATGATCGCGTCGCCGAGTCGGACTCGCCCTTCGTCGCCCGGCTGAAAGCGGCGGGCGCGATCGTCGTCGGCAAGACCAACACGCCCGAGTTCGGGCTCGGGACGACCACCGACAACCGCGTCGTCGGGCCGACGGGGACGCCGTTCGACCCCGACCGCGTCTCGGGGGGCTCCTCCGGCGGGGCCGGCGCGGCGCTTGCCGACCGGCTCGTCCCGCTCGCACCCGGCTCCGACGCCGGCGGCTCGGTTCGCGTTCCGGCGAGCTTCTGCGGCGTCTACGGGCTCAAGCCCACGCAGGGCGTGATCCCGAACGTCAGTCGACCGAACGGGTTCGCGAGCCACACTCCCTTCTCCACGCACGGGCCGCTGGCCCGAACCGTCGAGGACGCGGCGCTCTCGCTGGACGTAATGGCGGGATCCCACCCGCGGGACCCGTTCTCGGTCCCGAAGGGGGACGAGTACCGCGACGCCGTCGACCGGCCGATCGACGGGATGGAGATCGCCTTCAGTCCCGATATGGGGATCTATCCCGTCGCTCCCACCGTCCGCGAGGTCCTCGAGGACGCCGTCTCGGCGCTCGAGCGCGCCGGCGCGACGGTCGATCGGGTCGATCCGGACCTGGGACACGACAACGAGGAGATACTGGAGGCCTATTACACCATGGCGACCGTGCGGTGGGGGTCGCTGCTCGAGAACCTCCGGGCGGAGGGGTTCGACCCGCTCGGCGAGGACCGCGACCGCCTGCGGCCGTATCTCGTCGAACTGATCGTCGACGCCGAGGAGCCGACGACGCGGGAGTACAAGCGCGCTGACGTGGTCCGGACCCACGTTCTCGACGGGCTGGTCGACCTGTTCGCGGAGTACGACCTCCTCGTGACGGCGACGGCGGGAACGACGCCGTTCCCCCACGACCAAGAACCGGAAGAGATCGACGGCGTCGAGATCGAACCGTATCGGGGCTGGGTCCTCACCCAGCCGTTCAACCTCACCGGCCAGCCGGCGGCCTCGGTCCCGGCCGGCCTCGTCGACGGGCTCCCCGTCGGGATGCAAATCGCGGGGCAGCGACACGACGACGACGCGGTCATCGCGGCCAGCGCCGCCGTCGAACGACAGCGGCCGTGGCACGACGCGTATCCCGAGTAGGAGAGAACTGTCCGCAGTCGGTTCGTGGTCGCCGTCAGAAGCTAAAGAGGTCGATCCCACCCGTGACGCCGATCACCTGCCCGGTCACGTAGCTCGCCTGTTCCGAGCAGAGGTACGTGACCATATTGGCGACGTCCTCCTCGGTCCCGAGGTGGCGCATCGGCGTCGCGTCGGCGATGCGGGCGTAGTATTCGTCGACGTTCTCCCGGAGTTCGTCGGGATCCATGTCGGCCCAGTCGCCGACGACGATGTTTGGCGCGATGACGTTCGAGGTGACCCCCGACTGGGCCCCCTCGAGCGCCATCGTCCGGCCGACGCCGATCATGGCGGCCTTCGTCGCGGAGTAGGAAAACTGGCCGAAACCGCCGTACCAGCCGGCCATCGAGGACATGTTGACGATCCGGCCCCAGCCGCGTTCGCACATCCGCGGGAACAGCTCCTTGCTGATGTTGTAGGTGCCGGTGAGGTTGATCTCGATGTCGCGGTCCCAGACGTCGTCGTCGTAGTCGCCGACGCGCGAGCGGGCGTCGACCATCGCGGCGTTGTTCACGAGGACGTCTACGCCACCGAACGCGTCGCGGACCTCGGCCATCGAGTCGGCGACGTCCGCGCGGTCGGTCAGATCGCACTCGAGGGCCATCGCCTCGCCGCCCCCGGCGGTCTCGTTGATTGCCGCGGCGGTCTCCCCTGCGCCGTCGGCGTCCACGTCGAGGACGACGACGTCCGCGCCTTCCTCGGCGAGCAGTCGACAGTCTGCGCTTCCGATGCGTCCGGCCCCGCCGGTGACGACGGCGGTCCGGTCCTGTAGTCCGAAATCCATCGCCCGAGCGAATACTACACGATCTGATTTAATCGTTGTGGAGGGGTAGCACTCGTCATGCCGGCCGACGATCCTGAGTACCCCGAAAAGAGTCCAGCACGGTCGATCACGAATATATGCACAACTTCTATGACGGATCGCGGAATACTCAAGTCCACGTCATGAACTCCGCAGTCATCGTCGACGCCGTCCGGACACCGTTCGGGAAACGCGACGGGTCGTTCAGCGACACGCACCCGCAGGACCTAGCCGCCGAACCGCTCGAGGCTCTGCGCGAGCGCAACGGATTCGAGCCGGAGACGATCGAGGACGTCATCTACGGCTGTGTCACGCCCGTCGACGAACAGGGGCTGAACATCGGGCGGCTCGCGCCGATGGTCGCCGGCTGGGGCGATGTCGTCCCCGGCGTCCAGTTGAACCGAATGTGCGGGTCGGGCCAGCAGGCCGCGAACTTCGCCGCCGCGAACGTCATGGCCGGCCAGCACGACGTCCTCATCGCCGGCGGGGTCGAACACATGACCCGCGTGCCGATGGGGTCGGACGGCGACGCACCGACCGACACGTATTTCGAGTACTTCGACGAGCTGACCACGCAGGGCGAAGGGGCCGAACGCATCGCCGAGAACTACGGCCTCACGCGCTCGGAACTCGACGAGATCGCCGCCGACTCCCAACGGCGCTGGAAGCGGGCCTGGGACGAGGGCCGCTACGACGACCAGATCACGCCCGTCGAGACCGAACTCGACGGCGAGGAGATCGTCGTCGAACAGGACGAACACCCGCGGCCGGGCACGGACGAGGAAACGCTCGCCGAACTCCCGCTGTCGTTCCGCGAAGAAGGCGAGGGCGTTCACCACCCCGGCAACTCCTCGGGGATCGTCGACGGCTCCTGTGCGCTGTTGATCACCAGCGAGGCGGCCGCCGAAGAACACGGCTGGGAGCCGATGGCCCGCATCGTCCAGACCGAGGTCGTCGGCGTCGACCCCGTCACGATGCTTCGCGGCCCCATCCCGGCGACCGAGAACGTCCTCGAGAAAGCCGACATGGGCGTCGGCGATATCGATCTCTTCGAGGTCAACGAGGCCTTCGCCTCGGTCGTCGCGGCCTGGCTCGAGGAGACCGGCGCGTCCTGGGAGGACGTCAACGTCAACGGCGGGGCGATCGCCCACGGTCACCCGCTGGGCGCGACCGGCGCAATGTTGTTGACCAAACTGGCCCACGAACTCGAGCGCACCGGCCAGGACACCGCGCTTTCGACGATGTGTATCGGCTTCGGCCAGGGCGTCGCGACGATCCTCGAACGGGTCTGAGCGGACGACCGCCGTCGGGAGCCGACTGGAAGCGGGCATCGCTTCGGAACGCGTAGTCGATTCGCCACCCGTTCGTTGCCAATGTATGCGTTTCCTTACCTATAGCTTTACAATGCTGTATGCGGTTATGGGTGATATGGAGTACCACGACTCCGAGAAAGCAAAAGAGGTTGCGGGCCGCGTAGAGGACTTCATGGACGAAGTCGTCATTCCACGCGAGCGAGAGGCACTCGCGACGGGTGAGACGATCTCCATGGACGAGATCCACGAGATGTGGGAGATGGCCAAGGAGCGCGACCTGTTCGCGCCCCAGGTCCCCGAGGAGTACGGCGGGCAGGGACTGGACTTCAGCGACATGCTGCCGTCGTTCGAGCAGGTCGGCCGCTCGCTGATCGGCGCGATCGCGATCCGGGCCAACGCGCCCCAGGAAGGGAACATGCACACCCTCGAGATGGTCGGCACGGACGAGCAGAAAGAGGAGTACCTGCGCCCGCTCGTCCAGGGCGAGATCTCCACTGCCTTCGCGATGACCGAGCCCAAGGTGGGTGCCGGCTCGGACCCGAAGATGCTCCAGAGTACCGCCGTCAAGGACGGCGACGAGTGGGTCATCAACGGCCACAAGTGGTGGACCTCCGACGGGCTGGGTGCGGACTACTATCTGACGATGGTCCGGACCGATCTGGACGCCCATCCCTACGAGGGGGCCTCGATCATTCTCGTGCCGCGTGACGCCGACGGCGTCGAGGTCGTCCGCAACGTCGATCACCTGGGCGGCCACGGGATCACCGAGCGCGAGGGCGGGCACGCCGAGATGAAATTCGACAACGTCCGCGTCCCCGTCGAGAACACCCTCGGCGAGGAAGGCGACGGGTTCCGCATCGCCCAGATGCGCCTCGGCGGCGGTCGGCTCACCCACTGTATGCGCTACTCCGGAATGGCTCAGCGCTCGCTCGAGATCGCGAAGGCCTACCTTCAGGAACGGGAGGCCTTCGGCTCGAAACTCGAGGACAAGCAGGCGCTGCGCCACCGCATCGCCGACGCCGAAACCCGCCTGCACGCCGCGCGAACCATGGTTCGCCACGCCGCGCGGGAACTCGATCGCAGCGACGCGCGCATCGAGGTCGCGATGTCGAAGATGTTCACCGCGAACGTCACCAACGATACGATCGACCTCGCGCTGCAGTGTTGTGGCGGCAACGGGATCGGGAAGGACATCCCGATCGCACACTTCTACGAGAACGTCCGCGCGTTCCGTATCGTCGACGGGGCCGACGAAGTCCACCGTCGCTCGATCGCCCGCTGGGCGTTCGAGGACGTCGACGAGACCGAGATCGAGAACACCCTCCAGTTCGACGAAGAGCTGCGAAACGACGAACTCAAGGAGTAACGCTCGCCTCGAGTCCCCGGCCTCGCCGCCGGGTTTCACGTGCCCCATCGTCGCCGACTCGACGGCTGTCGCCGTCGGCCGGTTTTGTCGGGGCAGATTGCCATTGCCGAGCCGCTGGCCTGTCTGCCCGTGTAACCCCGTCGGCGAAATCGTGTCACCTGCACCCATAGATATTTACTCCTCGGTGGGAATAACGACACTATATGAGTGGAGATACCACATCACGCAAATCCGATAGCGCGGGGCTCGAGAACATCCGCAAGGCGTCGGATGCGGTCGAGAAGTCCACGGCGGGGATCGCCGTCGAGAAAACGATCGAACGCTGGCGGACGCTCGGTGCCATCGTCGTGCTGGCGATCACTAGCGTCTTGCTGTACCAGATCGACGGCTACCTTTCGATCGACTCGCAGGTGTTCGGCGGCATCACGCTCGCTCTTTTCGCCTACTTCCTCGTGACGCTGCGAACGGACATCCGGATGGAGTAACGCCGTCGGACGACGGCAGCTATTTCCCGTCCGCTACTGAATGACTCCCGCATGAACGCCGAGGCGGTCGCACCGTGATCGACTGGACGCTGGACGGGTTCCTCCCGACCCGGCGACAACCGGCCCCAAGAGTCGAAACTGCGGCCGACCGAGACGTGCTGCTCGCCCGCGTGGCGGCGGCGGCGATCGACCTGGTTCTCTGTTACGTCCTGCTCGAGTTCCCGCTGATCTACGCCGCGAGCGTGGTCCTCAGCGGGCCCTACGAGGCGCTGGGTGGGTACGTCGTCTTCCTGTCGCTGGTCGCGCTCTTGCCGCTCTATGTTACCTACTCCTTCGTCTGTGAGTGGCGCTACGGGCGGACGCCGGGGAAAGTCAACCGCGGCCTGCTGGTCGTCATGGCCGACGGTCGCGAGTGTACGCTCCGGGCAAGCGCCGTCCGAAACCTCTGTCGGTACGTCGATCTACTCGGCGTCCCGCCGCTGGTACTCGGGCTCGTCTCGGCGCTGGTGGCCGACGGCCGACGCGTCGGGGATCTCGCCGCCGGCACGATCGTCGTTCGCTCGACGGCACCGGCGGATCTCGAGACGGCGGTCGCTGCCGACGCGGACGCGAGCGCGGCCGCTCGAGCGAGCCGCGACGAAAAGAACTGACCGGAATCAGGCGATCCGTACGCCGGAGTCGTTGTCGTACAGCTGGATGTAGTCGTCCTCGAAGACGAGGCCGTACTCCCCACCGTTGCCCTCGAAGTCGGGATCGGTGACGACGACGATCTCGCCGAACTCGGTGTCGAAGAAGCTGTGGGTCGCATCGCCCAGCGGCTCGTCGAGCAGGTGCGTCGCCGGGATACCGGCGTCAGGATCGTCGCTGACCCGGATGTACTGTGGCCGGAGGCCGACGCGGACGTCCTCGCCGGCCCAGCCCTCGAGACCGTCGCGGGCGAGGGCGTACTCGTAGCCACCGACGTCGAGTTCGGCGGTCCCGTTGACCGCGCCGACGTTGCCCTCGAAGAACTGCGTCGACGGCTGGCCGATGAACTGGCTGACGAACTGCGAGGCCGGCTCGTCGTAGACCTCCTTCGGTGGAGCGACCTGTGCCAGTTCGCCGTCGTTGATCACGGCGACGCGGTCGGACATGGTCATCGCCTCCTCCTGGTCGTGGGTCACGTACAGCGTCGGACAGCCGATCTCGTCGGTCACCTTCTCGATGACCGGCCGCAGTTCGGCCTTGAGCTTCGCGTCCAAGTCCGACATCGGCTCGTCGAACAGGAAGATCTCCGGGTCCCGCACGAGCGATCGCCCGAGTGCGACGCGCTGTTGCTGGCCGCCCGAGAGATCCGCGGGCATCTTCTTTAACTGGTCCGTGATCTGGAGCAACTCGGCGGCCTCCTCGACGCGGGCCATGCGTTCCTCCCGGGAGAAGCCGGAGATCTTGAGCCCGTAGGCCATGTTCTCCTGAACGCTCATGTGGGGGTAGAGCGCGATGTCCTGGAACAGCAACGCGATGTTGCGTTCCTGAACCGGCTTCTGTGTTACGTCACGGTCGCCGAATTTGATCGTCCCGCTGGTCGGCTTGTTCAGCCCCGCGACACAGCGTAGGGTCGTGGTCTTGCCACAGCCCGAGGGGCCGACCAGCGTCACGAACTCGCCGTCCTCGATGGTGAGGTCGACGTCGTCGACGGCGACGATGCTGTTACCCGATTCGTTGTACACTTTCGTCAGGTTCCGGATCTCGATGTCTGGCATATGTTGGTATGTCTCGTGGTGTTAGTTGTAAAGGTGATGCACGCTCAGAGGGCTCTGACCTGGAACCCCTTCAGCAGGTAGCTCTGCATGAAGTAGGCAAACAGCAGCGGTGGCAGCGTCATGGCCAGCGAGATCGCCATCAGGTAGGCCTGCGGCAGGAACTGTGCCTGTCCCATCGCTCGGAGGATACCGGGCGCGAACGTCGTGGTATCGGTCTGGGGCAGGAGGATCTGCGCGAACGTGAAGTCGTTCCACGCGAGCGCGAAGGCAAACAGCGCCGCGGCGATGATCGCCGGTCGGCACTGCGGCACGACGACGTCACGAAAGCCCCGCCACCGCGACGCGCCGTCGACCCACGCGGCTTCCTCGTGGGCTTCCGGGATCGTCATGATGTACTTCCACATCAGCCAGACCGCGAAGGGCATCGAGATCGCCGAGAGGGCGATGATGAGCCCGAATCGGGTCCCGAGCAGGCCGATGTTCTGCCAGATCTGGTAGAGCGGGATCCCGATGACGATCGGGCTGAAGAGGTAGCCGATCAGGAGGATCCGCGCGAAGTTCTCCTTTTGCGGGAAGTCCAGTCGCGCGAGGCCATAGCCGGCGATCAGCGAGACGAGGACGACCGTCACGATGGTCCCGATAGCCACCACGACCGTGTTGAACATGTAGGTGTACATCTCCGGTTCGGTCAGGACGTTGAAGTTGTCCAGCGTGAAGATGTCCGGCGTGGGGAAGACGGTGACTGTGTCTTCGACCGTCTCGTACTCGGTAAAGGCCAACTGGGTCATCCAGTAGATCGGCCAGGCACCGACGAGGACGATGATCGCGGTGCTGACGACTTTCAGTGATTCGATAACACGCGTCTCGCGGTCGTATGAGAGGCCGAAGACGCCTCCCGGTGGTTCGCTTTGGCTCATGTCGTCGTCTCAACCTCCTCGCTGGGGTTGAAGAGTTTGAAGTAGATGATCGCCGACGCTAGCAGGAACAGGAACATGACCACGGCGATCGCGTTGGCGAGGCCGTAGGCCTGGTCCGTGTACACGGTCTTGTAGGCCAGCACGGGAAGCGTCGTCGTGGCGTTACCGGGGCCACCCTCAGTGAGCTGCCAGATGATGTCGAACTTGTTGAACATGAAGACCGAACGGAGCAGGACGACGACCGTCACGATCCCCATGAGACGCGGCAGCGTGATGTCGCGGAACATCTGCCAGCGGTTCGCGCCACAGACCTTCGCCGCCTCGTAGAACCGATCGGGAATCGCGCGCAACTGTGCGAGCGTGAAGATGGTGACGAAGACGGCGAACTTCCAGGTCCCGACAAGGATCAGCAGCCGCATCGCCCAGTCGCGCGAGCCCAGCGGGGCCTCCCGTCCGCCCCATAGGCCGAGCCACTCAGCGCCGATCATCTGGAAGACGCCGCCGGCCGGATCGAACACCCGCAGCGCCACCAGCGAGACGATGATCGTCGGGATCAGGTAGGCCGTAAAGACCACCGCAGTGAGCAGTTTCTGTCCGCGGGTGATGCGGTTCAGCACCAGCGCCATCCAGAGCCCGACGGCGAGCTGGAGGAGGGTACTGCCGACCATGTAGACGATCCCCCGCCACAGCGAGCCCCAGAACGTGGAGATGTTCAGGACCTCCCGGTAGTTCGCGAGGCCGGCCCACTGCCACTCCGGATTGAGCGTGTGGATCTCGTGTAACGATGCCCAGAACGCGAACGCGACTGGCAACACCGCGATGAGCAAGTACAGGACGACGACCGGAAGCACGGTCCCGATTCCCGCGACCGTCTCCCGCTTTACCGGCAGGTCGTCCCACGGAATGTACGCCCTGCCAGGCCGTATCGATTCTCCGGTTTCACTGGCCATATCTAGATTTCCTCTGCGTGCATGTATGTTAATCTCACGGTTGGCTATAAACGATTCCCTCCGGCGCTCACACGGCCGAAAGAGGGTCGGCTGTCCGGCACCGATTATCCGAACGTGTCCTGTGCCTCTGCGAAGGCGTCCTCGAGTTCCCCGTACCCCCAGTCGTAGGCCTCCTGTGGCGTCATCGAGTCGGTGACCACTCGGTTGATCATCTCGCCGTAGAACCACTGCCGTTGCATGTACAGTGACACCGGCGAAGAGGTGTTTGCCGCATCGACGCTGCCGTAGTGGTTGCCCCAGATCTCGTCCTGGACGTACTGGAGTTTTTCGAGCAAGTGGCCGTGATTCTCGAAGATGTCCTGGTTCTGGAACGCGTCCGATTCCAGCACGTCGGAGTAGGTCGGCAGGAACCGACCGGGGTCCGTCTCGTAGAAGCTCACGGTGCGCTCCATGCTATCGGCGTAGAGCCACTCGAACCACTCCTTGGCGTCGCCCGGCCGCTCGGAGTTCGCGAAGATGTGGTAGCCGTCAGGGGCCGGCGAGGACAGCCAGTTCTCGCTCGGATCGACGCCGTCCTGCATCGGGTACGGGATGATCTCGGTGTTCTCGGCGACCGAACGCAGCCCGTCGCTGTCGTTGGCCTCGGCGGCCTGTGCGGTGACGCCGATCGGCCACGCGTTGAGGTGGTAACACTGGGCGTATTCACCCTGTACCCAGCTGCTGAGCGAGCTGGCCCAGCCGATATTGGTCGGATCCGGCGAGTACTGTGAGAGTTCGTCCACGTACTCCAGTACCTCGATTACCGTGTCTTCGGGCCACCAGATCTCGAGTTCGTCGCGGGCGTCCGGGTCCTTCCAACGGAGACCGATGCCGGAGATGCCCGCGCTCGCGAGCAGGACGAGCATTTCGTCTTGACTCTTGCCGGTCTTCGCCCCGGCTAGCCCGTAGCCGCGCATACCCTCGAGATCACCGCCGGCGTCGTCGATCACCTCGGCGTTCTCGAGGACGTCGCTGAACGTCTCGGGCTCGTCCAGTCCGAGTTCGTCGTAGACGTCCTGGCGGTACTGGAAGTTCGAGACGTAGACGCCGTGGGGGATCTGATAGATGTCGTCTCCCTCACCGAGGAATGCGCCGCCAGCATTCAGTTCCCCGTTTACCTCCTCGATCGACGAGACGACGTCGTTGACGGTCTCGAGCTGGTCCGTCTCCCAGATGTCGGCCACCTGGTCGAACGTAGACGTGTTCGCTTCCGGCGGATTGCCCGACTGAATCAGCTGGGAGAGCCGCGACTCCTGACTCCCGGACATCCCCGCTTCCTCGATGGAGACCGGGATGTCGGTCTCGTCCTCGAACTGGGGCTCGAGGTCGTCCCAGACCGATTGCCACGCGTCGTTGTAGTAGTCCGTCAGGAATTGGACGTCGTCGTCACCGCCACCGCCACCGAGACAACCGGCCATTGCCCCCGCGAGTCCTACACCTGCACCCGTAAGCACCCGTCGCCTGTTGATGGAATCCCGTGTCATTGGTTCACAATCACTCTTGTCCACTGCTAACATCCTGCTACTCCCATATAAACGTTCATGTTTTTTCCACCAGTTTACTCGGAGGATTCACCCGAAGCACCTCCGTTAGCCGTCCTGACGGAGAGTTATCATAATATCTCGTATAGGTATAAAACGTGGACGCGGACAGGTCACGGGGGCGGGCGGCCGACGTTCAGGCGGGGAAACACCCGGTCATGGCCGGTCATTGCGGGCCGACGGTTTCGGACACCCAGCCGGTCGCGCCGTCCGGCTTCGGGCCGTCCTCCTCGGGGATCTGGAGGGTCCCGTCCCCATCGCGGGCCCGGACGATCACCTCGTGGCGCCCGCCGGCCCCGTACTCGTGTCGCCACTGCCGCCAGACGTCATCGCCGGGCAGGGGCTCGGAGAGGTCGGCCTCGGTCCAGGTGTCGCCGCCGTCGGTCGACACCTCGACGGCCTCGATCCCCCTGGTGCCGGCGTAGGCGTGCCCGGCGACCTCGTACCGGCCGCCGTCGAAGCGATTGACCCGCCAGAGCTTGGCGACCGTCTCGACCGGCCCGGTGCCGTGCCAGCCGCGGTGTTCCCAGTAGCCCATGGTGTCCTCGTCCCGGACCTCGATCTCGGTCAACCACTTCACGTTGATCTCGCCCCAGTGGCCCGGAACGAGCGCGCGCAACGGTGCCCCGTGTGCCCGGGGCAGCGGCCGCCCGTTCATCCGATAGGCCAACAGCCCCGGCCACAGCGCGTCGATCGGGAACTCGTTGTAGTAGTCGTCGGCACCGTGCAGGATGACACGATCGCCCGACGGCTCCGCTGCCTCGAGCAGGTCGGCGACGGGCACGCCGCTCCAGAGGGCGGTGTCCATCTGACGGCCGTTGAGTCGATCGCCGACACACCGCAGCGTGACGAAGCGGTCTTCCAGCGCCATCGCCTCGATGTCGGCGAAGTCGTACTCCTGCTCCTCGGCGACCGCCCCCGTGATCGAAAGCGACCACTCGTCGCGGTCGACGGCGGGGTCGACGTTGCCGATGTCGACCTGATAGAAGTCCGTACTGACGAGCGGCTCGAGGCCCTCGACTGCGAGCGATTGCTCTTTCGCGCGCGTCAGCGATTCCCGGACCGCGGGGCGGGCGTCCTCGGGGATCTCGAGGGGCGAGGGGAACGACTCCTCGCCGGTACCGTGGACGAAGACGGCGAGCGCGCTCACGCCGATCGCCGTCCCGAGGGAGCCGAGGACGCGTCGCCGCTCGAGCGAGCCGAGTGGGCGATCCGTACCGGCGGCGAGGACGGTCGCCACGGCGGCCACGAGCAGGACGATCCCCACGCCGGCGGCGGTGCCAAGCGCCGACGGCCGGGACCGCGTGAGTCCGAACGCGAGCGCCGACGGCAGGGCCTGCCCGAGGAGGACGCCGACGACGGCTTTCCCACGTCCCCGGTCCAGTAGCCCGGCGGCGGGACCGCGTCCCAGCAGGAGCGCCACCCCGGGGAGGGCGGCCAGTCCGAACGCGAGACAGGCCACCGCGATGGCCAGCAGAAACGCCAGCTGATGCCCGAGCGTCCCGAGTTGCGTGATCGCGAAGGTGATGAGCGCGTCGGGGCTGAGCGCGACGACGAGGCGGTCGAACGGCGTCGCGACGAACGCCGGCCGCCGGCCGACGGCCAGATACGATCCCGCGACGCCGGCCAGTCCCGCAGCGAGCGCCACCGCGACCGCCGGCAGCCACGGCCGGACCCGAACGACCGCACTCCGTACGCGTGAACCCACCATGGTAACATGTAGCAATACGCCTGCCCGAACATGAAAGCTTCGCGCACGTGAGTAGGGGTTCGAGTCGGTCGAGTCGGAACCCCCAGCGACCTCAGTCCGCTTTCACGCCCGTCCGCGAGACGTCGGGGTTGCGAAGCAGCGGCAGCGAGACGATCGTCAGGCAACTCAAGACGAGCGCCGCACAGAGGACGTAGGTCAACTGGTAGCCGAACCAGAGGTCCACCGCGGGGATGGCGACGAGCGGGCCGAGACTGAGCCCGACGTCGCCCATCACCTGATAGACGCCGCCCATCCGCCCGAGTTCGTCGCCGGGCGTGAGATCGCCCATGATCGCGAGCAACGCGGGCGCGGCCGACCCCATCCCCGCACCGACGAGGACGATCGCCCCGAGCAGCGCCTCGATGGTCGGCACGTAGGCGATCACCAGAAAGCCCGCGCCCATCGCGAGAAAGGCCGGCACCGTCAGCAGCGTCCGATCGCTGACCATGTCCGAGATCCAGCCGGTCACGATCGTCATGGACCCCGAGGTGATCACGCCCAGTCCCATCACGATCCCGCTGATGCCGGCCGCGCCCAGCGCCGACAGCTCGAGGCCGTAGTCGCTGGCGTAGCGGGCCAGCGTCGAGAGGATGATCCCGCCCCAGAGAAAGCGGACGGCGAAGTTGCCGTAGCCGATCAGGACGACGGTCGGGTTGGCCGCGAGCAGGGCGGGGACCTCCCGGAGCTTGGCGGCTCTGCCCCCGTCGGCACCGCCGTGGACGTCGGGCAGGACGAGCGTCGCGACGGTGCCGGCGACCAGCGCGAGGACGCCCGCCGTGAGAAAGGCGGTCTGCATGCTGGCCAGGTCGGTCAACAGGCCGCCGACGACGAGGCCGGTGGGAAAGCCCAGCGACTGCCCGCCGCGCATGTAGCCGACCCAGCGGCCGCGGTTGTCCGCCGTGGTGACGTAGGTGATCGTCGCGAACGCGCCGATGAAGACGAACGCGCTGCCGATCCCCCAGAACAGCCGCGCCAGCACGAAGACCAGCCCCGGCAGCGACACGTCGCCAAGCAGGGGGAGCGTCCCGAGGTGGGTCGGCGGCGTCTTGAGCCCGACGACGTAGCCGAAGGGGGCGAGCGCCTGCGTGAACAGCCCGAAGATCATCGGCGTCCGCGCGCCGTACTGGTCGATGATCGTCCCGGCGGGCGTGTTCATGAACAGCCGCCCGATCCGGTTGGCCGAGAGGATCACGCTCAGCATGACCGCGGAGATGACGAGCTTCTCGTCGAGCAACGGCAGCGTCGGGAACGCGACCCCGGTCGCGACGCCGCCGAAGAAAACCCCCGCGATAACCGCGAGCGCGATCGTCCGGATCTCCCCCGTCGAGTAGGTGGCCTCCTCAGACATGCTGGCAGTGGTCGACGACTCGAGCGCCCGTGTGTAAGGGACTCACGATTCGAGCCCGCGGTCCGCGACGATCTCGTCGCGTAACTTCGTCTTGCGGATCTTCCCGCTGCCGGTCTTCGGGAGGTCCGAGCGCACCTCGACGATGCGGGGGTGTTTGTAGGGCGCGAGTTCGTCGAGGACGTACGACTCGACGTCCTCGGCGGAGATCTCGGCTCCCTCGGCGGGCGTGATCGCGGCGGCGACGGTCTCGCCCCGGCGCTCGTCGGGGACGCCGAAGACCGCGGCCTCGTGGATCTCAGGATGGTCGTACAGCAGGTCCTCGATCTCGCGTGGATAGACGTTGTAGCCGCCGGTCAGGATCATCTCCTTCTCGCGACCCCTGATGTAGTAGTAGTTGTCCTCGTCGCGGGTCCCGATGTCGCCGGTCCGGAAGAAGCCGTCCTCGGTGAAGACGTCCTCGTTCGCTTCGGGGTTCTTGTAGTAGCCTTTCATCACCTGCGAGCCGGCGATGAGGATCTCGCCTTCCTCGCCGGGCTCGACCTCCTCGCCGTCCTCGTCGACGACCTTCGAGCGGGTGTGACCCACCGGTTGGCCGACGCTGCCGGGCCGGTTGCCGAGCGACGACCACCGGATGGTGTGGCTCGTCGCGGTCGTCTCGGTCAGCCCGTACCCCTCGGTGAGGGGCACGTCGAGTGCCTCCTCGAACCCCTCCCGGGTCGGCTGCGGGAGCTTGTCGCCGCCTTGCCCTGCTCGGACGAGCGTCGACAGGTCGTACTCGTCGGGATCGTAGGCCTCGAGCAGGTCGACGAACATCGCGGCGACGCCGACGAAGGCCGGGATGTCGTGTTCGTCGAGTTTCTCGAGGACGAGTTCGGGGTCCCACTGATCGGGCCGCAGCAGGTGCAGCGTCCGGCCGGCACACAGCGAGGACATCATGCCGACCATCCCCGTGATGTGGTACATCGGCAGGACGATGATGCCGTCGCCCTTGATCGGGCCGGCGCTGTAGCTCGAGACGGCCTGAGCGACCTGGACCCGGAAGTTGCGGTGGGTCAGCAGGACGCCCTTCGGTTTCCCGGTCGTCCCCGAGGTGTAGGGCTGGAGGAGGACGTCCTCGTCCTCGCGGTCGACGACCGCCGCCTCGGTATCGGTACCCAGTTCAGGCAGGGAGGGGTGGTCGCTGCCGGCCGTCGCGCTGACGATGTCGGTCTCGAGGTCGGCGACGGCCTCGCGGACGTACTCGTCGGCCGACCCCTCCACGAGGACCGCCTCGGCGTCGGCGTGGTCGAGCTGGTATTCGATCTCGCGGCGGCGGTACTCGGGGTTCAGCGGGCTGGCGATGATCCCGGCGTGACAGCAGGCCCAGACGACGGTACAGAAGTCGATCCCGTTGGGCATGTAGACGCCGACGCGGTCGCCGGCCGCGAGGCCGAGTTCCCGCAGACCGTCGGCAAAGCGTGCGACGCGGTCGCCGAACTCACGGTAGGTGATGGTCTCGCCAGCGTGTTCGATCGCGATCGTGTCGGGATGCTCCGCGACCGCTCGCTCGAGGAGGTTGGCGACGTTGCCGTCGTAGGGCGGCTCCATGAGCGTCTCCGCGGAAACGATATCGAGTTCCATGTTTCACCCGATTTGTCGTTCGACCTGAAAAGTATATGGGTACTGGTAACACGGTTCGTGTTTCGGCCCCGTCTCGCACGGTCGGGCGTCGGCTCCGAGGCCACCGTGAACTCGAGTCGGGCGCTCGCGGCGACGCGTCGTTACTCGCCGAGGCGAGGGATGCCCTTGATCTCGATGGTTTCGCCGACCATGTACGATGAGGCGGGGCTGGCGAGGAACTGCGCGAGGTCGGCGACTTCCTCGGGTTTGCCGATGGTACGATCCGGCGAGGTGCGGGCGATTTCGTCGGCGTCGTCCTCGACCCCCATCTGGGTACGGACGCCCTCCGTGGCGACGAGTCCGGGTGCGATGCAGTTGACCCAGATCCCGTCCTCGGCCCAGTCGGCCGCCGACGATGTGGTGAAGTTGACGACGCCGGCCTTGGCCGCGCCGTAGTGGCTCATCGTCTTCGAGCCGCGGGTGCCCGCGACGCTGGCGAAGTTGACGATCCGGCCGCCGCCGTTGTCCCGCATGTACTCGACGGCGAGTTGCGAGCAGTGGAAGGTGCCGTGGAGATTGATGTCGACGATGGTCTTCCAGCCGTTCTCGCTGATCTCCGAGGGTGGGGCCTGGAAGCTCGCCCCCGCGTTGTTGATCAAGATGTCGAGCCCGCCGAACGTCTCGACCGTCTCGTCGATCAGGTCCCCGACCGCGTCGCGGTCGGTCACGTCGCACTCGATCGCGATCGCTTCGCCCGGCCGCTCGCTCTCGTTGATGTCGTCGGCGACCGGCTGGACGTTATCGATGTCCCGCGAGGTGACGACCACGTTCGCGCCGTCGTCGGCGAATCGCTCGACGATGGTTTTCCCGATCCCGCTCGAGGAGCCGGTGACGATCGCGGTCTCACCGTCGACGCTGAACTGGTCGACCGTCATCGGTCGCCCTCCACGATGTGTGTTCGTTCTACTGACCGGTCTCCATACCCGAGTGTGACAGTCACTGCCATGATCGTATGCGGGTTCATCGACCGTCGGTATAAGCTATTCGACCGGTCCCCACGAAGGGCGTCCGAGAGGGGTACTGTTATGTCAGTCGTCCGCAAACCATGGCGGCAATGAAGCGCGGACACAGCACCGAGGCGCGACGCGACGCGACGATCGACCAGCCCGCGACGACCGGAGGAGCCACGGAGGACCACGATGCCGAATAAGCCTATCGAGGAACTCGAGGCGATGGTCGGCGACACCACGGTCACGGCCGAGGCGTTCCGGATCGAGCCGGGCAAAGTCGAGGAGTTCGCGCGGGCGATCACCGCCGAGGATCCCGTCTTCCGCGACGAGTCGGTCGCCGCCGAGCGGGGCCACGATCGCGTTCCCGCGCCGCTGACCTACTCGCAGGTCGCCCGATTCCCGCGATACACCCCCGCCGACGTCGACGGCAAGGGCTTCGACCTCGCCTTCCAGCCGGAGTACGTCATCCACGGCGAACAGGCCCACGAGTACGAACGCCCCGTCTACGTCGGCGACGTCCTCGAGGGGACGACCACCCTTGCCGACGTCTTCCAGCGCGAAGGGGGTCGGGCGGGGACGATGACCTTCGCCGTCCTCGAGACCGAGTACCGAACCCCGGAGGGCGAACTCGTCCTGACCGACCGCTCGACGGCGATCGAAACCGAGGGCGCGATCGACGACGGCGGCGACGAGAGTGCGGCCGAGGACTCCGCGAGCGACGGCGAGCCGGCCGAACCCGACGGCGGCACCGCCGAAGCGGACCCCACGACGCCCTCGCCGACCGTCGACGAGTTCGAGCGCGTCCGGACCGTCGACGGCCTCGAGCCCGGCGACGCCGGCCCGACGGTCGTCGTCGAGGACCTCGAGCGCCAGCACTTCGTCAAATACGCCGGGGCAAGCGGCGACTTCAACCCGATCCACTACGACGAACCGTACGCGACCGGGGCGGGCAACGAGAGCGTCTTCGGCCAGGGGATGTTCACCGCCGGCGTCACCTCGCGGGTCGTCGCCAACTGGTTCGATCTGCGGGACGTGACGAGCTTCGACGTCCGGTTCCAGTCCCGCGTGTTCCCCGGCGACACCGTCGTCGCGAGCGGCGAGGTCGCCGAGGTCGATCCCGACGCCGGCACGGTCGAGGCGGCACTCGAGGCCCGGACAACCGAGGGCGAGACGCTGCTGACCGGGACGGCGACGGCCAACCTCGAGTAAAAAGACGCGTTCGGACCGTTACTCCGGTACGAACACCGGAATCGCGGCTTCCTCTGAGACCTGCCAGAACGCCACCCCGACGGCCGCGCCGATCTCGAGGTCGTCGGGATCGGCGTCGAGCAGGGCGAGCAGGCGTGGTCCCTCGGCGAGGTCGATCGCGCCGACGACGTAGGGCGTTCGCTCGCCGAAGCCGGGTTCGCCGGGGACGTGACAGATGGTGTAGGTATAGATCGTGCCGACGCCCTCGCTTTCCTCGAACGGCGGGTCCTCGGCCCCGCAGGCGGTACAGACCGCCCGCGGGTACAGTTGGCGGTGGCCGCACTCACATTCCTGATAGCGCAGTTCGCCCTCAAGCGTTCCGTCCCAGAACGGGACCGTCGCGCCGGTCGGGACCGGCACCGGCCCCTCCCAGTCCTCGCGGCGGTCCTCGACGCGTCCCGTCATGATTCCCTCCGAAGGACGACGGTGCTACTCGAGGAGAGTAAGCCGCCGGTACCGTGAGCGACCGCCACCTCGGCGTCGTCGACCTGGCGGTCGCCCTCGTAGTCGCCCCGGAGCTGCCGGGCGGCCTCGATGAGGACGAAAACCCCGAAGTGACCGGGGTGACAGTACGAGAGGCCGCCGCCCTGCGTGTTCATCGGTAACTCGCCGCCCGGCGCGGTGGTGCCGCCCGAGACGAACTCGCCGCCTTCGCCCTTCTCGCAGAAGCCCAGATCCTCGAGGGTCACGAGGGCGGTGTAGGTAAACGAGTCGTAAATCTCGGCGACGTCGACGTCGTCGTGGGTAATCCCGGCTTGGTCGAACGCCTTCGGGCCGGTCACCGCGGCCCCGGTGGTCGTCATGTCGGGCATCTCGCTGATGTCCTGACGGTGAGTACTCGTCGAGGCGACGCCCGCGACGGCGATCTCCGGGACGCCAAGTTCCGCGGCCTTTGCCTCGCTGACGAGGACGACCGCGCCCCCGCCGTCCGAGACGAGACAGCAGTCCAGCAGGTTGAACGGCTCGGCGATCTCCCGGGACTCGAGGACGTCGTCGACGGTGATCGGCTCGCGCTGGGCCGCCTTGGGGTTCATCGCGGCCCACTCGCGGGTCGCGACGGCGACCTCCGCGAGCTGTTCCTCGGTGGTGCCGTACTCGTGCATGTGCCGGCGCGCGGCCATCGCGTAGGCCCCCGGCGGGCGGAAGAGACCGGTCGGCCGGACGAAGCCGTCGATCGGGTGGGTCTCCTCGAGCGACTGGTCCCTGCCGGGGCCGGTCTTGCTCGTCGAGCCGTAGGCGACGACCACCACGTCGGCCTCGTCGCGGGCCATCGCGTCGCGGACGTGGCCACAGAAGTGTTCGAACGACGAGCCGCCGATCTCGGTCCCCTCGAGAAACGAGGGTGCGTCGAGGTCGAGGTACTCGGACAGTACCAGTGCGGGCATGTAGTCGTTGCCGCCCGCGACCGCGACGCCGTCGACGTCCGCTAGCTGGCAGCCGGCGTCCTCGAGGGCTCGCACTGTCGCGATCGCAGCGTTGTCCAGCCAGTTCCGGTCGGGCGTCTCGCCGAGGTCGCTCTCGGCGACGCCCGCGAGAATCGGTTCAGCCACGGGTGTCCCTCCGTCGTACCGGTCGTATCATCGTCTCCCGATATCTCGACCGAACGCAAATAAGTTGTGGTAGAAGATACCACAGGTCGTGGGCCATCGAGTCACACAGCAGTGGGACCCCGCCGTCGTCGGCTACCGAGAGATACTATTTTATACCATTCCGTGATATCGTGTGACATGGATTTGGCAAGCGTTAGCGAGAGTGCAAGGGAAGGGAACGTCGCGCGGCTCCACGACGAGACGGCTCGGCTACACGGCGACGCGCAGGCGATCGAGTACCACGGGCAGACACTGACCCACGACGACCTCAGGGCCGAGAGCGCACGCTTCGCCGGCGGTCTGGCCGACCTCGGGCTCGAGCCGGGCGACGTCATGCTCCAGTACCTGCCGAACTGCCCGCCGTACCTGATCGGCGCGCTGGGCGCGTTCAAGGCCGGCGTGATCGTCTCGCCGGTCAACCCTCAGTACCGCAAACGCGAGCTGACCTACCAGCTCGAGGACACCGAGGCCGCGGCCGTTCTCACCCACAAGGCCCTCGAACCCCACCTCGAGGAGGCACTCGAGGCGATCGACTGGGATCCGATCGTCATCGCCGTCGATAGCGACACCGACGACGATGGCGTCCACGCCTTCGACGACGTCCGCGGCGAAGAGCGGTTCGTCGAGCGGGCCGACGACGACGTGGCGCTGCTGCCGTACACGTCGGGGACGACCGGGAAACCGAAGGGCGTTCAACTCACCCACCGGAACTTCCGCGCCCAGACGTTCTCCGTCCTCGCACAGGAGCAGACCCTCGAGGGCGAGGCCGTCAAGAGCCTCGTCTGGCTGCCGCTCTATCACATCACCGGCTTCACGCACACCGCCTGGCAGCCCCTCGTCCGCGGCGGGAGCGTCTATCTGCGCAGCGCGGCCAACTGGGACGGCGACGCCGCGATGCGGTTGATCGAGGAAGAAGGAATCACCCACTACGTCGGCGTCACCGCGATGTACGTCGACATGATCAACAGCGACGACTTCGGCGAGTACGACCTCACCAGCCTCGAGTCGGCCGGCGAGGGTGGTGCGAAGATGTCCGTCGCGGTCCAGGAGGAGTTCGAGGAGACCGCGGGCGTCGAGATGGCCGAAGGGTACGGGCTGACCGAGACCAACGGCGCGACCCACTCCCAGCGCAACTCGACGTTCGGCCTGCGCCACGGGACGATCGGACAGCCGACCCGCATGACCGAGGCCAAGATCGTCGACTCGAGCGGGGAGACGGTCGGGATCGGCGAGGAGGGGGAACTCCTCGTTCGGGGCCCACAGGTAATGAAGGGGTACCACGGGATGCCGGAGGCGACCGAGCGGGCCTTCACCGAGGACGGCTTCTTCCGGACCGGCGACATCGCTCGACGGGACGCGGACAACTACTACGAGATCGTCGACCGGAAAAAGCACATGATCAACTCGGCCGGCTACAACATCTACCCCAGCGAACTCGAGGAGTTGCTGGCCGAACACGAGGCCGTCGCCGAGGGCGCTGTGGTCGGGATTCCCGACGAACGACGCAACGAGGTGCCGAAGGCATACGTCGTCACCGCACCGGGCGTCGAGCCCGGCGAAGATATCACGAGCGAGGAGATCACGGAGTACTTCCTCGACAACGTCGCCTCCTACAAACACCCCCGCGAGGTCGAGTTCATCGAGGAACTGCCCCGGACGACCTCGGGGAAGATCCAGAAGTACAAACTCGAGGACGGCGAGGGGACGGAGGACCGGTAACTCGTGCGCGTCGTCGTCTCCCCGCACGTCCTCGCGGGCGGCGGGCCGCTGGTCACCGCCGAGATCCGCGAGCGTCGGCCGGGGATCGACCTCGAGTACGTCGAGGACGAGGCCGACCTCCCGGCGGCGGTCGCCGATGCCGAGGTCCTCGTCACCCACCGGCTCCCCGACGAGGTTCTCGAGGCGGCCGCCGACCTCGAGTGGGTACAGGCACTGAGCGCCGGGACCGACCGCTTCGATCGCGACGCGCTGGCCGACCGCGGCGTGGCGCTGACGAACGTCTCGGGAATCCACGCGAAGCCGATCGGCCAGCAGGTCCTGGGGTATCTGTTGCACTTCGAGCGCGGGTTCGACCGCGCGATCGCCCAGCAGGACGACCGCGAGTGGGAGCGCTACATGGGCGGCGAACTCGGCGACCGAACCGTCGGGATCGTCGGCGTCGGCGCGATCGGCTCGAACGTGGCCGACTACTGCCGGACCTTCGAAGCCCGCGTGATCGGGACGAAGCGGGACCCGACCGACGCGCCCGAGAGCGTCGACGAGGTTTACGGTCCCGACGGCCTCGAGTCCGTCCTCGCCGAGAGCGACTACCTCGTGGTCGCCTGTCCGCTGACCGACGAGACGCGGGGGCTGCTCGACGACGAGGCGCTCGCGACACTCCCGGACGACGCCGTGTTGGTCAACATCGCTCGGGGGCAGGTCGTCGATCAGTCAGCGCTCGTCAAGGCGCTCGCGGCCGGGGACCTCGGCGGCGCGGCGCTTGACGTTTTCGAGGAGGAACCCCTCCCCGAGGAATCGCCGCTGTGGGACCGCGACGACGTCCTCGTGACGCCGCATATGGCCGGCAGCACGCCCCACTACTGGGAGCGCTGTGCCGACGTCTTCCTCCGGAACTACGATCGGTTCCGCGACGGCGAGGCGCTCGAGAACCGCGTCGTCTGATTTTTCCACTCCGCTCGCGGCTGCACCCGTCCATAGATTGAAGGGTCGACCCGTCGACCATCGGGTATGTCAGACCTTCGCATCGACGCGATGGTGCCGAAGCTGGCGAACGATTCGGGCGAGGCCGCCGCCCGCGCCGAGGAACTCGGGTTCGACGGCGTCTGGACCCCCGAGATGGACAACGACGCGTTCCTGCCGCACCCGGTGATCGCCAACCGAACCGAGGAGATCCAGCAGGGGACGCGAATCGCACTCTCGTTCACCCGCAGCCCGATGGCGCTCGCCTACACCGCCTGGGACCTCGCACAGTACACCGACGGCCGGTTCGTCCTCGGCCTCGGCACGCAGGTCAAAGGCCACAACGAACGCCGCTTCAGCATCGACTGGGAGTCGCCCGGCCCGCGACTGCGCGAGGTCGTCGAGTCGTTGCGTCACATCTTCGACGTATTCCAGGGCGAGGCCGACCTCGACTACGAGGGCGACCACTACTCGTTCTCGCTCATGACGGACAACTTCAATCCGGGGCCGATCGACCATCCCGACGTCCCGATCTACATCGCCGGTGTCAACGAGTACAACATCCGACTCGCGGGCGAACTCTGCGACGGACTGGACATGCACGTCTTCAATACCCCCGGCTACACCGACGACGTCATCGCGCCGACCGTCGCCGAGGGGGCCGATCGCGGGGAGCGGTCCCTCGAGGACGTCGCCCTCTCCGCGAGTCCGTTCGTCGTGACGGGCGAGACCGAGGACGAACGCGAGCAGTCTCGCCGGGAGGTGCGCCGGCGAATCGCCTTCTACGGCAGCACCCGGACCTATCACGACGTCCTCGAACACCACGGCTGGAAGTCCGTCGGCGAGGAGTTACACGAACTCTCCAAAGACGGCGAGTGGGAGGAGATGGCCGACCTCGTGACCGACGAGATGGTGTCGACGTTCGCGATCGAAGCGCCGCCCGAAGAACTACTCGCGGAGGCGCGGGCGGTCTACGGCGGGATCGCCGACCGAGTCGTCCTCCCGCTCGATCACGGGGAAGCCTTCCTGAACGAGTAGTAGCGAGCGCCGTCGCGGTCCTCGTACTCGATTCTGCCCCGCCCCTCGAGCGTACCGAGCGCCCCGAGCGTATCGAGCAACTGGGCGGGATGCCGGACCTCGCCGCTGCGATGCCGGGTGATCTCCAGGGGCGTCGCCGGTCCGACGGCGCTGACCGCCTCGAGGGTTTCGGCCGTGAGCGACTCCAGGGCCGACCGCGTGTTCTCGATGGCGCCCTCGTAGTCGGTAAAGACCGGACCGTGCCCGGGGAAGACCCGATCGACCGCGCGGCCCTCGAGCCGCTCCATCGCGCGGTGGAAGTCGTCGACGGCGTCGTAGGCACCGTAGTCGAGGCCGACGTTGATCGCGCCCGGACGGAACGGTTCGATGAGCGCGTCCCCCGAGAAGAGGACGCGCTCGCCGTTGACCTCGGTCGCCAGACTGGCGTGGTGAACCTGGTGGCCGGGCGTGTGGATCGGGTCGAACGCCCGTCCCGCGACGGTGACCGGCTCGTCGAACGCGAACGGCACTGCCGCCTCTGGCTCGAGCAGCCGGCGATTGCGCTCGAGCGACGACTTCGCGCGTTCGGTCTCGCGTTCGATGGCCTCGCCGTGGTAGCCGGCCGACCGGCCGATCTCGCGGATCCCCGCCGCGAGGTCGGCCGGATCGCGCTCGAGTTGCTCGAGGACGGGCCGGGGCGCGTAGACGGTCGCACCGGCCTCGCGCAACAGCGGGACCTGCCCGATGTGATCGCTGTGGGGATGCGTGACGACCACCGCAGCGACGTCCTCGAGGTCGTACCCCGCCGCCGCCAGCCCGTCGCGGATCGTCGCCTCGGCGCGCGCTTCGGGGTCCCCGGTGTCGATCAGGATCGGTTCGGGCTCCTCGATGAGGTAGGCCGCGGCGTGTTTCGGCGGCCACTCGATGTCGAAGTCGATGCGCGACACCTGCCCCGTGGCGGCGCTTGCGCCCCGCTCCGTCGACTCACCCATCTCAGATGAGTTCGCGAGCGATCGTCCGTTTCTGGATCTCGTCGGTCCCCTCGAAGATGCGGAAGACCCGCGCCGAGCGGTAGTTGCGTTCGATCGGGAGGTCCTTCATGAAGCCGGCCCCGCCGTGGACCTGCATCGCGATGTCGGCGGCGTCGTTGGCCAGTTTCGCGCCACGGAGCTTCGCCATCGACTCCTCTTTCCGAGCGCGCTCGCCGTTGTCCATCTTCCAGGCGGCGTAGCGGTAGAGCTGGCGGACCTGTTCGATGTCGGTCGCGAGTTCGGCCAGCTGGAAGGAGATCCCCTGTCGGTGGCCGATCTTTTTCTCGAACGTCTCCCGTTCCCGGGCGTACTCGACCGACATGTCGAGCAGGAACTGCGCCGTCCCGACGGAGCCGGCAGCGATGTTGATCCGGCCGCCGCCGATCCAGTCCATCGCGGACTGGAACCCCTTGTCAACCTCGCCCAGCACCTGCTCCTCGCCGACGCGACAGTCGTTGAAGTACAACTCCGAGTGCGTTCCGGGGGTCATCCCCATCGCGCGGTGGATCTTGCCCACCTCGAAGCCCGGGTTGTCCTTGTCGACGAGGAAGCAGGTGATCCCGCCCAGATCGCCGTCCTCTCCGCTCGTGCGAGCGAACACCATCGCGAAGTCGGCGTACGGTCCGTTCGTGATGTAACACTTCTGCCCGCTGATGACCCACTCGTCGCCGTCTTTCTCCGCAGTGGTATCCATGTAGTGCGCGTCGCTGCCGTGGCCCGGCTCTGTCAGCGCGAAACAGGTCGTGATCTCGCCGTCCATCAGCGGCTCGAGGTACTCCTCGCGCTGTCGGTCGTCACAGGCGAGCAGGATGGGCGTCGGACCGCCCGCACCGCCGAAGATCGAGCTGTGGAAGCCCGGCGGCCGATTGGACATGTGTTCGCCGACGATGGCGCGAGTGAGGATGTCGACATCGCCGCCGCCGACCTCCTCGGGCATCGTCATGCCGTAGAAGCCCGCCTCGACGGATTTCTGACGGATCTCCTCGACGATATTGCGGTACTCGGGGACCTGCCGATGCTCGTCGTCGACGATCTCCTTCTCGTAGTCCGCGCCGAGGAACTCGTCGTACTCGTTCTCGAGCGGGGCGACCTCCTGATCGATGAACTCGTCGAGTGCCTTCTTGATCTGGACGGCTTCGGACGGTTCGCTGAAGTCCATAATCTACGTCACATGACGCCCTACATAAACGTTACCATGACACTCGTTTTCAGTCGACATGCAGTGGGCCGATCGCCGTGAATCCGCCGGTTCGGGCCCAAAACCGCGTCGGTTCGGAGCCGAATCGATTTTTTCGCCCGTAACTGGCGTTCAGCAGAGCGGAACAGTTTTGGCTCCCATCGTTGAACGTGGTGTATGACAACACCGGGCGTAGATGGAGGGAATCGGGTCGAAGCGGTGGTGAAGACCCTCGATATTCTCGAGGCACTGTGGCAGGCCGAAGGGGCCGGCGTCACCGAACTCACCGAGCGAACGGGGGTGGCAAAGAGTACGGTACACGCCCATCTGACGACGCTGCGGTCGAAAGGATACGTCGTCCAGGACGGCGACGAATACCGGCTAAGCCTCCGGTTTCTCTCCTTCGGGGAACACGTCAAACACGCCGAGCCGCTGTACGAGGCCGCCGACGCGCCGATCGACGAACTGTCGGCGCAGGTCGGCGAGCGAGTCCTCTGTTCGACACACCAGAACGGGCTCGGGACGGTCATCAACGTCAGCGAGGGGACTCGTTCCTTTACCAGCGACATCGATGTCGGCACGCACACCTATCTCCACAGTTCGGCCGGCGGCAAGGCGATGCTCGCTCACTTTCCCGAGGAGCGCGTCGAAGACGTGATCGAACAGTGGGGGCTCCCGGCATTTTCCGAAAACACGATTACCGACCGAGAGACGCTCTACGACGAACTCGACGCGATCCGGGAGGACGGCGTCGCGTACAACAACGGGGAGTACCTCCGGGGAATCAGCGCGATCGGCGCTCCGATCTTGGGCAACGACGGCACCGTCTACGGGGCGGTCACCGTCGCCGGCCCACAACACCGCCTCGAGAACGAGTGGGAGGAAAACGACCTGCGTGACCGGTTGCTGTCGACGGCGAACACGATCGAAGTGAACGTGATGTTCTCGTAGCCGTTCAGTCAGGCCGAACGCAGCAGTACAGAGCGAGACGAACGCCGGTTGGAACCCAGCAACCGTGGACGGGCACGAAAAGCGGTCGTTCCCCAAGGGATTTACAGCCATACGGTTGTAATAGGACATCGGTGGTCGGCCGGTGGTCGCCGCGGCCCCGCCGGCGTTCGATAGGCAGTCGCCGGCCGACGAGCGACCGGGGCGCCGGTCCCATCGAGTGGTGTTCGAAACCCTATCTAACGGAGTACAAAGTATACTATTTTACTGATAGAACTTCCTCCTCGAGCGATTGGTTCGAAAATCCGGTATCGTCCGTGGGTCGTTCCAAATAGTTCCAAATCGAACGAATGGTGTCCTTTAGCCTGACTACTCGGAAACGAGACGGGGCAATCGGCTCGGACGGCGTTCCAGCCCCTATTCGTCGCTACCGCTACACTGTTCGTACGTATTCCCACAGTCAACAACGGTTTTCGGGCAGGATCGTATAGCCGCTGTGGCATCGATCCGGGAGAGAACCGAGCGGCCGCGGACCGATCCATCAAAGTTATAAATAAAATAGTGGTTTCGAATGGTGTCGACTATCCAGTATTTGTTGACGGGACTGGCCGGACTCACCGCGAGTGGCCGGTCGGACTCGAGCAAGGGATTACACTGTTTTCGTGACGGAGAGTTCCGATGAACATCGGCAGAGTACTGCCGGCAAATTATGAACGAATTTATGTAGCGGCCGTCCGATACGGACGGTATGCGACTCGAAGACAAGACAGTAGTTATCACAGGTGCGGCGTCGGGGATCGGTCGGTCGACCGCCAAGCGGTGTGCCGAGGAAGGGGCACGCGTCATCGTCACGGACGTCGATATCGAGGGCGGAGAGGAGACCGTCGAGCGAATCGAGGCGGCCGGCGGCGAGGCGGAGTTCGCCGAACTCGACGTCACCGACAGCGAGGGGTTCCACGACGTCGTCGACACCGTGGCCGAGGAGTACGGCATCGACGTCATGGTCAACAACGCCGGCACCGGCCATCCCGGCGGGAACCTCGAGGACCTCGACGACGAGACCCGGGACTTCGTGATCGATATCAACATCAAGGGCGTCTGGAACGGCTGTTCGGCCGCGCTGCCCCACATGAAAGACCAGGGCCACGGCTCGATCGTCAACGTCGGTTCGCTGGCGAGCATTCTCGGGCTCCCCAAGCAGGCGGCCTACTCGACGACCAAGGCCGCCGTATTGAACATGACTCGGACGGTCGCGGCCGAGGCCGGCCCCTACGGCGTCCGCGCCAACGCCGTCTGTCCCGGCTTCACCGAGACACAGATGCTCGAGGGCTTTCTCGCACAGCAGGACGACCCGGAGGTAGCCAGAGCGGAGATGATCGAGGACTACCCGCTCAAGCGACTGGGCGAGCCCGAGGAGATCGCGAACGCCATCCTCTTTCTTGCCAGCGACGAGGCCTCGTTCGTCAGCGGCCACGGGCTGGTCGTCGACGGCGGATTCTCGACGTGCTAACGGCGTTCCGTGAGTACGGCGACCCCGTGTCGTCGTTCGGAACCGCTGCAAGCCGGTGAATCGAAACGCCCAATTCGCCGTTCTGAATTGCGTAACCACGTGACAGGATACGACGCAGTGCTATTCGACAGCGACGGGATACTCGTCGAGCCGCCGGCGTCCGAAACCCAACTCGAGGCGACGCAGGCTGCATTTCGGGAAGCGGGCGTCGACGACGTCGCCCCCGATCACCTCGACGACATCGTGAGCGGCGTGACCGTCGAAGTCCGACACGACATCTGTACCGACTACGACCTCGAGCCGACGACGTTCTGGGAAGCCCGCGAACGCCACGACGAACGCTCCCAGTTCGCGGCGTTCAGGGCCGGTACTCGAGACCGATACGACGACGTGGCGACGATCGCGGACCTTCCACAGGACCGAGGCGTCGTGAGCAACAACCACCACAGTACGATCGAATTCGTCCTGGATGCGTTCGATCTCGACTCGCTGTTCGAGACCTATTACGGTCGCCCGAAGACGATCGAGAGCCTGCAGGTGAAGAAGCCGGATCCCCACTTCCTCGAGCGGGCTCTCGCCGATCTCGAGGCCGACTCGGCACTCTACGTCGGCGACAGCGAACACGACGTGATCGCGGCCCACCGCGCTGGCATCGACTCCGCGTTCGTCCGTCGCCGGCACTGTCGCGACGACGAACTCTCGGTCACGCCGACGTACGATATCGAGACGCTGTCGGCGCTCCCGGCTATCGTGGACGGTTGAGCGCCGATCCGATCACCGCTCGGCGGGGATGGCCACGCTTGCGAGCTGATCGCCCGCGGTCACCGTCGCCTCGCGCGTGAGCGCATAGAGAAGTCCGCCTCGTTCCGTTCGGGCCTCCTGAAGCGCGTCGTAGGTCGTCGGGTCGTATACCGTCCCGATCGGCTCACCCTCGGCGATCTCGTCGCCGACGGCGAGCCCGGGCGTCGGCCGGAAGAGGCCGGCGGCGTCGGCGGAGACCTGCCCGAGGTGGTTGCGGGCGATCCGCTGGTCGCGCTCGGGAACCGTGCCGGGGAGCAACTCGAGGGAGCGACAGACGGCCAACAGCCCCGTCACGCCTGTCTCGACGACGTCTTCGAGGATCTGTTTGTTGTGGGCGAGTTCCGGCGTGATCGACGGGATACCTGCCTCGGCGGCGGCGACCCGAAGCTTCCCCTCGAAACCGCGTCGATGCCACTCGTCGGGGGCGTCTTCGCCGGCCCCCTCGGCCAGCAGGAGATCGGTGCCGAACGCCGCCGCGAGACCGCGGGAGCGCTCGTCGCCCTCGCGATAGACGACGTGGGGTAGCATGTCGGGACTCCCCGTATGGAGGTCGACGACGGCGTCAGCCGCCGTGACGTACTCCCAGAGGCGGGCGGCCAGCCGCTGGTGGAGGCTGCCCTCGGCGTCGCCCGGCCAGATCCGGTTCATGTTCGGGTGGACGCTGTCGAGTTGCTCCGGCGTCGTATACGAGACCCGGTCGAACGTTAGCGGGTTCGCGACGGGGACGGCGATCACGGTTCCGGACAGCGACTCGAGGGGAAGTCGCTCGTGGAACCGCCGGAGGACTTCGGTGCCGTTGATCTCGCGACCGTGCTGGGCCGCCTGCACGTACAGCGTCGGCCCCGGCTCCGCGCCGCGATAGGTGTGGACGGTGGTCGTCAGTGCCACGCCCGACGGGAGCCGCGCGAGCGTCACCCGTTCCGCCGTGTGTGCGCCGTCAGTCATATCGGTCGTTCCACGGCCGACGGTATGTAACTGCGGCCGGCCCTCGTCGTTCGAGACCGTCACAGCGCCGTCGGAATCGGTACCCGCCGTCTCGAGACCACTACCGTTTTCCCTCGGCCCGCCGTCGCGCATGGTATGGGAGACGTTACTGCCACCCTGCATACGAACCGCGGCGATATCGAGGTCGAACTCTACGACGAGCGGGCCCCCCGAACCGTCGACAACTTCGTCGGGCTCGCGACCGGCGGCAAGACCTGGGAAGACCCCGAGACGGGCGAGGAGATCGACGGCGAGCCCCTGTACGACGACGTCGCCTTCCACCGCGTCATCGAGGGCTTCATGATTCAGGGCGGCGACCCGACCGAGACCGGCCGCGGCGGTCCCGGCTACCAGTTCGACGACGAGTTCCACGACGAACTACGCCACGACGACGAGGGCATCCTGAGCATGGCCAACTCCGGGCCCGACACCAACGGCTCGCAGTTCTTCATCACGCTCGACGCCCAGCCCCACCTCGACGACCGCCACGCCGTGTTCGGCAAGGTCACCGACGGCATGGACGTCGTCCACGAGATCGGAAACGTCGAGACCGACGCCAACGACCAGCCCCAGGAGGACGTCGTCCTCGAGTCGGTCTCCGTCGACTACGAGTAAACTCGCTCGAGCCGTTCGGCCGGGCGATGTGACCGCACGCACGCCGTGGGCGTCGCGTGGAATCGAGGCGTGATCGGCGCGTCCGTTTTAGGGCCGCCGGCCCGTACGACCACCATGGGCTGGACAGCCGAAGACATCCCCGACCAGAGCGGACGGACGATCGTCATCACCGGCGCGAACAGCGGCATCGGTCTCGAGGCCACGCGCGAACTCGCGCGCAACGGTGCGACGGTGATCATGGCCTGTCGCAGCACCGAGCGCGGCGCGGACGCGGCCGACGATATCCGCGGGGAGATCCCCGGTGCCGACCTCCGCGTCGAGGCCTGCGATCTGGGCGACCTCGCGTCCGTTCGCGACTTCGCGGGCCGGCTCGAGGAATCGATCGACGTCCTGATCAACAACGCCGGAGTCATGGCGATTCCCCGCTCGGAGACCGACGACGGCTTCGAGACCCAGTTCGGCGTCAACCACCTCGGCCACTTCGCGCTGACCGGACTCTTGCTCGAGAACCTCGGGCTCGAGACCGAGCCCGACTCGCGGGTCGTCACCGTCTCGAGCGGCGTCCACGAGAACGGCAAGATCGACTTCGACGACCTCCAGCACGAGACGTCCTACGACAAGTGGGACGCCTACGCCCAGTCGAAGTTGGCGAACGTCCTGTTCGCCTACGAACTCGAGCGCCGGCTGCTCACCGCCGACGCGAACGCGGCGAGCATGGCGGTCCATCCCGGCTACGCGAACACCCAGTTACAGCTGCGCGGCCCCGAGCAGAGCGGCAGCCGACTCCGCAAAGCCGCGATGAGGGTACTAAACACCGTCGCAGCCCAATCGGCCGCGATGGGCGCGCTCCCGACCCTGTACGCCGCCACCGCGCCCGAAGCCGAGGGCGGAGCCTACTACGGCCCTGGCGGCCTGATGAACATGCGCGGTACGCCCGAACGCCAGGCCTCCTCGGACCGCTCCTACGACGAAGACACCGCCCGACGGCTCTGGCGCGTCTCGAGCGAACTGACCGGCGTCACGTACGATCTGCCGACGCCGGCAGCAGACGTTCCGGCGTAACCGAGGGCCGCTTCGACACCGGCCGGATCGCCCGGAACTGCTCTCGATGAACGAGACCGGTTGCGTTCGATACCTATAGTAGCCACTGAAAGTCATTGCACACCTGATCGCACGACTGCGTCGCGATCAGTGTGTAAATCGTTTCAGTGGCTACTATAGTGACACTAGAACGGCGGACCGACGACGACTGTCACGAAAGTATGTCGGCATGAGTAGACGTCCTCTTACCAACCATTTTGAGTTCATTTTCGAGGGCCGTCAACCGCTCACAGGTCCCCGGTCGGCGACGGACGTGGGATCGCTCGATGTAGTCGACCAGGCGTCGAGAGAGAAAGCCGGCCTTCCGGCGTCGAACCACCGATATCTCGAGGACAGTGGCGAAAATAGGGGTTCCGTTCCGAGACGTGGCGACCGACTTTCGTCCTCGTCTCGAGAAACCGAGTGAAACTCCGTTAGAAGAATTTTACGGTGCGCTTGTGCCCTTAGCGTAGTCTTCACCGACGGTACACGATCGATCGGTGTGTATCGCTGCTTGGTTCGCTACGGTCAGATAACACCAATATTCCAATATGTGATTGAGAATGGTGGGTTTGAGGAAGAAGAAGCGAACCGGAACGCGGAATCAGCACGCGGATCTCGACTTCTCAGGGTCGGTGGAGACGGGCAGACTCGAGACGAGCGCCGCGTGGGGCGGCGGCCGAGTCGATCCCCGTCCCGGCTCACTCCGTCAGTGGCATCTCCGTGCCGCGGACGCTATCGACGATGACGTCCCCGTCGGGGCGGGACGCGATCCAGAACAGTTTGTGGGCGTCGACCGACCGTTCGAAGGTCAGGTCCGGCGCGGAGCCGACGGCGACTTTCCGGAGCGTCCACGTGAACACCGCGTCTTCGGCCTTGTCTCGGACCTGCGCGTCGGAGAGTTCCGACGGGAGGAGAAGGACGTCGTCGACGGTTTCCGTGACGGTGTCGGGAAACACGTCGGCCCTGACGGCGAGCCGGCGAGCGCGGTCGACGCTGACGACGTACTCGATGTCGCGGTCCGAAAGCAGTGGTCGTTCGATCGTCGCGACGGCGTCGTAGATCCGATACGGGTACGCGACGGCACCGACGCGACCGCTCGAGTCGACGTCCTCGCGCGTCACCGTCGGTTCGATGACGGTAAGGGCGGCTCGGTCATGCGACTCGCCCGTGAGCGTCGCGGGCTCGACCGAGCGTCGGCGCGCGTCGCTCATTTACTCGTCACCCTCGTCCCAGTACTCGCTGGCGGTCACGTGTGCGCGAATGGTGTCGGTTTCCGTGACGGCCTTTGGTTCGACGTCGCGACCGCCGTCGGTCACGTAGTCGGGAGTCCCGGTCGGATCGTCGGCGCTCGAGAGGGACGAGAGCGGTTTGTTGAAGGAATCGAAGTGATCGTCGACGCCCTCGGGCGGCGTCGTCAGCAGCGAGACGACGATGAGTGTCGCCGTCGAGAGGATGAACGCGGGGAAGAGCCCGTAGACGCCGACCAGCCCCGTGAGGAACGACGACCCCTCGATGGCCCCCATGAGGCCGAGCAGTTCGAGGATGGTCGACAGCTGCGTCCAGATGACCATCGTCGTGGTCCCGACGATCATGCTCGCGACGGAGCCCGTCGCGGTGACCCGTTTCCACCACACGGCCGCGATGAGCGTCGGTCCGATGGCCGCGCCGAGGCCGCCCCACGCGTAGTCGAGGACGAGCGTGTAGATCGGCGTGTTCTGTGCGAGGAGCGCAAACGCGACGCTGGCTGCGCCGAGTCCGAGCGTGACGTACTGGGAGTAGCGAACGAGCCGCTCCTGGCTCGCGTCCGGGTTGACGTAGCCGTGATAGACGTCCTCGACGATGGCACTCGTCGCGACTAGCAGCTGCGAGTCGGCACTGGACATCATCGCGGCGAGAGCGGCCGCCAGGATGATCCCCGCGATCGCACCGGGGAAGAACTCGAGCGTGAGCAGCGGCATGACGTTGTTCGGGTCCTCGATGCCGCCCTGCCCGAAGACGACCAGCGCGTACAGCCCGACGAAGCCGGCGCCGATGTAGGCGACGAACATGAACAGTTGGGCGACCAGCGCCGCGAGACGAATGTTCTCGACTTCGTCGATCCCCATGAATCGGACCATCACGTGCGGGTTCCCGGGAATGCCGAGCCCGATGGCGGCGTAGCTGATGATCCCGAAGATCGCGGCCCAACCGGTCATGCCGGCCGTGACGCTCGTGTACGAACTCCCGACGGACGCGAGGTCGCCGAACGGGAGCCCGTAGTTGGTAAAGGCGATGATCGGCAGGATGATGAACGCGACCAGAATGATCGCACCCTGGACGTAGTCCGACCACGCGACCGCGAAGTAGCCGCCGAGCATGGTGTAGCCGACGACGATGACGCCGCCGACGAGGATCCCGACCAGCGACGAGACGCCGGTGAGGACCTCGAGCAACGTCCCGGCGGCGACGATCTGTGCGCCGACGTATCCGCCTTCGAAGAGCATCAGGACGAACGCGGAGACGCCTTTGACGTAGCCGGTGTCGTCCTGCAGACGTGTCTCGAAGAAGGTCGGTAACGTAACTGCCTTCACGATCTCGGTGTACTTCCGGAGGCGTTTCGCGATGCCGGCCCACGCGAACAGGTCGGCGGGGATCATCCCGAGCCCGTTGTAGAAGGCCATCACGCCGGTCCCGAACGCGTCGCTCGGGACACCGAGCGTGAGCCAGCCGCTCATCTCGGAGGCACGTTCGGAGAAGCCGGTGACGACCGGGCCGACGCTCCGACCGCCGATGACGTAGTCGTCGACGGAATCCATGAGACGCGAGGAGTACAGTCCGATACCGAGGAGGACAAGCAGGTAGACGGCGAACGTTCCGAGGACCCAGCTCCCGGCCGAGCCGGCTAACCCCTCACTGGCCATGTTTCGCCTCCTCGTAGCGCTCGCGGAGTCGTTTCTCTCGCTTCCCTTCCCAGACGTAGTAGACGACGAGCATCGCTAGGTACAGGACGAACGGTCCGAATAACCAGATCAATTCGACTGATCCACTCTCTGGCATAGTGGCGTGTGCTTACTACCCACAAATAAATATACCGAATTTGCACCCTTTATATCGGACGTATCAGTGCGGAAGAATCAGAGGGCCGACGCTCGAGCGAGCTGGTAGACGACGCCGTCGCGAACCCCGTAGTCCGATCAGACGCCGACAACGGCGCGGAGCGCAAACAGTGCGTTCTCCTTGCGCTCGCGGATCCGTCGGTAGAAGTACTGCATCCACTTGCCGCCGTAGGGGACGTACTGATTGACCTCGTACCCCTTTGCGGCGAGTTCGCGCTGGGCGTCCTCGCGGACCCCCATCAGCATCTGGATCTCGAACGGCGTCCCGTACTCCTTGTGGAGGTCGACCGCGACCTGGAGCATTGCCGGGTCGTGGCTCCCGACCGCGACACCCTGGTCGAATTCGCGAAACAGGAACTCGAGGTGGTCCTCGTAGGCGTCGTCGACGGCCGATTTCGAGTCGAGGGCGACCGACGACGGTTCGTCGTAGGCGCCTTTCACCAGCCGGACGGCGGCGGGAACGTCAGCGAGGCGACGGAGGTCATCGCGCGTCCGCGTGAGGTTCGCCTGAATCGCGACGCCGACGCCGTGGGGATGGTCCCGGGCCGTCGCTTCGACGGCGTCGAGCGTCGTGTCGGTCGTCGTGTGGTCTTCCATGTCACACCAGACGAACACGTCCTCGGCCGCCGCCGTCTCGACGATTCGTTCGAAGTTTTCCCTGAAGATGTCCGGTCCGACGTCGATACCGATCTGGGACGGTTTGACCGAGACGCTGCCGTTCAGGCCACGACTGGCCAGTTCGGAGACGAGGTGACAGTACGCGTCGGCGTCCTCCGCGGCGGGTTCGGGATCGTCGTAGTGTTCGCCGAGGAGGTTCAGGATGCCGCCCATCCCCGCTTCGTTACACTCCGAAACGTGGTCCAGAGCGCCTGACGCAGTCGTTCCGGCGACGAACCGGCTCGCGATCGGTGGTATCATACCGGACTGCTGGGACGACAGGCACCTAAATGGATACCCGACCAAAAGATTCGCCCGTCAAAACGCGAAATAATACATAGCGATCAGACGTCGTCGGGGTTGAGCAGTTTCGCTTCGGCCTTCCGGAGATGCTCGAGCAGCGTCGTCTTCGAGACGCCGAGTTCGTCCGCGAGTTCGCGCGTGCTGATCTCGCGGGGCCACGCGTAGTAGTTCCGCTCGCAGGCGAGTTCGAACGCCTCACGCTGGCGCGGCGTAAGGAGATCCGTCCGATCGGCGGTCTCCGACGGACCGCCGTCGGGCGTCGCGACCCGACTGATCGAAATCTCCGCGTCCGTCTCGGCCCGGATGGCCTCGAGTCGACGCCGGATCTCGTCGCGACCGCCGGCGACGAAGACCGGCCAGTGTTCGACGCCGCCCTCGACGCGCACCGACGCGTCGTGGATGAAGCCATGCGAGACGAGCGTGTCGCTGATACTGTGTTCGGGCTCGTACTCGACGAACAGTTCGCGCGTCGCGTTCCCCGGGTTCGGTGCCGTCGTGGGGCGCTGGCCGAGTTCAACCGTCGAGTGCGTTAGCGGAGACTCGGCCGCGAACGCGACGAACTCGTCGAGTTGTGCCGTCGTGTCGGCGTAGACGGTGAAGTGACCCTTGACCGTCTCCTCGACGGTTCGGTGGACGGTGTGGACGAGCAAGCCGGCGTCGACTGCCTCGGTCGCCTGCAGGCCCCAGCAGTTCGGATGCCAGATATCGAGCGTGAGTCGCGTCCCGTCGGTCGCCCCTGTCGTGGTCGTCGTCGAACTCGTACTGCTCATGTGTCGATTCTACTCGGACAGTACGCCGTGAGGACTATAAACATACTGAATACCGATATCATGGACCGGTCGTGGACTCGTGTCGGACCCGTACCGCGCCGCGAGCCGAAAGCACGGGTCGCGTCGCGATCTCCATCGTCGATCGTCACCGGGGACGGCGCGCCCGACCATGGGAGGCCGTGGTTATTCCGCCGTGATCCGTCATCCGTACTGTATGAGCCAGCAGACGACAGAGCAACCCGACCGACACTACATCGACGGCGAATGGACGGACGGCGAGGGCGAGGAAACCTTCGCAAGCGAGAACCCGGCGACTGGCGAGACGTTGCGCACCTTCCACCGCGGAACGCAATCCGACGTCGATCGAGCCCTCGAGGCCGCGGAGGCGGCACAGGAGGAGTGGCGCGACCTGTCGCACATCGACCGCGCGGAGTTCCTCTGGGATATCTACCACGAACTGCGCGAGCGGACGGACGAACTCGGCGAGATCGTCACCAAGGAGTGTGGCAAGGAGATCTCCGAAGGGAAAGCCGACGTCGTCGAAGCCGCACACATGGTCGAGTGGGCCGCGGGCAACGCCCGCCACCCACACGGTGACGTCGTCCCCTCCGAGATCGGGAGCAAGGACGCGTACATGCGCCGCAAGCCCCGGGGCGTCGTCGGCTGTATCACGCCCTGGAACTTCCCCGTCGCGATCCCGTTCTGGCACATGGCCGTCTCGCTGGTCGAGGGCAACACCGTGGTCTGGAAGCCCGCCGAGCAGACCCCGTGGTGTGGCCAGATCATCGCCGAGATGTTCGAGGACGCGGGGATCCCCGACGGCGTGTTCAACATGGTACAGGGCTTCGGCGACGCTGGGGCCTCGATCGTCGACGACCCACGCGTCGACACCGTTCTCTTTACCGGTTCGGCCGAGGTCGGTCAAGAGGTCGCTCAAACCGTCGCCGAACAGCCCGGCAAGCTCGCGGCCTGCGAGATGGGCGGCAAGAACGCCGTCGTCATCAGCGACGAGGCCGACCTCGATACGGCCGTCCACTCGGCGGTCATGAGTTCGTTCAAGACCACCGGCCAGCGCTGTGTCTCCGCCGAACGGCTGATCGTCCACGAGGATGTCTACGACGAGTTCAAAAAGCGCTTCGTCGAGATCGCCGAGAACATCGCGGTCGGCGACCCGCTGGCCGAAGACACGTTCATGGGGCCGCTCGTCGAGGGCGAACACAAGGAGAAGGTCCTCGAGTACAACGAACTCGCGCGAAGCGAAGACGTGAACGTCCTCGTCGACCGCGACGAACTGGCCGACGCAGAAGTGCCCGACGGCCACGAGGACGGCCACTGGATCGGCCCGTTCGTCTACGAGGCCGACCCGGACGCCGACCTCCGATGTACACAAGAGGAGGTCTTCGGCCCCCACGTCGCGCTCATGACGTACTCGGGCGACATCGAGGACGGCGTCGAGATCCACAACGACACCGAGTACGGACTCGCGGGAGCGATCATCTCGGAGGACTACCGCGAGGTCAACTACTACCGCGACAACGCCGAGGTCGGACTCGCGTACGGGAACCTGCCGTGTATCGGCGCGGAGGTTCACCTGCCCTTTGGCGGCGTCAACAAGTCCGGGAACGGCTACCCGAGCGGTCGCGAAGTGATCGAGGCCGTCACCGAGCGCACCGCCTGGACGCTGAACAACTCCAAAGACATCGAGATGGCTCAGGGACTGTCCGCCGACATTACGACCGACGATGACTGAGACGAACTGTCCGCTCTGTGGGCGACTGACAGACACACCGGAGGAGTGGTGTCAGCACTGCGGGTGGACGAACCACTGCGGCGCCGATTAGCGCCGGTCGACCGGATCACCGCCCCGAACCAGTCGTGCGGATCGCCCGCGGTCGCCGACGGCAGCACGTTCCGAAGGTGCGAACACCGGAACACCGAATCCGAGCCGACGAGGGAGATAACGGCCGGAATCGACCGCGCCGATCGAGTTCGCCGTCTTCCGTTCACGCATTCCGAACGGACGGCCACCGACGGGAGTTGGAGCCCGGCACGCCACACCACCGATCGCCTGTGGTACTGTGGCGCATATATAGACGGATAGGGTACTACCCAAATACCGATTTGGCATCGTAAATCATCAAGAAATAAACCGTGAATTCGACGATCCTTCCAGAACACGGTTCACACATTCCGAACCCTTATGCACGGACGACACGACGACTTCGAACGATGACCGACGATCGCCCTCGGCCGGTCAAGACGACGCAAACGTCGCTCGCACTCGTTCGCGCGGTCCGCGAGAGCGACGGTGCCACGCTGAGCGAACTGGCCGACCGCCTCGAGCTGGCGAAAAGCACCGTCCACAACCACCTCCACACGCTGGTCGACGAGGGGTTCCTCGTCCGGGACGGCGACACCTTCCACGTCGGTCTCCAGTTCCTCGCGTTCGGCGAACACGCACGCGGACGAAACCCGCTGTACGCGACGGCGCGCCGGCACGTCTACTCCCTCGCCGAAACGACCGGCCACGAAGCCGACTTCATCGTCGAGGAGAACGGCCGCGCGTACTCCCTCGAGTACGCGATCGGCGAGTCGTCCCGACGGAGTCTGTCCGAATCCAGCCCGTTCCGGGCGGGCAACCGGTTCTACATGCACAACTGCGCCTCCGGAAAGGCCCTGCTGGCGTCGATGTCCGAATCCCGGGTCGGCGAGATTCTCGAGCGCTGGGGGCTGCCGGCGACGACCGACCACACCATCACCGACGAGGCCGAACTGTTCGACGAACTCGAGGCGATCCGCCGTCGCGGGTACGCAGTCAACGACGAGGAACTGATCGACGGCTATCGGTCCATCGGGGCGGCCGTAACCGACCCCGACGGCGAGGTCGTCGGGGCGTTCTCGGTCGGCGGACCGACCTATCGCATGGCGACCGACGAGTCGACGGCCGAGGAGTTGGCACAACTGCTTCGAGACGAGATCGGATCGCTCGAGTCCACGCTGTTCTGACATCCATTACACACATATGTTTGTAATCGTGATCGTGGGTTTCAACGCCGGGTCAGCTGCTCCGTCCCGGTCGATGCGGCGGGGTCACGTCACGGAAACGGAGGCTCTCATGTGGTAATATAGCTATCCGACAACTATACCGAGGCCCGCATACACTATTGCATATTTACCAAACAATAGCTGGCAAAGAGATAGAGACCATAAAACTATTTTGAAACGGCAGACGTACCGACACTCGATAAGCCTTGTCGAGTATATGAGTTCCTCAATTCCTGATTCACTGTATAAACACATCTTCTGGGCAATACTGCCGAAACAAAACGAGGTTCGACACAGTATCCATGCGTTTCACGACTAGGCCAAAGTGTGAACGCACTCAGCAGGTTTTGTAGCAACAGCGATCCTGTCTCCGATATTGTATTGTTCTTTAGAAACAATATTGTACGTTGTGAAATAACATGACCGTATTGGTACTTCTGGGAGATGCGATCGGCCACCCGATACCGAGAGACGAATCACCTGCCACAGAGCAGCCACGACGACGAGCGGACGAACCGGTCTCGAATCGAACCCAGCAGTGGCGTCGCTGGTTCACGGCGGGTGGAATCGATACCGTGACTCGCGCCAACCGTAACGCGAAAGGCCGCTCGCTCGAACGGGGACACATGAGCGACGACGACGGTATCCAGCAGGCCAGCGACGTCGGTTCCGGCGACGCGCCCCCGGTCGACGAGAAACCCTACAAGATCATCTTCGAGGCCAACAAGTGCTTCGGTGCGGGCAAGTGCGCCGAGGTCAGCGACAACTGGGAGATGTCGATCGCCTCCGGAATGGCCCAGCCCGAGGAGTACTTCATCGCCGAGGACGACCTCGATCACAACGTCCGCGCTGCGGAGGTCTGTCCGGCCAAGAAAGACGACGGCTGCATCCACGTCGTCGACCGCCGGACCGACGAGGAGATCGCGCCCGATCCCCACGGCGACGGCACGTTGAGCGTCGACTGGTAGGCCGACGGCGCGAACGCACACCGAAACGCACATCCCCACCCCGGAACAACCATCGAACGCCTTCTGTGCGAGGGTAGCCAAGCAGGCCAACGGCGGTGGGCTTAAGACCCGCTCTCGTAGGAGTCCTTGGGTTCAAATCCCAACCCTCGCATACCGACTCGAACGACAGTGAGAGTCGTGTCTGCGAGACGCGGGATTCGAATCAGGGAAGTCGCAGCGCGAACGGAGTGAGCGACCGTCTTCCCGTGGTTCAAATCCCAACCCTCGCATGTCGCTGCGAGCAATCCGCGAGCAGCACAACGACAGCCCTCGAGCCGAAATCCGCGATCCCGATCGACGGGATCAGTCCGACGGCTCGTAGTGTTCCCGATGGACGACCGTCTCGGTATCCCCGCGGACGGCAGTCACGACGATCTGATCGCCGTCGGCGTTGAGCCGAACGTTCGCCCAAGTCCCCGCCCACGACGTCGACGGCTCGGTCTTGTCTTCACCGTAGAACTCGAACGTCGAGTCGGCGATCGTCGATTCGATGCGGATCAGATCGGCCTTGCGGCCGGGCTCGTCGGTAAGGTGGACGCGGGCGTAGTATCCGGTGTCGGAGTCGGAGCCTTCGGGGGCGTTCACCGCGTCGACGCCCCACTCGATCCGCTCGACGACGTCGTCGTCGGTGTCGATGATCTCCGGCTCGAACGCCTCCTCGGGGTTTTCCGGGGTGTCGTCCTCGCTGTCGATCCAAAAGATCTTCCACTCGTCGCCTTCGGTCACGAGCGCGTAGACGCCGGCACTGTCGCCGACGGCCGCATCGTCCAGTTCGGCGCGGACCAGCACGATCTCCGCGTCGTCGATCTCGGCCTCGAGGTCGGACTCCGCGAACCAGAACTCGGCACCCTCCAGTTCGCGGACGTCCGCGACGGAGCCGTCGGCCGTCACGACCTCGGTCTCGAGGGCGTCGAGATCGGCGGAGCCGCTCGATTCGAATTCCCACTCCGGATCGGTGAGCAGCCCCTGTAACGGGCTCGCGCTGTGGACGACCGCGGCCATCGCGTCGGGATCTTCGGCCTGAGCGGCCTCGAGGTAGGTTTCGATGACCTGTTCGTGGTCCGGTTCGCTTTCGGGTTCGGACTCGTCGCCATCGGGGTCCGGTTCGTCGTCGCCGTCGGATTCGTCGTCGCCGTCGGATTCGTCGTCGCTCGGACCGTCGCTCAGACAGCCCGCAAGGAGGGACGAGGTGCCGATGCCAGCGGTGACCAGGTAGGTTCGGCGTTCCATGCCTACTAGTTGGTGAACTTATATTGTCATAAGGACCACGCTTCCAACCGGGAGAAGCGAGACGAAGCGGCGAGGGCGGACCCCGATCGAATCGGACACAGCGACGGACCGAGACGGTCGGAACCGCCGTGGATCCGTGGACCAAATGGCACTCAGAACGGGTACTCGCGAGGCTCGTGCTGGATCGAGATCCACTTCGTCGTCGTCACTTCCTCGAGGATCTGCTCGCCGTTGTACCGGCCCATGCCCGATTGCTTCATCCCGCCGAAGGGGACGTGTGGCTCGTCGTTGACCGGCTGGTCGTTGATGTGGATCATTCCCGTCTCGATCCCGTCCGCGATCCGGCGGGCCCGTTCGATGGTCTCGCTGTGGACCGACCCCGAGAGACCGTGGATCGTGTCGTTGGCCAGTTCGATCGCCTCGTCGTCGCTCGCGTAGGGAATCACGGGCGCGACGGGGCCGAAGTGTTCGTTACAGGCCGCGGCCATGTCGTTGTCGGCGTCGGAGAGGACTGTGGGTTCGACGACGAGTCCATCGTGGTCGCCGCCGGTCTCGAGGGTCGCGCCCGCGTCGACCGATTCCTCGACGTACTCGAGGATCTGATCGCGCTGACTCTCGTCGATGATGGGGCCGATGACGGTGTCGTCGTCGGTCGGATCGCCGGTCGGCAGCGACGCGGCCCGGTCGGCCAGCGCGTCGACGTACTCGTCGTAGACGTCCTCGTGGACCAGGTGGCGGTTGATGGAGATGCAGATCTGGCCCTGGTGCAGAAAGGAACCGAAGACGCCGCCGTCGACGGCCCGCTCGAGGTCGGCGTCGTCGGTGACGACGTGGACGTTGTTCCCGCCGAGTTCCATGGCGGGCAGGGCGCAGTTGCGAGCCGCCGTGGCGGCGACCCCCTGTCCGATCTCGGTCGAGCCGGTGAAGGCGATGGTCCGGGGGACCTCGTGGCCGGCGACCGCGTCGCCGATCTCGGAGCCGCGGCCGGGGACGACGCTGAGGACCCCCTCGGGGACGCCCGCGGCCTCGAAGATCCGCGCGAGCAGCAGTCCGCCCGTGATCGGCGTGTTCGAGGCGGGTTTGAGGACGACCGCGTTCCCGGCCGCGATCGCGGGCGCGACCGCCCGCATCGAGAGATGCAGCGGGAAGTTCCACGGCGAGATGACGCCGACGACGCCGACCGGCACTCGTTCCGCGACGTTCTCCTTGCCCGGCGTGATCGAGTCCGCGTGCTGGCCGTCCATCCGGAACGGGTAGCTGGCCGCCTGTTGCATCATCCCCCTCGCCGTCTGTAACTCGGCCTCGGATTTGACTCGCGTACTCCCCGACTCGCGGGCCAGTAGCTCGGCGACCTCCTCGCGGTGGTCGCCGACGAACTCGACGGCCGCGTTGATCACGCCCGCGCGGGCCTGCGGCGGTTGCTGGGCCCACGCCTCCTGTGCCGACGCGGCGGTCTCGTAGGCCCGGTCGACGTCGTCCTCGGTCCCCGCCGGGACGGACGCGATCGCCTCGCGCGTGAAGGGGTTCTCGACGGAGATCGCGTCGCGATCGCCGCTGTCGGTCCAGTCGCCCGCGAGATAGAGCGATTCCCAGCCGCCGTCGGGTGCCAGTGGAAGGTCCGTCATGCGAGTGGCATAGCCCTCGAGCGGGCATAAGTAGCGGACGCGCAAGCGCAACGATCGGCCGCGTCAGGAGAGTCGGCGCGGCAGCAACACTGCAAGCGGGGCGTAAATCGCCAGGCCGATCACGGCCGTCGCGAGGACCCCAAGCAGGACGTTCTCGTTGACGAACCGCCACGCGAGCAACAGGATCCCCGCCGGCGGGAGCGCGAGCCCGGCCGCCGTGCGGTGGAATCGACGGAGCTGGTCGCCGACGGGTTCCGGAGTCGTCTCGATCTCGCTGGAGTCGTCGTCCGCCACGAGGGCGGGAAAAGAAAGGTACGTTCCGAGCCCCATCACGAGCCCGACGAACGCGCCGAAGATCGGTTGGCCGAACAGTACGAGCCCGAGATAGCCAAACACCGGCAACTCGAGGACGCCAATGCCGGCACCGATCAGTCCGGGCGAGCGGTCGCCGTCGTCGGCCGAGCCCGACCGTTCGTCACGAGAGTCGTTCATATCCGTGTCGACTCACTACAGCCATATTACCGTTTTCTGTCACTCGCCTACTCCTCGCTCTCGGCGAGGTCCGCCGCGCGCAACTCTTCGCTGGCCTCGCGGACCTCCCGCATGACCGTCGAGATGCGTTCCTCGGCCTCGAGTTCCTCCTCGACCGAGAGGTCGACGCCCTCGACCTCGAGGAGGAACTTGGCGACCTCGGTGGCCTCGTACATCACGTCGTCGAGTTCCTCGGCGGTGAAGAAATCACACATTGCGCCGTAGAGGAAGGTCGCGCCGGCGGTTCGGACCTTCTCCTCGAAGGAGGCTCGTGCCTGATTGACCGCCTGCGGGGAGTAGGTGTCGGTCATGAAGGGGACGAGTTCGGGGAGGTTCTCGCCGATCTTGGTCATCTCGACGCCGGTCTCGGTCCGGAAGTCCGAACAGAGCCGCGCGATGGCCCACTCGCGGGCGGTGATGTACGTGCGGTCCCGGAGGAACTCGTTGACCCGGTCGTACTGCGCGCCGTCCATCTTCGTGAACCGGGCATACTTCTGTACGTCCTCGGGGACGTCGTCGTCCTGCGGGTCGGGGTCCGGCACCCCCGGCATCGAGCCGCCGTCGCCGTCCTCGTCTGCCGTCCCAGCGGGTTCGGGTTCGGGATCGCGGTCCGATTCGGCGTCGTCGCCCTCGAACCGAGACGCGTCCAGTCCGTCCTCGTCCATGCCCGCGTATTACCAGCTATCCGAGATAAGGGTTGTTCTCGAGCCGACCGGCTCGAGGGCGGCGCGATCGACCCCCGTCGTCGACCCCGGCGGGCCGTGGGTCGGCGACGACGGGCGGTCGGGGACCGGTTACTCGGCCCGTAAACACTTTTCCCGCCAGCCGGAGTTCGACCGGATTTAAGTCCGTGAGGGGCATGCGGTAGTATATGTCACAGACGCCAGTCGTAGTCAAGGCAGTGCGGACGCCACAGGGGAAAGAAGACGGCGTGTACGCCGACGTTCGCAGCGAGGACCTTTCGGTGCCACTGATCGACGAGATCCTGGCCGAAACCGGCCTCTCCGGTGAGGAAATCGACGATCTGATGTGGGGCTGTGCCCAGCAGCGCGAGGAACAGGACAACAACCTCGCCCGCGTCATCGCCTTGCTCTCCGAACTCGGCGAGTCGGTGCCGGCGACGACGATCAACCGCTGGTGTGCCTCCTCGATGCAGTCGGTCATCTCCGCCTCCGACGCCATCGCGGCCGGCAACCGAGACGCCATCATCGCCGGCGGCGTCGAGAGCATGAGCCGCGTCGCGATGGGCGAGAGCTACGGCCACATCCACCCGAAGATCTCCGAGCTGTACGACCTCGGGGATCTCCAGATGGGGATGACCGCCGAGAAAGTCGCCGAGGAGTACGGCGTCAGTCGCGAGGAACAGGACGAGTACGCCGCCCGGAGCCAGCAGCGAGCCACCGAGGCGACCGAGGAAGGCCGCTTCGACGACGAGATCGTCCCGATCGAAACCGAGGACGGCACCGTCGAGGAAGACGAGGGCATCCGACCGGGCACGACCACGGAAACGCTCGCCGAACTCCCCACCGTCTTCAAGGAGGACGGCACCGTCACGCCCGGCAACGCCTCCCAGATCTCCGACGGCGCGGCCGCCCTGCTGGTCACCAGCAAGGACTTCGCCGAGGAACACGACCTCGAGATCATGGCCGAGGTCGGCCGGAACAACGTCGCCGGCGTCGACCCGACCGTCATGGGGATCGGCCCGGTCCCGGCCACGAAGGGCCTGCTCGAGCGCAACGGCCGCGACATCGACGAGTACGACCTCGTGGAACTCAACGAGGCCTTCGCGAGCCAGTCGCTGTACTCGCGGGACGAACTCGGCATCGACCCCGATATCTTCAACGTCAACGGCGGAGCGATCGCGCTGGGTCACCCGCTGGGTGCCTCGGGCGCGCGTCTGCCCGTGACGCTGATCCACGAACTCCAGAAGCGCGGCGGTGGCCTCGGGCTGGCGACGCTGTGTGTCGGCTTTGGCCAGGGTGCGGCGATCGAATTCGACGTTAACTAAGCAGCGGGGACTGGACTTTTTGGTCCAGATTTTGCGAGGACAACGCGGGAGCGTCGCCTGAGACAAAAAGTACTGTTGCTCCGATAGGATATTTACGCTCGAGTTGTTGTAGTTACAGATGCGCGGTGTGAAACGTCTCTACGAGCGCACTGATGCGTGGCTCCGAGGGCTCTCTCGCGGACCGTATGCGGCCGTGTTGGGGCTAATGACCGGTATCGGCGTCCTCGCAGCCGGGTTCCTGTTGAGTCGAGACCTCCTCCTCCTTCGAGCGCTCACGATGGCGCTTGTCATGTTCGGTCTGGAGTACGCGTTCGGACGATTCGGGGCCAACGAGAGCTAACAGCACCCCGTCCTCTCACTGCCACCGTCCTCGAGCCACCGTCAGGTGGCGGGTCGTTTAGTAGCCTCGAGTCCGTAGGCCGCGTATGCGCATCGGCCTCCTCGCGATCATCGTCGGCATCCCGCTGGCCTGGCATCTCGGGCTCACCGCGGTCGCCTACTGGGACGCCGGTCGGGTGGGACTCGAGCCCCAGTGGAAGTGGGCGGCGATCACCTTCTGTATCCCGCTGATCGGGTTTTTCATCTACATCTTCGAGCGCAGCGAACTCTCCTACGACCCCGAGAGCGACCCCTATCGGGGACACAACGTCAACATCCACCCCTCGCGCGCCGACGACACGTCGCTGCCGTCACGCGGTGACGACCGCCTCGAGCCGGAACTCGAGGAAACCGACGACGAGTAGCGGGCGGGGTCGTGGCTTCAAGCCGCTGGCCGGTGAACCCACAGGGGATGTCCGACCACGGCACAGTCACCCTCGTCCCCAGCGTCCACTTCTCGCCGAGCCACTGCCGGCGGGTCCGCGAACGGATCCGTGCGGTCGAGCCGGACCTCGTGGCCGTCGAACTCGACGAGTCGCGCTTCGAGCGCCTCGAGGCCGATAGCGGGCCGGACCTCGCCGAACTGACCCGCGAGCTGTCGCCGCCGGCCGCGGCTGCCTACAGCGCGGTGCGTGCGTTCCAGCGGACGGTCGTTCGCCTCGCCGGACTCGATCCCGACTACACCGATATGGAGGCCGCCATCGAGACGGCCGCCGAGCGCGGAACCGACGTCGCGCTGATCGACGATCCGGTGGCGGAGACCCTGCGGGAACTCGCCCGTCGCGTCGGGCCGTTGACGATCCCTCGAAGTATGCTCCGCGCGCAGTCGCTGGGACCGGACGCGTACGCCGACCAGCTGGCGCTGCTCGAGCAGCCCGTCGCGGAGATCACACACGGCGACGACGTCCAGCCGGCGATCGACCACCTACGGCGGCTGTTCCCCGAGGTGGCGGCGGTACTGATCGACCGCCGGGATCGTGCGATGGCGCAGCGACTGCACGCGCTCCGTCGTGACGGTCACGACGTCGTCGCGGTCGTCGGCGCGGGCCACCACAACGGGATCGAGCGACGGCTCGCGACGCTCGAGGGCGAGCGCAACGCCGCCGAGCGGACCGAGTCGGTCCCGATCAGAACGCCCGCACGGACGGTAACGCGAATTCCGATCGAGTGAGCGGGCTCGAACCGCTCGCGCCGACCGGGGCAAATCGAGTCGCGATCAGTCGTCGGCCGGTGCCGCACTGCCTCCGCCGACTTTCGTGTCGGGGACGGTGCCGTCGTCGTTCCAGCCGCGCTCGGCGTAGTACTCCTCGAGGCCCTGTTCGAAGTCGGGCAGCTCGTAGGGGAGCCGGTCGTCGCCGCGGTCGAAGCCGCGCTGGTTGTTGAAGTGCCGTTCCATGGCGACGACTTCGCCACCGAGGGCGAGCAGGTCGTCGTAGTCGGCATCGAGCAGCGTCTCGATGCGTTCCTCGGTCAGGAAGTCCCGGGAGAACTTACAGAAGATCGCGCTGTCCTTGACGGCGTTTAGGTTCTCGAGTTCGACGAGCTTGGGCGGCTTGCCCTCGAGACCCTCCTTCTGGAACGCGTCTTCCTCGCCGACTAGCGGGTACTCGTAGGGGTAGAACTCGGCGTACATGTGGTCGGCACCGCGGTTCGAGGTAGCGAAGGCCAGCCCCTGTCCGTTCAGGGTGCGGCCGTCGTGGGCGGCAAATTCCATGCCCTTGACCGACCAGTTCTCGACCCCGAGGTCGTCGTGGATCCGGTCGACGCCCTCCGCGAGCGTATCACCGACGCCCTCGCGGTGGGCGATCTGCTCGACGAGGTCGTGGATGAGATCGACGTTGCCGAACTCGTCCTCGCTCTTGAGGTAGGCCGCGATGGTGTCACCCGTCGAAATGGTGTCGAGCCCGTAGACGTCACAGAGCTTGTTCGATTGCATCACGTCGACGATGTCGTCGACGCCCGAGTTCGAGCCGAAGGCCATCAGCGTCTCGAATTCCGGCCCTTCCGTCTCGAGGCCGGATTCCTCGTCGCGGGTCGGCAGCTTGCAGGCGAAGGCACACGACGAGCAGGTGCCTTTCTTGTACTTCTTCTCCTCGACGCGGTCGCCGCTGATCCCGTCGATCCCCTCGAAGGACAGGTCCTCGAAGTAGTAACTCGAGAGGGCCTCGACCATGTTGGCGTACTCGGCGACCGAGGTGGTCCCCTGTGCCTTCATCGGGTGGTCGGCCTGCGCGGCCTCGCCGTGGATCTCCATCTGGACGGCCGGGATCTCGACCTCGCGGGTCGAGTCGCCGTCGAAGGTGATCGCCTTGACGTTTTTCGACCCCAGCACCGCGCCGAGCCCGCCGCGGCCGAAGGCCCGTTCTTCCGAGGTCATGACCGAGGCAAAGCGGACCTCGTTCTCGCCGGCCGGCCCGATGACGGCGGTGTGTTCCGGCCCGAGATCGTGTTCGTCCTCGAGGTACTCGCAGGTCTCGGGCACGGTCGCCCCCTCGAGGTCGGGGACGGCCTCGAACTCGACGCCGTCGTCGGTGACGTGGACGACGACGAGGTCGTCGCTCGCGCCGGTAATCTCGACGGCACTGTAGCCGGTCCCCGTAAAGTTCCGCGAGACGAACCCGCCGGCGTTCGAGGAGAGCAGCCCGTCGGTCAGCGGCGAGACGGTCGTCGCCGACGTCCGCCCGGTGAAGCTCATCGTCGAGTGCTGAAGCGGCCCCGTCGCGAAGAACAGGCGGTTGTCGGCTCCGAGCGGATCGACATCGAACGGGATCCGCTCGTGGGCGAGTTTCGTGCCGAGCGCCCGACCGCCGACATAGGACTCGAGGACGTCGTCGATGTCTTCGGTCTCGACGGTTCGGTCCCCGACATCGATCGAACACAGCGGTCCCCGTGAGTGTTTCATAGTACCACAGTGGTGGACACGGCCGCAAAACGGTATCGGTTTTTCGGGCGGGATTCGACGCTGAGCCGTTCGGGCGGCGGCTGCGATCGGGCCGGCGGATCCCGAGTCGGCCCGGATTTATCCACTCGCAACGTCTGGTCCCGGTATGTCCCAACCGGACGAGTCGCTCGAGGGCGCGACCATCGACGACGTTTACGAGCAACTCGAGACGCTCGAGGAGACGGTCGACACGGCCGACGAGCGGACGGAGGTACGGCGGACGATGCGGCTACTGGGCCGGCTCTCGCACAATGCGGCGGTCGGGAACGTCATCACCCGGTTCACCTACAAGGACAAGGCCGAAGCGTTCGTGGGCAGCGTCGTCATCGGGCTCCCGATGCTGGTCGAGGACGGCGTCTTCAGTATCGGCGCGTTCCTCGCGACCCATCCGGCACTGCTGGTGGCGAACCTCCTGTTTACCGTCGGGCTCGTCGTCGGCATTCTCTACGTCGCCGACTTCAGGGAGGTGCAGATCCATAACCCCTACTTCGGCCTCGTGCCGCGTCGCCCGGTCTGGGTCCTGCTCATCGCGTTCTCGACCGCGGCCGGGCTCATGACGTTGTGGGGGCGGATCGCGTGGGACGAGCCGTGGGTCAATCTCTGTCAGGTCTCGGTCGTCTTCACCGCGATGGCGCTTGGCGGCTCGCTGGGCGATATTCTCCCCGGCGAAGCCGAGCATCGGCCGATAGACGCCCCCGATCGTCGCGGGGACGATCGCGACGACGCGTAAGACAGTCGGCGCGAACGCAACGTTTTTCCGAATCACGGCGAAGCCGGCCGCATGGTCAGTACGTCGATCCTGTTCGCACTGGGCGCGTTGCTCCTCTATGGCGGCTGGGCGGTGGCCGGCGGCGTCGCGACCCGCTCGCTCTCGCCGGTCAACGCCGTGTTCCTCTCGTACGTCGCGAGCCTCGTCATCGCCGGCGGCTACGTCCTCTCGCTTCGCCGTCCCGTCTCCGGCACCCGCGTCGACGTCGCCGCCGCCCTCGTCTCCGGCGCGTTCCTCGCGGCCGCCTCCATCTGCTTCTACGCCGGCCTCGCCCGGGGCAACATGGCGATCGTCTCCGCGATCGCCGCGCTCTACTTCGTGATCCCGGCCATCGTCGGCGTCTTCTACTTCGGGGCACAGCTCAGCGCGACGAACGTCGCGGGACTTGTCCTCGCGGTCGTCGCCGTCGGCCTCGTCGCGACCTGATCAGTCAGTCCGTCCGCGAGAAGCCGAGTGTTAGACCGGTTTGCCACACTGGTTGATCGCCTCCTGAACGGCCTCCGTGCGGCCGATGAGCGTGATGTGATCCCCCGCCTGCAGTTCGACGTCGGGGGTCGGCACTTCGCTGGTCCCGTTCCGGCTCACGAGCGCGATGAGAACGCCGTTCGGGAGTTCGCCCCCGACGTCGACGATCCGCTGCCCGACGAGATCCTCGTCGGTGATCTCGATCTCCTGTACGTCGCCGGAGCGACCGAGTTCGGACATCCAGTCCGAGAGCGCGGGCCGCTCGATCCGATTGTCGATCGCCCACGCGGTCGACTCGGCCGCCGAGATCGTCTGGACGCCGAGGTCCTCGAACGCCGACGCGTTCGACGGGTTGTTCGCCCGAGCGATCACGTTCTCGACGTCGAAGTTCGATTTCGCGAGCTGGGCCACGAGGAGGTTCACGTCGTCGTCGCCGGACGCCGCGACGACGGTCTTGGCGTTCTCCACGCCCGCCTCGCGTAACACCTCGGTGTCGGTGCCGTCGCCTTCGCGGGCGGTGAACCCGTCGTTGCGAAGCTCCTCGAGGACCGTCTTGTCCGCCTCGATCAGGACCACGTTTTCGCCGCGCGCTTCGAGTCGTTCTGCCAGCGAGCGACCGACGCGGCCGCCGCCGATGATGAGTACACGCATGGGTATCACGTCGAGTGTCTCCGCGATCTGCCGGGCCAGGCCGCCCTCGAGGACGACCGTCACGAGGATGACGAGAAAGACCGTCCCGACGAGCAGGTCCGCACCGGCCGGGTTGGTCGGCGCTGCGCCGGTCTGGAGTCGGATCGCGAACAGCGTCGCGACCGAGGCCGGAATGATCCCCCGCGGCCCGACGGCGCTCATAAAGAGCCGCTCTCTGAACGTAAACCGGCCACCCCGTGTCGAGAGAAAGACCAGAAACGGCCGCAAGACAAGCATGACGGCCACCACGACCGCCACGCCGCCGAGGCCGAGCGCGAACAGCTGGTCGAACTCGAGCAGTGCCGCGAGGGTGATGAAGACGAAGGAGAGAACGAGCAGGGTGATATCGCCCTTGAACGCCTCGATCTCCTCCTCGTAGGGGAGGTTGGCGTTGCCCAGGATCAGGCCGGCCGTCGCCGCGGCCGCGACGCCCGCCTCGGCGAAAACGTAATCGGCCGTCCCGAAGGCGACGATCGCCCCCGCTAACGTCAGCAATCGTGCGTTCCGCGGCGCATCGTCTGGCGAAATGTCGACGTACTGCAACACCGCCCAGACGACCGCGGCGACGACGACGCCGACGAGCAGGCCCGTTCCGAGCCGCTCGGCGAACAGTTGCAGGTAGACGTCCGCGTGGGCCTCTCTGACGGTCATCGACTTGAACAGCACGACCGCGAGGATCGCCGCCGTCACGTCGTTGACGATCCCCTCCGTCTCGAGGGTCGCTGCGACCCGGTCACGGACGGGGACGACCTTCAGGATCGGCGTGACGACCGTCGGTCCCGTCGCGACCAAGAGTGCGCCGATCAACAGCGCGATGTCCCAGTTCGCCCCGAGGAAAAAGCGGACTGCGCCGGCGGTTCCCAGAAAGGCGATCGCCGCACCGACCGTCGTCAATCGGATCACGGCTGCCGGCGCTTCCCGTATCTTCTCGGCCTTGAGGTGGAACGCACCCTCGAAGACGATGATGGCTACCGAGAGCCCGACGATCGTCGAGAGTCCGCTCTCGCCGAAGGAGTCGATGGTCAATACGCCGAGCCCCTCCGGGCCGATCGCGACCCCCGCGGTGATGAGAAAGAGAACACTCGGCACCCGAAACCGTGCCGACAACAACTGTGAGAGGACACCGAGTCCGACGATCATGGCGACCAGTATCAGAAGGTCGCCACTGGCCTCTGCACCCGTCATTGTCGGACCCGGCGCTCCATACCCGATCGCCGTCCCGGTGCGACTCGTCCGTCCATTCGGTTGGAAGGAATCAGTCCATGCGGTTAACTCCTGTGAGAAATCCGTACGAATGGCCGAGGGTAACTGCTGCCGCGTCGATCGCGGCCGAGCGGGATCGAACGCGTCGGCCGTCGGCAAGCCGGACCGATCAGGCGTCCTCGTAGATCCGGTCGACCCGATCCTCGAACCGCTCGAGGATGACCCGTCGCTTCTTTTTCATCGTCGGGGTGAGCATGTCGTTTTCCTCGGTGAACTCCTGGGGCACGAGTTCGAACTGCTTGATCGTCTCGTGTTTCTCGAAGTTCTCGTTGACGCGATCGACCTCTTCCTGAATATGATCGCGGACGCGCTCGTCGTCACACATCGCCTGCGGGTCGTCGGGCAGGTCGATTCCCTCCGCGTCGGCCCACTCGCGGACGTGGTTCGTGTTCGGTACCAGCAGGGCACCGATGAACTTCTCGCCGTCACCGACGACCATCGCCTGCTCGACGACCTCGCTGGCCGCGAAGGCGTCCTCGAGCGGGCCGGGCGCGACGTTTTTCCCCGTCGAAAGGACGATAATCTGCTTGACGCGATCGCGGAACTCGAGGTAGCCGTCGGGGCGGACGTGGATGATGTCGCCGGTACGGAACCAGCGCGTGCCGTCGTCGTCCTCGGTGAACGCGCCCTCGGTCGCACCGGGCTTGTTCCAGTAGCCCTGCGTGACGTTGGGGCCGTTGACGAGGAGTTCGCCGACCTCGCCGGCGTCGTCCGTGAAGGCGTCCTGATCGGCGATGGCCTCGTCGACTTTCACCTCGACGTTGGACAGCGTCGGCCCGATGGTCCCGATCTTCGCGCCCTCGGGCGGGTTCGTCGCGACGATGGGCGAGGTTTCGGTCAGCCCGTACCCCTCGAAGATCGGCAGCCCCATCGCGTGATAGAGCCGACACAGCTCCGGCGAGAGGCTCCCGCCGCCGCTGATCAGGATCTCGATGTTGCCGCCGAGCGCTTCCCGAACCGTCGAGAAGACGAGCTTGTCGGCTAGGGCTTGCTTGGCCTTCAGGATCGGCCCCGGCGACTCCGCCTGCTGGTACGCGACGCCGACGTCGGTCGCCCACTCGAAGATCCGCCGGGAGACGCTCGAGCCGCTGGCCTCCTCGCGGATGCCGTCGTAGATCTTCTCGTAGACGCGGGGAACGCTCGTGGCCGTCGTCGGTTGGACGGTGCTGAAGTCCTCCTGGAGCGTGTCCGGGCTCTCCGCGTAGGCGATACAGGTGCCGCCGGCAAACAGGGCGAAGTGGCCTGCAGTCCGCTCGAAGACGTGAGCCAGCGGCAGATACGACATCGCTACCGACTCCTCGTCGAGGACGGGGACGTCGTCGTCCTTGTCCGGCCGCGGACCGAACCGCTTCCGGGAGCCGTTGACGTTCGATCGGAAGTTCCAGTGGGTCAGCTGGACGCCCTTTGGCTTGCCCGTCGTCCCGCTTGTGTAGATCAGGCTCGCCAGATCGTCGAGATCGATCCCATCGATGCGCTCCTGGTAGGTCTCGAGGTCGAAGGCGTCCTCACCGCGGTCGTAGACCTCGCCAAGCGTCAGCACGTCGTCGCGATCGTCGTAGCCGTCGACCTCGTCGATGGTGACGATGAACTCGAGATCGAGTTCGTCCTCGACCGCGAGGACGTTCTCGAGCAGGTCCTCGTTCTCGACGACGACGCCGTCGGCGTCGGGGTCGTCGAGCAGGTACGCGACCTGGTCGGGCGAGGAACTCGTATAGACCGTCGTGACGGCCGCGCCAGCAGACAGCAGGGCGAAGTCGGTCTGGGCCCACTCCATGCGCGTGTTCGAGAAGATACCGACCCGATCGCCCGTTTCGACCCCCAGTTCGCGAAAGCCGGCCGAGAGGTTGCGAACGATGTCGCGCATCTCGGCATAGGAGAGGGTCCGGAACTCGCCGGGCGTCGCGGCGGGGACGACGTCGTCCGTCAGCGACCGATCGTAGATACCGCCCTTGTACTGTTGGGCTGGACGGTTCGTGTACCGCTCGGCCGCGTCCTCGAACATGCGTGCGAGATTCGTCTCGCCGATGACCTCGTCCTCGTACTCTCGTTCCGCGTCCCGCCAGTTCATATGTGTGTGAGAGTTGCTCCCGTGCGATAAAACGTGATGAAACTTGTTTCATCTATCACTACGTTTATCGCTCGTCGCTGCCGTGCGGGAGAGAACCGGCGAGCGCCCCGAAACCGGGCGCTCAACCGAAAAGATCCGAGCGCTGGTTTCGAAATCGGCTCCGAGCGATGGAACCGAGTCGCCATGGCGGCGACGCTACCCGGTCACTCCCGGTGGTCGAGATAGCCCAACACGCCACGCGTGTTCAGTTTCGCCTCCTCGCTGGCTTTCTCCCTGCCCCAGACGTCGGCCAGCTCGGCCTCGTCGGCGAAGTACTCCAGCACCGCCTCGTCGTCGGCGAGTTCACGGCGTTTGTCGGCGACCAGGTCGACCCACTCCTCGAGGACGGTCGCGTATTCGTCGAGGGCCCGTTCGGCGTCGTCGCCGACGAATCGAGGGCCGAAATGCGGGTACAGGAGGACGGCTGGGTCGAGGGCTTGCAGCATTTCGACGTCCGCGAGACACTGCTCGAGGTCGAAGTTCGAGGGCGGCGAGGTCGGCCTGATCCGTTCGACGTCGGGGACCCAGATGCCGGCGGCGTCGGCGACGAAGACCGCGTCGTTTGCGGGATCTTCGTAGACGACCTGATGGGGGGCGTGGCCGGGTGCCGCGTGGACTCGCAGTTCGTGTGTCCCGAGATCGATATGGTCCCCGTCCTCGATCGCGACGATCCGGTCCTCGGGGACGGGTTCCGGTTCAACGTAGTGGTCCCACTGGTCGCCGACGGCCGCCTTCGTCCCCGCGACCAGTCGGGAGGGGTCGGCGATGTGATCGGCCCCCAGCGAGGGGACGTAGACGTCGGCGTTCGGACAGTCGGCGGCGAGAAAGCCGGCCCCGCCGGCGTGATCGAGGTGGACGTGCGTCAGCGCGATGACCGCGAGGTCCTCGCGGTCGATGCCGACCTCGGCGAGCGCCTCCCGAAGCAGGTCGTAGTTCGTACCGATGCCCGTATCGACGACGGCCGGGCGGTCATCGTCGAGGATGTAAACGGCACCGTAGCCGCTGGTTTCGTACATTCCCGTATCGAGGTAGTAGCAGTCCGAACAGTCGCCGGCGGTGACCTCGCGGACGTCTCCGATTGCCATATCGAAACGCCGTCATGGGACCCGATAAAAGCTCGCGTCGCGGCGACCCCAGGTCCAGAGCCGGTACAGATTTCACACCTCGCTCTCATGGACAGTGTAAATGACCCGCATCGTCCGCGAATCGCCACCGTCATCGGAGCCGATATGAGCCACGATACGCCGGCTTCGAGCCGACTCGTCGGCACCCCACTGTGGCTCGAGCGGTCGTCGCTGCCCTGGCTCGTCACCGCGTTCGGCGGGCTCTCGATCGCCGGCCTCGTCGGCTGGTGGCTCGCCTTCGCGGACACGATCGGGGCCACCGCCTACCTGACCACCCTGCTCTCGATCGGCGTCCCCGCCGTCGGACTGGGTTGGGGCGGCCACCGGCTCACGGAAAGCGACATCGATGAGAGCCGGTATAGCCGAGTATGCAAGTGGTGTTTCGGCGGTGCGGTCGCCTTTCTGGCGGTCAACATGCTATCGATCGTCTTCTTTCCCGCCGACTCGGTGGCCGCCAACACCACCTGGGCCCACTTCGCGCTCAACACGGGCGCTGTCGGCGGGTTCGCCGTCGGTTACGTCGAAGCGCGGGCCATCCAGCGGGAGGTCGAAGCGACGGCCGCCACGGTCCGCGCCCGGCAACTCGAGGACGAACAGGAGCTGCTGGCGTACCTGAACGACCTGTTGCGACACGAGGTCCTCAACTCCTCCCAGATCATCGGGGGCCATGCGACGCTCCTGCAGGCGGAGTGTGACCGCGAGGCGGTCCGCGACCGCCTCGAGACGATCGAACGCGAGAGTGACAACCTCGTCGGCGTCATCGAGGACGTTCGGGCGATGCTGGACGCGAATCGGGGGCCACAGAGCGGGACCGCGGTCGATCTCGTCGCGGTACTCGAGGCCCAACTCCTCGAGTATCGCACCCGGTTCGACGACGTCGACATCGAGGCCGACCTGCCGGAAACTGCCCACGTCAGCGCTAACGAAGGCGTCAAGTGGATCTTCGCGAACCTCCTCGAGAACGCGATCGAACACAACGAGGGCCGGGCCCGCGTTCGGGTCACCGCCGAGCGGGGGCCGGAAACCGTCGTCGTCAGGGTCGCCGACGACGGCCCGGGAATTGCCGAGGCCGACAGGGAAACGCTGTTCGAACGCAGATCGACCAACCACGGGCTCGGGCTCTACCTCTCGCGGATCCTCGCGAACAGGTACGGGGGCAGCGTCGAACTCGTCGAGACCGGCCCGGACGGCAGCGTCTTCGGGGTGACCTTACAGCGCGCGGCGTCCACCGACGCGGACGTCGATGCGGCCGAGCGTTCGCAGTGAGGCGACTGCCCGTCACCGCTCGGCCGACTCCTTCCACTCGCCGATCCCCGATGGATCGAGGTGGACGTGTGCGTCACCGACGTCCTCGAGGCCCCGGAGGCGATCGACCAACGCCGACTCGATGTCGTGGGCCTCCCGGAACGGCATGTCACCGTCGACCTCGACGTGGACCTCGACCTCGAGGACGGTACCGTCGTAGAAGACCGTCAGGTCGTGGACGCCCTCGACGGCCGGGTGGCGACGGAGGGCCCCAGTGATCTCCCCCCGTTTCTCGGGCCCGGGAGCAGCACCGATGAGGTAGTCGACGTTTTCCCGGCCGATCTCGACGCCCTGATAGACGACGAGCAGGCTGACGAGGCCGCCGGCGATCGGGTCGAGGATCGGGTAGTTCACCAGCACGCCGAGGACGCCGACGATGGCGGCAATCGACGTGTAGATGTCGTTCAGACAGTCCTTCGCGAGCGCGGCGAGTGCGGTCGACTGGAGACGGTCGTTGATCCGGACGGTGTAGCGATAGACCAGGTACATATCGCCGATCGAGAAGCCAAGCGCCGCGAGCAACAGGACGCTGAACTCGATATCGGGGCCTGCCAGGAGTCCCTCGACCGACCGGTAGAGCAGGTTCAGCCCGAGCAGTGCGATCATCGCCCCGACGAAAAGCGCCGTCAGCGGTTCGATCCGGTCGTGCCCGTGTGGATGCGTCGTGTCGGGTTCGTCGAATGAACTCCGCCCCCAGACGAGGACGACGACGCTGGCGACCAGATCCGCCAGCGAGTGGGCCGCGTCGGCGAGCAGGGCAACGCTGCCGAAGGCAAGCCCCGCGCTTCCCTCGGCGACGATCTTCACGACGTTACCGAGGACGTTCGCCCACGACGCTCGCGCGAACGCCGACCGACCACCGTCCGCGGGGACGTCTTCGGCCATGGCTCGGTTTAGAGCGAGTCTAACCTTGGGTCTTTCCCTCCTCGCTCGTCGCGGCGTGACGGTGTTCGCAACGTTCATTTCGCGCCTGGACGAACCGCGTCGTATCCGGGCGATGGGGCCCGCCTGACCCAACTGCCGACCGTCGCGACCGGGCCGTGACGCCCCCGCGTCGTGGGCGCCGGTCGGCTGACGGTCCCTGCCACCACCAGCCATGGCAGACTCACATCCCCTCGTTCGACTCGAGACGGTCGCACTGATCGCTATCGGCGGGTTCGCCGGCTCGAACCTCCGGCTCTTCGCGATGGGTGTGGTCCCGGATACGGCGTCGATCGTCCTCGTCAACGCGGTCGCCAGTGCAGTCCTCGCCGTCGTCGTCTACGAGGCCGAGGCCGTCGGCCGGCTGTCGTCGCGGGCGCGACTCGTCTTTACGACCGGATTCCTCTCCTCGCTGTCGACCTACAGCACGTTCGCGCTGCAGGCCGCGCTCGCGTCGACGCCGCTTGCCCTGCTGGGCATCGTCGCCGCCAACTACGGTTTCGGACTTGCCGGGGTACTCGCGGGTCGTTCGCTCGCGCGTCGCCTCGGCGGTCCCCGACCCGCCGGTGGTGAGACGGCGTGAGCCCGGCACTGCTGAGCGCCCCGCTGCTCGAGGCGCTCGCCCGCGCGACCGTCACCGTCGACCCCGAGCCGGCCCACGTCGTCGGCACCGGCGGCGCGATCGGGGCGGTCTGTCGGTACCTGGTCGGCCACTGGGTCTCGAGTCGCCTCGAGAGCGGGCGGCTCCCGCTGGCGACGTTCGTCGTCAACGTCGTCGGGAGCTTCCTGCTCGGGCTCGTCGTCTTCGCGGGCGCGAGCGAGTCGACACTACGACTCGTCGCGACCGGGTTCTGTGGCTCGTTCACGACGTTTTCCTCGTTTTCCGTCGAGACCGTTCGACTGTACGAGGACGGCGACCGCGCCCTCGCGATCGGCAACGCCGCGGCCGGTCTCGCCGGGTCGCTCGCCGCGATCGGCCTCGCGTGGGCGCTCGTCGCCGCCCTCTGAGGCCCGGCTCCGGGCACCACGCCGGCCCGGTCGAAACACGTTGACGATCCCTCAGATACGGTACCTATCCCCATGGGTTCGCGCGATCCGCTCGGGTTCGACCCGTGGTAGGTATATGTCCGGCCTGCGTTAGACGACGCTATGGCGGCTCGCCAAGACGCGTGGCGCATCTACCGCGAGTCACTGCCGATCCTCGTGGTCAGCCTCGCCGGCGGGGTTTTCGCCGGCTCAGTCCTCGGCTCGGAGGGGATGACCGCGGGATTCGAGCGGTTCCCCGGCCTCCTGTTGCTCCTGCCCGCATTCCTCGCGACTCGGGGGAACGTCTACGGGGCGCTCGGCGCGCGCATCTCGAGTGGCCTCCATCAGGGGATGATCGATCCGGAGTTCTCGTGGGACCGGCGACTCGTCAACGCCGTCGCGGCCTCCTTTATCAACGGGATCGGCATCTCGGTGTTCATCGCCGTCCTCTCGTGGGGAATTCTCCAGTTGCTGGGTCGCGACTCCGCGCGGCTGATCGAACTCGTCGGTATCATGCTGGTCTCGGGCGTGTTGACCTCGTTCACGCTGATCTTCGGCATGCTGGCGCTGGTGTTTGCCAGCTACGAGTACGGGCTCGATCCCGACAACCTGATCGGGCCGATCGTCACCACACTCGGCGATATCTTCGGCGTCGTCTTCCTGTTCGTCGCGATCACCGTCGTCGGGGTGATCTTCTGATGGGCGCGACCGATCCCGACGAGTCGGTCAACACCTGGTCGGTCCGGAGCATCGTCGCCACGATGTTTCCCATCCTGATCGCACTCTCGATCCTCGAGATGGGGTCAGGCTACGTCCTCGAGGAACTCGAGGCAACCTACCTCGCAAATCCCACGCTGCTCGTCCTGGTGCCCGTGATGATCGGCATGGGCGGCAACCTCGGCGCGATCCTCTCCTCGCGGCTCTCGACGCGGCTCCACCTGGGCCTGCTCGAGTTCGACCCCCGCGACGAGGTGCTGTGGACGAACGTGTTGGCGATACTCGGGCTCGCGGCGACGATCTTTACCGCGCTGGGGATCGTCGCCTGGCTCGTCGGCCAGTTCATCGCCGAACCGATGGCGCTCGTTGACCTCATGGTCATCTCGGTCGTCAGCGGGATGGTGCTGGCCGGGCTGGCGATCGTCCTCAGCGTCCTCGCGACCTACGTCTCCTACAAACAGGGGCTGGACCCCGACGACACGACGATCCCGGTCGTCACGAACGTCTGTGACATCCTCGGCGTGATCGTCCTCTCGGGGGTTGCGATCGTCGTCCTGAACTGAGACCGTCCCGAACGGAACTCAAGGCTCGAACGCCGGACTGGCGTCTCACCGGTCACAGCCGACTCGAGAAAGGACCGTTTTCCCGTCGTATCTTCACCTTGCGACCAGAACTACTTAAAGGGCGAGCGACCAGGTGGGGCCCGAACCCGCCCTCCGCGTGGCTACGCGGACGCGAGATCCCGGAAGGCGGCGGCGGCCGTCCGGGTCCCTTTCGCGATCAATACGTCGCCGCCGCGCAGTTCGGCATCGGCGTCGGCCACCAGCAGCCAGCCCTCGTCCGGCCGGCGGATGGCGATTACCGACATCGTCGAGTCGGCGTCGGGAACGCCCTCGGTCACCGCAGTCCCGTCGAGGTCGCTGTCCCGTTCGACCGGGATGCGGGCGATGATCTCGTCGCTCTCCTGGACCGCCAACTGGACGACCGGATGGACGTCGATATCGCGAAGGACGCCCTCGCTGATCTCGATCGCGGTGTCGCTGATTCGCTCGGTGCTGCTGCCCAGTTGGATCAGCCCGCGCAACACGACCGGATCCGTCGCGTCCGCGGCCGCCCGCAACGTCCAGGCCTCGAACCGCGACTGCATCGCGTCGACCTCGACCTCCAGGTTGCGGACCTCCTCGGCCAGTTCCTCGCTGTCGAACAGCACGCTGCTGTAGGCCAGATCGACCGCCAGCTCCGAGAAGTCCTTCATGTGGATGATCGTGTCCACCGCCCGCTCGAGATCGTCGATATCGGGACTCTCGACCGTGGGCGCTTCGTAGACCTCCCCGGTCAGGGTCTCACAGACGTCGCCGATCGCCGACTCGGGCCCCCGGAGAAAGGCGACGTCGTCGGCCTCGATCCGCGTCGTCGGCCCCGGGTTGAGTAGCCACTCGCTGCCCCGCCGGAGCGCGATGGCTCGGACGCCGGTCTCGGACTCGAGGTCGATGTCCTGCAGCGTCCGGCCGGCGTATGGGGAGTCGGCCGCGACGACCCCCCGGAGCAGGGCTTCCGCGGCGTCGGGCAGGGCCGCCCGCATCGCTTCGGGCAGCCCCATATCCTCGAGGACGATCTTCGCGATGTCGCCGGCGGCATCGCTGATCTCGTCGGCAGCCCCGACGATGCCAAGCACCGGCGCGAGCTGTTCGGCGTCGGCCGGTTTCCGGGCGGCCATCAGCAGGCTCATCCGCGCGCGCATCTCGAGGACGTCCATTCGCTCCTCGAGTCGGAGGACCTCCGTCGCGAGTTCCTCGCTGCGATGGAGGACCGCCGAGTACGAGAGGTCGATCAACAGCTCCGCGGTGTCTTTCATCTCGACGAGTACGTCCTTGACACTGACCGGCTCGTACTCGATCGATGCCGACGATGTCTCGCCCTCGAGCGGATCCATACCTCGAGAGTCCGCCCGCCGACGAAAAAAGCGTTTCCCGCCGATCCCGCGGCCGACCGCGAGCCAGCCTTCCGACACGGTTTTGCCCGGGCACAGAGAACGCACGAGCATGCTCGACCGGACCGATCTACGCGAGAACCCAGACGAGGTGCGCTCGGCCCTCGATGACCGTGGGGCCGACGTCGATATCGACGAGTTACTCGAACTCGACGAGCGCTGGCGGGAGCTGAAAGCCCGCGGCGACGACCTGCGCCACGAGCGCAACCAGATCACCAAGAAGATCGGACAGCTCGTCGCCGACGGCGAGGACGAGAAACGGGAGGAGGCCATCGAGCGCTCCCAGGACCTCAAAGCCGAGATCGAGGACGTCGAGGACGAGGCCATCGAACTGCAGGACGAACTCCAGGAGCGGCTGCTCGAGGTCCCCCAGCTCCCCGACGAGAGCGTGCCACTGGGTGTCGACGAGCGCCACAACGTCGAGGACCGCCGCTGGGGCTTCGACGAGGACCACGACCTCCCCGACGAGGTCACCCCCCACTACGAACTCGGCGAGGAACTCGACATCATTGACGAGGAACGGGCCGCCAAGACGACCGGTGCCGGCTTCTACTTCCTCAAGGGCGAGGGCGCACAGCTCGAACACGCCTTGATCCAGTTCATGATGGACGTCCACCGCGAGCAGGGCTACGTCGACGTCTTCCCGCCGGTCCCGGTCAAGAGTTCGTCGATGCAGGGAACCGGCCAGCTGCCGAAGTTCGCCGACGACGCCTACCGACTGGGCGGCAACAACGACGAGGAGTACGACCACGACGACCTCTGGCTCTGTCCCACCGCGGAGGTCCCGGTCACCAACATGTACGCCGACGAGATCCTGCTGGACGACGACCTCCCGCTGAAACACCAGGCCTACACCCCGAACTTCCGGCGTGAGGCCGGCGAACACGGCACCGAAACCCGGGGCATCGTCCGCGTCCACCAGTTCAACAAGGTCGAACTCGTCAACTTCGTCGAACCCGAGGACAGCTACGACCGCCTCGAGGACCTGCTCGACGAGGCCGAGGAGGTCCTCCGTCGGCTCCACCTGCCCTACCGCATCCTCGAACTCTGTACCGGCGATCTCACGTTCGCCTCCGCCAAGACCTACGACATCGAGGTCTGGGCCCCCGGCGACGACATGGACGACGGCCCCGAGGAAGGCGGGCGCTGGCTCGAAGTCTCGAGCGCATCGAACTTCGAGGACTTCCAGGCCCGACGCGCCGGCCTGCGCTACCGACCCGAGCGCCACGAGTCGGCCGAGTACCTGCATACCCTGAACGCGTCGGGACTCGCGATCCCCCGGGTGATGGTGGCCATCCTCGAGTACTACCAGAACGAGGACGGCACGGTCACGATCCCCGAGCCGCTGCGGCCGTACATGGGCGGCAAAGAGGTCATCGAAGGCCACGAGAAGGTCGGCGAGTCGGCGCTGGGTGCAGGCGAACGCGAGTAGCGCGCTCCCGCGGGTCTCCCTTGTCCGGAATCACCTATAGTAGCTCTTGAAACGATTTACACACCGATCGCAACGTTGTCCTGCGATCGGGTGTGCATTGACTTTCAAGAGCTACTATAGCCCGTCAGAACGGTGATCTCGGGTCCGGAGTCGATACGTCTGGGGCGGGATATGCTGACCAGTGGAGGTGAGAAATACTGTGCGATCGGATCCTCGTCGACGACTGGGTCGTCCGTTGCTGACTCGACGGGTAGGGGTGCCGACGGCGGACGATCGCCGCGAACGCGCGCCGGCGGCCAGTTCGGGGGATCACCGCGACGGAATCACCGTCGATGGCCGGGTTACTGCCCCCGGGTCAGTCGCCCGCACCGATACTAACGGCGTTACTGGCTGGCCAAGTTCCGGATGTCCTCGACGGCGTCGGCCGCGTTGTTCAGCGCGTCCGCGATCGGCGGCAGCGTAGCGTCTTCGGCGGCTGCACGGGCCTCCTCGACGGTACTCACGTCGTACTCGACGCCGGCCTGGGCCTCGATCTCGGCCGTGACCTGCGTGAAGATCTCCTCGGCGAGGGCGTCGATCGTCTCGGCATCGGCGCTGTCGATCGTCCCGACCGGCTCGACGTTCTCGAGTTGTGCGTTGATGTCCTCGACGATCGAGTTGATCTCCGCGACCGTTTCGCTATCGCCGTCCTCACCGTTGCCGTCGTCACCGTCGCCGCCGTCGTCGATAGTGTAGTCGGCGATAGTCGCGATCTCCTCGACGGCGTCGGCCGCGTTGTTCAGCGCGTCCGCGATCGGCGGCAACGAGGCCTCCTCGGCCGCTTCCCGTGCCTCCGCAGGCGTACTCACGTCGTACTCGACGCCGGCCTGCGCTTCGATCTCGGCCGTGACCTGCGTGAAGATCTCCTCGATGAGCGCGCCGATCGTCTCGTCGTCGGTGCTGTCGATCGTCCCGACCGGCTCGACGTTCTCGAGTTGTGCGTTGATGTCCTCGACGATCGAGTTGATCTCCGCGACCGGTTCGTCGTCGCCACCGTCGTCACCGCCGTCGTCGATAGTGTAGTCGGCGATAGTCGCGATCTCCTCGACGGCATTGGCCGCGTTGTTCAGCGCGTCCGCGATCGGCGGCAACGAGGCCTCCTCGGCCGCTTCCCGCGCCTCAGCGGGCGTGCTGACGTCGTACTCGACGCCGGCCTGCGCTTCGATCTCGGCCGTGACCTGCGTGAAGATCTCCTCGATGAGCGCGCCGATCGTCTCGTCGTCGGTGTCCTCGATCGTCCCGACCGGCTCGACGTTTGCGAGTTCCGCGTTGATGTCCTCGATGATGGCGTTGATCTCCGCGACGGGGCCGTCATCGCCGGGATCTTCGTCCTCTTCTTCCGTGACGACCTCACCGTCGGCTTCGCCACCGATTCCGGCGTCCGCGGCCGCGTTGCGCATGACGACGTTCAGATCGGTCTCGCTCGAGCCGCTGACGTCGTTGACGCTGACCACGAGGCGGAGGGCGACGTTCTTTTCAGTCACACTGCCGTCTTCTGCCGCTCGGAAATCCGATGCGGAGAGACCGTCGTGATCGAGGACGCTCCCCGAAAGGTCCTCTCCGAGGGAAACGTCCGACTGGCTGGTGCCGCTGACCGAAGTCGTCGCCTCGTCGATCGTCGCCGCGTTGCCGCCGTGGACTACCTGGAGTTCGACCGTCGCTTCCCCTGGGTTCTCGTCCAGTCCTTCGTACTGGAAGACGACGTTGGTCGCACCTGCACGGATGTCCGAGAGGGACCCGTCGTCACTTTCCCCGCTGATGCTAGTTCCGGTGAACCGATAGTCGCCGATTTCTGCTGCTGCTGAACCCGAAAGCACTACTGCAGTGCCGATAGCTGCCGTGCCGATACCGCCTGTACTCGCGATGAACTTGCGTCGATTCATTGTTGCTCTCTGACGCCGTACGACGCCCGGCGCTGGCGGACTCACAGCATTGCCACTCGTCGGTTACCTGCACTGACCGACCGCGTTCGCAACGCGACTTATTTGCGTGTGAGTGGCGCAACAAACTATGCCTCCAGTGATAAATATTTTCGATTATAAATTACAAATAATTTTCAACCGTTTTTAGATTTATTAAAGTAACAGCCAGTCAATATGCCGATCGACGATGCATCGAGAACGGGTCGTGGCGAATCAACGGCTGCGACACGACAACGTCAGGACTCCTCGAGAGCCATCACGCAGTTCCACGTCACGACGGGTTTCGTCGGAACGACGGGCGAAACTGGAACACGGTGTCGACGAGCCGTGAGAGCGTCTCCACTCGCGGTCGATAGAAAGCGCGGCTGATCGGAGAGAACCGAACGCGTCCGATCAGCACGTGGGTGCGAGGCTGTCCGTTTCGAACGGCGGCCTTATATGTAGTCGATACTCGGCGGCAGTTCGAGCTTCATGCCCTTGCGCTCGCGGATCTCCATGATCTTGTCGCGCTGGAGGGAGTTGGACATGACCTCGAAGCCGGCGTTCTCGGTGTTCCAGGAGGCGCGGCCCTCGGTCGCGGAGCGGATGTCCGAGGCGAAGCCGATCATCTCGCCGACGGGCGCGATGCCCTCGACGACCATCAGATCGCCTTCCTGGTACATGTCGTCGACGCGGCCACGACGGCCCTGGATCTCGCCCGAGGCCGCGCCCATGTGGTCGTTGGGCACGTCGATGCGGACGTCCTGCATCGGCTCGAGCATCTTGATCTGGCCGTCGATCAGCGACTTGTGGACGGCTTCGCGGGTCGCGGGGATGACCTGTGCCGGGCCACGGTGGATGGTGTCCTCGTGGAGCCGTGCGTCGTGCAGGCGGATGAGCGTCCCCTGAACCGGCTCGTTGGCGAGCGGGCCGTTGTCGAGGGCTTCCTCGAGCCCCTCGATGACGAGTTCCATCGTCTCGTTCAGGTGCTGAATCCCCTTCGTGTCGTCGATGAGGACGTTCGTCCCGTGGATGTGTTCGACGTTCTGGGAGGTCTCCTTCTCCATGCCGGCCTCCTGCAGGGCCTCACGGCGTTCCTGCTCGGGCATGTCCATCGAGGCCTCGCCGCGCTTGATGGTCTCGACGAGGTCGTCCGTCATCGGCTCGATGGAGATGTAGAAGCGGTTGTGCCGGTTCGGCGAGATGCCCTCCACTTCGTCGCTGGGCTCCTGGGGCTGCTCGCGGTAGACGACGATCGGCTCACCGGTGTTGACCGGGATACCCTGGTTCTTCTCGATACGCTGGGTGATGACCTCGAGGTGAAGCTCACCCTGTCCCGAAATGAGGTGTTCGCCGGTGTCCTCGTTGATGTCGATCTGGATCGTCGGGTCCTCCTTGGAGACCTGTCGCAGCGTCTCGATCAGCTTCGGCAGGTCGTCCATGTTCTGGGCCTCGACGGACTTCGTAATGACCGGCTCCGAGATGTGTTCGATCGACTCGAACGGCGTCATCTCGACACTCGAGACGGTCGAGCCGGCGATGGCGTCTTTGAGACCCGTGACGGCGGCGATGTTCCCGGCGGGAACCTCGTCGACCTCCTCGCGTTCACCGCCCATGTAGATCCCGACCGACTGGATGCGGTTCTTGCCGGCGGTCCCGGAGACGTACAGCTCCTGGCCCTTCTCGAGAGTACCCGAGAAGACACGTCCCGCGGCGATCTCGCCGGCGTGGGGGTCGATCCCGATGTCGGTAACCATCAGGACGACGTCGCCGTCCTCGTCGACGAGGCGCATCGACTCCGAGAGGTCGCTCTCGTCGTCACCGCGCCAGATGCGCGGGATACGACGGGGCTGGGCCTCGAGGGGGTCCGGGAAGTGTTCACAGACCATGTCGAGGACGACGTCCGACAGCGGCGTCCGGTCGTGGAGTTCCTGGCGCTTGTCGGCGCGCTCGAGTTCCATGATCTCGCCGAAGTCCATCCCGGTGCGTTGCATCGACGGCATGGAGACGCCCCACTTGTACAGCGCGGAGCCGAAGCCGACGGTACCGTCTTCGACGGAAACCGTCCAGTCTTCGATGTCGTCCATCTCCTCGGTCATGCCGCGGATGAGTTCGTTGACGTCGTGGATGACCGAGAGGAGACGCTGTTGCATCTCCTCGGGACCCTCCTGCAGCTCGGAGATCAGGCGGTCGACCTTGTTGATGAACAGCGTCGGCTTGACGCCCTCTCGCAGTGCCTGTCGCAGCACCGTCTCGGTCTGGGGCATGGCCCCTTCGACGGCGTCGACGACCACGAGGGCACCGTCGACGGCCCGCATCGCGCGGGTGACGTCGCCACCGAAGTCGACGTGGCCCGGCGTGTCGATGAGGTTGATGAGGTGGTTTTCGTCCTCGTACTCGTGAGTCATCGAGACGTTCGCCGCGTCGATGGTGATCCCGCGTTCCTGCTCGTCTTCCTCGGTGTCCATCGCGAGCTGTTCACCGGCGGTCTCGTCGGAGATCATGCCGGCACCGGCCAGCAGGTTGTCCGTAAGGGTCGTTTTCCCGTGGTCGACGTGAGCGGCGATGGCGATGTTCCGAATGTTCTTCGGTTCGTCCATCAGCCGTTCACACTCTTGGACGATCTTCTTGCGTCGGCCCATATACCCCTCATTACCGGCAGCGGGGTCAAAAGGGTAGTGTTTCGTCGGCGCCGAAATCCGCCGTCGTTCCCGGTTTGAACGTTGGAATATCCAATTTGAGTGAGTGAATCACTCCCAATATTATGACGATCCGGCCGCGAGTCGGTTGCCGCCCGCGATGTGAGACGACGAACGCGACGGAGTCGATGATGTGCGAACGCACAAAAGAGTCAAATCCCGTCGGCTCTTGGTAGAACTACACATGGATATTCGCGTGCAGGGACCGGGCCCGACCTCTCCATTCCTCAGCGCCCGGGACCTCTTCGAAACCGAACACGACCTCTCGCTGCCGGTCCACGTCCAGCTTCGGGACGATCCCGACGAACGGACCTGGGCCGCCCACTACGACGATCGCCACGTCCTGAACATCTCGCGACAGGCCGCCTCGAGCGCGATGGCCCGCGAACTCGCCCTCCACGAGTTCGCACACATGGCGCGTCACGAACAGGACCACCCCTCACACACCCAGTCGACCGAGGAGGTTCTCTACCTGGCACTGGCCGGCAAGAGCGTCGAACGCCGCAAGCTCTCGCACTGCTACCAGATCGCCAACCACATGAAAGACATCTACGCCGACGACATCACCCTCTCGGTCGGTCCCGGCGAGAAACTGCTCTCCTTCCTCGAGTCGAGTCTGGCCGCGGCGGTCGCCGATCGGCCCGAAACGCCGCCCCGTCCAGGCCTCGAGCGGCTGTCCGCCAGCGCCGACCCCGAGATCACGGCGGTGAACGCGGCCTTCGCGCTCGCGCTCGCGGAGCGACACGACCTCGTCGACAGGGACCACCGACTCTACGATCTCGCGCACGCGGCAGCGATGGACGCCCCGGAGATCGACTTCGAAGGGTTCAAACGGCGGTTCCGGGAACTCGGGCGGGAGACCGACGCGAGTACGTACCGACAGGTGCTGGTCGATGCGACCCGGTCGTACGTCGGCGGTGACGGCCTTGCGGCCGATTGAGTACCGTCGTGACGTGCGGGTCCGGCATCGACACCCACAGCGCACAACGCGACGCCCATCGCTCGAGCCAGCCTACAGTTCGGCCCGAACGTTTATTGTTTGATGCCAAGAACGTGTGGAACATAGAGAATGTTCTCGGGAACGGACGGCGTGGGGGCTACTGACAGGGGATTCTCCGACGAGTTATCGCGGTTGAAACGCCGGGGGGCAAGCGTTCTCGTCGTCGGCTCCGTCCAACCCGATCAGTGTCGGGACGCCTGTCGACGGCTGCTTGGCTGTGATGCCGGTCGGGTCCGGCGACGCGTCCTCGTCTCGACGACGGCGGGCCCACACCACGCCACACACCACATCGACGAGGCCGGGTCGGCGGCCCTCTCGGTCATCGCTTACGAGACGCAGGCTCGCAACGTCACAACGGCCGAGCCGGGGGAGACACCGTCGGTCGGGACGGAAACGACCGAAGCGGAGTCGCTCGCCGACCTCGGACTCGCCATCGAACAGGGGATCGAGAACTTCGAAACCAGTACCGCCGCGCTCGAACCCGGCGAAGTCAGGCTGGGGATCGACTCGCTGCTCCCGTTGCTCGAGGCGGACGGTCGCCAGCGAGTGTTCAAATTCCTTCATCTCATCAACGGACGAACGCGGGACGTCAATGGGATGGCCCACTACCACCTGCCGGTCGAGCGCGACGCCAGAATCGTCCAGACTCTCTCGCCGCTTTTCGATATTATCGTCGAACTCCGCGAGCGGAACGGCGACTACCAGGAGCGCTGGACGATCGAAGACGGCGACCGCCGTTCCGGTTGGGTATCGGTCGGCGCCGAGTAACGGCTCGGAGCCAGCCCAGTTCCGAGCGACGACCCCGGCGGTTCGCGGGCGACCGCACGAGTGACCGTTCCAATGAAACCGAAATTCGAGCCCACACGACGCGGCGTAGAAATAATCGATCCGATCGAACGACACCGCTACCATCTCGAGACCGGAAGTCCGGTAACCCCATCGGCAGCGGATACTGATCGGATCGGCTTTCCGATCGGGTCCGCAGTGACGGTGACGACCGATTCGATCACGTTACCGAAGCCCGATACGGTCCTCGTTCGGGACTCGGACGGGCTGATGCTCACCGAGGTAAGCCCGACCGAGCAGGTGGGGCTCCCGCCGGACGAGTATACGCTTGATTTGTCCGGTCCGCTGAAAGTATACGCTCGTGTTACCGGTTCCGTACAGGTGTTTTCGGACCGGGAGAAGACGTATCTCACCTTCGGGACGGAGACGGCCGTCCACCTCGGGGCCAGATCGTTACACAAGCGCCCGGCGAGAACGATTACGACGACGACTGCGCCGACCGATCTGATGGCCGCAGTGTCGGCGTTCGGCTCGGAGTTGAAGACGACGTCACCGGAACGGGCGTATCCGACGCTGCGGGGGCATCCGCCCCGTCTCGAACTCGGCGACGAACTCCGGATACCGGCCCCACTCGATCGAGATCACAGCGTTCGGATAGCGGTTCCCGAGACGCTCCGGCACGTGTTCGTCGTCGCACCGCTCGCGTACTATCTCGATGCGGAAGTCGTTCCGGGATCGAGTCCACGGATCGTCACCGAAAGCGGATACACGCAGTCACTCGACGGTTCGGACGGGTTCGAACCGGCAGTCAAGCGGGCCCTGCAACGAACGTTCCTCCTCGACTGTGTCGTCAGGACCGAAGGAAACACGCCGCTCCCGTCACGCAAACGACGATCGATCGAACCGGTGATCGACCTCGATATCGCGGACACGTACGACCGACCGTTGGCCGAACGGCTCGAGCGCTATCTCGAGATTCCATACGAGAAACTGGAACCCCATCTCCCGGACTGGCAGTTCGAGACACGACTCGAGCCGACCGCCGATCACGTGCCGTTTCTCCCGTTTCTCGCCGACGATCTCGCGGTCGTCACGACGAGAGAAAGCGACCGAGACCGGGCGGGGCCGGAGCCGGTCGCGGAACGGGCGATCGACGCGTTCACGCGGGACGATTTCGTGCGAAGCACACAACCCAGTTCCGTCCGTGGGGACACACGCGTCGAGACGGCAACCGACCAGTCGGCCGTCCCGACGGTCCAGCAGTCGTGGACCGGTATCGACGATACGGAAATCGTCAGCACCACGTCTGTCACGGCCTACCGGAACGATATCGGGCGAACGCCGAAAGACGGCCCCATCGAAATCGAGGTCGTCTGTAACGACCCGGATATGCGCGAGGAACTCGAAAGCGTCAACGGAACCTACGGGAGCCGGACGCGACTCCCGTTCGAGACGACGATCCACTACGATCTCACCACGAACGACCTCGCGGCCGTTCTCGCGAAAGACAGCGACTTCTTACACTACATCGGACACATCGACGACGAGGGATTCCAGTGTTCGGACGGGAAGTTAGATGCCCACACAGTCGATACCGTCGGGATAAAAGCGTTCTTATTGAACGCATGTCGATCCCACGAGCAGGGACTGCATCTCGTCGAGCGGGGGAGTATCGGCGGAATCGTCACGCTCAGTAACGTCGTCAACAGCGGCGCAGTCAGCGTCGGCGTCCTCGTTTCCCAGCTGTTGAACCTCGGGTTCTCCCTCTACAGCACGCTGGACATCGCCCGGCAGGAAAACATCGTCGGGCAACAGTACCAGTTAGTCGGTGATGGAAGAACGACGATCACACAGTCCGAAACGCGAATCCCGAACGTCTGTCTGGTCTCCGGGGAACGTGACACGCTCACGGCGAACATCGTCGCGTACACGGCGGCAAACAGACGGCACGGAAGCGTCCTGTCGCCACACATCGATTCGGTCGAGTCGTATTTCGTCGTTCCCGGTGAGACGGGGCCGATTTCGGTGACGGAGTCGGAACTCGAGGCGCTTTTCGATGAGGCGTTGTTCCCTGTAATACGGAACGGACACGTCCAGTGGAGTACCGACCTCGTCGACGACTGACTCGAGTCCGACGGACGGAATCGATCACGGCGGTCGATACCCGACGGCGGTCAACACTGGCACACGAACTCAGCTCCCGGTCCGCGGTTTCCGGTTTAGGGGCCGACGAAGGTACTCGCGTTCGTCGCTGCGACGTTGCCTGTCTGTCCGAGTAACAACAGGATCGTAAACAGCGCGCCGATCAGTCGTGGGTGGTTCTTCAGGTACTGTGTAACATCCGTCATGGTACATTTGACTAATAGTTGTCTGTTGACATAAATCTATCTTAATATAAGATATGCCAAACTAATAATATCAATGATGTGGAACATCAGTAGAACGCGGGTGCAAGAACCGACCGGAATTATCTTCGGCCTCGAGTCGGCCGGCGGAAGCGGCTCGACTCGGAGAAGCGATCTCGAACCGCTATGTCCGTCGAAAATGGCCCGCGGTCACGAGCAGCCCGCTCGCTACCGGAAGGCGAAGCTATCCCGTCCGAAGAAAACCGAAACGCAACGGTATAACGCGTTAGCGTGCGGCTGCCGCGACGCGCTCTTTCTCTTCTTTCTGGCTGACGGCGTAGGTGCCAACGTCGTAGTTGGACGCGCCGACGAGCTGGTTCGCGATGGCCTCCTCGACGTCAGTGGTCGTCTTGAACGAGTCGTTGTAGACGCCCTCGGCGAGGAACTTCAGGGCCTGGTCGACGCGGCGCTGGGGAGCGACGTCGACGGCTTTCGGGACCGAGATACCACCGTATTTCAGGCGGACGGTTTCCTCGCGCGGGGCCGCGTTCTCGACAGCGGTCACGAGGATCTGAATCGGATTCTCCTCGGTGCGCTCGTGGACGATGTCGAACGCGTCGCTGACGTAGTTGAGGACTTGCTGTTTCTTGCCCGTGTTCTCCTCGGTCTGCATCAAGCGGTTGATGAAGCGCTCGACGATGGAGATCTCGGACTTTTTGAACTGTTTGCTGGCGTGGCGACCCGCGGTGTGAGCGACGGGTGATACCGTGATGTAGCGTTCGGTCGAGGGGTCAGCGTACTCGATTTCGCCGATCTCCCACTCGCCGAACAGCTTGGCCGAAACGTCCGCGCCGCCGGCCGGCGCGTCCGGGTCGGGTTGGTCTTCTGCCGCCATGGTTATCGCACCGGTTTCTCCGCGTTCCCGCGAACGAGTTCCTTCAGTGCGACGCCGTTGACCTTGTCGACCTTGTAGTTGACACCGGAGAGGTCACCCATCGCACGACCCTTGGCCCCACCGATCCCGGCGATGGTGACTTCGTCGTGTTCGTCGATGAACGAAATAGCACCGTCACCGGGACAGAACGCGGTGACTTGCTTGCCGTTCTTGATCAGTTGGACCCGGACGCATTTCCGAATCGCCGAGTTAGGCTGTTTGGCCTCGATGCCGACCTTTTCGAGTACGATACCGCGGGCCTGAGGTGCGCCCTCGAGGGGGTCGGACTTCTCGCGAAGTCCACGGGCGCGGCGCGCGTAGTCCGAGTCGGACCACCGCTGATTCTGGCGGTCCTTCTTGAGCTTGCGCGCGGCGTATTTGCCGTTTGCCATGGGCGTCGCTATCCGACGGAGGCACTTAAGCGACCCGTTTCGAGTCGCGCGTTACGGCTCGAGAATCGGCGACGAGGGGGAACGAAGCGATTTCAGCGCGTTTCGTCGCCGGAGGCGCTCGCTGGCGTCGGATCGGCTGCGTTCGGATCGGTATCGGTGCCGTTCGCGACGACCACTCGTTCCCGACGCAGTCCGGCAATCGACACCTCGTTCGCCTCGCTGCGCGTCGAGTCGTGGCCCGCCTTTCGTCTCGAAGCGCGATCGGGGGTGGGTTCGTTGCCGCGAACCGTCCGACAACTGCGATCCGAAGCGACCGGAACGTCGCCGATCGCGAGTCGGGGCAACCCGAGACATATAATCTTACCGGATCGATAGCTAAAGTTATTAGATAGACTAGGGCTGTTCTGTACTCGTTATGGCCACACTGAACAGTTGGATCAAGCGACTCGTCGGGAGCGCCGACGAGGAGTCCCAGTCCAGCGACGAACTGCAGGCAGTCGATGACCGAATCGGATTCGAAGCCTCACTCGAGGACGCGGAAGTGATCGGGCGGAGTCCCCTGTCGTATATCGCTGCCGGCGAATCGATCTCCGCGTTCGTGGGGAAAGAGATCACGTCCAAACTCGCCGAGTACGGACTCGAGGAGATCGAACCCGACGAATGGTATCCGCTCCAGGTCCCGCTTGCCATGCTGTACGATATGCGCGACGAATACGGCGACGTCAGGATGCGAAACATGGGCCAGAACGTCCCCGAACACGTCGAATTTCCGCCGGACCTGTCCGAAGTCGATAACGCGTTACGGGCGATCGATACGGCCTACCACCAGAACCACCGCGGCAGCGAGATCGGGTCCTACGAGTTCCAACAAGAGGGTCCGAACGCGGGTGTGATGATCTGTGAGAACCCCTATCCGTGTGAATTCGATAAGGGGCTCATCAAGGGCGTCGCGAAGAAGTTCGCCGACAACCCCGTCCAGGTCGAGGAAGTCGGCGACCAGTGTCGATCGGACGGCGATCACCGCTGTGAGTATCGCGTCGAATGGCTTTGATGGGGGTCGTGTCGCGACCGGCGACGTAGCCGGTCGACCCGGTCGTTCCGGTTTCGGAACGGGGAGACCGACTCAGTACGGATACTCTCTCGGTTCGCGCTGGACCGAGATCCATTTGACCGACGTCAGCGTCTCGAGGATCCACTCGTCGTTGTACCGACCCATTCCTGATGCGCCAACACCGCCGAACGCGACGTGCGGTTCGTCGTTCAGCGGCTGGTCGTTGATGTGGACCATGCCCGTCTCCATCGCGTCGGCCACGTCACGCGCTCGAGCGACGTCCGCCGAGTGAACCGATCCCGACAGCCCGTACTCGGTGTCGTTGGCGATCCGAATCGCCTCTTCGTCGGTTTCGAAGGGAACGACCGGCGCGACCGGCCCGAAGTGTTCGTTGCAGGCGACCGGCATGTCGCTGGTGACGTCCGACAGTACCGTCGGCTCGACGAACAGTCCCTCGTAGTCGCCGCCGGCCTCGACCGTCGCGCCGCGTTCGACCGACTCCTCGAGGAAGCCGACGATCTTGTCGCGCTGACTCTCGTTGATGACCGGGCCGACGAGGGTCCCCTCCTCGAGCGGATCGCCAATGGGGAGTTGCTCGGCGCGGTCGGCCAGCCCCGCCACGTACTCGTCGTACAGCGATTCGTGGACCAGATGGCGGTTGATCGAAATACACTCCTGTCCCTGATGGGTGAACGAGCCGAACGCGCCGGCGTCGATCGCCCGCTCGAGGTCGGCGTCTTCGAGGACGATGTGGGCGTTGTTGCCGCCCAGCTCGAGTGCGGGTTCCGTGTACGCACCGACGGCACGCTGGCCGACGCCGCGTCCGACTTCCGAGGAGCCGGTAAACGACATCACCGACGGGACCGAGTGACCCGAGAAGTGGTCGCCGATCTCGTGACCGTAGCCGGGGACGACGTTTAGAACGCCCGCCGGGAGGCCGGCCTCTTCGAAGACCTTCGCGAGGACGAGGCCGCCCGTTATCGGGGTGTGTTCGTCCGGTTTTAGCACTACGCTGTTGCCGAGCGCGATGGCGGGTGCGACGACGCGACTGGAGAGATACAGCGGGAAGTTCCACGGCGTGATGACGCCGACGACGCCGGCCGGTTCGCGCACGAGCAGGTTCTCCTTGCCCGGCGTGACCGAGTCCTTGCGGCGACCGCCGTCGCGCATCGCCAGTCCGGCACCGACCTCCATCGTCCCCTGTGCGAGTTGGGTCTCGAAGTCCGCTTTCAGCCCGACACCGCCGCACTCGACCGCGAACAACGTCTCGAGGTCGTCGGCGTACTCGCCCAGCAACCGACAGGCCTCGGACACGATCCCGGCACGCTCCTGGGGCGGTCGCTGTGCCCACTCCGCTTGCGCTTCCTCCGCGATCGCGTATGCCTCGTCGACGTCGTCCTCGGTGCCCGAGGGGACCGTCGTCAGGGACGTCCGCGTCGCGGGGTTTTCGACGTCGATCAGGTCACGGTCACCCGCGGGAACCCACTCTCCGTCGAGATACAGGGCGTTCCAGCCGGTTTCCGGCGCGATCTCGAGGCCATCGACGGCGATCTCGTCGGCTGATTCTGCACTCGTATTCGTCATGTGAGTCTGCCTATCGGTGGGCCCGGCTTATTCATTTGGATCCGACATTCACGATAGCGGACTATCGGGATCGTCCGAGATGCATGCCCCCGCCGACGCTGGGAGTTTCGCTGCTCGAGCGACTGGAAAAGGTGGCCCAGCGCCGCTCGCCGGGCGAGCGGGTCCCGAAAACGATCGGACACGCAGTGGATCGAAACCCGCGACAGCCGTTTTTCACCCGGCGGGAACGCGAGTCCGGTTTTTACGCGCTGTGTGGCCTACACGCCGATATGGCACAGCAGAGCGACTCCCTCGAGCCGTTCCGGGCGATCGAACTGCCCGACGGCAGCGATCCGATCTCGAAGGGGATCGTCCGGCGGATCCGCTCGAACGAGGGCACGATGACGGCTACGAGGCGTTCGACCTCTCACTGGCCGACGAGGGGACCGACCGCGGGGATCACGTCTGCTACCTGACGGAGTTCCTGAGTGCGCTCTGTCTCCGGGAGGCCTCGCTCCGGGAGAGGGGCGACGACGAGGGCGTCGCGATCGTCGTCGACGCGCGGCGCTCGTTCCTCGAGGACCACCTCGGCCGGTGGTACTGGCGGCTCGCCGACGAGGTCGGCAGCCACGACGACGGGGCGTTCTACGCCGCACTCGCGGAACTACTGGCCGCACTGGTCGAACACGAGATCGAGACCCTCGACCTCGACCCCGACTGGGTTCCGGACGATCCCGAGGTCACCGAGTGGAACGAGGACGTCTTCGGTGACGCCGGCCGCGGCTGTGGCGGTTGCGGCGCGAACGTCGGCGACTTGGGCTGGGAATCGCGGCGAAAAGCGTTCTGATCGGCCGACCTCCGCGTCGGAGGTCGCGTCGCTCCGCCTCGAGAGAGAAACCAAAAACGGGCTACAACAGCTGGATGTCGTCGATTCCGAAGTGGCGCTTTGCGAGGGTGCGGGCGGCGTCGATCGTGCGACCGTTCGTGCCGATCGCGACGCCGTGGTCCGCTTGCGCGACCTCGACGTACGCGACGGTATCGTCGTTTTCGCTGATCGTGACGTTGTAGACCGCCGCCGGTGCGAGCGCGTTGGCGACGAACTCCGCGGCGTTGTCGGCGTCTTCGACGAGTCGGACCTGCGCATCGGCACGATCCTCGAACCGCTTTACGGTACGGCCATCGGGACCGATCGCCTCGCCCATGCCGCCGCGTTCGACGACGATCAGGAGACTGTCACCGCCGTCGGTGACGAGACAGTCCCGCCCGTCGACACCGGTCACGTCCTCGAAGGCCGCCAGATACTGCCGGGCGTCGTCGTCGAGGGTAACGTCCATCGATCAGTCGGCCTGACCGCTGCCGGAGGTGGTCGACCCCATCCGGAGATCGACGTCGCCGGTGCCGAGCTTGATCGGCTTGCCGACGATGACGTTCTCCGTGACGCCGTCGAGATCGTCGACTTCGCCGTGGATCGCGGCGTTGAGCAGGTGGTTGACCGTCACCTCGAACGCCGCGCGGGCCAGCACGGACTCCTTCGAGCCCGAGATCCCGTGGCGACCGATCGACTCGATCTCGCCGCGGTTGGTCATCATGTCCGCGACCAGCATCAGGTGGCGGACGTTCACGTCGTCGAGACCCTGCTCGGCCAGCGTGTTGTTCGTCTCCTCGATGATGGCCTCGCGGGCCGCCTCGATGCCGAGGTTTCGATGGATCTCGTGGATATTGTTACACGTCGTTCGTGAGGCGTCGACGCCCTCGATCTCCAAGACGTCGCCGAAGGCCGATCCCTCGGTGTAGAGGACGAACTCCTCGTTGCCGTTGTCCAGTTCCTCGCGGCGGATGACGACGCGGGAGATCTCCTCGATTCCCTTGAACGTGATGTCGCGCAGTTCCTCGACGAGTTGGAGGAGGTCCCGGTAGGACGGTTCCTCGGGGCCGAACTGGATCTCGGTTCCCTGCTGGACCGTCTTGACGCCGAGTGAGTCCTCGATGATCTCGGCGACTTCCTCGGGCGTGATCATCCGCTCTCGGAGGGTGTCCTCGTTGAGCGAGATCTGGACGCGCATGTCCGCGACGTTCGTCGAGACGTCACCCAGCGCGAGGATCTGCGTCGCCTCGATATTCCAGACGACCTCGTGGGCCTTCTCGCGCTCGGTGGCGTACTCGCCCTCGAGGTAGACGGTCATCATCGGCGTGTCCGGGGTCTTCCGGGCGTCGACCAGCTCGATCAGCCGGGGAAGCCCCTGAGTCACGTCGATCTCGGCGACCCCCGCGTAGTGGAACGTGTTCATCGTCAGCTGGGTCCCGGGTTCGCCGATCGACTGGGCCGAGACGGTGCCGACGGGATCGAGCGGATCGACGCGGGTGTCGAGATACCGCGTCTCGACGGCCTTCGCCAGTTCGTCGGCGTCCTCGACGGTCGCGTCGCCGCGGTCCTCGAGGGTCTCGTAGACGTTGTCCTTGAGTCGCCGCGGGAGGTCGGTGTCCTCGACGACCGCGATGGTGTCGTCGTCGACGTCGTACTCGACGTTAGTCATCGGAGCTCACCTCCGTGCCCTCGGTCAGTCGATCGTCGGCGTGTTCCGAGAGGTTCGTCGGGCGCGGCTTGGAGCCGAGGAACTCCTCGCGGTCTTCCTCGGAGTCGAACTCCGAATCGAGGACGCGGCTGGCGATCGCCTCGACGTCGATGTCGTTGTCCTCGTCGGAGGAGACCTTGACCGGCGAGGTGCCGTCCTCGCCGAACTCGAACTGGACGATCGTATCCGAGGTGTCCCGGACCGTCCCGTCGTACTGGGTCTCGAGTTCCGAGAGGGCGTTGATCAGCCGCCGCTGCAGGTAGCCGGACTTCGAGGTCCGGACTGCAGTGTCGACCAGGCCCTCGCGGCCACCCATCGCGTGGAAGAAGAACTCCCGAGGCGTGAGCCCGCTGGTGTAGGAGTTCTCGACGAAGCCGTGGGCCTCGGCCGAGAGGTCGTTCGGTTCGTAGTGCGAGAGGGTGCGGTCCTCGTAGCCGCGGTTGATCCGCTCGCCCCGAACTGCCTGCTGACCGACGGCACCGGCCATCTGGGTCAGGTTGAGCATCGACCCACGCGCACCGGAGTTGGCCATGACGACCGCGGGGTTGTCGTCCTGGAAGTGTTCGTCAGCGATGTTCCCCGCATTGTCACGCGCACGCGAGAGCGTCTGCATGATCTTCATCTCGAGGGTCTCGTCGATGGTCCGCCCGGGGAGACTCTCGAGTTCGTTGTTCTCGTAGGCTTCGATCAGTTCTTCGACGCGGTCGTTGGCGTCCGCGATCGTCTCGTCGATGCGGGACTCGGCCTCATCTGGGATGGTCTCGTCGTCGATCCCGATCGAGAACCCGAAGTGCATGATCGCCCGCATGGCAAGCGTCGAGACCTCGTTGACGAAGATCCGGGCGCGGGTGTTGCCGTAGACCTTCGTGATGGTGTCGACGATCTCGCCGCCGAACTCGCCGACCTCGTCCTCGGCGATGGTCCCCTTGAGGAGCTGGCCGTCCTCGACGACGACTTCGTCGCCGACGGTGCCGGTGAACTCCAGATCGAGGTCGTCGGGAAGCAGTTCCGAGAAGACGTCGTGACCGGTCCAGAACGGCTCGCCCTCGTCGTCGACGCCGCTGGGTTCGGGCAGTTCGTCGATACGGGTGGCACGCAGCAGGTCAAGCGCCTGCGTCTCGTTGAACCGGGGGTTGTCGTGGGTCAGGAGGTACATCCCACTGATGTGGTCCTGAATGGCCCCGATGATGTTCTCGCCGAACCGCGGCGAGAGCATCTGTTCTTGCACGCGCATGAGGACGCGCGCTTCGGCGCGGGCTTCCTCGTTTTGCAGCGCGTGCATGTTCATCTCGTCGCCGTCGAAGTCGGCGTTATAGGGCGGACAGACGACGGTGTTCAGCCGGAACGTCTTGTACGGCATGACCACGACCTCGTGGGCCATGATCGACATCCGGTGCAGCGACGGCTGGCGGTTGAAGATGACGATGTCGCCGTCGATGAGGTGCCGGTTGACCTCCCAGCCGGCCTCGACTTTCTCCGCGAGCTGTTCGCAGTTCTTCTCGGTCACCTTCAGCCGACGACCGTCCGGCCGTCGGACGTAGTTCGCGCCGGGGTGGCCCTCCGGCCCGTTGGAGACGAACCGCCGGGCGTCCTCGAGATTGCGCTCGGTGACGTTCATCGTCTGGGTCATCTCCTTGGCCACGCGATCGGGGACACCGACCTCGTTGAGCGAGAGGGTCGGGTCCGGCGAAATGACGGTTCGGGCGGAGAAGTTGACACGCTTCCCGGACAGCGAGCCGCGGAAGCGACCCTCCTTGCCCTTCAGGCGCTGGGAGAGGGTCTTGAGGGGGCGGCCGGAGCGATGTCGCGCCGGCGGCGTTCCCGAGATCTCGTTGTCCATGAACGTCGTGACGTGGTACTGCAGCAGTTCCCAGAGGTCCTCGATGATCAGCTGGGGCGCGCCGGCCTCACGGTTCTCCATGAACCGCTGGTTGATCCGGATGATGTCGACCAGCTTGTGCGTGAGGTCGTCCTCGGAGCGCTGGCCGTTGTCGAGCGTGATCGACGGCCGCGCGGTGACCGGCGGTACCGGGAGGACGGTGAGGATCATCCATTCGGGACGGGAGCGCTCGGGGTTGATCCCCAGAACCTCCATGTCCTCGTCCGGGATCGCTTCGAACCAGTCCCGGATGTCGCTCGGCATCAGCTTGTTCGTGTCCTCCTCGGTCAGGTCGATGTCCAGGGCCTTCTCGATGGCCTTGCGCTGGCTCTCCCGGGGACGGAACGAGCCCGAGAGGATCTCGTTGACCCGAGTGAGTTCGATCTCGGTCTGCTCGGCGAGTTCGTCCGGCGTCGTCCGCTCGATGCCCTCTTCCTCGTCGCCCTGCATCGCGCCGGCGATTCGCTGGGAGTACTCGCTGGTCAGGACCTGCTGGACCTCGTAGTAGGTCGTGGGCTTCTCGTGGTCGATGTCGTACTGGATTTCGCCGCAGAACGGACATCGGTCCTTTTTGCGGGCCTGCCGAATGGCGGCCTTCGTCACGTCGTTGAGATCCCGGCTCAGCTTCCGCGATTCGTCGAGCTGGTCGTGGAACTCGTCGCGCTCGTCCTCGGTCAGCAGCAGGCGGGAACACTCCCGGCAGGTGCCACGCAGGAGCCGTCGGATGAGCTTCGTGAAGCCGACGTGGATCACCGGCGCGGCCAGCTCGATGTGACCGAAGTGGCCGTTACAGGAACCCGAGTGCTTCCCGCAGGTCTTGCACTCGAGGCCGGGGTCGATGACGCCCAGCCGCGGGTCCATCAGCCCCATGTCGATGGGGAAGCCGTCATCGTCGTAGGTGTCGGCGGTGATGATCTTCGTCGCGCTCATCTCCCGGTACTCCTCGGGCTCCATGAGCCCGAAGTTGATCGCTCCGATGTCTTTGGGTGTCGTGTCTTGCATGGGTTAGACGGCGTCCTCCAGTTCGAGTCGCGGTGCGATACCCAGCGCCTTCATCTCGTCCAAGAGGAGCTTGAACGCGTAGCTCATCTCGATTTCGTGGATATCGGTCTCCTCGTCGCAGTTCGGACAGTAGACACGCCGTTGTTCGACGTTCTCGACCGCGCTCATCCCACAGTTGGCACAGACGTGGATGAACTCACGGTCGGATTCGTCGAGGAGTCGTTCTTTCAGCGTCATGGCCGCCCCGTGGCCGATGAACACGTCGCGTTCCATCTCCCCGATACGGAGCCCGCCCTCGCGGGCCCGCCCCTCGGTGGGCTGGCGGGTCAGCACCTGCACCGGCCCGCGCGAGCGGGCGTGCAGCTTGTTCGAGACCATGTGGTAGAGCTTCTGGTAGAAGATCACGCCGACGAAGATCTCGGCCTCGATCTTCTCACCCGTGATGCCCGAGTACATGGTCTCCTTGCCGGCGGAATCGAAGCCGGCCTCCTCGAGCCCCTCACGGAGTTCGTCCTTGTCCTCGCCGAGGAAGGGCGTCCCGTCGACGCGGCGACCTTCCATCGAGCCGAGTTTGCCGCCGATCATCTCGAGGATGTGGCCGACGGTCATCCGGGACGGCAGGGCGTGGGGGTTCAGCACGAGGTCGGGGACGACACCTTCCTCGGTGAAGGGCATGTCCTCCTGGGGTGCGAGGTGGCCGACGACCCCCTTCTGGCCGTGGCGGCTGGCGAACTTGTCCCCGAGTTCGGGGATCCGTTCGTCACGCACCGAGACCTTCGAGAGCTTCGAGCCGTCCTCGCCCTCCATGAGCGTGACGGTGTCGACGATCCCCGACTCGCCCGAGCGCATTGTGACGGAGGTCTCGCGTCGTTTCTGGGGTGAGAGTCCACCCATGTCGTCGGGCTCCTCGAGGAATCGCGGCGGGGACGTCTTCCCGAGCAGGACGGAGTTCTCGTCGACCGTCGTCTCGGGGTTGACCAGTCCGTCCTCGTCCAAGTGGTTGTAGGCTTCCTCGCCGCGGGCCCCGCGAACGTCCTGGGAGGGGATCTCGAAGCGGTCCTCCTGGCCGCCCGGATACCGGCGTTCCTCGCCCTCGTAGGTCCGGAAGAAATGGGAGCGAGCGAGCGCACGCTCGACGCTGGCCTTGTTCATGACCAGCGCGTCCTCGATGTTGAACCCCTCGTAGCTCATCACGGCGACGACGAAGTTCTGGGCGGCGGGCCGCTCGTCGTAGCCGATCTGTTCGGTCGTCTGGGTCTTGACCATCGAGAGCTGCGGGTAATGCAGCAGGTGCTGGCGCGTGTCCGGCCGAATGCGGTAGTTCGCGCTCGGCAGGCCGAGCGACTGCTTGATCATCCCCGCCCCCATCGTAATGCGGGGGCTGGCGTTGTGTTCGGGGTAGGGGATCATCCCCGCACCGATCGAGAAGATCAGCGACGGGTCGATCTCGAGGTGGGTGTGGTTCTCGGTCAGATCGTCCTCGTCGACGCCCACGAGGATGTCCTCTTCCTCCTCGGCGTCGATGAATTCGATGTAGCCGTGATCGACCAGATCTTCGAACTCGAGATCACCCTCCTGGAGCGCCTCGATTTCCTGCTCGGAGATGCGCGGTTCGCCGTCCTCGACGACCAGAAGCGGTCGTCGCGCGCGGCCGGCGTCGGCGTTGACGATCACTTCGCGGGTGCGGTCTTTGACCGAGACGTTGACCATCTCGGAGACATCGCCGATGCGTCGTGCTTCTCGGATCTGTTCTGCCAGTTCGTGCGGATCGGGGTGGGTCCCCACCAGCGATCCGTTGACGTAGACTTTCGCCTCTCGTTCTTGGCTGCTCATGATTTAGTCGTCCCCTGAGGCCGCCGTTCGTTCGATACCCTCGAGGCCGGGAATGCCCTCGACCCCCATGGATGCCAGTTCGCGTTTGAGTTCCTGTTCGTCCTCGACGTTCTGGGACAGCTCCATCGACTGGGCGAAGTTCTTCACCAGCCCACAGTTGGGACCCTCCGGCGTCTCGGAGGGACCGATGCGACCCCACTGGGTCGCGTGGAGGTCCCGCGCCTCGAAGTGCGGCTGCGAGCGCGAGAGCGGACTGCGCAGGCGACGCAGGTGCGAGAGAACGCCCATGAAGTCGGTCCGGTCGACCAGCTGGCTCACGCCGGAGCGGCCGCCGACCCAGTTGCCCGTCGCGATCGGATGCTCGAGCCGTTCGGTCAGGACGTCCGAGCGGACGACCGTGTTGACCGAGAGCTGCCGGTTGCGCATGTTCGCGCGCTCGAGCTGATACTTCACGTCCCGGGCCAGCTTGTTCAGCGCGGTCCGGAACAGGTCCTTCATCAGGTCGCCGCTGACCTTCAGCCGCTTGTTCGCGTAGTGGTCCTTGTCGTCGGACTCGCGCCGGCCCAAGGCGAGTTCGAAGCAGGCTTCGGCCATCCGACAGAGGTAGTGGGCCTTGTTGATGCGGACGTCCTCTTCCTCGACGCCGTCCTCGTGGAGATGCGGCAGGAGATAGCGGTCGATGACGTAGTTCGCGCGCTTGAGCTGGTAGTTCTTGCCCTGCCCGGAGGCGACGCGTTTGCCCAGTTCCTCGATGGCCTCCTCTTCGGTCTGGACCTCCGCTTCCTCTAAGTTCTCGAGCATGTACTTGACGACCTCGGGGTCGTTCGAGACCTTGTGGACGATCTCCTCGTCCGACTCCAGTCCGAGGGCGCGCACGAGCGTGACGAAATTGATCGAGCCCGAGACCGACGGGAACGATACCTCGAGCAGGCCGTCCCGTGTTCGTTCACACAGCACCAGGGCGCGGTAGCCACGGCGCTGGGAGAACGTCTTGGCGACCTGGATCTCGTCGCCGTACTTGGTGTCGTATTCGGCGAGGATCTTGTTCGGTGCGAGGTCCTCGCTGGTCATCAGGACCCGCTCGGAGCCGTTGACGATGAAGTAGCCGCCGGGGTCGGCTGGGTCCTCACCGATCTCGATGAGTTCCTCGTCGGAGAAGCCGGCGATGTTACACTTCTCGGAGCCGACCATGATCGGCATCCGACCGATCTTCGTCTCCGTGGAGTCGACGACCCGCTGGTCGCCCTCCTCGCCCTTGACGATCGACATCTCCATGAAGACGGGCGCGGAGTAGGTGATGTTCCGGAGGCGGGCCTCCTGTGGGTACAGCAGTTCCTCGGAGCCGTCGGCCTCGCGGACGCGGGGCGTGACGACGCGGACGTCGCCCAGCTCGACGTGGACCGGCTCCTCGCCTTCCTTGTCACCGATGTCCGTGTCGATCGTCGCCTTCTCGTCGACGACCTCCTGCATCCCCCGGTTGAGGAAGGCGTTGAACGAGCGGTAGTGGTGTTCGGCGATCCGTTCCTTCGAGAAATATTCGCGCGAGATCTCTCGTCGTTTGTCGCGGTTGAGTTCCATTGCCATTTATTCCACCACGAGTCGGTATACGACTGACTGGTCGGTCGTCCGCGAGTCGCGTACGATCCGAATGACGTCGCCGACCGCCGCGTCGTCGGGGAGCGCGGCGTCGTTGCGCTTTATTTTCGGCAGATCTGTACGATCGATGTTGTATTCCGTCAGCACTTCCTCGAGTTCGTCGTCCTCGAGGACGGTATGCTCCGGAACGAGTTCGTGTTGGCTTACGTCTACCATGTGTGGGTGTGCGTGTCTGCTATCGGGAGAGAAGCGGCTGTCACGAGATACTACAGGCAGATAGCGGCGGGAACCATTTAACGGTTACTAACTCGGGGCACAAGCAGGGCTACCCGGCCGGGCGAACCTGACCGGAGCGAACGATCACACTCGAGAGTAGCCGGTTCTCAGTTATATTCCTTGTGGGTCGTGTGATCCGGTATCACGATACTGGCGAGAGGGGCGCTCGAGGCGGCGATCATGGATCGATTGACCGTACCACACGGGGTTCGATTGAAAAGCCTTAATACTGTAACCGGGAAATGAAGAGTTGCGAGCCCGGGTGGTGTAGTGGCCCATCATACAACCCTGTCACGGTTGTGACGCGGGTTCAAATCCCGCCTCGGGCGCTTTTCCGATCTCAACGTCCACGAGCGGTCAGCTTACTGGCCGCGAGTAGTCCGGGATCGGAACAGCGGTATTCGGGCGTTTTTCATGAACTAACCGACAGCAATGTGTAGCGCTACGTATCACGCAAAGACGACCCCGACGCCGTAAGCGGAGAACGTCGCGATGGAGGATCACAACGAGACGGGTCAACGGATCGAACGCTCACTCGAGTAACTGCACCGTGACACAGTTGCCACCGGCAGACACATTATATAGACGACACGGTACGCTGTTACGGGACCCGCGAGAATAACGTGTCAGTCAGTATCAAAAACGGTCGGGGAACAAAACCCTTAATACTCCGACGGCGAAACGAAGAGTTGCGAGCCCGGGTGGTGTAGTGGCCCATCATACAACCCTGTCACGGTTGTGACGCGGGTTCAAATCCCGCCTCGGGCGCTTTTCCAATCTCAACGTCCACGAGCGGTCAGCTTACTGGCCGCGAGGAAGGTGTCCCGTCCGATCGTTTTTCTGCCAACGGACGGCGAATCGCAGCATGCGAAACTCGAAAGCGATCGGTAACGAGACCGAAGCGAGGGCCATCGCGACGCTCGTCGCCCACGGGTACAGCGTCTCGATTCCGTTCGGCGATAACGATAAGTACGACCTCATCGCCGACGACGGCTCCGAACTCACGCGGATTCAGTGTAAGACCGGCTGGTCGAACAAGCCGGAAACGCTGCGATTCAACACGCACTCCCAGACGACGCGGGACGGACAGTACCACGAGACGACGTATCACGATTCGGTCGACGCGTTCCTCGTCTATTATCCCGGGACCGAACGATTCTACTGCATCGACGCGGCCGAAGCGACGGCACAGAAGATGGAGCTGCGGTTCGACGGCGAGATCGATCACCCTGCGATCAACTGGGCTTCGGAGTACGAGTTCGATGGGCGGCTGCCGTGACTCCCGCGACCGATGCGGACACTAGATAATTCGAGTCGGCCCGAACGGAATGCTAATCATTTAGTCCCCGCTCACCAATACGTCGGAAAACGAGGAGTAGCGTCCAAGGCAATGACGAACCCGATCACCGTACTCATCGTCGATACCGAACCCGGATTCGCGGACCTCACCGGCGAGATGCTCGAGCGCGAACGCGAGTCGATCGTCGCCGAGGCGGCGACGAACGGCCGGGAGGCGCTGGCAGTCATCGAGCGGCAGGACGTCGACTGTATCGTCAGCGACTACGAGATGCCGGAGATGACCGGCCTCGAGCTGTTGGAGCGGGTCCGCGAGGACGATCCGGATCTCCCCTTTATTCTCTTTACGGGGCGGGGATCGGAGGAGATCGCCAGCGAGGCGATCGCGGCGGGGGTCACACAGTACCGCCAGAAAGAGTCGGGCACGAAGCAGTATGCCCTGCTGGCCAACCAGATCACGAACGCCGTCGCCCAGTACCGTACCGAGACGGAACTCCGGGAGAGCGAGCGCCGGTACGAGCGAACGCTGACGACGCTTCACGAGACGACGCGGGACCTGATGCGCGCGGAAACCAAAGACGAGATCTATCGGTCGGCGGTCGAGACGGCCGACGAGATCCTCGAGGTAGCCGTCGCCGCGGCCTACGCGTTCGAGCCGACCGCGGGCGTTCTCGAACACGCAGCATCGACGGGGCAGTCACTGGAGTTGGGCGATCCCGAGACGCGCTTTGAGCGGGGCGAGGGGCTCGTCTGGGACGTGTTCTCCGAAGGGGAAAGTGCCTGTTACACGGACGTCACTCGCGGAGACGGCATCGAGGCGGTGAGTCGGTGCGAGGCGATCGTACCGCTTGGAACCCACGGCGTGTTAGTCGCGGGAACGGAGGGGACTGGCGGATTCGACGAGACGATGACGGAGCTGTTGCACATCCTGGGGGCCAACACGGAGGCCGCACTGGATCGCGCCGAGCGCGAGCAGTTGCTTCGGGATCACGACCGGACGTTGACCCAGCAAAACGAGGAGCTGACCCGACTCAATCACACGAACGAGATCGTCCGGGAGATCAATCACGGGATCGCACAGGCGTCGACGCGGGACGAAATCGAAGTGACCGTCTGCGATCGACTCGCCGAGACGGACCGGTATCGCTTCGCCTGGATCGCCGCGAGCGACGACGACCCGCCCGTCCCGGCTGCCTGGGCCGGTATCGACGCCGCCTACATCGACCGGATCCGTGACGACGGGGAGCGTGCGCCCGAGATCGGACTGGTCCGGGAGACGCTCGAGGGCGACGGCGTCCGAACGGTCCGGGACGTCCTCGAGGCCGACGGGTGGCAGTCGCGGCGCAAGGAGGCGCTAACCTACGGCTATCAGACTGTACTCGGCGTACCGTTGGTCGCCGACGAGCGCCGATACGGGGCCCTGGTGGTCCACGTCGCGGGGGCCGACTCGGTCGGCGAGAGCGAGCGCGAAGTCCTCGCCGAACTCGGGGAGACGATCGGCCACGCGATCCGGTCGGTCGAACGGACCCGCGCGATGGTGACCGACAGCCGTCTCGAACTCGAACTCACGGTCGGTGACTCGCGGTTGTTGCTCAACCGCCTCTCCGATCACGCCGCGAACGCGGGACCGATCAGGCTCGAGGGCGTGGTCGATCGGGGTGAGGACGGCGTCGTGCTGTTCGTCAGCGTGCCGGCGACGGCGTCGCTGACTGACCTCGAGGCCGACTGGGCGTCGATCGAGACGCTGTCGATCGTCTCCGAGGGCGACGACGAACGGCTGTTCGAACTCACCGTCACGTCGACGCCGTTTCTCGACGTCTTGCGGACCTACGACGTCCAGATACGGATGGCGACGGCCGAGGACGGGACGGCGACGGTCGTCCTCGAGGTGCCACAGGGGGTCGAAACCCGGTCGCTGGTCGAGGCGATCGGGGAGACGTATCCCGAGACGGAGCTGGTGGCCAAACGCGAGCGGACGGGGACGATATCGGCGCGACAGCTCGATACGCATCTGGCCGAGCGACTCACCGACAAACAGTTCGAAGCGCTGCAGGCGGCCCACTACAGCGGGTTCTTCGAGTGGCCGCGCGAGAGTACCGGCGAGGAGCTGGCGGACGCACTGGACGTGTCGCCGCCGACCTACCACTACCACCTCCGGGCGGCCGAACGAAAGCTCGTTTCGTTGGCGTTCGACGGGAGTTCTACCTGACTATAGTAGCCGCTGAAAGTCATTGCACACCAGATCGCACGACAGCGTTGCGATCAGTGTGTAACCCGTTTCAGCGGCTACTATAGTATCCGTTCGGTGTCGACACCGAAGAATTAGTGACTATACTTACGTAATCTCGGGTCGTCTCGACGACCGGCGATCCGCAATCGATTGTCGCCACCCCCAATCCCCCCACCCTTTCGCCGAACTCGCGCTCGAGAGAGACCGCTGGTTCTCGCCATTCGTGCCGACGATCGAGTCGGATGGACGCCCGAACCCGACGGTGGATAGTAGCTGCCAGTAGTTATTGTCTAATACGGTACTAACTGATTAGTATCGATGCTTCAGTAGCACTAATAGATTAGAAGCCATTCTTAACCCCAACCGGCACGTATCCGTAAGTGGCGATACGAGACAGACTGTCGCCACCCCCCACCCCCTTTCCCCCTTCCCCACCCCCTTTCCCGACACGACCCGTTCAGCGACAGCGACGTCGGACGGCATCAGTGGCGAAACCGACCGGCAAAACGGTGCGACTGGCCGTGCGCTATCGTAGCCACTGAAACGATTCACACACTGATCGCGACGCTGTCGTGCGATCAGGTGTACAATGACGTTCAGTGGCCACTATAGGACAACGACGTCAACGGGACGTTCGTCGCCGGGACTGCCCGTCGCCTGCGTCCTCCCACTCGATCCAGTCGTGTTCCCAGCCCCGGCGGGATTCGGCGCGTCGTTGGGCGCGCTCGCGGTCCTCGCGAGTCGTCCGGTTGCGCTCGACCGCGCCGGACTGCTCGCCCTCAACGAGAAGCGGGTCGAACGAAACCGGGTCGAACCGGTCGACCGTGCCGTCGCTCGAGACGGCCTCGAGACGCTGTCGCTGAGTGCCACGGGGGAAGACGAGCCGGCCGCGGTCGGTCAACTGCGAGAGCAGCGCGCGGGGCGGATCGACCGCGGCCGCTTCGAGCAGGATGCGGTCGAAGGGCGCGTACTCGGGGAGGCCGTCCGCGCCGTCGCGGCGGTCGACGAGGACGCCCTCGTAGCCCGCTTCAGCGAGGTTGCCTCGAGCCGCGACGACTAACGGGCGGGAGATATCGACGGCGTGGACGTTCGTCGCGCCGACGATCTCGGCCGTCACGGCGGCGGTGTAGCCGACGCCGGCACCGACGATCAACACCGTCTGGTCGCGCTCGAGCGCCAGTGCTTGCAGCAGGCGGGCGACGGTGCTGGGGGCGAGGACGCGCGTCCCCAACGCCTCGTGGTCGCGGTCGGCGTAGGCCGTCCGCTCGTCGTCGACGAAGGCGTGACGCGGGACGTCGCGCATCGCGACGGCCACGTCCTCATCGCTCAGTACGTCCCTGGGCGGGGACTCGAGGCCGTCGACCATGTCCTCGCGCAGTACCGCGGGGTCCATACGTCAGCTATCGGGGCGGCGGTTATGAATGGCGCGCTTGCGGGGAGACGCCGTCACACGGTTATCGTAGCCACTGCAACGATTGACACGCTGATCGCAACGCTGGCGTGCGATCGGGCGTGCAGTGACTTTCAGTGGCTACTATCGCCCCGCATCTCGACGAACCGGACGCCGCCGCGTTCGGTCCGCTCGAGCGAGCCGTCCGGGCGTTTCGTCGCGTCGACGAGCGTCTGGCGGCCGGTGCCGACAGGGGCGAGCAGCTGTCCGCCGGGCCGGACCTGTTCGACGCCCGGGGCCGGGAACTCGGCGGTCGCGCAGGTGAAGTAGACGGCGTCGTAGGGCGCGTGGTCGGGCCAGCCCTCGCGGCCGTCGCCGACCCGGACCGAGACGCCGTCGTAGCCCAGATCGGTGAGTCGCTCGCGGGCTCGGTTAGCCAGTTCGGCGCTGTACTCGACGCTGTAGACGCGCTCGTCGCCCACCAGTTCGGCCGTGACGGCCGCGTGGTAGCCACAGCCGGTGCCGATCTCGAGGACCGCGTCGCCGGGCTCGACCGCGAGCAGGTCGGCCATGATCGCGACCATGTGCGGCGCGCTGATCGTCTGCCCGTCGCCGATCGGGAGCGGTCGGTCGGCGTAGGCGCCGTCCCGGCGGTCCGGCGGGACGAACTCGTGGCGCGGGACCGCCTCGAGGGCCGCGAGGACACGGTTGTCGTCGACGCGAGCCGCGACGGTCTCGACCATCCGCTGGCGGGCGGCCTCGTCGCTGTCGGACATAGTCGAGGGTACGGACTCGGACGCCGTATGCGGTCGGGTAGCAGGTCCCGGCACCGACCGGAGCAGCGGCTGACGGGATTGGGTACGACTCTCGAGGCAGAACCCGTCGGTCGGTACCAGTGGGGAGACCGACACGAACCGGACGGTTCGTGATGTCGTCCGACTACCAGGCCGACCAGGCGCTGCTTTGCTCGTCGTAGGCGTAGACGCGCTTGATGTCCTTCGCGAAGCCGGTGTCGCCCGGTTCCTCGAAGCGGTCTCGGCGGTAGCCCTCGGCGTCGCCGCGGACGACGAAGGCGTCGATCTCGAACTCGTCGTCGCCGAACGAGTCGACCGCGCCGACCTCGAACTCGTAGTCGCCGGGCACCTGGACCGTAATGGAGCGGCTGTCGTCTTTCGAGCCGTCCTGCGGGTGGACGGTGACGTTGACCGCCACGTTGTCGACCTCGCGGGTCCAGACGGTCTCGACCTCGTCCGCGGGGGCCTCCTCGACTCGCTTGTGGCCCTCGAGTTCGACGCTCGTGACGCGAACCGTCGAGAGGACTTCCTCGGTCTCCAAGATGAACTCGTCGCCGACCTCGATCGACTCGTCTTCGGGCGCGGTGACGTTCGCAGTAAAGGACTCGCCGCCCTGGGAGACGACGACGTCTATCGTGACCTCGCGCTCGCTGTCGGGCTGGACCTTGTGGACGTGACTGCACTCGCTGCAACGAACGGTGTAGGTGCCGCCGCCTTCCGTCAGTACCTCATGGACCGTCTCGAGGTCCGGCGAACAGGAGGGACAGGGCGTCGGAACCCGATCCGGTGTCTCGCTCATAGGCTGTCTAGACGCTACGCACTGAAAAGGCGATTGAACCCGTCGCGCCCGTTCGAACGGCGGTCGTCAGTTGTCCTGGATCGCGTCGATGACCATCGCCGCGGCCACGATCGGCTCTTTCGGGACGGAACTGGCGTCGTCGATGGAGATCTCGTACCGGTCACGGAGCCCGAGTTGGCCGTCGATCGAGCCGACGTGAGCGCCCGACTGGTCGGTGATTTCGTACTTGTGCGGGATCAGCTCGCCGAACGGAACGACGTTCCGGACCAGCGTCACCATCGCGCCGCGGGAAGCGATGGCGGCCAGTTTCTCTTCAGTGGTCGCGTCGCGGATCGTCCACGTGTCCTGCAACAGCGAGTAGTCGTTGTCCAGAACCACGAGGTCCTCGCCGGTCCGGGCGTCGGTGAGGACGTAGTTGCCCGCGACGTCGAGGATCCCGCCGGCTTTCACGGTGAAGACCTCGTTGCCCTCGCCGTCGACGAAGGGGAACTCCTCTTTCATCTTCAGCATCTTCTGCTTCCCCTTGAGAACGGTGTTACCGTCGCTATCGAGGGCTCTGTACTTGTTCCGGACGAGTCCCTGCTCGACCGTGTAGCGGTCGTCGGTCAGTTCGAGACCCCGAATGTCGTACGCTCGAGAATCGCTCATGATTGGGGCCACACGGCACCATCACTTGAATCCACTATATTCGCACACTTCCGGCACGCATCGAAGCCGGTCAGGCGTCGGTCGGCGTCGGCAGATCGATGGAGTCGCCGTCGGCGTAGACGGTCGGCTCGCGGAGGATGCCGTCGAGGTGGATCGGCGCGTCCGTGTCGCCGCCGATCCCCGCGTCGTCGCCGATCGCGATGTGGACGGTCCCGCCCGCCTTCTCGTCCAGCAGGACCGAGCCGACGAGTTCGGTGACCGCGACGTTCGTCCCGATGCCCAGCTCCGCGAGGTTGTACGCGGCGTCGCCGACGTCTTCAGCGGCCGTTTCGACCGTCTCGCGGATCTCGTCGTCCGAGATGCTAGTAACGAGGCCGTCCTCGACCTCGAAGGTGAGCCGCTGGCCGTCCGCGAGCAGCCCGTGGGGCCGCATCGTCCCGTCGACGACGAAGGTGCCGTCGGCGGTCTCGGGGCTGATGAACACCTCGCCCGCGGGCAGGTTCGACATCTCGCCGGACTCGTGGACGATGCCGGTGTCCGAGAGCCACCGCCGCCCGGCGACGCCGAAGGTGATGTCGGTCCCAGCTTCGGTCGTGACCCGGATCTCGTCGGCGTCGGCGACCTGCTCGCGGACCGACTCGCAATGGGCCGCGATCGACTCGTAATCAGCCTCGAGTCCCGTCGTGAACACGTCCTCGGTGATCCCCGGCAGGGTGGCGACCCGTGCCCCGGCCTCGTTGGCCTCGGTCCGGGCGCGGGTGTGACTCAGGCTCTTCGTCGTCGGTGCCAGAACCACGTCGGCCCCGGCCATCGCCGCCGCGACGGGCTCGGGCGGCTCGCTGCCGTGCGTGTCGCCCGGCGGATACCTGACGATCACGGCGTCGTCGGTGATCTCGGAGGCGACCTCGTAGAGCGCCTCGCCGATCCGCTCGCGCTTGTCGTCGGTGACGATCGCACACGACTCCGCCGCGTCGAGAGCCAGACATTGACGGACGGCCGTCTCCGCCGCCGATCGAAGTGCTGCCATACACTACCCTGGGGTAAGCGGGCCGATATGTCTTGCCCTCGGCCCGTCGCCGGCATGCAATCGTCCGGTCCCGACACGGTAGGTCGGCGGCTCGAGCGCGCCGTCCGAGCGCCGAGATCGGCCTCGAGAGGGATCGAAAACTCCGATCCGAGTAAACGTCGACTGTGACGGCTCGAAACGATTATCCCGCTCGGTGGTCCACTCCCGAGCATATGCAACAGGTCGCGATCAACGGCTACGGCACGATCGGCAAACGCGTCGCGGACGCGGTCCGACAGCAGCCCGATATGGAGGTACTGGGCGTCGCGAAGACCCGCCCTAACTTCGAGGCCGAGACGGCGGTCGAGAAGGGGTTCCCGCTGTACGCGGCCGTCGAGGAGCGTGAACACCTGTTCGACGAGGCCGGCCTCGAGATCGCCGGTCCCGTCGAGGACCTCGTGGCCGAGGCCGACGTCGTCGTCGACGCCACGCCCTCCGGTATTGGGGCCCAAAACAAGGACCTCTACGAGGAGTACGACACGCCGGCGCTCTATCAGGGCGGCGAGGACGCGGACCTCGTCGAGACGAGCTTCAACGCGCGCTCGAACTTCGAGGACGCCGTCGATGCCGACCACGTCCGCGTCGTCTCCTGTAACACGACCGGTCTCTCGCGGGTCATCGCTCCGCTGCGCGAGGAATACGGCGTCGAGAAGGTCCGCGCGACGCTGGTTCGGCGCGGCGGCGATCCCGGCCAGACCTCGCGGGGTCCGATCAACGACATCCTGCCGAACCCGGTCACCATTCCGTCCCACCACGGTCCCGACGTCGAGACGATCTTCGACGATCTGGACATCGACACGCTCGGGATGAAGGTGCCCGCGACGCTGATGCACATGCACAGTCTCAACGTCACCCTCGAGGAGGCGGTCGACGCCGCCGAGGTCCGCGAGCTGCTGGCCGACGAGTCGCGCCTGTTCCTGATCCCCGAGCGGATGGACATCGACGGGAGCGGCAAACTCAAGGAGTACGCGATGGACGCGGGTCGCCCGCGCGGCGACATCTGGGAGAACTGCATCTGGGAGGAGTCGATCTCGACCGTCGGCGACGACCTCTATCTCTTCCAGGGGATCCACCAGGAGAGCGACGTCGTCCCCGAGAACGTCGACGCGATCCGTGCCGTGACCGGCAGCGCCGACGCCGCCGAGAGCATCGCAACGACCAACGAGACGCTCGGTATTGGACTATAGACGCGAGAAACGCCGGTTCTCGGGACGGGTTTCGAGGACCGCTCGAGGCCTCGAGAACACCGGGGGCGACATCGGGCCGGGTACCGGCGATCGAACCCGGCCACCGATCCTATAGCGACGACAGAAAGTTTTTGCCACGCGGTCCCCTAGACCGCCACATGCGCCGAGACGACCGCGACGAACCCTTCGACGACCTGTTTCGCGAGATCGAGCGGATGATGAACGAGATGATGAACGGCGCGGACGCTAACGTCGATTTCGACTCCTCGAGCGACGTCGAGAACGGCTTCGGTATGGACACCCACGTCGACATCCACGAGACCGACGACGAGGTCCGGGTCGTCGCCGACCTCCCCGGCGTCGAGAAGGACAACATCGAACTCGAGTGTGACGGGACGACCCTGACTATCTCCGCGGAAAGCGACCACCGCCAGTACGACGAGCGCGTCTCCCTGCCGTCGCCCGTGAACGAACACACCGCCTCGGCGACCTACAACAACGGCGTCCTCGAGGTCGTCTTCGAGCAGGCCGAACAGTCCTCGGACATCAGTCTCGAGTAGTCGGGCAGTCGCGGTCGACCCCTCGTTTTCCGTCTCGTCATTGGGCGTTCGGAGCTGGTTCTATGGCTAACTGATTGTGGAGTTCACGGGCAAGACGGGCGGATCGGCGGGATCTAATGGAAATGGAACGATCCCTTTTGACACGGTTGGGGCAGAAAGCGTCCTGCTATCGTGGCAATACTGAATGGCCACGCCCTCCCCAGCCGATTTCTACTCACGGGCACGAAGTGCCCGTTCGTATGGTTCGCGGAACCGTCGGTTCCGCGCTAACGCTCAGTCACTTCGTTCCCTCGCTCATCCCTCGCACAGTGTCCTCGACTGCCTTCACTATCGTTCAGGCAGTCGACAGCGCGCGCCACCGCATCTCCATCCGTATGCGTACGTGGAAGCGCAGCATTTCAGGCCGCGTTTCGAACGACCAGTCGGCGCTCCGACGACCGTCACTCCGCAGCCGTGCGGATCGCAGCCGCGAGCCGGTCGTAGAAGTCCGGCTCGTACTTCGTCTCGGCGTCGATCGTCGGTCGGGCGTTCGTTTCGTTGACTACCAGCCGGTCATCGGTCTCGAGCAGATCGACACCCAGAAACGGAATCTCGAGTTCGGCGGCGACGGATTCGGCGAGGGCGCGCCACTCCGCGGGGAGATCGACGCCGGTGGCCTCGGCCCCGCGGTGGACGTTGTGTTTCCACTGGCCCTCCTGCATCGCGTCGTCGGGTAGTCGCCGCTCGACCGCGCCGACGTACTCGCCCTCGAGGACCATGACGCGGTAGTCCGTCGCGTTCGGGAGGTACTCCTGAACGAGAAAGGAGCGGTCGCCGGTCGCCCGGTAGTCGTGGACCAGCGAGAGGTAGTCACAGATCCCCAGGAAGGAATCGAGGTCGTGGGCTTTCGCCACGCCAGTCCCCCGCGTCGTCGAGTTGGGCTTGACGACCACCGGCGGCTCGAAGCGGTCGAAGACCGCCGCCAGTTCGTCCTCGCTCACGTCGTTCGAGACGTAGACCGACCGCGGCGCCGGGAGGTCTGCCCGCTCGAGGCGGGCCAGCACCTCGGCTTTGTTCCGCGAGGTCAGCACGGCGTCGTGGTCGTTGAGCCACGGGATCTCGAGCAGGGCGTCGGCGACCCCGCCCTCCATGAGCCGGCCGGGGTAGACGAAGCCGACGTCGTAGTCGCCGGCCGCCCACGGCGCGTCGTCCCCCAGCGGGATCACGCGCTCGCTCGCGGGCACGTGATGAACCCGTATCCCCCGCTCGGCCAGCGGCTCTCGCATCCGCCCGAACGTCTCCTGGTCGTTCGCGACCGCGAGATCGATCATACGTGGGACTCGGGGCGAGGGAGGCAAAAAACTGCTCGAGGCGGCGATCCGGAATCAAACCGCAGTGGCCGGGAGTGCGTCTCGAGCGACTGCGAGAGACGCACAACCCGGGGGAGGGCAGGCGCTCACCGGTACCGACCGCGAGTGAGCGAAGCGAACGAGCGGGCCGACGACCGATGTGAACGAGCGACTATCAGGAGCGAGTGAACGGAGGGAGGAGTGCTTTTAATCGAATTTTTGCCGAGGGCGCGGCTTCGCCGCGCCCGCAGAGCAAAACTTCGTTTTACGCGATCAGCTGCTCTTCGCCGCGCTCGACGACGACGCGACACGGCGGCGAGATCTTGTTGTAGGAGCGCCGCAGGGCGTCCTTGGCGAACTCGGCGTCGTCGACGTCACACCAGATGGTGAAGATGCGCTCGTCGGCGTCGATGCGAGCGGCGGTGCCGACGATCTTCCCGAAGGCCTGGCGCATCCCGTCGGAGACACGGTCTGCCCCCGCGCCCGTCGCCTGCTTGTTCTCCCGGATGACGTGGTGGGGGAACTTGCGCAGGACCATCTTGTAGTTGTTCTCGCCGGCGTTTTTCAGCATGTGACGGTTCGCCGAGAGGCGCGAGGCCTCGAGGCTCCCGTGGCGGATCTGGACCTCTTCTTCCGTGATGAGGCTGATCTGGACGGGGTAGTCCTCAGCGTTTGCCTGGGCGTCGCCCATCTTGTGCTGTGCGATCTTCGAACCCGGGATGCCGGTAATGTATTCGCGGCGCGTGTAGGCCGGCTTACTGATCTCCCGGTACATGGAGGCAGGTTTGTCGGACATGGTGGTTACTTACGAAAACGGAAGCCCACCGAGCGGATAAAGGCTTCGAAGCGCCGCGTCCGTCGCTGTCGGGAAGTTACGACCAACAGTATTCAACCGCCGACGATGGCATAGACGGGGTTCCAACGCAGTCTTTAATCATCTGACCGTAATAGTATGCATAGATGGTAAAGAGTACCCGTCACGCGAAATACGAACTCTACTACCACATAGTGTTCGTGCCGAAGTATCGGCGTTCGCACCTGACGGAGAAGACGAAGGAACGTCTCGAAACCATCTTCGCGGAAATCTGTGACGACAAAGACCTCGAACTGGCCGAGTCCGAGGTCATGCCTGACCACGTACACCTGTTCATCGGGAGTCCACCGAAGAACGCCCCGTCACTCATCGTCAACTGGGTGAAGGGCATCTCCGCCCGCAAGTACAATCAGCGGTACGATGACCGCGTGAAGTGGACTCGTTCGTACTACGTCGGAACAGCGGGAAGCGCCTCGAAGGGCGCTGTCGAACAGTACATCGCTGAACAGGAAGGTGACGGCGAATGAAGCGCGTCAACACCTTCGAGGTGGTTCCACAGACCGAGAACGACAAAGAGTGCCTCCTACGGCTACTTGACGCCTCCGCCTCTCTGTGGAACGAGTTGACCTACGAACGTCGTCAGAACTACTTCGGTGACGGCGACGTGTGGGACACTTCCGAGTATCGAGGGCGCTACAACGGCGTCGTCGGAAGCGCGACCGTCCAACAGGTCACGCGCAAGAACAGCGAAGCGTGGCGGTCGTTCTTCGCCCTCAAAGAGAAAGGCGAGGACGCCAACCCACCGTCGTACTGGGGCAACGAGGAAGACGGACGCGAACTCCGTACCTACATCCGCAACAACCAGTACACGATTGAGTGGGGCGATCGTAGCCGTCTCGAAATTCCTGTCGGGCAAGAACTGAAAGACGAATACGGACTCGGCTACCACGAACGACTCCGCCTCGAAGTCCGAGGCAACCCGAAGTGGAACGGCGAACAGGGTCGTCTGGAACTCGAGTACGACGGGGTTAGCGACACGTTCAGGGCTTTTCAACCAGTCACTGTCCCTGATTCTCGACTGGATTCACCACTGGCTTCCGAAGAAGCCGCCCTCGATGTTGGCGCGAACAATCTCGTCGCGTGTTCCACAACTACTGGTACCCAGTACCTCTACGACGGTCGTGAGTTGTTCGGACGGTTCCGCGAGACGACCAACGAAATTGCCCGCCTACAGTCGAAACTCCGAGAGGGACGCTACAGTTCCAAGCGGATTCGACGGCTGTACCGACAGCGGACGAAGCGCCGTGACCACGCGCAGAACGCGCTAGTGCGTGACCTCGTTGAACGGTTGTACGACGAGGGCGTGGCGACGGTGTACGTGGGCGATTTGACCGACGTGCTGGAAACACATTGGTCGGACAGGGTGAACGAGAAGACGCACAACTTCTGGGCGTTCAAGAAGTTCATCCACCGTCTCGCGTGTGTCTGTGTGGAGTACGGCATCTCTCTCGAAGTCGAGTCGGAAGCATGGACGAGTCAGACGTGTCCTGAGTGTGGCGACCACGAGGAGACGGTTCGCCACGAGGATACGCTGTCGTGTCCGTGTGGGTTCGAGGGGCACGCCGACCTCACAGCGTCAGAGACGTTCCTTCGAGAAAACAGCGATTGCGAAGTCAGGCCGATGGCACGGCCCGTGCGATTCGAGTGGGACGACCACGACTGGTCGGGGAAACCATACCCTCATGAAGGTCCCAAAGAAGTGCGCACGAACCCGCAAGTTGCCTCCGTGGGTCGGTAGCCGAACCCCCAACGGAGGAATCCTCGCGCTTTAGCGCGGGGAGGATGTCAAGCCGTGATCGGGTCGGTCGCGGCGGCCGCGGTCACGTAGCCGGCCTCGGTTTCCTCGAGCAGCCCCCGGCTCGAGAGCGAGCCGACGACGCTCAGAATCGCCAGTTTTCGGAGGCCAAGCGCCTGCTGTAGGTCGGTCGCGGTCGCTTCGCCGGCCGCCTCGAGGTAGAGGTAGACCAGTTTCGACTGGGCGGACTCGAGTTCGGCCGGTAGCTCGTCGACGCGCGGTGAGTGGGTGGTCGTTTCCATCAGTGTACGAACACGAAACCACGAACTCGCATATAACGCTATGGGAGGCATAGTATCGAGACGCTAGGTAGTATTATTGCAATTATATGTCCCGATAGCCTGCTCGAGCGGTCGAACCGCTCGAGCGCCGCGCGGCTTCGACCGCAAACGTCGAGTCGTCGGCGCGCTTAAGGGTCCGCCGCCGAAAGAAACGACTATGAGAAGTTTCCGGATCGGCTCGCTGTTCGGGATCCCGATCAAGCTCGATCTCACGTTCTTGCTCGTGTTGCCGCTGTTTGCGTACCTGATCGGCACACGGATCGAACCCGTCGCCGAGATCCTCAACGAGGTGCTGGGAGCCGGGATCAACATCGGGGCCATCACCGGCGGGCCGATTCCGTGGCTCCTCGGGCTGACAGCCGCTGTCGGCCTGTTCGTCGGCGTCGTCCTTCACGAGCTGGGCCACTCGCTGACCGCCCAGCGGTACGGGTTCCCCATCGATTCGATCACGCTCTGGCTGTTCGGCGGTATCGCCTCGTTCTCGGAGATGCCCGAAGACTGGCGACAGGAACTGAACATCGCCATCGCTGGGCCGATCGTCAGCGTCCTCGTCGGCATCGGCTCCTACGGTCTCTTCGTCCTCACGCCCGAAGTCCTCGGCGGAGCATCGCCGGGACTGCTTAGCGGGACGCGGTTCGTCCTCGGCTATCTCGCGATTCTGAACGTCGCGCTCGCCGTCTTCAACATGCTCCCCGCGTTCCCGATGGACGGCGGCCGCGTGCTGCGCGCGCTGCTGGCCCGGGGCCGCCCCTACGCGCAGGCGACCCAACAGGCCGCGAGCGTCGGGAAGCTGTTCGCGGTCTTCATGGGCCTGTTTGGACTGTTCGCACTGAACATCATCCTCATCGGCGTCGCCTTCTTCGTCTTCATCGCCGCCTCGAGCGAGGCCCAGCAGGTGACGATGAAGGCGGCCTTTCAGGACGTCACCGTCGGCGACATCATGACGCCGGTCGAGGACCTCCACACGGTCGAACCCGACACGACGGTCGCGGTGCTGATCGAACGGATGTTCCGGGAGCGACACACCGGCTACCCGGTCGTCGAACGCAGTGCGACCGGCGAGGGCCTCGTCGGGCTCGTGACCCTGTCCGACGCCCGCGAGATTGATCAGGTCGAACGGGAGGCCTACACCGTCGCGGACGTGATGACGACCGACCTGCAGACGATCACGCCGGACTCGAACGCGATGACCGCAATCGAACGGATGCAGGAACACGGGATCGGCCGACTCCTCGTCGTCGAGACCCCCGACGCGGGCGGGTCGTTCGGCGAAGCCCGACCCGAAGACGGCGACCTCGTCGGGCTGATCTCGCGCAGCGACGTGATGACCGCCCTCGATATCGTCCAGCAAAGCGGTTCGATCGCGCCCTCGAGCCGGCCCCGAACCGCGGACTGAGCGCCCCCAGTGTGAGCAACGATATCGGCCGTATCGGCCGGTTCGAGTGCCGATACCAACATTCTTAACCGCGGCGGGGGCCGATGCCATGGCGATGCCACCGGCCATCGAAACCGTCGATCTCGTGAAGGAATATGGCGATCTCCGCGCCCTCCAAGAGCTGTCGCTGACCGTCGAGGAAGGCGAGTTCTTCGGCCTGCTCGGCCCCAATGGGGCGGGCAAGACGACGTTTATCAATACGCTGGTCGGCCTGGTCCGCAAGACCGGCGGCGACGCACGGGTCTTCGGTCACGACGTCGAGGACGATTACCGGCAAGCTCGCGACGCCATCGGCCTCGCCCCCCAGGAGTTCAACGTCGATCGCTTCTTCCCCATCAAGGAGGTGCTGATGCACAAGGCCGGCTACCACGGAATCCCCGAGGACGAGGCCGCCGAACGGGCCGACGAGGTCCTCAAACGCGTCGGGATCTACGACAAGCGAAACGAACGCTTCGACTGGCTCTCCGGCGGGATGAAACGTCGGCTGCTGCTCGCTCGAGCGCTCGTCACCGATCCCGATCTCCTCATTCTGGACGAGCCGACCGCCGGCGTCGACGTTCAACTCCGCCACGACCTCTGGGAACTCGTCACCGAACTCAACGAGGAGGGGACGACGATCCTGCTGACGACTCACTACATCGAGGAGGCCGAACGGCTCTGTGATCGGGTCGCGATCATGAACGAGGGCCGGAAGGTGACCGTCGCGACCCCGGACGAACTGAAACAGCGGGGCACCGACACCATCGCCGTGCGACTCGAGTCCGAACCGTCGACCGCGCCGGATCTCGGGGCCTACGCACACGAAACGACGGTGTCGGGAGACCGGCTCGAGGTCCGGGTCGACGACGGCGGCGCAACCGCGCCGCGGCTGCTCAACGACCTCGAGGCCCGCGGGTTCGAGATCGCCGACCTCGAGATCACGCGGACCTCGCTCGAGGAGATCTTCGTCGATCTGACCCGCAGCGAGGACCGGACCGTCACGCGATCGTCGGCCGAGAGCGCGGACGGCGAGAGCGCCGCCGAAGGCCGTGAACCGGAGCGCGAACAGGAGGGGGTCGCCTGATGCTGTCAGTCGGCTTCCGGGCGCTCTTTCGGCGCGAGGTATTGCGGTTCGTCCGCCGGCCGAAGAACACGTTCATGCCGCCGGCGATCACGAACGTCCTCTACTTCGCCGTCTTCGGCGTGATCCTGGGTGGCCGGATCGACGAGATCGCGGGCTATCCCTACATTCTCTTTATCGTCCCCGGACTGATCGTCCTCGGGGCGATCTCGAACGCCTTCGAGAACGCCTCGTTCTCGATCTTCCACGGGCGGTGGAACGAGTACATCCACGAGACACTGACCTCGCCGCTGTCCTACGCGGAGATGGTCGTCGCCTACGTCGGTGCCAGCGCGGTGCGTGGCCTGGTCGTCGGGATCATCATCGCCGCCGTCGGCCGGCTGTTCGTCCCGATCGGGTTCGAACACGGCCTGTTCCTGATCGCGACGATGGTCGTCATCACGGCGCTGTTCGCCGGGCTCGGGATTATCGGCGGGCTCGTCGCGCGGGACTTCGACGACCTGACGGTCATGAACCAGTTCATCCTCCGACCGCTCGTGTTCTTCGGCGCGGTCTTCTACTCGCTCGAGACGTTCGAGCAGGGCTGGCAGGTGACCCTCTCGCTACTGAACCCGATGGTCTACATGGTCGACAGCGTCCGCTATGGGCTGCTTGGCCACTCGGACCTGATCGGCGTCGGCGTGTTGCCCGCGCCCTACGCCGACTTCGCGCCGCTGTTCGCGCTGGGGATCCTGACGACCGCTACCGGACTGGTACTGGCGATCGACGTCTACCTGTTCAAGATCGGGTACGGGCTGACCGACTGATAGCGATCGACGGACCGGTCGGGATACAATTATTTGTCCGTCGACTCGATGTGGGACCATGGTTCCCGACAGCTGCCCGAACTGTGGTGCCTCGCTCTCGCCGACCGCGAACTACTGCAGCGAGTGCGGTGACGCGGTTGACGACGATTCGTGGGGCGTCTCGAGCGAGGAGAGTAGCTGGGACTCGGACGGTTCGCGGAGCGACTCGCGGACGGAATATGGCTCGAGCCGCCGGACCGACGGGGACACGACGATGGCGGCGCTCACCCACGTCCTCGCGATATTCACGTGGGCCATCGGGCCGCTGATCGTCCTCATCGCGACCGACGACCCGTTCGTCGAGGAGAACGCGCGGAACGCGCTGAACTGGCAGATCGCGTTCACGTTCTACATGCTCGTCTCGGCCGTCTTCGTCCTCGCGATCATCGGCATCGTTCCGGTACTGCTCTTGCCGGTCGTCGATCTGGCGTTCTGTGCCATCGCCGCGGTCAAGGCTGCCGACGGCGAGGCGTGGTCGTATCCGGCGACTCCTGACATCATCTGAAGAACCGGAACGACCGCCGCCGGCGAGGCGCGGCTTACCCCTCGTACTCGGCGACCTGCACCAACTGCTTCCCGATGTTGTCGCCCTCGAACAGTCCGAGGAAGGCGTCGGGTGCGTTCTCGAAGCCTTCGACGACGTTCTCGCGGTACTGGACGTCGCCGTTCTGAACGAACGTCGAGAGTCGCTCGAGGGCCTCGCCCCACCGGGGCTGGTAGTCGCTGACGAGGAGCCCTTCGACCGTCGCGCGGGATTCGATGAGCTTGGCGAGTTTCCGCGGGCCGGTCGGCACCTCGGTCTCGTTGTAGAGCGCGATCTGGCCACAGACCGCGACGCGAGCGTCGACGTTCAGCCGAGGCCAGACGGCGTCGGTGATCGGGCCGCCGACGTTGTCGAAGTAGACGTCGACGCCGTCGGGACAGGTCTCGTCGATCGCGCTCGAGAGGTCGTCGGTCTCCTTGTAGTTGATCGCGGCGTCGAAACCGAGGTCGTCGGTGAGCCAGTCGATCTTCGCCTCGCTCCCGGCGGTACCGACCACTCGAGCGCCCGCGAGGCGGGCGAGCTGACCGACGACGGAGCCGACCGCGCCCGCCGCGGCGGAGACGACCACCGTGTCGCCGGGTTTCGGGTCACCGACGTCGTTCAGCCCCCAGTAGGCCGTGACGCCGGGCATTCCGAGAACGCCCAGCGCGGTCGAGATCGGTCCGTGGTCGGGATTGACTCGCTGGAGTTCGTTCGCGTCCGCGACGGCGTGTTCCGCCCACAGGAGCTCACCGGTGACGATGTCGCCCTCGTCGAACCGGCCGCTGTTTGACTCTACGACCTCGCCGACGACACTTGCTTTCATCGGGTCGCCGACGTCCCAGGGTTCGGCGTACGATTCCGCGTCGCGCATGCGACCGCGCATGTACGGGTCGACCGACTGATAGAGCGTCTCGACCAGTACCTCACCGTTGTCCGGTTCGGGCCGGTCGACGGTGACGAGTTCGAAGTTGTCGTGAGTCGGTTCGCCGACGGGGCGGCTGGCAAGTTGCCACTGTCTGGTTTCTGCCATACCCACTCATGGAGACGGTCATAGGTGAAGATTGGGCTCGCGGAACCTCGCGGCGTCGGCGCGGGCGCCGTCTTCCCACGACGGGATACTGGCCTCGAACCTTTTTCATCACCGTTCGTGTAGGTCGAGTATGGGAACCGATCGCGATACCCTCGAGCGGCTACTCGCTGGGAACCGCCGCCACGTCGAGTCGCTGCCCGAGGAGCATTTCGCGGACGTCCAGACCGGCCAGCACCCGTCCGTCGTCGCGGTCTGTTGTTCCGACTCGCGGGTCTCTCACGAGGGGATGTGGGGCGTCGATCGGCCGGGAACGGTGTTTACGCCCAGCAACATCGGGAATCAGGTCTGGGACGACGACAACGGGGAGCGGATCGTCGACGGCGGCGTCCTCTATCCGATCCACCACACCGGGACCGACGCCGTCGCCGTCGTGGGCCACACCGGCTGTGGGGCGGTCACCGCCGCCTATCGGGTCGCGACCGGTGGGGATCCGCCCGGGCCGCGCGGCGTCGACAAGTGGGTCGATATGCTCGTCCCCGTGATCGAAGAGGCCCTCGAGAGCGGGCTGATCGACCGCGCGGCCGACGACGAGGCCGTCATCAACCGGCTCGTCGAGTACAACGTCGACTATCAGGCCCGCTCGCTGTGTGCCGCCGACGAGATCCCGGACCGGGTCGATGTCTACGGCTTCGTCTACGACTTTCAGGGCGTCTACGGCGACGAGCCGGGGCGTGCGTATCTCGTCAGCGTCGACGGCGAGACCGATCCCGACGTCCTCGCCGAACGGGTGCCGTCGGGCGACGAGTCAGCGGTGAAAAGTCTGCTGTACGGCGACGGATCGGTGGAGTGACGGCGACCGCGAGCAGCGTCAGTCGTCGGCCGTCGACTCCGCGACCGGCGTCGTCTCCGTCGGCGTCGCCGCCTCCGGAGTCGCCTCCTCGCGGTGGCTCGCCCACTCGAGATCGCCCGCGTAGTGGAACGACTCGTTGTCGCGTTCGGGATCGACGACGGTCAGATCGCCGATCCACCCGTTGTCGAGCAGTTCCCTGACGTCCTCGTGGTCGCGGAGGATCTCGGTCACGCGCTCGCGGGGCGCGTGGATCACCGCGGTCAGGCGCAGCGGCTGGTGGAACGGGCGCTCGTCGTCGAGTTTGAGCGATTGCAGCGGCAGGCCGGTCAACAAGTCACCGCCGTTGCCCTGGACGACGCCGACGTTGCCCACCGGGTTCTGGGTGACCTTCGAGCCGCTCCCGTAGACGCCGTTGTCGACCGTCGCGAAGTAGTACTGGTTGTTGATCCACTGGGTGACCACGAGCGGCCCCGTGACGATCGCCTCGAGGGCGTCGCCGTCCGGATCGACCGACCAGTCGTAGGAGTGGAGGAACGCGCGGCCGTCGAGGTCGCGGTCGGCGGTCAGTTCGCGCGGCCCGATAACGAACGAGGCGTTGCCGGCCAGCCCCCACTCGGGACGGGTCTCGGCCCAGTCGGCCGCCTTGCGCTCGACTTCGTCGACGGCCGCCTCGTCGTCGGCCGACGCGGTGCGCTCGGCGGCGGCCTCGGCGCGGGCGCGGGCGAGGTCCGCGCGCAGGGACGCGAGGTCCTCACGGTGGCTCTCGGGCACGTCGTCGTCGAACAGCGTGATCTCGTCGGTCGTCGTGTTGTGTTCGCCCGCGAGGAAGACGGTGTCCTCGGGGATATCGATCCCGTGTTCGCGCAGCGCCGCCTTGACGTCCGGGTCGTTACAGATCGCCGCGAGGACGCGGGCGTTGGGGCCGCCGGGGTTGCCGGCACAGGCCCCGCAGTCGAGACTCGAGCCGAAGGGGTTGTTCGTCGTCTCGCTCGCGTGGCCCGTGAAGACGACCAGCCGGGCGAACTCGGTCCAGCCCATGAGTTCGAAGGCGTTCCGAGCGTACTCGACTTTCGCCTCGTGGCTCATCCCCTGCGGGAGGGCGTGGTCGGCGTGGTCGTGATCGTCGTACGCGTCGTAGTCGACGGCGGGCGCGGCGGCCTCGTGGCGGCTCGGGACGCGCTCCGCGATGGCGGACTGAAGCGTGGCGATCGTCGACGGCGAGAGCGTCCGCGCGGCCATCGCCGACCCGTAGGCGCTGCCGGCCCCCTCGACGAACGTAAAGGCGGCGACGAGGTTGGACTTGAGCGTCTTGAAGTGTTTGCGCGCGGCCGTGGCGAGCCCGGTCCAGCGGTCGCGGGCGGTGGCCGACTCGGCGTCGGCGGGCCGGTCGACGATCCGGTGTTCGGGCTCGACGATCGGCGGGCAGGCGTCGGTGTCGGCCGCGGCCTCGTAGCCGCGGTGGCGCATCGGCACGCCGAAAAAGCCCGCGTAGCCGTGGGTCTCGTAGGGGCCCTGCGCCTCGATGTGACGGCGGATCACCTCCGAACGGGTGTCGATACAGAACACGAGCTGGGCGGCCGGACGGCCGCCGTCCCCGGCGGTTGCGGGATCGGTCACGGCGTCGTCGATCCCGTCGAGGAGTCGCTCGCGGTAGCTCTTCTCCCAGGCGGTCAGCCAGATCTCGGGCAGCGGGACCTCGTCGGCATCGGCGTCGATCCCGTCGCCGGCGTCGAGATCGATCGGCGCGTCGAGCAGATCCGTGATCGTCAGCCGCACGGCGAGGTACTGAGCCAGCGTGATCGGGTACTGCTCCTGCCACGGATCGACGGCGTCGTCGGTCCGCTGCGTGATGAACCCGCTCCAGCCCGGCAACGCCGCGAGATGGGCCTCGAGGATCTCGACCCAGCGCCCCTCGGGGTAGTCGCCGAGGACCGACTCGAGCGCCTCGATTGCCGTCTCGGGCAGGTCGTCGGCGTCGGCGGGGCCGGGCACGTCGCCGTCGTGGGGGGCCACCGCGCGCCACGCCCGATAGAACCCCGCCTCACGGTTGGGCATCGGCCACTTGGCCTGCCCCTCGTCGAGGAAGGCCGCGAGCCACTTCGAGAGGACCCGATCGACGGTCTCGGTCGCGTCGTCGGGGTCTGCGGCCGTGCGTTCCGCTTCGGCGTCGGCCATCTCCTCGAGCAGCGTCTCGGGATCGCGGTCGATCCCGTGGGCCGCCAGTTCCGCCCGGAGCGTGTCGGCGTCGATACGGCCCGACTCCCAGGCGCGGCGGAAGACCGACGGGTGGGGGTAGCCCCGGCCGCCGAACAGCTCTTCGGCTTCCGCGACGGCGCGGTGGAACGGCTCGTCCTCGAACCCCGAGAGGGGGTTGGCCGTGACGAACGAGTGCAGCGGCCAGACCGAGCCGATGCGCTCGGCCGCGCTGTCGATGCTCGCTTCGATGCGACGGGCGTCGTCGGTGTTACGCGTCATTGTATTCCTCCGTGTTGGTGAGGACGGTCGACGGATCGGGTTGGGAAACGTTCAGCAAGGCGACGTAGAGACGCTCGCTCGAGCGATACCAGCCGAGTTCCGCGACGAGATACGCCCCGACGAAGAGGGCGACGACGAGGTAGTGGACGACGGTCAGCTCGGTCGAAACGTGGGTCATCGGGACGCCGGACAGCATCGACGAGACGGCGTTGAACATCACGGCGTAGCCGCCGATGGCGGTCAGGACGACCAGCGGGACGCTGACGAACCGGACCATCGTCGGCAGGGTCGAGCGGCGGAGGATATCGCGGGCCGCGGTCAGCGTCGTCAGGACCACGACTAGCGTCAGGATGGTGCCGCTGTTCAGCGTCAGGCTCGTCGCCTTTCCGGTGAGGATGCCAAAGAGCGCGCCGCCACCGACGGCCGTCACGAGGCTGACGGCGATCCCGGGGAAGCCGAGTTCGGTGTGGCCCGCATCTTTGGGAGCTACGCGCTCGACGCCAGCCCCCGACGAGAGGAAGAGATACGCCTTGTAGAAACCGTGCAGGATGAGGTGAGCGATGGCCGCGGCGAAAAAGCCGAGCCCACACTGGAGTAACATAAAGCCCATCTGGGCGATCGTCGAGCTGCCGAGCTTGCGCTTGACGTCCGTCTGGACGAGGATCATCGCCTGCCCGAGCAGGGCACTGACCGCGCCGACGAGGACGATCGCCGACATGATCACGAGTTCGTTGCCGACCAGCGGCGCGAACCTGGTCAACAGGACCCCGCCCGCGTTGACGAACCCGGCGTGCATCAGGGCCGACGCCGGCGTCGGCGCGGTCATCGACGACAGCAGCCACCCGTGAAACGGCACGAGCGCCGACTGGACCATCGCCGCGAGGACGACCCCCGCGGCGGCGACGAGCGTGACCGTCGGCGAGACGCCCTCGAGCCCGGTGAGGATCCCGGTGAGCGTCATCGCGCCGGTCGCCCAGGCGAGCAGCGCCACCGAGCCGGCGAGCAGGGCGCTGCTGGCGAGGAAATAGCGGCGGGCGACTCGGCCGGCGGCCTGGGCCTGTGGCCAGTCGCGAACGTGGCCGATGAGACCGGCCAGCAGCAGGCCCATCGCCAGCCACGCGGCCACGAACAGCGCGACGTGGTTCGCCGCGGTCATCGTCATGACGGCGAGGGTAAAGCCGAACACGCGACCGAAGAACCGCTCGATGTCACGGTCGCCGGCCATGTAGCGCCGCGAGTAGCTGTGGACGATCCCACTGAAGAACGTGACCACGACCCACATGACCGCGGTCAATCCGTCAACCCGCAGGAGCGTCGAAAACTCCCAGCCGGCACCCCCTCGAACCGTCAGCGCGAGAACGCCGAGACTGGCCAGAAAGAGCGTCCAGACCGTCCAGGTCGACGCTCGCGGCACGGCCGAACTCGGCGGCGTCGGTTCGGGGCGCTGTGCGACGTCGTCGTCGATCGTTGCTGTGTCCTCGGTCATGTATCGTAGTCGACCAGTACGGGACCGGGTCCCGTCGCGACGTGTCGTTCGCGGCAACACTTGCGTAACCGGTCGTCTCTACCCCATATGTGAACAGAGCGGTTATTATAGCCTTCGGTTCGAACAAATCGTTCGTTAGTCGGCGACACGGGCCGTTACGATCGTTCGTAACCGGCCGCTCGAGCGCCGAGCCGGCGGCTTTCGGCTGAATCGCATGACGAAGTCGCCTCCGGCTGTCGATACGAAGCCCGCGGGCCCGGTCCCCTCGCGCCGGTCGTCGAGGTCGGGGTTCCCGACGACCGCGTTAGGAAGAGAACTCGTCGAACGAGGTCGATCGATGACTGCGGACGAGGACTTCGTCGGTGATCGTCAGTCCCATGTCCGCGATCTGCTGTGCGATCGGCGTGACGGCCCTGTCGTTCTCGACGACCACGGTCACGAGGAGGTTCCGCTCGCCCGTGATCAACTCCTGCACCGAGACGACGCCCGAAATCTCGAGCAGGTCGTCGATGTACTCCCCGCGGTCGGGGATCGGTGCCGTACAGAACAGTAGCATCCGGATCGGATAGCCGGACTTCGTGTAATCGATGTTGGCGCTGTAGCCCTTGATGACCCCCTCGGACTCCAGTCGCTGAATGCGCTTGCGGACCGTACTCGAGGAGGCGTCGGTCCGGTCGGCGATCTCGCTGGAGGAGAGGTTCCGTGCCTCCTCCTGGAGCGCGTAGAGGATCTCCCGGTCGACCGCGTCCAGCTCGTACTCCGCCATACGCGTTCGTTGCCGCGGCGGCTATAAGGTACTTCGGCTCCCAAGACTCCGAATACTTATACTGGGAGCCGAAAGGGGAAGGCATGCGCGAACGACTCGAGTCGGATCTCGGCTTCTACTACGCCGTCGGCGGCTTCATCATCGCCGTGTTCGTCGTCGGGATGGCGGCCTTTGCCTTCATCAACCCCGACGGCGTGGGAACGGTGGAACTGGTCGGCCTCTCGGGGGGCTTTTTCGTGTTCATGCTGGTGTACTTCATCGCTATCTCGGTCCAGCGCCTCGAGGACGGCGACAGTATCTGAGGGCCCGAGCGCGTCGTATCCGACAGTTCTCGAGACGACTCCGGAGTCACAGGGTTTAAGACTTCCCGGCCGTTCTCTTTAGAAGCAATGGCGAAAGGAACCGTTGATTTCTTCAACGACACTGGCGGCTACGGATTCATCGAGACTGAGGACGCGGACGACGACGTGTTCTTCCACATGGAAGACATCGGCGGCCCGGACCTGGAAGAAGGACAGGAACTCGAGTTCGACATCGAGCAGGCCCCCAAGGGCCCGCGCGCGACGAACGTCGAGCGCCTGTAAGGTAGCGGCGACTGGAACCCGCTGCCCGTCGCTCGCACGCTTCCGTGCGAGCGGCGGAAAGCGTTTCAGTCGGTGCTATGATTCGTAACGGTATCGGCACTTGACTGCAGTATTTTATATCCCCGAGCCGCAGCGCTCGTGGCCGTGACACTGGCCTTTAGTAGCGACGGCGCTTGTGTTCCGGTATGACCGAGCCACTGCTTCGCCGCGGCGCGGACCTCGAGTACGAGACCGTCGAGGCGGCCGACGGCCTCGAGAAGGCCGTCCTGCTCAACGACGATCACGGCGCGCCGACGTTTGCGATCCGGCGGTTCGTCCTCGAGCCCGGCGCCGAGGTACCGAAACACACCAACGACGTCGAACACGAACAGTACGTCCTCGCGGGCGAGTACACCGTGGGGCTCGAGGACGAGGAGTACGAGGTCGAAGCCGGCGACTCGCTGCTTATCCCCGCGGGGACGGTCCACTGGTACCGCAACGAGAGCGACCGGCCGGGCGCGTTCATCTGTGCGGTGCCAAACGGCGACGACGAGATCGAGTTGCTCGAGTAACGGCACGGCCCGTCGTGCGGATCGAGTCGGGAGAACCGACCGACTCCGGCTGGTGGCAGCGATTGTCACATCGTTCTGCAACCGCAACTACTAAACGTCTTTTAGGCACACCTAAATGTGATGGGAGAAGCGCAGTCGGTCGAGGGACACAGGTCCGCCCGAGAGCGGGAGGGATGGGTAACCGGGCGGCTTGTCCTCTTTTGTCTGGCGAGTACGGTCATCACCGTCGTCGCCGGACTCGTACAGGTGAGCTTCGGGGAGTACTCGATGACGTTCCTCGAGGCCTGGCAAGCGGTGTTCGAGCCCAGCGTGATATTCAACCTCCACGCCTGGTCGGCGTTCCTCTTCGGGACGGACCTGCCGGAGATGAGTACCGCGAGCATCGTCGTCTGGACCCTCCGAATGCCGCGGGTGTTCGTCGCGATCATCGCCGGTGCGACGCTCGCGATTTCCGGTGCGATCTTCCAGGCCGTGACGCGGAACGAACTGGCGAGTCCGTTCGTACTCGGCGTCAGTTCCGGCGCTGGATTCGCCGTGCTGGCGACGTTGGTCGTCTTTAGCGGCCTCACGCCGTTCCTGCCGCTGATCGCCGCCCTGGGCGGGACGGCCGCGTTCGTGACCGTCTACTCGATCGCCTGGAAGGGCGGGACGAGCCCCGTCCGACTCGTACTCGCAGGCGTTGTCGTAAACATGGTCTTTCAGTCGCTCCAGCAGGGGCTGTTCTTCTTCGCGGACGATCTGGGTGTCGTCCAGACGGCGATCGCCTGGCTGACGGGATCGCTCACGGGCACCGGCTGGGAAGAAGTACGGATCGCAGTCCTGCCAGCGGCCGTGGCGATCGCGATCGCGCTCGCCGGTGCGCGGCAGTTGAACGTCCTCATGTTGGGTGAAAGCACCGCTCGCTCGCTCGGTATGCGCGTCGAACGGGTCCGGTTTTCTCTCTCGGCCGTCGCGATCGTGGCCGCCAGCGCCGCAATCGCCGTCGCCGGTATCGTCAGCTTCTTCGGCCTCGTCGTTCCCCACATCGTCCGGAACACGGTCGGTGGGGACTACCGACGCCTGATGGTCGGGTGTCTCTTCGCCGGACCCGCACTGATGGTGTCCGCCGACGTCGGTGCGCGACTCGCGCTGGGCGGGGCTCAGATGCCCGTCGGCGTCGTCACCGGACTGATCGGCGGCCCGTATTTCCTCTATCTGATGCGGAAGCAGCAATCGATGGGTGAGCTATAATGTCACGCACACAGCAGAGCGGGGATCGAGAACAGGAGCGGATCACCGACGATGACGGCAACGCGGTCGAGAGCGCACTGGTCGGCGACGACCTCGAACTCAGTTATCCGACGAGCGAGGAAACCATCGTCGACTGCGCGCGCCTCGACATCCCCGAGGGAGCGGTGACCGCGCTCGTTGGACCCAACGGCAGCGGGAAGAGTACCCTGCTGAAGGCGCTCTCGAAGCATCTCGAGCCGAACGCGGGGTCCGTACAGATACACGGCAAGGACCTCGATGCGTTCAGTCGCAAGGAACTGGCGCGCGAAATGGGTGTCCTCTCGCAGGAGAACGACTCGCTCGGCTCGATCTCGGTCGAGGATCTCATCTATCACGGCCGCTACCCGCATCGGGGCTTTTTCGACGGCGTCAGCGAGGAGGACCAGCAGGCAGTCGAACGCGCGATCGAGTTGGCGGGAATCGACCACCTCCGGGAGTCGGAACTCGGTCAGCTGAGCGGCGGGCAGAAGCAACTGGCCTGGATCGCCATGGTGCTGGCACAGGACACCGACGTCCTGTTGCTCGACGAGCCAACGACGTTTCTGGACATTCACCACCAGTTCCGCGTCCTCGAGACGATTCGACAACTGAACGAGGAACGGGGCGTGACGGTCGCGGTCATTCTCCACGACATCTCACAGGCGGCCCGGTTCGCGGACTATCTGGTCGCGATGTGCGACGGCGAACTCTATGACTGGGGGCCGCCTGAGGAAGTCGTGACGGAACAGTTGCTCGCCGACGCCTTTGGCGTCGAGGCCACCGTCGAGTACGAGCCCGAACTGCAGGTACTGCCGAAGCGGGCACTCTCGAATAGCCGGAGCTGACGCCGCCAGTCGGAACGTTTTTGTATTTTTAGGCCAGCCTAAACATCAATGGCCACCGAATCGAAACGGACGAGACGACGCCTGATGAAAACGGGAGCAGCGATCACCGGGCTCGGTATGACCGCTGGCTGTCTCGGCTCGCAGGGGACGGGAGACGGCGAGAGCGAGTACTCCGTCACGATGGAGCCCGTCGGTACCGTCGAGTTCGACTCCGTGCCCGAGACGTGGCTCCCCTATACAGGGGATTACGCGGACATGGGCGTTGCGCTCGGACGGGCCGACGGGCTGGTCGGAATCGGCTTGCAGAGCCGGTACGGAACCCACTACTACGACGAACTACCGGGCGTCTCGGTCGAACCGGACGACCTGACCGAACTCTGGGACGACGGGACCGGGCAGGAGGTGTTCTACGAACTCGAGGCCGACGTCCACCTCATCGATCCGAACTTCATGATCAACCGGCTTGGCTGGAGCCGGGAAGCGGTCGACGAAATCGACGACAACGTCGCGCCGTTCGTCGGCAACACCGTCTTCTCGGCCAGTTACGAGTGGCACGACTACCCTCGCTACACCCTCTACGAGGCCTTCGAGAAGGTAGCGGAGGTTTTTCAGGAGCGAGAACGCTACGAGGCGTTCGAACGGCTCCACGATGACGTGCTGGCCGACGTGCAGTCCCGACTCCCCGACGAGCGGCCCGAGGTTGCGGTCCTCGTCCCCGCCTCGACCGAGCCGGACGCGTTCTACCCGTACCACATCGAGGACGATACCCAGTCCAAACACTGGGCCGATCTGCAGGTCGACGGCGCGCTCGCCGCGAACGGCGTCGGCGACGCGCAGGCGGCGAGTGGCACCATCGACTACGAGACGTTGCTCGAGATCGATCCCGACGTCATCGCGATCAGACAGCAAGGGGAGACCACCGAGTCGGATTTCGAACGGGGGATCGTCTCGTTCATGCGCGATCACGATGTCGCGAGTGAACTCCGTGCGGTCCGGAACGACCGCGTCGTCTACGGTGGCATGACCTATCAGGGACCGATTATCCACCTGTTCCAACTCGAGCGGGCGGCACAGGGGATTTATCCCGACGAGTTCGGCGGCGAGGAGCTGTTCGACCGGCAGGCCGTCGGCGATATCGTCACCGGCGAGTGATGCTCGGCGGGAGCGAGACAGCGTCGGGTTCGGAACACTTTTATTGTTTTAGGCCAGCCTAAAAGTTATGAGTGACGAACCGACGTGGACGCGGCGCAACGTGCTTCGAACGAGCGGGACCATCGCGGGCGTGAGCGCGTTGGCCGGCTGTATCAGCGGTGACGGATCGGACGACGAGGGCGATGTCGATCCGTACACGGTCTCGATGCCGCCGGTCGGCGACGTCGAGTTCGAGTCGGTCCCCGAGACGTGGGCCGCCGGCACCGCGGATTGGGCAGACATGGGGATCGCACTGGGTCAGGAGCCGCCGGTGGGACTCTATATTGCGGGGCGGTTACATAGGGGGTATTACGACGACATTCCCGACGTGAGCGTCGACCCGGACGATATCGAAACACTGTGGGACGACGAGTTCGGCCCCGAGAAGTTCATGGACCTTGCCGAGGACGTGGATGCCCTCGTCATGGATCCGAACTTCCTCACGGGACGGGCCGACTGGAGCGGTGACGCCATCGAGCGGATCGAATCGACGGGGACGCCGTTCTTCGGGAACAGTATCACCTCTCGGGGCTACTCGTGGCATGAGGACTACGACTACCTCACGATGTACGAGGCCTTCGAGAAACTCGCCGAAGTCTTCCAGGAACAGGAACGCTACGACGAGTTCGAGACGCTACACGACGAGTTCCAGTCGGAACTCGAGAACGTCGTTCCCTCGAGCGATCGACCTGAGGCTGCAGTCCTGTACCCGCAGATAGCGGACGACTCGTTCCTCCCCTACACCATCGACGAGTCGACGAGTTACAAACACCTACGGGACCTCGGAGTCGAGGACGCGCTCGCGAACTCCGACGTCCAGAACTTCCACAGCACCCGCGGATCGATCGACTACGAGACGCTCCTCGAAGTCGATCCGGAGTACATCCTGCTTCGTACCGAACAATACCTCAGCGAGGAGGAGTTCCAGCAAAACTACATCGAACCGATACAGAGCCACGACGCCGGGCAGAAACTGACGGCCGTCCAGAACGACAACGTATACAAGACCGTCCCGTTCTATCAGGGCCCGATCATCAACCTCGTCGCCACTCAGCGGTTGGCCGAGCAGCTCTACGGCGTCGACGAGCAACTGTACGACCCGCAGGAAGTCAGCGACATCGTCAACGGCGACTTCTAGTCTACTGCGCCTCGAGCCAGTCGAACGGCCGCTCGGCCGACGATTCGTCCGCGACCCCGCGCTCGTCGGCGTCCGGGTCGGCCGCGTAATCGTCGACCGCCGGCGGTTCGCCCTCGGTCCCGCTCGAAACGATGTCCGCCGGCTCGGCGTCGACCTCGAAGGTCGACAGCGCGTCCGAGAGTTCCCGCGCACGGTCCGACAGCGACGTTGCGGTCCGGGACACCGCGGCAAGCGACGACGTCTGTTCCTCCGCGGCCGCCGCGACCGTCTCCGCCTCCGCGCTGGTCTCCTCGCTGATCGCCGTCACGTCGTCGGTCATCGAGACGAGCCCCTGGGTCGCCCCGGCCTGTTGCTGGGTCGCCGCCGAGATCTCCTGGACGCCGTCGTTGGTCTCCGCGGCGTAGTCCGAGATCTCCTCGAGCGCTCCGACCGTGGTCTCGACCGCTTCCCGGTGGTCGGCGATCCGGTCGTCGGTCTCGCGGACGACGGCCGCGACCGCTTCGGTCCGGCGGCTGACCCGCTCGAGGCGCTCCTCGACGTCTTCGGCGGCTTCCTGGGTATCCGCAGCGAGTGACTTGACCTGATCGGCGACGGCCGTGAACTCCGCGTCGTCGGAACTCGAGCGGGCGGCCTCGATGCTCGCGTTGAGTGCCAGCAGGTTCGTCTCCTGGGTGACCCCGCCGATGAACTCGAGGAGGTCGTCGATCGCCTCGATCTCCGCTTCGAGGCGGTCGACCTCGGTGACGGCCGCGTCGGCCTCGTCCTCGATGGCGTTCATCCCCTCGATGGCGCGGCGAGCGGCCCGGCGGGCGTCGGTACTCGTGGTCGCGGTCCGTTCCGCGAGGGTGGCGACCTGCGAGGAGGTCGCCGCGATCTCCTCGGTCGTCGTCGACAGCTCGTCGATCTCGGTGCTGATCGACGCGAGCCGGTCGCTCTGGCGCTCGGCCCCGTCGGCGATCTCCTGGACCGACGTCGTCACCTGCTGAGAGGCCGACTGCACCTCGACGACGCCGTCGGCCGTCGACGCGGCCGCGTCGTCGACCGCGTCGGCGAAGGCCCGTGCAGCGGCGACCGTCGCCTCGATGTCGTCCATCATCGCGTTGAACTCGCGGGCGACCGTCGCCATCGCCTCGCTCTCGGTATCGGGCTCGAGCCGCCGCGTGAGATCGCCCTCGGCACAGGCCTGCATCGTCGCGCCGTACTCGTCGGCCGTCCGCTCGAGGTGCCGGGAGAACGCCTCGGACTCCGAACGGGCCCGTTCGGCCTCTGTCCGGGCGGCCTCGGTCTCCTCGAGGCGATCGCGCAGCGATCGGCGCATTCGATCGAGCGAGCGGTGCAGCTCCCCGAGTTCGTCGCTCCGGTCCGACTCGACTGGCTCCGCGAGATCGCCGTCCTCGATCGCGGCCGCGCGGTCGGACAGCGACCGGAGCGATCGGGCCGTCGACCGGCCGACGGTCGCGCCGAGGACGAGTATCCCCCCGAAGGTGACCGCGAGCATCGCGAGGATCCAGTTCGAGATGTCCGACTGCAGCGAGTAGGCCTGCGAGGCCGGCACGCGGGTCGTCAGCGTCCAGTCCGCGTTCCCGAGGTCCGCGTATCCAACGAGCGTCTCGTCGTCCTCGCCCTCGATCGACGTGGTTCCGGCGTCGTCACCGTCACCCGTCGGCGCGACCGTATCGTTTCCGAGCAACAGCGAGCGGTCCTCGGCGAGGACGACCGTCCCGCTCGCGTCGGTGACGACGACCTCGTTCGTGTCGTCGCCCCCGACCATGTACCGGGACAGCGACTCGAGGTCGACGAGCGCCACGAGGGCCCGGTCGGACTCGCCCGGGACCTGACTGATCGCGAGCATCGCCGGTCGCCCGTCGCCCGTCTCGAACGCCTCGGAAAAGACGACCTGCGACCCGTCCGCCGCCGCGTTCGAGAGCCGGTCGGCGACCGCCGGACTGACGGTCCGGTCGTCGTCGACGACCGCGTCCGTCCCGGCGTCGACGTGAACGGTGCCGTCCGACCCGACGTAGTAGGCCCCTTCGACGGCGGTCCGGTCGGTCAGGCGGTTGAGCGAATCGGCAATCGCGACCCGGTCGTCGCCGCGAAACGCCGCCGATCTGGGCAGCGACTCCAGCTGCCGTTCGGTCGACTGGAACCAGATGTCGAGCCGATCGGCGTCCTGTTTCGCGTCGCCGACCAGCTGCGATTCGACCTCGGACTCGAGTTCGGTCCCGGTGTGTGCGTAGATACTGCCCCCGAACGCCCCGATCACCACGAGGATGGCGACGAGCGCGGCGAAGAACCGGAGCGCGTAGCTGCGGCGGACTCCCGGCACGGTCTCCCACGAAAGTATCCCCATACAGCGTCGGATTCCGACGCCCCCGATATGTACCTCGCTAAGAATTATATATACGGCTATAGATCGGTCCCGACGGATATGGACGCCATCGCCGTCGCCGCAGTCCGAATCGCTGAAATACCGTCACGGCCTACTCCGTTCCGTGTCGAAGCAGGTCCAGCAGGTCGAAACGATCTTCTGTCACGAGACGGGCGACGACTACCTCGTCGTCGTCGAACGTGACGGCAAACGGCTATTCCGCGCAAAACTCGGACTCTCGGAGACTTCGGCCGGGCCACGCCCCGCGAAGTTCCGGCTGAAACAGGGCTCGAGCGAGGAGCCCCGCCAGCCCGACGAGTTCGTCGAACTGGCCCGCCGAGCCAAGCGGATCCGTATCTCCGAACAGACCTCCGCCGCGGGCCGACAGGACCTGCGGGAGATGCTCGCGGGCTACCAGCTCGAGGACAAGACCAAGACCGTCCGGACCTGTCGGTACTGTGCCGGCGCGGGGCGGTACTCGCCGATCACGACCGACACCGCCGTCAAGGACGACGACGACTGGATCTGTCGCGACTGCGCTCGGCAGGAACTCGAGCGCCAACTGTCCTTTTCCGGCGGTGGCGCGGTCTCGGGTGCCGCAAAGGAACGCCTCGAGGACCTCATGATGGAGGTCCAGGACCTAGAGCGGATCGTCAACCTCCTCAAGGGGCGGCTCGATCCCGATCTGACGAAGTTCGATACCATCTCGGCGACGACCGACGAGGTCGACCCCGTCCGGACCGACTCGCTGAACCTGCATCCAGGCCTGCAGAACTTACTCGAGGACCGGTTCGATACCTTGCTACCGGTCCAGAGCCTCTCGGTCGAACACGGTCTCTTTGAGGGCGACGACCAGCTCGTCGTCTCCGCGACGGCGACCGGGAAGACCCTGGTCGGCGAACTGGCCGGCATCAACCGCGTGTTGAACGATAAGGGGACGATGCTCTTTCTCGTGCCCCTCGTGGCGCTGGCAAACCAGAAGTACGAGGACTTCCAGGACGAGTACGGCCACCTCGTCGACGTCTCCATTCGCGTGGGCGCGAGCCGGATCGCCGACGAGGGCGAACGGTTCGATCCCGAGGCCGACGTCATCGTCGGCACCTACGAGGGGATCGACCACGCTCTGCGGACGGGCAAGGAGATGGGCGACATCGGAACCGTCGTCATCGACGAGGTCCACACCCTGAAAGAGGACGACCGGGGCCACCGGCTGGACGGGCTGATCTCCCGACTCAAGTACACCTGCGAGCAGCGCGCGAAGCGCCGCGACGACTACGGCGGCGCGCAGTGGGTCTACCTCTCGGCGACGGTCGGCAACCCCGAACACCTCGCCGAGGTACTCGAGTCGACACTCATCGAGTTCGAAGAGCGGCCGGTCCCAATCGAACGCCACGTCACCTTCGCGGACGGCCAGGAGAAGGTTCGGGTCGAGAACAAGCTCGTCAAACGCGAATTCGATACGGAATCGTCGAAGGGGTACCGGGGGCAGACGATCATCTTCACCAACTCCCGGCGGCGCTGTCACGAAATCTCGCGCAAACTCGATTACTCGGCCGCGCCCTACCACGCCGGCTTGGACTACAAACGCCGCAAGGAAGTCGAGCGCAAGTTCGGCGAGCAGGAGCTGTCGGCGGTCGTCACGACCGCCGCGCTCGCAGCCGGTGTCGACTTTCCCGCCTCGCAGGTGGTCTTCGACTCGCTGGCGATGGGCATCGAGTGGCTCTCCGTCCAGGAGTTCCACCAGATGCTCGGACGAGCCGGACGGCCGGACTACCACGACGAGGGGAAAGTGTACGTGCTGGTCGAACCCGACACCGCCTACCACAACTCGATGGAGATGACCGAGGACGAGGTCGCGTTCAAACTCCTCAAAGGGGAGATGGAGTCCGTGATGACCCACTACGACGAGGCCGCCGCCGTCGAAGAGACCCTCGCGAACGTCGCGGTCGGCGGCAAGGCCGCGAAGGCCCTGAACGACCGCATGCTCGGCGAAGTCCCTACGAAACACGCCATCGGAAAACTGCTCGAGTACGACTTCATCGACGGCTTCGAGCCCACGCCGCTGGGACAGGTCGTCACCGAACACTTCCTCGCGCCCGGCCAAGCGTTTACCCTGCTCGACGGCATCCGGAAGGACGCCCACCCCTACGAACTCGTCGCCGACATCGAGTTACGCGACGCGGAGCTGTGACCGTCGACGATCGGTGACGGCGGCCGTGCCCGCGGTCTCGATCCGGCCGGAACCATAAAGAACGAGAACGCGCAATCGAAGGCCAACGCGGGGATCTCCCCGGCCTTATCATGGATCCGCTTACGCCAGCCGCGATCGAGCCGCCGGCGAACCTCCTGCTCGTCCATCCCGACTGCGACGAGCCCGACGCCTGCGAACAACTGTGTCACGAGAGTGCGGAGACGGCGCGACTCATAGTGACCTTCGGGGACGAGACACCGGAGCCACCGGCCGCGGACGACGTCGATGGCAAGCGAGGCCTGCTCACCATCGGGGACGTGCTGGCCGATTCGGGGACCGAGTCGTCCCCCGACTTCGGCGAGACAGTCGTCACCGACTCGGTCACCGATCCGACCGACCTCTCCGAGATCGGCGTCGCCGTCAGTCGGTTCTGCAAGCACTGGTCCGAGGCCGACGAGGATATCGCCGTCTGTTTCGACTCGCTGGACGCACTCCTCCGACATACCTCGCCCGAGGCGGTCTTCCAGTTCGCACACGTCCTCACGAACCGGCTGGCGAACGTCGACGCCTACGCCCACTTTCACTTCGATCCCACCCGTCACGAGGACCGGGTCGTCTCGACGTTCGGAACGATCTTCGACGAGGTCGTCGCCGACGATACCGACGAGTCGCTCCCGGAAGCGACCGACGAGGAAGTCGCCGACCTCCTCGCAGAGTGGGAGGACGAGGCAAGCGACGACCTCGAGCCCACGGCGGACTCGGAGGCCACCGACGAGGAGATCGCGCGAACCCTCAGCCGATAGTCAGACGAACGCGATCTCGAGGACCGACAGGACGATCACGACGATCGAACCGGGAAGACCGCCGAGGGCGACGATGGCGATGACAACCGGCGTGATCGCGATCGCGAGGCCGAAGACCGCCTGGGCGAGGTACAAGACGACGAGGCCGACGATCGCGTTGACGATGAAGGGGCTGGCCGCTCTGACGAGTTGGGCCGCAACGAGGACGAGTGCAAGGACTGCCACCAACACCAGAATCTCGAGGCCGGTCATAGCGGCGGTATCACGGCAGCCCCCAAAACCGTTCGGACCGTAACGAAACGCTTTATGGCGTTGGGACGGTAGCGGATGGTACGGGATCGTGGGTTAGCTTGGTATACTTCGGGCCTTGGGTGCCCGTGACCCCGGTTCAAATCCGGGCGATCCCATATTGCTGCCGCGAACAACTTCGTGAGCGGCAGCAATTGGAACGAGCCCGGATTTGAACGAGAGAACGGCGAGCGATAGCGAGCCGTTCGCGTGGTTCAAATCCGGGCGATCCCTCCGTTATCGTGACCGATCGGTAAGCGGTGGCTACAAGATCGGATTCTAAGGTTCTGCGCGGAGCGCAGGTTCTCGAGCGTGACTCGAGTTCCAAATGAGACGCGAGAAGCGTATGCCCTCGAGTGCGACGAGAACGGGAACCCGTGCCGGATGCGGATCGAGACGATCCGCTCGCAATTGAACGCCGATAGCGTCGAGACCGTCGCAACGATCGCCAGCGAGGGCCTCGAGAAGTGGTCGACGTCGGGGAACGATCCGACGATTCTTCGCAGCGCCGAACTGACCTGGAAGACTCCGGGCGGCGGGACTGAAACCGGATTCGTCGGCGCGGTCGCGGATCGGTGAACCGGTCTGGGTAGTGGCAACACTCTCAGGACCCCTCTTTTCTGCAAGTTAGGTTGACTACCACGGTTTCGTCTGCAACTCTGGTTGTAGCCAGTGGCTCGAGGGCAGGGGTCAGCACCGCGATCGCACCGCAACGCCGGCGGGGTCGTTTCGCGCTTCGCGCGAAAGCCCCCTTGGCGGGTGTCGCCAAGGCGACAGCGCCAAAAAATTACAGCGCCCCCGTCCCATCTTCGCGCGAAAATCTCCAGTTGAAGCACGCGAAACGGAGGATAATCCAGATACATGGTTATAGGATAGTTTATTGAATAATGCTGTAAAAATAAAGTATTATATAACACGATTAGATTAACAAATTTGCTGGTTGTGTCAGTGCTTGCCGTAGACAGCGTCTTCGTACAATAAGAACTTCTGCTGGGTATTACGGATAAATACGATATAATTTCGACTCTATCAAACACCTAATGAATATGGGTTTCCGAAGACATACTGAATAGAGAGCGCGAATGTAACAGGGAATGTGCTGAATCAGGGATCAATCGAGTTAGTTTGTATTGATCTACGTGTGTTTTATCACTCTCCTGTACGCTACTGGGAGTAATGGGAACAGATAGTCATGAAGATGAGGGCGTTCCTGGCAATAGGATCAAGGACAAATCGATCGATGAACTCATAAAAGCGATCACCGACTCCAAAGGGCAGTACGGATTTCTGATCGGTGCTGGGACATCCAAACCTGCGGGGATCTTGACCTCTGGAGAGCTTATTGATGATTGGCAGTCGGAAGCTTATGACTTCTGGTCGCCCAAACAAGAGAAAGAAGCATGGATTGAGGAACAAGAAGAAAAAATAGGGCCAGATCAGAATCGATACGGATTCTGGTTCGAACAGGTATACACCACCAAGGAACAAAGGCGAGAATACATTGAAAATGAAGTAATTGATGGTGCTGAGCCCGAGTTTGGACATATCGTTCTCGCGTCAATGATGTCTGAGGACCATGGAGAGAGGTACGTCCCATTTACGTTAACACCGAACTTCGATGATCTGCTGTACGATGCCTTCTACCATTTCATCGAAGAGCGCCCAAAACTGGTCAATCACAACGCCCTTGCTTTAGAGTTCTCGCTCACTGAAGACACACCGACGATTGTCAAGGTACATGGCGATTATTTGTACCAGAATGTGAAGAACCTTGGCAATGAAACAAAAAATTTGGAAGAAGATATCAAAGATCGAATTGTCCAAGCAATTGGTGAATTTGGTCTGGTAGTGGTCGGCTATGCAGGACACGATGATTCAATCATGAAACCGTTGATAGAGGCGACTCGATCGGGAGAGGGTGTGTTCTGGTGTGTTCGGGAAGAAGATGAACTAAGCGAGTACGCCGAGACGTTGTTACGGCAACCAAATACGTTCAGAGTCGAAATCGAGGGCTCTGAGGAACTGTTCTCGAAGTTCTTTGCGCGTATCGATGGACTGCAGACGCCGACCGGCGACAAGATTCTCGACCGCGCTGAGGAGCGAGCAGAGGCGCTGAGCAACAAGCGAGACGAGGCCCAAATACATGCCCCGGAAGAAGATCAAACTGAATTCGCGGTGGCTGATGCCTTCGATGAGTCTGTCTCTTATCGAAGGAATGGCGAATACGAGAAAGCAAGAGACCAACTCGAAGAAATCGTCGAGAAGGAACCGGACGAAGGCGACATTTCATATCAGTTTGCACGCGTCCGTAACTCGTTGGGACATCTTCTTAAGGAGGTGTTTGGGGAGTTTGAGGAAGCGCGGGAACACTTCGAACGCGCTATTGAAATTGATCCTGAATTCGCTTCAGCACATAATAATTTAGGGGTTCTAATTGAGGAAGAATTTGGAGAGATTGAGAATTCTCGGAAACACTACGAGCAGGCTATTGAGAACAACCCCGAGCATGCTCCATCCCATAATAATTTAGCTCATCTACTTGTATGGAAGTTTGAAGAGTTTGAGGAGGCTCGAGAACACTTCGAGCGCGCTATTGAGAGCGATCCCGAGCACGCCCCATCCCATACTAATTTAGCCCGTCTCCTTGAGGAGGAATTTGAAGAGTTTGAGGAGGCGCGAGAACACTATGAGCGCGCTATTGAGAGCGACCCCGAGTACGCACCAGCTCATAGTAATTTGGCCCGTCTCCTTGGGGACGAGTTTGAGGAATTTGAGGAGGCGCGAGAACGCTTCAAACGTGCTATTGAGATCGATCCTGAGTACGGTTCAGCCCACCATAATTTAGCCCATCTTCTCGCATGGAAATTTGAGGAGTTTGAGGAGGCGCGAGAACACTTCGAGCGCGCTATTGAGGTCGAACCCGATCGCACTCAACCCCATGCTAATTTAGCCCGTCTCCTTGAGGAGGAATTTGAAGAGTTTGAGGAGGCACGAGAACACTTCGAACGTGCTATTGAGATCGATCCTGAGCACGCTACAACTCATAATAATTTAGCCCGACTTCTGGAGGAAGAGTTCGAGGAGTTTGAGGAGGCGCGAGAACACTTCGAACGTGCTATTGAGATCGATCCTGAGTACGCTACAGCCCATAATAATTTAGCTCGACTTCTGGAGGAAGAGTTCGAGGAGTTTGAGGAGGCGCGAGAACACTTCGAGCGCGCCGCTGAACTGGATCCAGAGTATGCCAGTCAGGTAAGCGAAGAAGACAACAATACTGAAGACTCGGCGTAGCGGTCAACTATACGGTTCTCTCGAGTAACCACCTTTTATCCGGTTCGACAACGTGCCTCGTCAGTGTATCGTGTGGGTGGACGATGTACAAAAGGAGACGTACGCGGACTGACGTAGTGAGGTATACCGCTACTGCCTCCTTCCCTTCGGGCCCCTGTGGATGTACGTCGACAGAATCCGATCCCCGAATATGCACACGAGTCGCGACATCGCGTGTGCATCTCTCGAGTCGAGCCACCACTCGAGACACTGTTCTGCACGCTGGACCACGAGGGCCCGTCGTTGTTGGACTGAAACGGGGCCGTTCAGTGAGTCGAAAGCACGCGAATTTCGGGGGGCGTGTGTACGAGTCTGTGAATCCGACCAATAGCGACGGCAACGCCGGCAGAACCGGTTCGCGCTTCGTGCGAAAGGCCCTTGCTGGGAGTCTCCGAGGCCGACAGTACCGAAAAATTACAGGGTCCGATCTACGTCCGCTGTGCCCCAGATGCGCCGGATGACCCCAAGGCGATCCCGGAAACGGATCAACACCACGTTTTTGTCGGAGAGTCGCTGATCGAGTAGTATGGACTCCGAGAGCCTCACGTATATCGTCTCTCTCGTCGTGCTGTTGCTCCTGCTTTGTGCGGCTGTGATCCTGGCGGTAGCGTACGGGGCGGTCGATGTCGTCACCGACTACTACGGGTTGGTGTCGCTCGGGTTCTGATTCTTCGACCGGGCACCGCCGGTGGGAGATCGACCAGCGATAGTAACGACTGAACCGATTTACGCACCGATCGCACGACGACTGTGCGAACTGGTGTGCAATGACTTGCAGTGGCTACGATAGTGCGCCGAAAAGCGAGGGCCCGTGTGGACGAGTCCGCGAGTCGGAACCGCCGACACGTATCGACAGGAGACCAGTACCAGCGCGGGGACGAGTCGTTCACCGGCAGTAAATGAGAGGGGTTTTGTAGGAACGCTTGCAAGATTCGCGTGATCTGCCCCGGTTTGGTACCCATCCGATGGAACCAATCACTCTTGTCCAGAGGTGGGGCAGATCGCCGTACTCTACGGTTACACACCGATCACACAGCCGTCGTGCGGTCGGGTGTGCAATGACTTGCAGTGGCTACTATCGCGGTCACGATACCGAACGGCGGGGTCGCTCGAGCCGGCCGGTAGCGATCGAACGCTCGAGACGGGACCGTCTCGCGGTCTCGAGTGCGACGGCGACCGACGATCACGGTGGGAACAGGAGATACCGATAGCGGGCGCTTCGATGGGACAGACGAAAACGCAGACGGGGTAAACGACCGTGGATGGCGACGTTCCACGGCGGGAACAAGCGGCGTCCAGTGTCAAACCACGAGGGGTGTATGGACAAGCGGTCACAATGGCCACAGTGGGCGGGTCGGTGCTGCATTGGTCGTGTCTGTGTTCGTTGTCATCACCTCACACCACTGTATCGTCCGTTCAATAATAAAGGTTCCCACTAGCGCAATAGATGTAGTCTATGCGGGGAAGAGAAACGAATGTCCATACAGATCAGCTCAGTACGACACTGTTCGATTTCTGGAACACGGACACTGGTGTTTGTGACCAATTAACGCTCGAGGACAGGGGACGGAGACCGACTGCGACGGAACCGACCGACAGACCGGGTCAGTGCGCGACCGTCGCGGGTCGCTCGAGTCGAACGAAACTCCCGTCGCCGCAGACGCAGTCCTCGCTGGTGCCGAGTGGACGGATCGAGTCGTCGCCCGTGATTTCCGCGACGAGGATCACGCCACAGCCCTCACAGCGGACCGCGGCTCGCGTCGGGTCGGAGTGTGTCGACATCGAGTACAACAACGCCCTCCATCGCAATCACTGTCGTTCCAAAATGTGAAGGAGGACCAAAGCGGACCGTCCGCGAGAACGATCAGTTCGAGCCGGCGGCCACGGCCGAGCGCCGACCCACGGAACCGGAGCCCTCAGCGGCCAAACACATGACTGCGGGGGACACACTCCGACCGGAACAGGTCCGTGCTTGATCCGCCCGCAAGCCCAACGGTTTCGGCGTCACCGCAAGTGACAGGACGCATGGCCGATCCTGCCTCGAGCGTCAAGCGGTTGTTCATCAGCGGGGTCGTCATCACGATTCCGCTGGTCGCGACGCTCGCGTCGGTGATCGGGGTCTTCCTGCTAGTCGGACTGGTCGCCGAATACACTCCCGGAACCTACCTCTCCAAACAGGTCCACGCGACGATGGAGACGATCCCCGGCGTCAGCACCGTCTACGAGAGCGTTCGCCGCGCCAGCAAACTGCTCGTCGAGGACGAGTCCGACCAGTTCAAAGACGTGAAACTCGTCGAGTTTCCCCACGAGGGTGCGTACATGCTCGGCTTTCTCACGGCCGAGACACCACCATGGTCGAGGCCAGCGCGGGCGAGGACGAGATGGTGACGCTGATGGTCCCGCTCGCGACCAACCCCGCCACGAACGGCTACGTCATGCACATGCCCGCCGAGAAGGTCCACGAGGTCGACCTGACCGTCGAGGAGGCGTTCCGGTCGATCGCGACGCTCGGCGTGGCCGCCGACAGCCTCGGCGAGGCCGAGTCCGGCGACTGAGTGGCGGCAGGCGACGTGACTGTCCGGAACCAGTTTCGCCCCGGTATACGACCATTTATACCCGATGGCGGCCCTAGCGGTGTGCAATGGCGCAAGCGGGAAACTCCGAACTCGTCGACTCTTTCGAGCAGTTCTTCCGGAACTACTACGACAGCGAGATCAAGCAGCTTGCCCAGCAGTACCCCAACGAGCAGCGGTCGCTGCACGTCGACTGGCAGGACCTCTACCGGTTCGATCCCGATCTTGCCGACGACTTCATCAACCAGCCCGAACAGCTGCAACGATACGCCGAGGAGGCGCTGCGGCTGTACGACCTCCCGATCGACGTGAGCCTCGGGCAGGCCCACGTCCGCGTGCGGAACCTCCCGGAGACGGAGTCGCCCGAGATCCGCGAGATCCGCGCCCGCGATATGAACTCCCTCGTGCAGGTCCACGGCATCGTCCGCAAAGCCACCGACGTCCGCCCGAAGATCGAAGAGGCCGCCTTCGAGTGCCAGCTCTGTGGGACGCTCACTCGCGTCCCCCAGTCCAGCGGCGACTTCCAGGAACCCCACGAATGTCAGGGCTGTGAGCGGCAGGGTCCCTTCCGCGTGAACTTCGACCAGTCCGAGTTCGTCGACTCCCAGAAGCTCCGCGTCCAGGAGAGTCCCGAGGGGCTTCGCGGCGGGGAGACGCCACAAGCACTGGATATCAACATCGAGGACGACATCACCGGCGAGGTCACCCCCGGCGACCACGTCTCCGCGACCGGCGTTCTCCGCCTCGAGCAACAGGGCGACCAACAGGATCCGTCGCCGGTCTTCGACTTCTACATGGAGGGCATGTCCGTCGAGATCGACGAAGAGCAGTTCGAGGACATGGACATCACCGGCGAGGACAAAGAGGAGATCGTCCGTCTCTCGAGTTCCGAGGACATCTACGAGAAGATGGTCGCCTCCATCGCCCCCTCGATCTACGGCTACGACCAGGAGAAGCTCTCGATGATCCTCCAGCTGTTCTCCGGCGTCACGAAGCAGTTGCCCGACGGCTCGCGGATCCGGGGCGACCTGCACATGCTTCTCATCGGGGACCCCGGGACGGGGAAGTGCGTCCGCGGCGATACGAAGGTCACGCTCGCAGACGGGCGTGACGTGCCCATCCGCGACCTCGTCGAATCGAACCTCGACGATCCGAAACCGATCGACGACGGCTGGTACGACGAGATCGATATCGACGTCCCCTCCTTGCAAGAAAACGGGGAGATCGATCCACAGCGTGCGACAAAGGTCTGGAAACGAGAGGCTCCCGACCGGATGTATCGACTCCGGACTGCAGGCGGGCGGGAACTCGAGGTGACACCGTCGCATCCCCTGTTCGTCCAACAGGACGGACGGTTCATGCCGATCGTTGCTGATGAACTCAACGAGGGACAGTTTATCGCAACCCCGCGAAGTGTCGAGACGAACAGCGACGATACCCTTGAGGTTGATTTCCGACGATCCAAGTCCCGAAATGCGGTTCAGCTTGATTTGCCCGAGAAATGGACTCCATCACTGGCACGTCTAATCGGATACATCGTTGCAGAAGGATACGTCGAGCAGCGAGACGATCAGACAGGCTTCGTTTCGATTACGAACAACGATAGAGAAGTGTTAGATGACGCAGCGAATGCACTAGCGGACTTGGGGCTGAATGTTACTGAACGGGACCCGCATGAGTCCAAGGACGCACGCGAACTGCTCTGTTCAGCGGGCGAATTCGTAAGCTTCCTCGACACATTAGCAGAACAGCTTCTACAGTCCTCGGACAATCAATGCGTTCCCGATCCGATTTTCCGGACCACCGAGTCGATCAGATCCGAATTCCTCAAAGCGTTCATCGAAGGAGAAGGGCACGTCTCGGAATCTCAGCGAGAGATAACTGCTGCCTCGACGAGTCGTGAACTCCTCGAAAACGTGAGGACACTGCTTCTCTCACTGGGGATTCGTTCACAGCTTCACGACCGACAGAACGGGAGTTACCGGCTCAGAATAAGCGGCGATGAATTCGAGAAATACGTTTCCAATATCGGGTTCGTAACTCAGCGGAAACAGCGGACCGCGCGACAGTACGCTGACACGGACGGGAACACCAATCTCGACATCATCCCGAATCTCGGAACGGAGCTTCGACGAATTCGTGAAGCGCTCTCGCTCACACAGGCCGAATGTGGGCTCCCCCGGTCGACGTACCAGCATTACGAACGAGGATCACGAAATCCGAGCCGAGACAGTCTCCGACGAATCGTTTCGGCTTTCGAAGATGCGTTACCGAAAAGTGAACATCCGAACGAGGGCGCAGTTCTGACTGACGGAGGAACGGTAGCAAAGGACGTCACTGCTCTCAAGCAGTTCGCCGAAGGCGATATCTGCTGGGAACGGATCGAATCCATCGACGAAGTCGACCCCGATTACGACTGGGTATACGACCTCGAGGTCGGAGGGACGCACAACTACGTTTCGAACGGCATCGTTTCGCACAACTCTCAGATGCTGGCATACATCGAGAACATCGCGCCACGGGCCGTCTACACCTCCGGGAAGGGCAGCAGTTCGGCGGGTCTCACCGCCGCGGCCGTTCGCGACGACTTCGGCGACGGCCAGCAGTGGAGCCTCGAGGCCGGTGCGCTCGTCCTCGCAGACCAGGGGATCGCCGCCATCGACGAACTCGACAAGATGCGACCGGAAGACCGGTCCGCCATGCACGAGGCCCTCGAGCAACAGAAGATCTCCGTCTCGAAGGCCGGCATCAACGCCACGCTGAAATCTCGCTGTTCGCTGCTTGGCGCGGCCAACCCCAAGTACGGCCGATTCGATCAGTACGAACCGATCAGCGAGCAGATCGACCTCGAGCCGGCCCTGATTTCGCGGTTCGACCTGATCTTTACCGTGACGGACACGCCCGACGAGGAGAAAGACCGAAATCTCGCGGAACACATCATCACGACCAACTACGCCGGCGAGTTGACCACCCAGCGCGAGGAGATGTCCAGTCTCGAGGTCAGTCAGGGAGAGATCGACGAGATGACCGACCAGGTCGATCCGGAGATCGACGCCGAACTCCTGCGGAAATACATCGCCTACGCCAAGCAGAACTGCCACCCGCGGATGACCGAGGCGGCCCGCAACGCGATCCGGGATTTCTACGTCGATCTGCGCTCGAAAGGGACTGACGAGGACGCCGCGGTGCCGGTCACGGCCCGCAAGCTCGAGGCGCTGGTGCGGCTTTCGGAGGCCAGCGCCCGCGTTCGGCTCTCGGATACGGTCGAACAGAGCGACGCCGAACGGGTCATCGAGATCGTCCGCTCGTGTCTGCAGGACGTGGGGGTCGACCCCGAGACCGGCGAGTTCGACGCGGACATCGTCGAGGCCGGCACCTCGAAGTCCCAGCGCGACCGGATCAAGAACCTCAAACAGCTCATCGGGGACATCGAAGAGGAGTACGACGACGGTGCGCCGGTCGACATCGTCATGGAGCGGGCCGAGGAGATCGGCATGGACCAGTCAAAGGCCGAACACGAGATCGACAAGCTCAAACAGAAAGGCGAGGTCTACGAACCGAGTACGAATACGCTCCGGACGACGTGATCGAGCGGGGCCGCTGAACGGGACGAGAGTGTTTTTACGCGTCGAGCGAGGTGCCACTGCCACTCGGCACCGAGAAACGGTGATTGCCGGTCAGTCCGAGGGAGCGGAGACCAGTTCGGCCGACCCGAGTTCCCTGAGATCGACGACGGTCGACCGGATCGTCACCGGTGCGACGTCGGCGACCTCGGCCGCCGTGGCCTGCGTGAGTGTGGGCCAGTCCTCGCGTTCCCCGGCGGCTTTGTAGAGACAGGCCGCCGCAACGCCACTCGGGTTTCGCCCGCCGATCCGTCCCGACTCGAGCAGGGTTTGGACGTGATCGCGGGCGCGTTGCTCGACGGCCGTTCCGACCTCGAGTTTCGAGGCGTATCGGGGCAGGTACTCGGCGGGATCGATCGGCCCGGTCGGGAGCCCGAGTTCGCGGTTCAGCGCGTCGTAGGCGACGGAGAGTTCGTCGCCGTCGGCGCGGGCCGTCTCGGCGATCTCGTCGGTCGTCCGGGCGATCGACCGGGTCCGGCAGGTCGCGTAGATGGCGGCGGCCGCAAACCCCTCGAGCGAGCGGCCCTGGAAGAGCCCCTCGGACTGTGCGGACTCGAAGAGGGCACAGGCCTGCTCTCTGGCCGATTCCGGCAGCGAGAGCGAGGCGGTAATCCGTCGGATTTCGGCGAACCCGTAGACCTGATTCCGTTCGACTTTCGAGGAGATGCGTGCGCGGTTGTGTTCCCTTCGGAGGCGAGCGATCTGTCGACGCTTCCGGCCGGTCAGCCGGGAGCTGTATCCCGAATCGGAGCCGGAGCCGTAGCCGATCTCCGTCGACAGTCCACGATCGTGTCTCGAGCGGGTAAGCGGCGCGCCGGTCCGTCGTCGATCGGTGTCCTCGTCCTCGAAGGACCGCCATTCCGGGCCGCGATCGATCGAATCCTCGCCGGAGACGAGTCCGCAGTCCTCACACACGATTTCGGTACCTCTCTGCCGTAATCTGCCATCGCATTCGGGACAGACTGCAGCCGTATCTGCCATCGGTTATTTGTTCTCCCTACAATAGATTGACAACCCCTGATATTTAAAATGTAGGACTGTTTGAATTAAACAGGACAGGGTCAGAGACTGCGTAGCTGAGCCAGCAGCGATGACGACGACGAAGTTGCGGCGTCCTGGGTCGAATCGTCTCGGTCCGCTAACAACCGTTCGTACCGGTCGATGACGGCCTGTCGGCGGGTTTCGCTCCTCGCGACGAGTCGCTCGAGCGCGGCGATTCGGAGTCGAAGTCGAGTTCGTTCGATCCGAACGGACAGCGGCAGTTCACAGGGGGCTGTCTGGTCGATGGATTCGGCCGGAGGACGACACCGGCGTGGATCGGCTCGAACGGACCGGTTCCGGTGAGTAATACGCGTCGGTTCGTCGACGGCGGATTGGGTCGGACCTCGTTCGACGGACATGGCTCGCCTGCGGGTTCGACGCTGGATCGGAAAAAGGTCAGTCAGTCGGGTGTCAGACGCGTCAGACGGCGGTCGTGCATCCGGCCGACGTTACTCCTGCAGGTACTCGAGGACGCCGTCGGATCTATCGATCCGACGAGCCCTCACTCGCAAGACTCGCGAGGACGCCGTCGGTGTCGGCCGGCACGGGTTCGGGTTCGCTCCCCGCCGCAGCGGCGGCGTCGGGATCTTTGAGCAGGTGGCCGGTGGTCAGACAGGCGACGCGTTCGTCGTCGTCGACGATCCCCTCGGCTCGGAGTTTTCGCAGGCCGGCGACGGAGGCCGCGGAAGCCGGTTCGACGCCAATCCCTTCGGCGGCGATATCCCGCTGGGCTTCGGTGATCTCCTCGTCGGAGACCGCGACGGCGGTCCCGCCGGTCTCCCGGATGCCGGGCAGTGCCTTCGGCGCGTTGACCGGGTTCCCGATCCGGATCGCGGTCGCGCGGGTCTCGACGTCCTCCCAGCGGCGGACCTCGTCGGCCCCGTTCTCGATCGCTTCGACCATCGGCGCGGCCCCTTCGGCCTGGACGCCGGTCAGTTTCGGCACGTCGTCCTCGTCGAGCGCGCCGGCCTGGACGAGTTCGCGGAAGGCCTTGTACAGCGCCGACGTGTTGCCGGCGTTGCCGACCGGCAGCACGATTCGGTCCGGGACGGCGTCGTAGTCGGCGAGAAAGCCCTCGAGGATCTCGAGGCCGATCGTCTTCTGGCCCTCGAGCCGGAAGGGGTTCAGCGAGTTCAGCAGGTAGGCCTCGCCCTGCCCCGCGAGTTCTTGGACGATGTCGAGACAGGCGTCGAAGTTGCCGTCGACCTCGAGAATGCGGGCTCCGTGGAGGCTGGCCTGGGCGATCTTGCCGGCGGCGACCTTGCCCGCGGGCAAGAGGACGAGCGTCTGCATTCCGCCACGGGAGCCGTAGGCGGCCAGGGCGGCGCTGGTGTTGCCCGTCGAAGCACAGGCCAGTCGGCCGACGCCGAGTTCTTTTGCGACCTTGACGCCGACGGTCATGCCGCGGTCCTTGAACGACCCCGTCGGGTTCATCCCTTCGTGTTTGATCCGCAGCGCTTCGATCCCGATCTCGTCCTCGAGACGGGGGACCTCGTACAGCGGGGTCGCGCCCTCCTGGATCGAGACGCCGGCCTCGAACGGCAGGGCGTCGGCATAGCGCCAGACGCCCTCGCCCTCGAAGTCGTCGAACGTCGGCAGGTCGGCGTAGCGGACCTCGAGGAGGCCGTCGCAGTCGTCGCAGGTGTAGCGGACGTCGTCGAACGGAGCGAAGGTTTCGCCGCACTCGATGCACTCGAGCCAAACGCCCTCGTCGGCGTCGGCGGGTTGATCGGGTTGCTCGGCCGAGAGACTGAGACTCATTGTCGGAGGGGAGGACCGCAGGGGCAAAAAGTGGGTGGATTCCGCGGTGGACGTCTCAGTCGGCCCCGTCGTCGAACTCGTCGATCACGTCGTGGACCGTCGCGGTCCAGGCGTCCAGGGCCTCGTGGAGCATTGCCTTGGCCTCGGGCAGCGACGTGGCCGTATACTGGTAGACGTCGCCGCCGCCGTCGAGCAGCCGCCGGTCCCGGTACACGAGCCCGCGGTCCCGGAGCGTCGACAGCGACCGGTTGACCGTACTCCGGTCGCGCTCGAGGGCCGTGGCCAGTTCCGCGATCGTACTCCCGGGCCGGTCACACAGGACGAGATAGGTCCGTGTCTCGTGATCCTCGATCCCAAACACGCAACTCATCACCGCTTCGAACGCCGGGTCCGATTCCTCCATCAGTTCTCCGAGGCGATGCTGGTGGGGCTCGGCCATACGATCCCTATGGACGACCGTCTCAAAATACCCGTTGCAGTCGGAACGGTACGAACGGCTCCGGCCGTGGGTTCGCCCCGCTACAACAGGTAGACGACGAGTACCGCCGTCGGCCCCAGTAGCATGAGCAGTGCGGCGAGTACGAATCGAAACCACATTGTAAATTTCAGTGATTATCACCCGCAGTATAATACTTCCTTTCGTTTCAACAGGTATGGGAGACGTTATATCGGAGAAACAACTGATTAATCGGAAGCGGAGCGGGTCATCGGTTGACGGTCACGAAGCGGGAAGCCCCGAGCAGCGAGTCGGTTCGGCCGACCGAATAGCCACCGTGTGATCAGTAGCAGGACGTTCAGGCGGGATGATACTGCCACCGTTCAACGGGCCGGAGGCCGGTTGCCGGGCGCTCGTTCCCAGCATATGGAAACGTCACTGGACGTATATTCGAATCCCATCCCAAGCATCGCGTATGTCGACTGACCATGCTCACCACGCCGACCGATCGCTCGTCGTCCACTCGTACTGGCCGTACGCAGTCCTTCTCGGGGGACTGGTCGGAGTGATTCGGCCGGCCCTGACGATCTTTGCCGATATCGGACCGACCACGGGAGTCCTCACGACGCTGCCCGAAATGCAGTTGTGGTGGGTCCTCCACATCGGATACAGCGCCGTCTTCGCGACCGGATACGGGCTGATCGTCTACCATCACCGGCTGCGGCCGTTTTCGGAATCGATTCCCACGGGTGCCGTCCTCGGCCTTGGCTACGGGGTCGCCCTGTGGTTGGGCAACATCGTCATCGGCTGGAACCTCGTTCTCGCGCCACACCTGCTCTCGATGTCGACGCCGATCGATCCGCTGGCGGCCGGCCCGATCGTCGATCACATCGTCTACGGTCTCGGCCTCGGAGTCGTGTACGCGGCCGTCGTCCCGCGGCTGGACACCTACCGTGGCTGAGATTCGGCACCCCGTTTCGCTCACCAAAAACACGGATCAAAAACCGCCCGCACTCCGTTCGTGATCAAACGCCTACTCGAGCAGCCAACTCAACAGCGCCTTCTGCGCGTGCAGTCGGTTCTACAACCCACCTTTTTCCGTTCGGGTCAGCAGAGCTGACCGCTCACGCAAAAATCTGGACCAAAAAACCGATCACTCACTCCGTTCGTGATCGGCCGCTTACTCCAGCAGCCAACTCAACAACGCCTTCTGCGCGTGGAGTCGGTTCTCGGCCTGATCGAAGACGATCGACCGATCGCCCTCGATGACGTCATCCGTGACCTCCTCGCCGCGGTGGGCGGGGAGACAGTGCATGACCGAGGCGTCGGGGGCGTTCTCGAGCAGGTCCGTGTTGACCTGAAAACCCTCGAAGTCGTTCATCCGGACGTCGCGTTCGTCCTCCTGGCCCATCGAGATCCAGACGTCCGTGTAGATGACGTCGGCGTCGGTGGCGGCCTCGACGGGATCGGTCGTGACCGTCGGATCGCCGCCCAGTTCACGGGCCCGCTCGAGGACCTCGCCGTCGACCTCGTACCCCTCCGGCGTCGCGATCGTCAGGTCGATGTCGGTCAGCGCACAACCGAGCGCGAACGACTGGGCGACGTTGTTGCCGTCGCCGATCCAGGCCGCCGAGACGCCCTCGAAGCCGTCCTCGTGTTCGCGGATCGTCTGTAGGTCCGCGAGCGTCTGGCAGGGGTGGGCGTCGTCGGTGAGGCCGTTGACGATCGGCACCGAGGAGTACTCGGCCAGTACCTCGACGTTCTCGTGTTTGAACACGCGGGCCATCACGGCGTCGACGTACCGCGAGAGCGCACGCGAGGTGTCTTTCAGCGGTTCGCCCCGGCCGAGCTGGATGTCGTCTTCCCCGAGGAAGATCGCGTGCCCGCCGAGTTGGGTCATGCCCGTTTCGAAAGAGACCCGGGTACGGGTACTCGCCTTCTGGAAGAGCATCCCGAGGGTCTGGCCGGACAGGTCCGCGTGGTCATCGCCGGCGTCGACGGCGCGTTTGTACTCGTCGGCCCTGTCCAGCACTGCAAGCAGTTCCGCCTCGGAGAGGTCATCGACGTCGAGGAAGTGTCTCGGCTCCGTCTCGTTCGTTGCTGTTGTCATGGTATGATAGCTCGTCTGAAACGTTATTGCTCACTGAGCGTCCGTGCGACGCGCTCGAGGACCGATACCGATCGGTCGAACTCCGACAGCGACAGTCGCTCGTCGGGCGCGTGATCGAGGTCCGAGTTGCCCGGCCCGTAGGTGACCATCGGACAGTCCCAGGCCCCGGCGTAGATGTTCATGTCGCTCGTGCCGGTCTTGCGCACCAGACGCGGATCGGCGCCCTCCTTCCGGATGGCGACCCGAAACGCCCGGGCGACCGGCGTTCGCGGACTCATCATCACCGGCGGGACCTTGTCCTTCCAGGTCACGGTCCCGACCTCGAGTTCGGCCTCGGCGGCCTCGCGGACGGTCCCGACGTCGAGGGCCGGCGGCACGCGCAACTGGACGTCCATCGTCGCCTCGACGGAGAGTCCGTCGTCGCTGACGCCGCCCTCGATGTCGACCGGCTTGGTCGTCACCTGCTCGAAGACCGGTTCGTACTCGTCGCCCTCGAAGTACTCCTCGACGGCCGACCACCAGCGGACGGCGTGTTGGATCGCGTTCGGGTCCGGCCGAGAGGTGTGGCCGGATTCGCTGGTCGCGACGTACGTCCCGGCGATCAGGCCGCGATACCCTAGCGTGATCCCGTCGGCGCCGGACGGCTCGCCGTTGACGACGGCCTCGGGCGACTCGTCGCGGTCGTCGACAAGATAACGCGACCCCTTCGAGTCGACCTCCTCGCCGACGACGCCGACGAAGGAGACGCCGGTGCGAACGGCGGCGGCCGCCATCGCGGCGAGCGGCCCCGTCGCGTCGACGCTGCCGCGGCCCCAGAGGATCTCGTCGTCGCCGGTCTCCTCGACCTCGACGGGGATGTCCCCCGGCACGGTGTCGATGTGCGAGGTCAGGAGGACGGAATCGTCCGCCGGCGCACGGACGTTCCCGACCGCGTCGATCCAGACCTCCCGGTCGTGGGCCTCGAAGAAGTCCACGAGCCGTTTGGCCGCCTCGCGTTCCTCGCGGGTCGGCGAGGGGATCGAGACGAGATCGACGAGCAACTCGCGGGCCGCCGCGGTCGACACGTCGCTCGAGGGATCGGCGTTCGCGCTCATGAGTCGTCGGTCGGTCCGAGGACGTCGGCGATCGCGTCGACCACTCGATCGGCCTCGGCCCGCTCAAGGACGAGCGGCGGGAGCAGTCGGAGGACGGTTCGACCGGCCGGCAGCGCCAGCACCTGGTGGTTCATCGCGAGATCGCGGGCGACGCGGTTCGCGCCGCGTTTCAACTCGACGCCGACGAGCAGGCCCTCGCCGCGGACTTCACGCACCGAATCGCCAAGTGCCGCCTCGAGTTCCGTGACCAGATAATCGCCGACTTCGGCGGCGTGGGCGGGGTACTCCTCCTCGACCAGCGTCGAGATCGTCGCGTGGACGGCCGCACCGACCACGGGACCGCCGCTGAACGTGGCGTTGTGCGAGGCCGCGCCGTCGGCGATCCAGTCCCGGACCGCGACCGCGCCGACGGGCAGGCCGTTGCCGAGCCCTTTCGCCGTCGTCAACACGTCGGGCGTGACGCCCGCGTTCTGGCAGGCCCACATCTCGCCCGTGCGGCCCATTCCCGTCTGGACCTCGTCGAGGACGAGCGCCGCGCCGGCCTCCTCGGTGGCCTCGCGGGCCGTCTCGAGGTAGCCCGCGGGCGGGACGTTGATCCCGCCTTCGCCCTGGATCGGCTCGAGGATGACGGCCGCGGTCTCGTCGTCGACCGCGTCCGCGAGTTCCTCGCCGTCGCCGTAAGGGACGAACTCGACGTCGCCGGCCAGCGGCTCGTAGGGCTTCTTGTACTTGTCCTTCCAGGTAGCCGCGAGCGATCCCATGGTGCGCCCGTGGAACGAGCGGGTCGCGGCGACGATCTTCGAGTCACCGGTCGCCGAGCGGGCGAACTTCAAGGCGGCCTCGTTGGCCTCGGTCCCGGAGTTGCAGAACCAGGCCGACTCGAGGCCGTCGGGCGCGGCCGCGACGAGCGAGGCGTAGGCATCCTCTCGCGCCTGCACGGGATAGGAGGAGTCGACGAACGTCAGGTCGGCGACCTGCTCCTGTACCGCGTCGACGACCGCGGGGTGAGAGTGGCCCAGCGGCGTGCAGGCGTAGCTCGCGCCGACGTCGAGATACTCCGTGCCGTCGTCGGTGTAGAGGTACGGCCCCTCACCGCGTTCGATACCGATCGGTTTGCTTCCGGAGATGAAATCGAGGTCGCTCATTCGTCGGCCTCCGTTTCCGCGTCGTGTTCGTCCGCGAGCGCGCCGGGCTCGAGGGTCGTCCCCTCGCCCGCGAGCGCACTCGAGATCGGGTCGTCGGCGTTTGCCGTCGCGACGGTGACCGAAGCCGCGCCACCCTCGAGGGCTTCCTCGGCGGCCATGACCTTCTTCGTCATGAACCCCTCAGCCGCCGTCTTGACGGCCTCGAACTCCTCGGGGGTCGACGCCGAGTCGATCTTGGTGGACTCGTCGTCGGGGTCCTCGTAGATTCCCGAGACGTCGGTCAGCACCACGAGGTCGGCCTCGAGCGCGCCCGCGATGGCGGCCGCGGCGCGGTCGGCGTCGGCGTTGACGGCGGTGTAGCCGCCCGACTTCTCCTTGCCCAGCATGGGAACGGAGACGACGGGCGTGTAACCGCCCGAAAGCGTCGTCTCGAGGAGGTCGGCGTTGACCGACTCGATTTTGCCCGAGTGGTCGCCGCGCTTGATCTTCTTCTTGCCGTCCTCTGTGACGCGGACGGCGGACTTGCGCTTGCCTTCCAGCAGTTTGCCGTCGGTGCCCGAGAGCCCGACCGCGTCGACGCCCTCGTTGTGCAGGCTCTCCACGAGGTCCGTGTTGAGCTTGCCGGGCATGACCATCTTGAAGACGTCCATCGTCTCCTCGTCGGTAAAGCGCCCGACGACGCCGCCGGGCGTTTCGACGTAGGTCGGCTCTTTGCCGAGGTCCTCGAGCGTCTCGTCGACGGCGGTCGAGCCGCCGTGGACGAGGACGACGTCTTCAGGCGGCTCAACGCCGCCTGAACGGCCAGCGGAACTCTGTTCCGCGCTGTCCTCGCCGTCCGCGACGAGCGAAGCCACGTCGGAAAGCGCGCCTTCGGGATCGACGGCGCGTGCGCCGCCGATCTTGACGACGACCGTCATTTACGGTGCCCCCACGGGGTGCAGTCCCGTGAACTCGAGTCCGGCCGTCTCCTCGAGGCCGAGCGCGATATTGGCGGCGTGGACCGCCTGCCCGGCCGAGCCCTTCATCATGTTGTCGATCGCCGAGAAGACGACGACGCGCTTGTTCGAGGGGTCGAGTTCGAAACCGACCTCGGCGAGGTTGGTCCCGGCGACCGCCTTCGGTTCGGGGTAGCGGTAGACGCCGGAGCCGCCGGCGGCCATGCGGACGAACGGCTCGTCCTCGTAACAGCCCCGATAGGCCTGCCAGAGGTCCCCCTTCGAGACCGGTCCCGACGGGAAGACGTGATTCGTCGCGCTCGCGCCGCGGGTCATATCCACGGCGTGACAGGAGAAGGCGACCGAGGTGTCGAGGAACTGCTCGATCTCGGCCTCGTGGCGGTGGCCCGTCGGCGCGTACGGACGCACGACGCCCGAGCGCTCGGGGTGGCTCGAGGCCTCGCCGCCGCCGGCGCCGCCCTCCGAGGAGCCGACTTTCACGTCGACGACGATCTGCTCGCCGCCCTCGAGGATGCCGTGTTCGAACAGCGGGTAGAGCCCGAGGATCGTCGCGGTGGCGTTACAGCCGCCACCCGCGATGAGTTCCGCGCCCTCGAGGTTCTCGCGGTTGATCTCGGGGAGCGCGTACTCGGCCTGCTCGAGGTACTCGGGGGCCTCGTGGCCGTCGTACCACTCGTCGTACTGGGCCTCGCTCTCGAGGCGGAAGTCCGCCGAGAGGTCGACGACGGTGTCGGCGATCTCGAAGAAGTCGTCGATGCGGCCCATCGAGACGCCGTGGGGCGTCGCGGCGAACAGCACGTCGACCGACTCGAGGTCGTCGGGTTCGGTAAAGCGCAGGTCCGACCCGCGAAGCGGCGGGTGGACGGAGCCGACGCTCTTGCCGGCCTTCGACCGGCTCGTGACTTCGACGAGTTCGACGTTGGGGTGGCCGGCGAGCAGTCGCAGGAGTTCGCCGCCCGTGAAGCCGCTGCCGCCGATGACGCTCGCGGTGACCGCCTCGGCGTCCGGCGCGGCACCGATATCGCCGCCGACGGTCATTTGGCGGACACCTCGAGTTCCGGATCGGCGGCCGTGGCTTTCTCCTCGAGCCAGTCGACGACGGTGCCGGCGACGTCGGTCTCGACGGCCTCGTCGAGGGCCTTGAACTCGACGGTGTGGTTGACTTCGTGGACGGTGTAGCCGTCCGCGGTCTCCATCAGGTCGATCCCGAGCAGCCCGCCGCCGACGGCGTCGGTGGCTCGTTCGACGAGATCCAGCGCCTCGTCGTCGATCTCGAAGACGTCCGTCTCCGCGCCTTTCGCGGCGTTGGTGATCCAGTGGTCCGACGACCGGACCATCCCGGCGATGGGTTCGCCATCGATCGCCAGCACGCGGATGTCGCGGCCGGGCTTCTCGACGAACTCCTGGACGTAGAACACCTTGTGTTCGTAGTGGCCCAGCGTCGCCTTGTGTTCGAGGATGGCCTCGGCGGCCGACTCGGAGTCGATCTTGGCCATCAGGCGCCCCCACGAGCCGACGACCGGCTTGAGGACGCAGGGGTAGCCGAACTCCTCGATGGCGTCCATCGCGGTCTCTTTGGTGAACGCGACCTTGGTCTCGGGGGTCGGGACGCCCGCGTCCTCGAGCGCGAGGCTGTTCTTTACCTTGTCCGCACAGACGTCGGCGGTCTCGTGGCTGTTGACCACGGGAATGCCGTACGATTCGAAGAACTGCGTGGCGTACAGGCTCCGGCTCGTGGCGAGACACCGGTCGACGACGATGTCGAGCCCGTCGAACGCCGCGGGCGCTTCCGCAATGTCGAAGGTCTGCTTGCGGACATCGATCTTGGTGATCTCGTGATCGCGCTCGCGAAGCTCGTTGAGCAGGAGCTTCTCGTCTTTGCGAATCCGTGAGTAGAGTATGCCGACGTTCACGCGAGCCACCCCTGATTGTGGGTCGCGGCGCTACGCGCCCCGCGAACCGTCGCAGCGGAGGACGGCAGTTTCCCAGCCGTCTGCAAGGTCACTCACCCCAGTCCTCTTCCAGCTCGGGGGCCTGCTCGAGGACTGGCGGCTCGGTATCGACGACTTCCAGCTCGGCACCGCAGGTCGTACAGTCAACGATTTCTCCCACTTCCAGATCGTCGTGCAGGGACACCTCAGCCCCACACTCGACACATTCGGTCATTGTACCCCAACGTGGGTGCCGGGATCCCTTAAAGCCTTCGAACTTAACAGCAAAATTACATTATCTGCACGCCACGCTAACGGTCCGTCGGAGCTACATTACGGCAGGTCTACTTTGACATATCATGTGTTCGGTAATTGATCCCCTCGCGGGGATCGTCGTCGTACCGGCCGGTCGGCGGGGGGCGATTGCGGCCGGTGTTCCGCCGACACTGGCGAACTGACGACCTCAGACATAGCCGTTCACCTCCGAGCGCAACCGCTCGTGGGCGGCCTCGAGCGCGTCGGTCAACGACGCGAGGTCGTCGGCGTCGGCCGAAAGCGACTCGCGGGCCCCCTCGATCTGGGGCGCGACCGCCTCGGGCGCGGGGCCGCCCTGCGAGTCGCGGCTCGCGACGCTCTCGACCGGGTCGAGGGCCGCTTCGACCGCCCCGCGCTCGACGTGGGCCTCGAGTGACTCGCCGAGGACCTCCTGAGCCGCGGCCTCGAGGGCGTCGTAGTCCGCACCGCCCTCGGCAGCGATGGCCACCAACTCGTGGGCGGTCCGGAACGGCAACCCGTTCGCCGCCAGCAGGTCCGCGACGCCGGTCGCCGTCGAGAAGCCCGCGCCGGCTTCCGCGGCCAGCGTCTCCTCGTCCCAGTCGGCGGTGGCGACCGCGCCCGCTGCGACCTCGCTGGCATCGGTCACCGCGTCGACGGTCTCCCAGGCGTGGGTCGTCGCCCGCTGGAGGTCGCGGTTGTACGCGCGGGGCAGCCCCTTCAGCGTCGTCGTCAGTCCCTGAACGCCGCCGGCCGCGTCGCCCGCGACCGCGCGGACGAGTTCCAGCGTGTCCGGGTTCTTCTTCTGGGGCATGATCGACGACGTCGAGGAGTAGTCGTCCGCCAGGTCGACGAAGCCGCGGTTCGCGAAGATGATCACGTCCTCCGCCAGCCCCGACAGCGTCGTCGCGTGGGTCGACAGTGCCTGGGTCGTCTCGAGCAGGAAATCGCGACTCGAGGCGGCGTCCATCGAATTCTCGACGACGCCCTCGAAGCCCAGCAAGTCGGCCGTCCGCTCGCGGTCGATATCGAACGTCGTGCCCGCGAAGGCCGCACCACCCAGCGGCGACTCGTTGATGCGGCCGTAGGCCGCGAGCAGCCGTTCGGTGTCGCGGCGAACCGCACCCTCGTAGGCCAGCGCCCAGTGGGCCACGGTGGTCGGCTGGGCGGGCTGGAGGTGGGTGTAGCCGGGCATGATCGTCTCCCGATGGTCGTCGGCGACGTCGATCAGCGACTCGCGCAGCGCGAGCGTCGTCTCGATCGCCTCGAGGACGTCCTCGCGCAGGCGGTAGCGAATGCAGGCCGCGACCTCGTCGTTGCGCGAGCGTGCGGTGTGCATCTTCCCGCCCTCGGCACCGATGCGTTCGATCACGGCGGTCTCGATGGCTTCGTGGACGTCCTCGCCGTCAGGCAGCGAGCCGTGGCCGTCGACCTCGATCGCATCCAGTGCGGTGAGGATCTCGCCGGCTACGTCGTCCCCGATGATGTCCCGTTCCGCCAGCATGACGGTGTGAGCGCGGTCGACCTCGAGGTCAGCCGCGAAGATGCGCCGATCGGCCGCGAGCGAGGAGAGGAAGCTCCGGGCGGGGCCGCCGCTGAAGCGGTCCCGGCGGACGACACCCTCGTCGCCGTCGGTCGGCTCGCCGCCGTCCGTCGCGATCGCCCGTTCGGCCGCGCCGCCCTCGTGAGCGCTCTCCTCGGTCATGCTTACTCGTCCTCGTCGGTCGCGTTCGCGGCGATGGCCTCGTTCGCGAGGCGGCGCTGGAAGCCGTGGTACTTCGCGACGCCGGTCGCGTCCTCCTGTTTGATCTTCCCGACCGTCTCGGTGTCGAAGGAGGCGTGTTCGGCGGAGTAGGCCGCGTACTTGCTGTCGCGAGCGACCGGGCGCGCCTGGCCGCCCTCGAAGCGGATCGTGACCGTCCCGGTCACGCGCTGTTGGGTTTCGTCGATGAAACTCTCGAGCGCGCTGACAAGCGGTGCGTCGATCAGGCCTTCATAGCCCTTCTGGGACCACTGCTGGTCGATCTGCTGCTTGAACTGGCGTTCCTCCTGGGTGAGGACGAGCCCCTCGAGCGCTTCGTGGGCGTTCAACAGCGTCGTCGCACCGGGGTGTTCGTAGTTCTCGCGGACCTTCAGCCCGAGCATGCGGTCTTCCATCATGTCGGTGCGGCCGACGCCGTACCCGCCGGCGAGGTCGTTGAGGTATTCGATGAGTTCGACCGGCTCGTACTGCTGGCCGTCGACGGCGACGGGGTAGCCGTTCTCGAAGGCGATCTCGATCTCCTCGGTCTCGGTGCCGGGCTCGTCGGTCCACGCGTAGATGTCACGCGGCGGGACGTAGTTGGGATCCTCGAGGGCGTCGCCCTCGACCGAGCGGCTCCAGATGTTGGTGTCGATCGACCAGTCGCCGCCGCTGCCACCCTCGACGGGCAGGTCACGCTCGGCGGCGTACTCCTGTTCCCACTCGCGGGTGAGTCCGAGTTCGCGAACGGGGGCGATCACTTCGAGATCGGAACTGCGCCAGACGGCCTCGAAACGCAGTTGGTCGTTGCCCTTGCCGGTACAGCCGTGGGCGATGCCGGTACAGTCCTGTTCCTCTGCGACCTCCAGGATCGCTTCCGCGATCACGGGACGGGCAAGCGCCGTGCCGAGCGGGTAGCCCTGATAGGTCGCGTTCGCGCGAACGCTCTCGAGACAGAGTTGAGCGAATTCCGCTCGCGCGTCGACGACGTAGTGTTCGAGGCCGAGCGCCTCGGCGGTTTCTTCGGCTTCGTCGAACTCTTCGGCCGGCTGGCCAACGTCGACGGTAACGCCGATCACGTCGTCATATCCGTATTCCTCCTCGAGCAGCGGGACACAGACGGTCGTGTCCAGGCCGCCCGAGAACGCGAGTGCAACGCGGGTCATGTCGTACTCGAACGACACCAGCGGACGGCCTTAAGCCCATTGGTTTAGTGCTTGAAAATAAGCAGTAGAGCGTCTGCTAACCGAAAAATCTGCAGTTTCGGGATCGATGAAACGAATCGGAGACGTGGAGTGAAAGGGTAGACGGGCTCAAAAGGCCCGTCGAAGTCGTCGCGGTCGCCGCCGAGCGACGGTCCCGTCGGTACCGAGAACGGCGAGCGTGGTGCCGACGGAGTGGCTCATTGGTAGGGGATGGGGAATCCGAGTATTAAAACCTTTCCGAGTTCGGTTCGGCGACGACTGTGCCGACACGCCGCGAGCGGCTCGTCGATGAGGTGGCCGGCTACTCCTCGTCCTCTTCGGGCAGGGACAGTACGTTCTCCCGGCCGATCCGAAAGACTTCGATCTCGTCGGCCTCGCGCAGGTCGCCGACGACCTGACTCGTCTTGGCCTCGGTCCAGCCCAGTTCCGAGACCACCGCCTGCTGTTTGATCCGACCGCCGCGTTCCTCGAGCAGGCGGAGGACGCGTTCCTCGTTGCTGAGCAGTTCCGGTGGCGGGCCGTCGGCTGCGTTCGACGCCGAACCGGTCGATCCGTCGGGCTGTGTCGGCCGTTCGGCCTCGCGTTTGCTCCCGTTGTCGGCGGTCCGTTCGCGGCCGAGCAGCCACCCGCCGGCGCCGACGGCCGCGAGCAGGGCCAGTGCCAGAACGACGATCGTCCACGGCATCGTCGGCCCCTCGTTCGAGGGCGTCGCGGTCGTGTTCGCGTTCGAGCCGCCGTCCTCGATCAGGACGATCCACGGCCGCTCGTCGGCAAACCCGACCTCGCTCCCCCGCCAGATGACCATGTCGTCGGTCCGATTGCTCGGCGACGGATCGATCTGGGGCTGACCGTCGTTCTCGTAGATCGAGTACCCGGCCGGCCAGCGAAACTGCAATCGCGTATCGTCGTCCAGCGTGAACCCGGAGAGTGCGGGCCCCGCCGTGAGCTGGTTGATCTCGACGGCCGCGAACGATTCCCAGCGGAAAGAGACCTCGACGTGGCCGATTCTCTGTAGTGCGGTCTCGTTTTCCGTCGCGATCGAGAGGTTCGACAGCGACATGTTCTGCCCGGTCTCGTTTGCCCCGTCGGCGACGGTGTCGTTCCACTTGGTCCGCTCCGCGTCGACGTAGGCCTCGGTGTCGGACTCGACGTCCGTCCGCAGCCGTTCCCACGCCGCCTTGGACGTCCCGTTCTCGCCGTAGCGGAACTGGTAGTCGACGGTGACCAGCGCCGAGCCGTTTTCCGCGATGAAAACGTCCATCACGATCTGATCGGCGTCCTCGAGGGCCAGTTCGTCCTCCGCTTGCAGCGCCGCTGGTCGGCTCCCCGGGTCGGCCGCGGCACCGATCGGAGCCACCGCGGCGGCGACCAAACAAACCACCACCAGCACGATACTCAGGGCTCGCAGCCCCCTCGCGTCCATTATCGGACATGCCTCAGCCGTCCAGATAGGTTTTCCGACGAACGCGTCGGTGCGTTTTTGAGACAGTCACGCGTATCGACCGGTATGCTCGACACGCGCGGCGAACTCGAGGTCGAAACGCTGCTGAAGATCGTCCTCGGACTGCTCGCCGTGTTGCTCGTTATCGAGGTTCTCGAGGCGATCGTCGGGACCATTATCGGTCTGCTGGGACCGCTGATCGCGCTGGTGATCGCCGTCCTGATCGTCCTCTGGCTGCTCGACCGACTCTGAGAGAGAGACCAGCAAACTGATAGCCGTCTCGAACGAAAGGGGAACGAAGTGTACAGCGTCAACGTCCCTCTCCCCGGTCGCGTCCGGCAACTGGCGAACCGGCTCCACCCCGAGCTGATCGGGTTCGAGACCGTCCGCGAGGACCACTCCTGTCTGCTCAAGCGACTCGGCGAGGCAGACCACGTCGCACAGCTCCAACACCGAGCCCACCGCGCGCTCGAGGGCGAGCCCGCCGTCGAGGCCGCGGTAACCGGCATCGACTACTTCGCGGACCCGCCGCTTGGCTCCGCGCCCGTCGTCTACCTGACCGTCGAGAGCCCCGGGCTCGAGCGGATCCACGCCGACCTCACCGACGCCTTCGACGCCGTCGAGGGACTCGAGGGCAGCGATTACGTCCCCCACGTGACCCTCGCGCGCGGCGGCGACCGCGAGACGGCACGGCGATTGGCCGACCGAGAGATCGAGCCCGTCCGCTGGACGGTCGGCGAACTCGAGTTCTGGGACGGGACCCACAAGCTACCGGTCAGCAGCGTTTCGCTGCCGTCCTGAGTCAGGGCGTCGGCGGCTCGCCGTCGTAGGCGTCGTGGCCGCCGTAGAAGTTGAGCATCGCGAACTTGAGTTTTCCCGGCTCGATATCGATCAGCTCCTCCCGCTCCGCGTGGGGGAAGATGCCGTTGACGCTGTACTTGCCCAGATCGGGCTTCGCCTGCCGGGAGTAGCGCCGGTCGAGCAGGGCGCGAACCCCGACTTCCTCCGGCGACCGGATGACCCGACCGAGCGCCTGTCTCGTCTTGCGGATCGTCGGGAACTCGACGGCGTAGCGCCAGCCCGTATCGGTGCCGTCGAACGCCGCGTCGTAGGCCTCCTGGACCGCCTCGGCCCGGTCGTCGAGATGGGGGTAGGGAACGCCGACGACCAACACCGTGTGGGCGTCGTCGCCGTCGAAGCTCACCCCCTCCGCGAGGGTGCCCCACAGCGACGTACACAGCACCGCCCCGTCGTCCGCGACGAACTGCTGGCGGAGGTCTTCGGCCGACTGGCCCGGCTCGTCCACGTATACCGTCCGGTCGGTCCGACCGACGAGTCGGTCGGCGTACCGGCTCGCCTCGCCGTAGTTGGGGAAAAAGGCCAGCGTGTTACCTGGCGTCATCCGCACGGCGTCGTGGATCGTCTCGGTCACGTCCGCCTGGACCCCGGGGTCGTCGCGATCCGAGGAGAAAAGCGGCGGCGTCTCGACGGCGAACGTTCGGCGGTTTTCCTCGGCGAACTGGAGACCGTAGGCCATCGACACCGCGTCCTCGATTCCCAGTACGTCCTCGGTGACCTCGAACGGCTGGAGCGTCGCGCTCATCAGGACGGTCGCGTAGATCTCGTCGAAGAGCTGGCCGGTCACCTGCCGGGGCAGACAGGAGTACAGCTCCACGCGACCGTATATTTCGTCCGTACCGGCGTCGCGGGTGACGGCGACGACCGGATACAACCCCTCCGTCGAACCCTCGGTCATCCACGCGCTGACGAAGGCCGCTGCCTGGAGGGTCTGACACTCCGTTCGCGTGGCCGTCTCGCCCTCCCGATAGGCCTCCTCGTACTCCTCGTCTAACTCCTGGCCCAACTTCATCGCCGCCTCCAGATCGTCGTCGATTCCCCGACCCGAGTAGCGCTGGAGGAACTCGAGGGTGAGATCGTCCTTGCGGTCGTCGTTGGCGATGGGGACGTCCGTCCAGTTCTCACCGACTCCCTCCCGATCACCGAATCCAAAGGAGTCCTCGTAGGTCTCGACGAGCGCGCGGTGGAAGGCCGAGAGGACGTTCGCGGCGTCCTCGGCCCGCGGGTCGTCGCTGTCGGCCAACTCCTCGAGCGCCGACTCGAACGTCCGCTCGGAGCAGGTCCGGGTCGCGTGTTCGCGGGCGGCGTCCTCGACGTTGTGGGCCTCGTCGAAGACGGCGATCACGTCCTCGGGGTCGCGACCCAGCCACCGGAAGAACTGTTCTCGAATGGTCGAATCCAGCAGGTGGTGGTAGTTACAGACGACCAGATCGACGCCCTCGATCCCCTCCTTGAGGAGTTCGTACCCGCAGAGTTCCTGCCGCTCGGCGTACTCGTAGATCTCGTCGGGCGTGCGGACGTCCTCGAAGAGCCAGCCGAAGAAGTCGTCCGTGTCCTCGGTCAGGTTGTTGCGGTAGTAGTCACAGACGTTCTGGTCTCCGAGGTCCTCGAGCCGCTCCTCGATGTCCTCGAGTTCGTCCATCACCGCCGAGCGGGCGTCGGCCGCCGAGCCGTCGCCGTCCTGACTCTCGGCGAGCAACTCGCGCTGGCGGCGCTCGAGTTGCTCGCGATCCTGCTCGGCGTCAACGACGGCGCGGGTGTTGTCCCGGAGCGTCTGACACTCCTCGTAGCCGACGTCGATGTGACACATCGAGCCCTTCCCCTTGAAGACGACCGTGCGGATCGACTCCTCGCGGGTGATCGCGCGGGCCTCGGCGACGAACTGACGCATCTGCTGGTGGACGTTGGTCGTGATGACGACAGTCTTGTCCTGCTCGCGAGCCACCTCGAGGGCGGGGACGAGCGACGAGAGGGTTTTGCCGGTCCCGCAGGCCCCCTCGAAGAGGACGTCCTGTCCCCGGTGGAGGGCGTTGTGGATGCGGTCCATCGCCTCGCGCTGGTTCTCGTACGGCCGATCGTACGGGAAAAAGCGCATATACCCGGTTTCGGACACATGGGAGGATAGGTTCGCGCTCCGATAAAAGGATTCGTCTCGATTCCGTCGGTCCCTTTAAACGCCGACGCGATACCTGCCAACTCGCCGACCGGCCCGGCCGGCGAACGCGCGCTACAGGGCCATACGTCTCGAGTACCTGCCTCCCGTATGACGATTCCCGGATACGATTCCAGTACCGTCGCCGAGTATACACTCGAGCAGGTGGGAGCCCGCGTCGACCTCGTGGCCGGCGTCGTCCCGGACGCGTTCGCCCTCCGAAAGAGCGGCACGGAACCGCCGGTCGATGCGCTGGCCGACCCGGTCGACCTCGTGGCGTGCGAGGACCTGAAGGCGATCGAGGCCGTCCGGATCGCGCTCGTCTACGACCCCTCGCGGCTGCCGGCCGGCGCGAGCCCGACCGACGTGGCCGTCGCCGTGGAAACGGAGGCGGGCTGGGAACCGCTCGAGTCGACGGTCGACCTGGAGGAGACAACGGTGACGGCGGTGTTGAACGATCGGCCGCCGGGCTCGACGGTGGTCGCGGGGTACGACGATACGGACGACGAACGTGACGCATAGCGCGGTCGGACGACCGCGAGCTAGGTCTCGGGCTCGATGTAGACCTTCTGTACCTGCCCGTCGTGGTCCATCAGCGCGAGTTCGATCTCGGTGATGCGTTCGGCAACCGTCTCGGCATCGAGATCGGGTTCGAAGGCAACGTCGGCGGTGACAAGCAGTTCCTCGGCACCGAAGTAGACGGTCCGAAAGTCGACGAGTTCGGTGACATCGTCCCAGCCCGCGACGATTTCGCGCAGTTCGTCCTCGTCCTCTTTCGGCAGGCTCTCGCCGAGGATGAGTCGCTTGTTCTGCCAGGCGAGCGCGATTGCGAAGCCCATCAGCATGATCCCGATGAGGAGCGCGGAAGCGGCGTCGTACATCGGGTTCCCGGTGGTCCGGGTGAGGTAGATCCCGAAGAGGGCGATCCCCGCGCCGGCCAGCGCGATGGTGTCCTCGGTGAGCGCGGTCAGGGTCGTCACGTCGCTGGTCTTTGCGAAGGCCTCGCGGAGGGTCGTCCAGCCGTACTCGTCCATCTGGCGGCTGATCCCCTGATAGGCCTTCCAGAGCGCGTAGGACTCGAAGGCGATCGCGCCGAGCAACACGGCGTAGTTGACGTAGACCGGATCGAAGGTCTGACCCAACAGGGTAACGTCTTCGGCGACGCGGTGGACGCCGCCGTGAGTCAACGCGTCGTAGCCGTGGCGCGCGCTCTCCCAACCGGCGATGCCAAAGAGCATGACGCTGACGAGCAGGCTGTAGAAGAACTGCGCTTTCCCGTGGCCGAACGGATGGGACCGGTTGGCTTCCTGTGCGCCGTACTTGATCCCGACCAACAGGAAGACCTGGTTCCCCGTGTCCGAGATGGAGTGATACGTCTCCGACAACATCGCCGGACTGCCGGTCAACAGATACCCGCCGAACTTGAGAACCGCGATCGCGCCGTTCGCGAACAGGGCGGCGAGGACGACGGAGGTGCTACTGGCCATCGGCGGGGACTACGAAGGGGCGTCCCTAAAATGTAAGGCGTTCTAGAGCCGGTTCCGGCAGGGCTCGAGGCCACGGACGGGACGTGGCCGACGGCCCGCCGGTCGGTCGCGTCCGAAAGCCACCTGTCGGCGCCGGTCGAAGGCCGCCCATGATCGCGATCTTTTCGGACACGCACAGCAGCGCGGGCCACGAACTCGAGGGCGCGGCCCTGACCGCCGCGCGCGAGGCGGACGTCGTCGTCCACGCGGGCGATTTCACCAGCAACGCGGCGCTCGAGGCGTTTCGAGACGAGTGTGACCGCCTGTTCGCGGTCCACGGCAACGCCGATAGCATGGCCGTCAGGGACCGGCTGCCGACGGCCCGGGTCGTCGAGGCGAGCGGCGTTCGGATCGCGGTGACCCACCGGCGTGACGGCGGCGAGACGGGACTCGCGATGTTCGGCCGGTCACGCGGGGCTGACCTCGTCGTCTTCGGGCACAGCCACCGGCCGACGGTCGTCGAGACCGAGGACGTCGTCCTGCTGAATCCGGGCAGCCACGCCGATCCGCGGGGAAACCGGCCCGGCTTCGCCGTCCTCGAGGAGCGCGGCGGGGGACTCGAGGGGGAGATCCGCGAGCCCGACGGGACGGTCCTCGAGACAGTGGCGTTCGCGGGAGAATGAGCGCCAGTCGGGTGGTTTCGTCCCCGCCGTGAACGGCGAGGCGTTCGCCTCGAATCTTGCGTAAATCAGCGGGCGACGAAACAGAGAAGCGTGTAGACAGCGAACCGGTCAGTGGGAGTGCAAGCGTCAGGGGGTCCAGGGCGGAACGGCCAGCAGTGGGAAACGACCGCCCGCGGCGGTTGGCTGTCGAACGGAGCGGGCCGCGGGCGGTCGGGGGATGATCGGAACGGATGTCAGGGGAAGCTGGCCTCGATCCCGAGCCGACCCGAACGGGCGTGGAGGGCAGCGGCCGGCGATCGAGGCGCATTCGGGGATACGCGCCGGCCCACGTTATAGTCGGCGCAAGCTGAAACTCGAGTTTTAGTTAGGTACGTAGCCGTACGGATACGACCGATCGAGGTCGAAACGATTAACCACGCTGACAGTGTACCGCCCGCGTATGCTGGACACCCTGACCGGTCTCGTCCCCGACGATCCCGTCATCATCGCGGTCGTCGTCATCCTCCTGTCGCTGGTCTTCTTCTCGTATCTCCTCCTGCGACGGACCGTCCTGGAGTTTCGAGACGGGATGCGCGGCGAGCGGTAGCACAAACGACGCGGCCGCGATCAGGCGAACTCGTCGCCGATTCGCTCGAGCGCCCGCTCTATGTCCCCGCGGGAGACGTCACGGTGCGTACAGAACCGGATCGTCGTCGGGCCGAACGGCGACGCCAGCACGTCCCGCTCACCGAGGCGGTCGACGACGGTCGACGGAGCCTCGCCCGTCCCCGAGACGTCCGCGATGACGATGTTCGTCTCGGGCTCTCGAACGTCGAACCCGTCGATGTCGTCGAATCCCGCGGCCAGTAGCCGCGCGTTCTCGTGATCCCGCTCGAGGTCGGCGACGTTCTCGAGCGCCTTGAGGGCCGGCCCGGCGACGATCCCGGCCTGGCGCATCCCGCCGCCGAACAGTTTCCGCGTCCGGCGGGCCCGTTCGACGAACTCGTCGCTGCCGGCGAGCATCGAACCGACGGGCGCACCCAGTCCCTTCGAGAGCGAGACCATGACGGAGTCGACCGGCGCCGCGAGTTCGGCGACGGAAACGTCGAGCGCCGTCGCGGCGTTGAACAGTCGCGCGCCGTCGAGGTGGACTGACACGCCGCGCTCGCGGGCGGCCGTAGCCGCCGCGGCGATCGCCTCGGGTTCGATCGCGAGCCCGCCACGGGCGTTGTGCGTGTTCTCGAGACAGCACAGTCCGGTGCCGGGGCGGTGCAGGTCCTCGTCGACGATTGCCGCGTCGACCCGCGAGGGCGAAGGAACCCCGCGGTCGGCGTCGAGCGTCCGGAGCTGGAGCCCGGAGTGCTGTGCCAGCCCGCCGAGTTCGTATTTGACGACGTGGCTCTCCCGATCGGCGATCACTTCCTGCCCGCGCTCGGTGTGGACGCGGGCGGCGGTCTGGTTCGCCATCGTCCCGGTCGGAAAGTACAGCGCCGCCTCGGTACCGAGGCGGTCGGCAACGCGGGCCTCGAGTTCGTTCACCGTCGGGTCCTCGCCGTAGACGTCGTCCCCGACCGCGGCGGTGGCGGCGGCCTCGCGCATCGCTTCGTCGGGAGTGGTGACGGTATCGCTTCGGAAGTCAATCATGAAACTCGCTACCGGATCGAGGGTGAAATACGTCCTGTTCGCGGCGGATCGACCCAACGACGGACCACTAGATGACGGGGTCGCCATTACGAACCGTTTTTTTCCTCCCGGAGTAATGTCGGGATATGGACCCGCGCATTCGCGAACACGCCGAGATCATTGCCAACCACTCCGTCGACCTCAAGGAAGGCGACAACGTCATCATCGACGCCCATCCGGTCGCCGAGGACCTCGTCGTCGCCCTCCACGAAGTGATCGGCGATCGGGGCGCGAACCCGATCACGACGAGCCAACGGACCGGAAAACGCCAGCAACGCGCGTACCTACGCGCGTCGGACGAGGAGTTCGAGACGCCCGACCACGAACTCGCGCTCGTCGAGAACACCGACGTCTACATCGCCATCCGCGCGACGGACAACATGACCCAGACGAGCGACGTCGACCCCGAAACGCAAGCGGCCCACCAACAGGCCCACCGCCCCATCCTCGAGGAACGGCTCTCCAAGCGGTGGTGTCTCACGCAGTACCCCGCGCCCGCAAACGCCCAGCTCGCGGAGATGAGTACCGAGGGGTACGAGCGTTTCGTCTGGGACGCCGTCAACAAGGACTGGGACGCCCAGCGCGAACACCAGGAGAACATGGTCGAGATCATGGATCCCGCCGAGGAGGTCCGGATCGTCAGCGGCGATACCACGGACGTAACGATGTCGGTCGAGGGGAACCCGACGCTGAACGACCACGGCGAACACAACCTGCCCGGCGGCGAGGTCTTTACTGCCCCTCAGCCCGACAGCGTCGAGGGCGAGGTGCTGTTCGACATGCCGCTCTATCATCAGGGCCGGGAGATCACGGACGTCTACCTCGAGTTCGAGGGCGGCGAAGTGGTCGACCACTCGGCGGCGAAAAACGAAGACGTCCTGACGGAGGTCCTCAACACGGACGACGGCGCGCGCCGACTCGGTGAACTCGGTATCGGAATGAACCGCGACATCGACCAGTTCACCTACAACATGCTGTTCGACGAGAAGATGGGCGATACGGTCCACATGGCCGTCGGTCGGGCCTACGACGATACCGTCGGCGAGGGCAACGAGGCCAACGATTCGGCGGTCCACGTCGACATGATCGTCGACATGAGCGAGGAGTCGTTCATCGAAGTCGACGGCGAAGTAGTCCAGCGGAACGGCACCTTCCGGTTCGAAGACGGCTTCGACGCGTAGGGACGGCGAGCAACGGGTAAAGCGGGCGATTTTCCGGACGGTGTTTCACGAGCGGTGGCGGGCAAAGCGGGCGGGAACTACCGGACGGGTTTATATTCCTGAAAGACCGACCACAGGTATGGCAGTACTCGTCGCCTACGATGGTTCCGAACCGGCACAGGACGCCGTCGAACACGCGTTTACGACCTATCCCGACGAGGAGGTCGTCCTCATTCGCGTCGTCGAAGCGGCGGAGGGATCGACCGGAGCCGGCATCAAACTCGCACAGGAGATGTTTCGGGAACGCGAGGAGAAAGTCGCCAAGGAACTCCCGAAGGATATCGCGGAGTTGATCGGCGATCCCGACAGGGAGTTCCGGACCGAGACCACCGTCGGCGACCCCGCCCGCGAGATCGTCTCGTTCGCGGACGAAAACGACGAGATCGATCACATCATCATCGGCAGCCACGGCCGGGAGGGGCTCTCTCGAGTCCTCCTGGGAAGCGTCGCCGAAAAGATCGTCCGCCGCTCGCCGGTCCCCGTGACCGTCATCCGCTGACGCGATTCGAACCGGAGAGTCGAGCCCGTCGACTCAGTCGAGCAGTTCGGCGACCATCCCGGCGACGAACTCGAGTTCGTCCTCGTTGACCCCGTGACCCATCCCCTCGTAGAGCCGCGTTGTCACGTCGGCGTTCATCGACTCGAGGACCGCGGCCGTGTCGTGGACCCGCTTCTCGGGGATGTGTGGGTCGACGTCGCTACAGCCGAGGAAAACGGGGGTTTCCTCGAGGTCGCCGGGATACTCGTCGTCGAGTTCCTCGCCGATGAGGCCGCCGCTGAGGGCGGCCAGTCCGCCGTAGCGGCGCGGGTTGCGCGCGACGTATTCGCTGGCGAGACAGCCCCCTTGCGAGAAGCCGACCAGCATGATCCGCTCGGTGGGGACGCCGGCACCGGTGGCCTCGTCGATGGCGTGGCGGATCGCCCCCAGGCCGGAGGTCCGGCCGGGCTCGTTGCGCTCGACCGGTGCCAGAAACGAGTTCGGGTACCAGGTCTTGCGGGCCGCCTGCGGCGCGAGGAAGGCGACGCCCTCACGGTGGATCTCGTCGGCCAACTGGAGCATCCCCTGTGCGGTTGCCCCGCGACCGTGGGTCAGCACCAGCACAGCCTCGGCGTCGGCGAGATCGGTTCCACCGGTCACGAGCGGCTGGCCCTGATGGGGGCCGTCGGCGCTCATTCGACACCACCGACGCCCGAGCTGGCCTCGGGCAGATCGTGTTCGATCACCTCGAGGCCGAGCGCTTCGATCGCGCCGCGGAGGTGTTCGTCCTTGGCGTAGTCGGCGCCGTCGTCCTCGCGGAGTTGCTGTGCCTTCGCTAAGACCTCGCCGCGGCGGTCGTCGGGGATCTCGTATTTGTCCGTCGAGAGTTCGATCACGAGCCCGTTGTTGTCGCGGGTATAGATCGAGTGGAAGATGCCGCGGTCGAAGACGTTGTAGCCGTGGCCGGCGTCTTCTAAGGCCTGCATCGTCTCCTCGTACTCGTCGGGGTCGACGCTGAAACAGAGGTGATGGACCGCGCCGACGCCGGCACGCTGGCCGCGGGCGGAGGCACGGTCGTCGCTGACGAAGAACGTCAGGATGCGGCCGTCGCCCGTGTCGAAGAACAGGTGGGTCTGGGACGGATCATCGAGGTTCGGCTGGCGAAGCACCAGCGGCATTCCGAGCAAGTCCTGATAGAACTCGATCGTGTCCTCCTCGTTGGAGCCCCAGATGGTGATGTGGTCGGTCCCCGTGGTGTGGACGGGGCTGTCGGGTAGTTCGGCGGTGACTGGATTGATTGGGTCGTCGGACATGGTAGCTGAATCGGGTATCGGGTCGGTCCCGCGGCCGGGTCGGTCGGATTACTCCGCGAGCTGTTCGCCGAAGAGGCGCTCGGCGTCGGCGGGGACGTCGAAGTCGTGGTAGTGTTCGCCCTTGACCGCCGAGAGGATGTTCAGTCCCGCGGCGGCACCGTCGCCGACGGCGATTGTCGCCTGCCACTCCTCGGCGCGGACCATCGCGCCGGTCGCGTAGACGCCCTCGAGGCTGGTCTCCATCTCCACGCCGACGTCGACGGTGCCGTCCTCGGCGAAGTCGACGCCGAGGTCCTCGGCGATGTCGCGGTTCGCGCCCGTCGCCAGGACGACGAAGTCGGCCTCGTACTCGCCGTCGTCTGTTTCGACGGCGAAGCCGTCACCGGACTCGCTCACGGCGGTCACTTCCTCGCCCTGTCGGCGGTCGGCGCCGAAGTCCTCAACCTGCTGGCGGGCCGTCGCCATGAACTCGCTGCCGCCGACCGAACCGATGCCCAGGTAGTTGAACAGGTGCGCCTTGTGCATCCAGGTCCCGTCGGTGTCGAACACCGTCGTCTCGAGGCCGTTCTTCGCGGTGAACAGCGCCGCACTCAGTCCGGCGGGGCCGCCGCCGACTACGATCACTGACGCGTCTGCAGTCGCTTCGTCGCTCATGTGTAGTCACATTGTGTTACCAGCGGTATAAACCCAGCAGCAACCCGCGGGCCACCACGTAACACCGATGTCAGTGGGGACGAACGGGTTTCAGGAGAGGCGGTACCACCTATCACTGCCAGCAGCCGCAGGCTCAACCCCTTCGCATTAGTCGGGCGTAGCGGCGGGTCCAACAGGAGACGGCGGGTCGCCGAGGGTCGTCGGCTCCAACGGAGACAGCCATGAAAATCAGCCTCGAGGTAGAGTACTGGGTCGTCGATACGGACGGCGACCTCGTCGCGCCCGAGACGCTGCTCGACGTCTCGCCGGGAGTCGATCCCGAGTTCGTCGAGCCGATGCTCGAAATCAAGACGACGCCCTGCGAGTCGATGCCCGAACTCCGCGAGGAGTTGCTCGGCCGAATCGAACGGGTCGCCGACGCGGCACGCCGACAGGACAAACGGCTCGTCCCGCTGGCGACGCCGCTGTCGGCCTCGCCCGCCGAGGTCCCGTACCGCGAGACGGCGGCCACCGACCTCCAGCGGCGGATCGTCGGCCCGACGTTCGACGACGCCCGGGTCTGTGCCGGGACCCACCTCCACATCGAGCAGTCCAGCGTCGCTGACCAGCTCAACGCCCTGACCGCGATCGATCCGGCCTTCGCGCTGGTGACCAGCGCCTCGCACTACCGCGGCGAGCGGCTCCACCAGTGTGCCCGGCCGTTCCTCTACCGGCGCTCGTGTTACGGGCCCTGTCCCGAACAGGGCCAGCTGCGACCCTACGTCGACAGCGTCGCCGACTGGGAACGGCGGCTCGAGGCCGACTACGAGACGTTCCGGGAGCGCGCGCTCGAGCGCGGCGTCGATCCGGCCCGGTTCGACGAGGCGTTCGACCCCCACGAGGCGGCCTGGAACCCGGTTCGCCTTCGCAAAGCGATGCCAACGGTCGAGTGGCGCTCACCCGACGCGGCCCTGCCGAGTCAGGTGCTACGCCTCGCGAGCGAGGTCCGGTCGGTCGTCGCCCGCGCCGACGCGAACGGAACGGTCGTCGACGACGGATTCGGATCGCGGACGGCGTCCGACGCAATCGTCGACTCGAACGCGGCCGACGAGCCCCTCCGGCTCCCCGCGTTCGATACCGTCGAGTCGGTCACCGACGCGGCCATCCGCGACGGCCTCGAGGGCACGGGCGTCCGCCACTACCTGCGCGGGCTCGGATTCACTCCCGCCGACTACGACCCGATCGCCGATCACATGCCCGACGGACGGCTCACCGACCGGGAGGCGAAACGCCTGCGACTCCGGGCCGCCGACCGGCTCGAGGCCGACCTCGAGCGGCGGCGGGCTCGAGCGCCCTAGATCGGGCCGAGAACGAGGATCGTCGGCACGGTGACGACGGCGATCGCCTGCCGGAGCGACAGTCCGCGAGCGGCCGCGACGGCGTGGGCCCACAGGTAGCCCGACCAGAGCGTACAGATCACGCCGACGGCGGTCACCGTGGCGAACAGCGGATCGAACGCGGGCGGTGACGCGTAGACCCGGGCGGGGACGGTCATTCCGAGGGCCCAGACCTCGGTCGGCGTCGACGGGAACGCGACGAGGAGGGCGGCGATCGCCGGGACGTTCGCGAACAGTTGTGGAACGAATCCCCAGGCGACGAGCCCGGCGGTCCGGCCGAATCCCCGTTCGCTCGCGACCGGCCACGAGAGCAGGTAAAACAGCGCTGCAAACAGAAGACAGGCGAGTGCTGGCATCGCGAGTAGGGCCCCGACCAGAAGGCCGACGACACCGGGAACGGACACCTCCCAACCGGTCGTGACGTATCGCAACGACGGAAACGCATCGAGGACCACGTCGTCGGGGATCACTGGCGACCGCAACAGCGAGACGACCGGCGGGACGATTCCCAGCGAGACCACCCCGACGGCCAGCAACACGCCGCCCGACCGCGACAGCGAGGGCGACTCGGCGTCGAAAAACGCCGCGGGCTCGAGGAGGAGTCGTCGCAAGCGACCGGTCATGCCGTCGTGTCGTTGCTCCGACTATTCATGCGTTCCGGCTCGAGGACGAGCGCGGACGGACCGGTATCGCCCATTCACGATCGGTGTGACGAAATCGTATGCGAGAAAGGCAGTCGCTGGCGAGGGTTCGTCGGGTATCGAAAGGGTGTACACAGTCGGCAGTGGGGATGGTGATCGTCGTGTGGCGATGATCCGTGTCCCCCGTATCCCCTGTAGTGCCGTTCGGCCGGCGCTGCCGACGCCGTATATAACGTTAGTTGCCGACATTAGTGTACCGGAACCAGTCACTAGATGTATATTTTCGACCAAACCGTCTCGGCTACCGCCTCGGAGAGCGCGCTCGAGCGTCGGCGATCGGCGACGAGTCCGGCGAGAACCAGGGCGCGATGGGATTTGAACCACGCGAACGGCTCGCTATCGCTCGCCGTTCTCTCGTTCAAATCCCACGTGCCGGTTCGCTCACTTCGTTCGCTGCACGGGCGCGATGGGATTTGAACCCACGACCGTCGGATTAGAAGTCCGACGCTCTTTCCGGACTGAGCTACGCGCCCTCGAGTCCGAGTCGGCGGCGAAACGGTATAAGCAGTTGGGGTTTCCGGTCGCAGTCGAGCCTGCTTCGAGCCCGTCCGGGAACGAAACTCGACGACGAGTCGCCGGAGCTATTCGTCGACTCGACGGAAAAAAGAGAAGCGCTCCTGAACCACGTGACCGACGCCGCTGAGAGACGTCAGTAATCGATCTCCGAACCGTCGTCGCTCCCGTTTTCCGTCGAGTCGTCGGTCGAGTCGGTAGTGGACTCGTTGTCCGCGCCCATATCGTCGGACTCGTTATCGGTTCCGTCGTCGGATTCGTTTCCGATTCCGCCAGCGGACTCGTTTCCGATATTGCCGTCGGACCCGTTGTCCGCGGAGTCATCGGGCCCGAGACCGTTGGTGTCGTTGGCTCCATCGCTCGGTCCGTCCGAGTCGTCGCTCGGCGATGCCTCGCTGGATTCGCCGTCGTCCATACATCCTGCGACCGCGGCGACCAGTCCGGCACCGAGTCCGGCCGTGAATCGCCGCCTGTTGAGTGGCGTGTCTGTCATCGTGCGACACCAGTCTCCGCGACGGACAGCCACATAACGACGTAGTTCCGTTTCATCGATCAGTCAGCGTTCACCTGAATTATCTCGAGTTCGAGCGAGCGGGCGAGTCGCTACCGGCGAGATAATCGTTTCGACGCAGGCAAACCGACCGATAGCACCCGCATAAGCGTCCGACCTCGAGTGAGGCCGGATCACGCCGACCCCGCCTCGAGCGGCCACCGAGGCGGTCCCCAGCGTGGCAATTGGCGGCTGCAAAACCGTTGCAGGGAAACAACGGACGGTCGAACGACGAACACAGCGTTTATGCCCGTCTCGCCGGTACGTGGGCTCGATGCACGTCATCGGAACGGTGGGACTCCCCGGCAGCGGCAAGGGCGAGGCGGCCACCGTCGCACGCGAGGATGGGATTCCCGTAGTGACGATGGGCGACGTCGTTCGCCAGGAGACGGCCGACCGCGGGCTCGACCCCGCGAAGGACCACGGCACGGTCGCGCAGGCGCTGCGCGAGGAGAACGGCCCGACGGCCATCGCCGAGCGGTCGCTCCCGATGATCGAGGACCGCCTCGAGGACCACGACACCGTCCTCGTGGACGGGATCCGCTCGGACGTCGAAGTCGACGTCTTCGAGGAGCGGTTCGGCGACGCGTTCACGCTGGTCAGTATCGAGGCCCCCTTCGAGACTCGGGCCGAGCGGATCGACGAGCGCGGCCGGGACGCCGGCGAGGCCGACGGTGGCGAGAGCCTCGCGGCGCGTGACGAACGCGAACGGGGCTTCGGGATGGACGACGCGATGGACCGGGCCGACGTCGTCGTCGAGAACACCGACTCGTTGGCGGCCTTCCACGAGTCGATCCGGTCGGTGATCCGAACCGACGACGGGAAACCCGCCGAGGCCGAAGCCGACCCATGAGCGAGATCTACCGCGTCGACGTCGAGATCACGGCACCGATCTACGACACCGAAGTCACGAACCGAGTGGTCGACGCCGTGGCCAATATCTTCCCCAACGCCGACTTGGAGGAGGAATTCGGCGAAGTCCGCGGCGAGGCCCACGCCCTCGATCACTTTTCGGACCTGCTCCACCAACAGGAGATCCTCGACACTGCCCGCGGCGAGTTCTTCGCCAATCGCGAGGGCGACACCTTCACCTTCGCGCTGAAAAAGCAGGCGGCCTTCGAGGACTACATCAACTTCTCGGTGGGCAAACCCGACGAACTCGGCGAGATAGCCGTTCGCGTCCGCGTCGAGGAACCCAGCCTCGAGGAGTACGTCGACCATATCGCGCCGCCGACCGAAGACGGGCGGCCGGTCGACGCCTAGTTCGTACAGTCGCCGACGTCGTCGAGCGCCGCCTCGCCGTCGGTCCGCTTTCGTCTCGCGGTCCGATAGCGGCCGTCCTCGGCCGCCGCCGCCGCGTCGGCGAAGTGCCCCGACGCCGCCGCGAGATGCTCGTTCTGACACCGAGCCGTCTCGAAGTAGTCGGCGAGTCCGTCCGGCGCGTTCTCGGTCCCGTCCTCGAGACGCCGGAGCGCGTCGCCGAACGTCCCTTCGGCGGTTTCGAAGGACTCCCGTGCCGCTCCGAACTGCTCGTTATCCAGATGCGTTCGGCCGTCCTCGAGCGCGCCGTATCCCGTCTCGAGATCCAGCATCGAATCGTAGGCCCCGGTCAGCGTCTCGAGCGACGTTACCACGTCGCCGAGCGTGGCCGCGCCCTCTTCGAGATCGGCGGTATCGGTGCCGGCGATGGCCTTGAGTCGCTCGCCGTCGATCGACTGCAGGGTGTCGGTTACCCGTCCGTGTCGACCGACGGCCGCGACGACGGTCTCGTGGCGGTCGTCGACCGTCTGGTTCGCGCCCTCGATGTCCCCGTTTTCTTCGACCGCAGCGGTGACCTCGTCGATGTCGTCCTCGATCGTGTCGTCCGTGACGGTCACCGTCACCGAGACCAGTCCCTCGAGGACGGACGCGTACGCGCGGATGGTCTCGAGGTCGGCCGACCGATCGTCGCCCAGTTCGGACGCGGCGGTCTCGAGGTGGTCCCGCGCGTCCGAGAGATAGCCCCGGGCCTCCGCCGAGTCGAATTCGACGGTTTCGGGGTCCTCGAACCCCTCGACTTCGTCCAGTTGCTGTGCCGCCTTGTTCAGCCTGCCGGCGGCCCGGTCGAGCGCCCGCTGGCCGCTGCGATCGGTGACCTCGATGTCGGTCTCGTCCGACGACTCCTCGAGGGCGTCGAGACAACCGGAAAGCGCCGTCACGGTCGCGAGGCTCGCACCGGCCGCGCCGGTCCGAGCGAGATACTGCCGACGATTCATTCCTACTCGAGGGTTCGTCTAGAAGGGCATTAACGTAGTGGCAGCGGGAGTGTCAATATCGCATACAATTCGAGGGAGAACGGTCCGTCACAATGGGTCGATGGGCGCGGCGTTACCCGAACGGCCCCATGCCGCCCATCCCGCCGCCACCGCCACCGCCGCCCTGTTGCATCTGTTGCATCATGCGCTGCATCTCCTTCTCCGAGCCCATGCCCTGGAACTGCTTGATGGTGCGTTCCATCATCTTGTACTGCTGGAGCAGTTCCCGAACCTCTTCCTCGCTGGTGCCCGAGCCGCGGGCGATGCGCTGGATCTGGCTCGCGCCGATGGCTTTTGGGTACTCCTTTTCGGCGTCGGTCATCGAGTCCATGATGACGCTGAAGGTCCGCATCCGCTCCTGGGTGACGTCCATCGCGTCGTCGGGGAGCTGGTCCTTGATCCCGCCGCCGAGCCCGGGGATCATGTCCATGACCTGATCGAGCGGCCCCATGTTGTTCATCGCCTCCATCTGCTTTTGCATGTCGTTCAAGGTGAACTGGCCCTGGAGCATGTCCTCGGGGTCCCAGTCGTCTTCCTCCATCTCGGTCTGCTCCATCGCGCGCTCGACGCGCTCGGCCAGCTGGGAGAGATCGCCCATCCCGAGCAGCCGCGAGATGAAGCCGTCGGGCTCGAAGCGCTCGATGTCCTGGACCTCCTCGCCGGTCCCGAGGAAGGCGATCGAGGAGTCGGTCTGGTCGACGGCAGTCAGCGCGCCGCCACCCTTCGCGGTCCCGTCGAGTTTCGTGATGACGACGCCGTCGATCCCGATCGACTCGTCGAACTGCTGGGCCTGCTCTTTGGCCCCCTGCCCGATCGCGGCGTCGAGGACGAGCAGGGAGGTGTCAGGTTCGACGACGCCCTCGATCTGCTCGATCTCGTCGATCAGGTCGTCCTCGAGCGCGTGGCGACCGGCCGTGTCCACGATGTGAACGTCGGCCTCGCTCGTCTCCTCGAGGCCCTTGCGGGCGATTTCGACGGGATCTTCGCTGTCAGGGTTGCCGTAGAACTCGACCTCGGCGCGCTCGGCCATCTCCTCGGCCTGGTCGTACGCGCCGGGCCGGAAGGTGTCGGTCTGGATGACCGCCGGGCGCAGCCCCTTCGTGGAGAACCACCAGGCCATCTTCGCCGCGGAGGTCGTCTTCCCGGACCCCTGCAACCCCGCCAGCAGGATGGTCTGTTCCTCGAGGGGCAGTTCGGTCGAGTCGCCGATGAGGTCGACCAGTTCCTCGTAGACGATCCGGAGGACGAAGTCCCGCGCGGGGGTGCCGGCGGGTGGCTCTTCCTCGAGGGCGCGTTCCTTGATGCTGTCCGACAGCTCCATCACGAGCGAGACGTCGACGTCGGCGGAGAGCAGCGATCGCTGGATCTCCTTGACGATCTCCTCGATGTCTTCCTCGCTGAGTCGCGACTTCCCGCGGAGCTTGTCGAGGGTGCCCCGCAGAGAACTCCCGAGATCGTCGAGTACCATTTGCTGGGTGTACGAGGCGATAGCGTTAAAGGCTTTTTCTACGCGCGACGCGATCGTTCGGTCCGTCGAACGAGTCGCTTCAGTCTCGTCCGGACCGGTCGATCGTGATCGACGTGACTGCCATCAGTCACGGGCATCCCACGCTCGGTCGATCCGTTCCTCGACAGCGGCGAGAGCCGTTGCGATGACATCTAGCGGATGGACGGACGGCAGTTCGAGGGCGGCCGTCTCGGTTCCGTCGGGCGGGCAGTGAAAGTGCAATCGCGGGTCGTGCGGGTTCGGATGTCGATCCCAGCGACACTCCCATCGATGGCCATCGGCTCCGGTCTCGACGTAATGGATCGTGAAATCGGCGGTCGTGAACCAGCGAATATCGAACCGGGCACCGTCGATCGACGGTGAAAACAGGTCACTATCGAGACGCGCCTCGAGTACCCGCGGTTCGGTACTGTCGGGATCGAACGCGGACCCGGCGACGAGGGGGTCGTCCGCGAGGCGACGCTCGAGGAGTCGGAGCGTCCGACGATCGGGCGGCCCCGGTGACGATGGCCCGCTCTCCCGTTCCGGGCCCATCTATGCGGGAATGAGATGCCCGTCGTTTTGGGCTAGCCGTCGCGCGAGTTCGTAGAGGCGGATGTCCCGTTCGACGGCCTCCCAGTCACTGAGCCGTTCCATCAGTTCGTGGATTTCCTCGTGGTCGTCGCGCTCGAGCAGCGACACTGCGGACGGATCGTCGGCTCCGAACTGATCGACGAACGCCTCGTGGCGGGCGTCCAGCTGGCGAACGCGATCGATGATCTCCTCGACGGTCAGCTCCCTCGCGATCCGGCTGGCTTCCTGCCACTCGAGATAGCCGTCGTCGCGCTCGTACCGGGCCGGTTGGGCGTCGGTGTCGGCCCGGACGATGCCCATCTCCGCGAGCCGGTCGAGGTGTTTCTTCGCTGCGTTGGGCGAACAGTCCGCGGTCGACGCGATCTCGGGATACGGCGTCGGCTCCGTGACCCCGAGGGCGGTCTCGTAGACCCGGCCGAACGTATCGGTCGTCTCGCGCCACCGCTGGCGGACGTCGTCGACGGCGTCGGAATCCGGTACCGGATCGAACTCGCTCATGGTCGTATCGACGTGATACACAGTAATATGTGTGCGGGTTCGCAAATATGTGTGCGACCACGGCGGCGGTTGCCGTCTCGAGCGGCGTACGACTCGCTCGAGCGGCGTCGATGCGTATTTCACGCGACCGCGACAAGAGCCGTCCATGAGTTCCGACGCGGACGTCGATCCCGACGACTACGAGGCCCTCGCGGGCGATGACGTCACCATGCGACAGAACGAACACGGCCTGCACATCGCGGACCACGAGGCGACTGGAATCTCGAGTCAGGGCCAGACTCCCGAGGCGGCGCTGGCGAACCTCGCGGCCGCCGTCGAGACCCATCGCGAGGCCGAGTCGGACGAGACCGGCGACGACTGGCTCTGAGCGACGAGCGACGCGGACCGGCTCGCGACCCGCGTTCGCATAGCAGGCGCTCGTTTTAGGCGGCCGTCCGTGGTCGGAAGGGGTATGGAGGCGTACGACATCGTCGTGCTGGGCGGCGGCTCGGGCAGTCAGGTCGCGACCGCGGCGGCCGAGCGGGGCCTCGAGACCGCAGTCGTCGAACCCGGCCCGCTGGGCGGCGCGTGTATCACCCGCGGGTGCGTTCCCTCGAAGGCGCTCATCCACCGCGCGGACGTGATCGAGGACGTCCGCGGGGCCGAGGCGTTCGGTATCGATGCGGGGGTACACGGCGTCGACTACGACGGCATTACGGACGCGATTCACGACACCGTCTACGCGAAGGCTGACAACCAGACCTCGAGCATGCGGGAGGCGGCGAACGTGACGCGCTACCGTGGCGAGGGACGGTTCGTCGACGACCGGACGATAGCAGTCGACCCCGACGACGGAAGTGGAACCGCGGAGATAACGGGCGAGACGGTCGTTATCGCCGTCGGCGGCCGACCGATGGTCCCGCCGATCGGCGGCCTCGAGGACGTCGATTTCCTCACCAGCGACGACGCGCTGTTCCTCGACGAGCGGCCGGACGAACTCGTGATCGTCGGCGGCGGCTACATCGGGGCCGAACTGGGCTACTTCTTCGGCGCGCTGGGGACGGACGTCTCGCTCGTCGGCCGGAGCGAGCGGTTGGTGCCCCGCGAGGACGACGCCGTCAGCGCGGTCGTGACCGACTCGCTCGCGGACTACTGTGACGTCTACACCGGCTCCGAGGCAGCCGAAGTGGAGCCGGCCGACGAGAGGCAAGGCGGGGAGGGGATCGTCGTTACCGCGGAGCCGAGCGACGACGGCAACGACGGCAACGAGGCGGTCGAACTCGCCGCCGACGACCTCCTGCTCGCGACCGGTCGCCGGCCCAACACCGACGCGCTCGGCCTCGAGGCGACGGGCATCGAAACCGACGACGAGGGGTATATCGAGACCGACAGCCGCCTCGAGACGGCCGTGGACGGCGTCTGGGCGCTGGGCGACGTGATCGGCCGGCAGCCGTACAAGCACGCGGCCGACTACGAGGCGCGGCTCGTCATGGCGAACGTCTTCGACGACGCGAACCGGACGGTCGACTACGGGGCAATGCCCCACGCGATCTTCACGGAGCCGCGGGTCGCGAGCGTCGGGCGAACGGAGGGCGACCTCGAGGACGCCAGCCGGGAGTACGAGGTCGCGACGGTTCCCTACGACGCCGCGCCGCTGGGACTGATCCTCGAGGCCGACGACGGGTTCGTGAAGGTCCTCGCCGGACCGGACGGCGAGATCCTGGGCTGTCACATCGTCGGGCCGCAGGCCCCGACGCTGCTACACGAGGTCGTCGTCGCGATGGACGGCGGCGGCACCGTCGATGACGTCGCCGGGCCGGTTCACGTCCACCCCGCGCTGAACGAGGTCGTCCACGCGGCGTTCGACGAACTCTCATCACGGGCGTACTCCACGGCCCCGGACTGGCGGGACGTCGGCGACGGGTAAGGCCCTCGAGGATCCCGCCCGTGGTGAGGCTTAACAGTCGAGAGCGCCAAGGGTCACTATGACTTCGATCGCCGAGTTCACCCTCGCGCCGGCGGACTTTCCACTCGGGCGAGTCTTCGAGGACAGACCCGAGGTGACGCTGGATCTCGACCGCGTCGTCCCGAGCGGTGACACGGTCATGCCGTACTTCTGGGTACAAGATCCCGACGAGGAACTGGCGGCAATCTTGGATATCTTCGAGGGGTTGCCGGAGCTTCGCTCGGCGGTTCTCATGGAGGACCTGGGTGACCGGGGCCTCTATCGCGCCGAGTGGAAGCCGGAGTACATGGGGATCATGCGAGCGATCGCGGAAACCGGCGTCACGGTCGTCTCGGCGACCGGGACCAGAACGGGCTGGGTGTTCGAACTCCGTGCGGGGTCCGTCGATCGGTTCTCGGCGTTCCAGCAGTACTGTGCGGACCACGACATCGAGGTGACGCTCACGCGACTCAATCGCCTCTCGGAGATGACGGCCGGAGCCGAGTACGGCCTCACGCCGGAACAGCGCGAGGCGCTGTTGCTGGCCTACAATCAGGGGTACTACAGCGATACGCGTGAGACCGATCAGGCGACGCTCGCCTCCCAGCTCGGCATCTCGAGACAGGCGTTTTCGTCCCGACTCAGGCGGGGGTATCGGAATCTCATCGAGGGAACGATCGTCGGGGACCCACAGAGCAGCGACCAGCCGTATAAATAGACTACATAGGTAAGACGGTGACTCACCAGTCCACCCGGAGTATCCCCACGTGATGGAAAGGAGCGACCAGCGGCGGGGGGAAACGGCCACGGTGTACGAGCTTGCGGACGACGAGTCGATCAGTACGGGGGTCGTGACGGCGGTTGCGACCGCTTCGGACGCCGAGATGGTTCCGACCGGCGGTACCGCCGGTGGAACGACGGCGCTCGACCCGCTGTACACTGCCGTCGACCCGGAAGCACTCGACGCACTGTTCGGAAGCGACGGCTTCGGAACGGCCGGAACACCCGATCGAGTGACGTTTACCTACCACGGATACGAGATCACGATCACCGGTGACCGACGGATCGGCCTCGAGCGACTCGAGCGAGCGGCCGGCGAACCGGCCGAGTAACAGATGGACGGCGAGGTCACTCGGTCGAAACCGGTCCGCTCTCGGTCTCGCCGTCGTTGGCCAGCCACTCCGTGAGGCTTCCTTCGTAGAACATGACGTCCTCGTAGCCCAACGCTGTGAGGACGACGTAGGTGTGACTGATCCGGCGGGCCGTGTTACAGTAGAGGACGATCTCGCGATCGGGCGTGATCCCATGATCGGCGAGCAGTGCCTCGAGTTCGTCTTCGTGTTTCAGCCGGCGCGTCTCGTCGTCGATGACGTCGCGCCAGTCGAACCGCACGGCACCCGGCAAGCGGGCCTCCTCGAACTCCTCGCGCTCGCGGGTGTCCACGAGGACGGCGTCGCGCTCGAGGGCCGCTTCGACGGCGTCGTAGTCGACCAGCGGGCTCTCCGCGGGCTCGAGCGGGTCGGCCTCGTAATCAGTCGGCTCGATCTCGGGGGTGTCGCTCGTCGTCTCGTAGGCCTGGTTCCAGGCGCTGTAGTCGCCGTCGAGCAGGCGGACGTCGTCGTGGCCGTACTCGAGGGCGGTGAGGACAAAGCGGGCCGCGAAGACGCCGTGGGTATCGTCGTAGGCGACGATGGTGTCCTCGGGCGAGATCCCGGCGTCGCCGAGCAGGGTCGCGAAGGCGTCCGCACCGGGCAGGGTCCCGCGGTCGACGTCGCTCTCGTCGCGGTAGCTGTCGAACGGGACGTTCACCGCGCCGGGAACGTGTCCGATCCCATCGAACTCCCAGGCGTCCCTGACGTCGACGACGCGGACGGCGGGATCATCGAGACGCGATGCGAGCCAGTCGGGGGAGACGACGACGGATTCGTCCATTGGGCCGGCATAGGAAGCCAAGCCCCGAGTACGCACCGGTTTCGGGGCGAGCGGCGGATACCGGGACAGTGGCAACTCTTGCCCCTGTTTGCCGAGGGAGCCAGCCTATAAATACGGGTATCTATCGAGAGCGGCGTCTGACCGCCGAACGCGTCGCGCTTCCCGAGCGCGAGCCGAATCACGGCGAAAAGACGCGGCAAAAGTTTCCCCCACGGTCGACCGGTGTCCGAATTGACCGGTTAAGAAGTCCCTTTGTGTGTCGCCATCGTAGGACCGTCCATGGCAGACGACTACGCCAAAGACGTACTCGTTTCGGCTGACTGGGTCGAGGACCGACTCGACCAGTTCCAGGACGACGACTCCGACCTCCGACTCGTCGAAGTCGACGTCGACACGGAAGCCTACGAGGAAGAACACGCACCCGGCGCGATCGGGTTCAACTGGGAGACCCAGCTTCAGGACCAGACCCAGCGGGACATCCTCGACAAAGAGGACTTCGAGGCCCTGCTCGGCGACCACGGCATCAGCGAGGACGACACCGTCGTCCTCTACGGCGACAACTCCAACTGGTTCGCCGCCTACGCCTACTGGCAGTTCAAGTACTACGGCCACGACGACGCGAAACTCCTCGACGGCGGCCGCGAATACTGGCTCGAGAACGACTACCCGACCACCGACGAGGAGCCCGACTTCTCCGAAACCGAGTACGACGCCGCCGGCCCGCGCGAGAGCATCCGCGCCTACCGCGACGACGTCGAGAAGGCGATCGAGCGCGGCGTCCCGCTGGTCGACGTTCGCTCGCCCGAGGAGTACTCCGGCGAGGTCCTCGCGCCCCCGGGACTCCAGGAGACCGCCCAGCGCGGCGGCCACATCCCCGGCGCGAAGAACATCTCGTGGGCCGCCGTGACCAACGACGACGGCACCTTCAAAGCCCCCGACGAACTCGAGGACCTCTACGCCGAGGAGGACATCGACGGCGACGAGACGACCGTCGCCTACTGCCGCATCGGCGAGCGCTCCTCGGTCGCCTGGTTCGCCCTGCACGAACTGCTCGGCTACGAGGACACCGTCAACTACGACGGTTCCTGGACCGAGTGGGGTAACCTCGTCAACGCGCCGATCGAGAAGGGCAACTAACGCGATAGCGTCGCCCGGTCTCGCTTCGGACAGGCCGTGACAGAACGACCGACGCGGGACACGACCATCGCGGTCGTCCCGGCGTCGTTTCTTCACCTGCTGCCGATCGACCAGCGGTGCGTCTCGACGGGAACGTGATCACTACCGGCGACGGGTCTCCCGACGCGGTCCCCGATCGGGGCCGACCGATCGCCCGGACCGGAACTGATATTACGAACCGGTTAATTATCCGAAACGATGAGCGACGGCGAAGACTCGTGGCTCGCGAGCCGCGAGACGACGAACCGACTGCTCGGGTTCGCGATCGTCGTCCTCGCCGCGGGCTTCGTCAGCGTCGGCGACATCGGCCCCGCGGCGATACGGGTCGTCGCGGAGAGCCTGCTGATCCTGATACTCGTCGCGGCGATCGTCCTGTTTCTCGGGTGGTTGCTCCGTACCGACGGCGAGTAATCGTCGGGTGGGCTCGCATGCCCCCTCGTGACGATAGGCCTAACACTCGGCTGCCCGAATGCCCGCCTATGACCGATCCGGACGCATTCGTCGAGACCGTCAACGACGACAACCAGACCGCGCTCTCGCGACTCGGTTCCTCGAAGTCGCTCTATGCCGACACCGGCGGCGAGATCGACACCGAGCCCGTCCTCGAGGCGACGGCGGACGCCGAGTACGCCGCCTGGCAGACCTTCCTCGAGTGGGCCGACGACGAGGCCGACGACGAAGCGCGCGCGGCCTTCGAGCAAACGGCCGACGAGGAGCAGGACCACTACGAGACCGTCGACGGGAAACTCGACGCCGACGACTACGAACCGACCGAGACGCCCCAGCTCCACGAGTACCTCCGCGACCGCGAGGACACCGTCGAACGAGTCGGCGCGCTCGTCGGCCGCATCCTCGCGAGCCAGCGCTCGAAGGACCAGGTCGTCGGCTACTTCGTCGGCGACGCCGACCCCCAGACGGCCAGCCTGTTCCGCGGGTTCGGCGAGGACCTGGACGACCAACTCGAGCGCGCGAAAGACCTCCTCGGCGACGTTTGCGAGAGCGACGACGACTGGGAGCGCGCTCAGGAGGCCGCAAGCGGCGCGATCCAGGCCGCCTACGACGAGTACGTCGAGACGCTCGAGGGAATGGGCGCGAACCCGAAGCCGGTCTGTTAGCGGGGTCCGGCGAACCGGGCAGCCGCCGTGCGGTGGCGCGCGCTGGGTCGTGGCGAACCGCCGGTGAGCCACGGCGCGATACCGAGCGAATCGGTTGGGGAGGGCGTGGCCACTCCGTTCCGCCACGATAGTAGAACACGTCCCGTTGCACGGTCCTATCGAACCGTCAGCCCGGTCACCACGCGAGTCGAGGGTGTCATAGAGCAGTTGGCACACCTGTATTCCAACTCTCCAGAATCGATCAATACAGGGTAGGCAAGTAACGGAGTGTCGGTTAGTCTCATCGACTTCTGTCAAGAACGTCGTGCTGAATTAATTCTCTGTATCTTGAACACGGTTTCCCCTCACTGCTATTATTCCCAAGGGCAGGAGTCTGGATAGGTGGCTGGGTTATCTTGTATCGACACCGAGAAGGATGACTCAGACTCTCTATGAATACCAAAATTGAGTTCTTGAGTAAAATGATCGATTCCAAACTCCTCGGTCACGGTCCCCCAGTCCTTGACCGTAACTTCCACTAAATATGTCCCGACCTTGTTGGAGACCGGCACCTCCGGATAATCATCCTTCTCTTCGATAGTATGATCCTCAAGAACAGTTCCATCCGTATATTTAATAGTAATATTCACCGGCACTTCCGGCACGTCTTCCACATGGAGATATTTCGTTGAATCAAGCTGTGGCGTCGTCTCCTCAAACTGAAGGGTGTGAACACCATTGTCACTATCCACTTGTGGAGTATAGTACGTCCCGTCTGGAGTATACCACGGCCCTCCCTTCTTGAGGAATTCCACACCCGGCCCTGCAACCTGCTGCCATAGCAACTCCCCGTCGGTCTCGTACTGCCCCTCATTGAATGCCGTATCAACCTCGGCCCTGACATCCTCCGGCAACGTCCCATATTGGAGGGCGGGTAGATTACATTCCTCATACTTCCTCCCAGTTTCGTCGTTTTCGACCCCTCCAGTACAGCCAGCGACTGTAGCCGCGCCCACAGAAATCGAAGTAAGGAGAGTTCGCCGGTTCATGAATCCGCCTTCTGGTACAACTGGTAAGTGTTTTCGGGAGTTGAAGTGTTCAGTTCGCAGATCCACTCACCAGTGCGTTCAGATAGTTCTGCGGTGAAATCAGCCCCTTGTGAATAGTTCTATGAGGGCCTCCATGAGTTGACTATCCAGACGAACACCGAAGAAAGCCGATCGCCGGAATCGCTACACGCCCTCGACCGTCTCCCGGAACGCGCTGATCGACTCGAGCGCGTCCGCGAGCTTCGACGCGACGTCACCGCCTTCCTCGTCGGCGATGTCGTTTAGGATGTGTTCGTGACGGGCGAGTTGGCCGTGGTCCGGCCCGCGGTCGGCCCCCGCGTACTCTTCGAACTTCGCCGCCTGGTTCTCGAGTCGGTCCTGTGCCTCGTCGTCCGACGCGGCCGCTGCCGCCGCCTCGATCGAGTCGGCCGCGTTCTCGAGTTCGTCTCGAGCCATACGAACGGGTTCGCCCGGTGGGACTAAAATCGTTGCAGTACGTTCCGGAAATCGGGAACACCGGTCGAACCGACGGGTTCGCGTCGCGCTACAGCGCCGGTTCGAGCCGGTCCGCGAGGTCGGCCGACTCGAGGTCGTCGCCGGTGACGCCGGAGACGGCGTCCTGGAAGTTCGTCCGGTAACTGCCCGGACCAGCGTAGTCCATCGCGGCCGCACGCTCGCCGGCGATGCCGAACGCGAGCGTCCCGTGGACGGCGGCCTCGCGGGGATCCTCGAGCGCGCCGGCGAAGGTGCCGACGGTCGCGCCGAGCATACAGCCGGTGCCGACGACCTCGCCGAGCATCTCGTGGCCGGCGGTGATGCGGACCGCGCCGTCGGCGTCGGCGACGACATCGTCGACGCCCGAGGCGACGACGACCGCGTCGGTCGAGTCGGCGACCGACTGAGCGGTCTCCTCGATCGCCTCGTAGTCGCCGATGGATTCGACACCCTCGACGTTCGCTTCGACCCCGGCCAGGGCGCTGATCTCGCCGTAGTTGCCCTTGATCGCGGCGAAGTCGACCGCCTCGAGGAGGCTCTCGGTGACCGCCTCGCGCGAGGGGGTCGAGCCGAGGCCGACGGGGTCGAGGACGACCGGAACCCCACGGTCGTTGGCCTTCCGGCCGGCCTCGTGCATGGCCTCGACGCGGTCGTCGGGCACCTGCCCGATGTTGATGACGAGGGCGCGCGCGGCCGCGGTCATCTCGCCGGCGTCGCCGAAGGAGTCGGCCATCACCGGCAGCCCGCCCCAGTGCAGCGTCAGGTTCGCCACGTCGTTGATCGTCACCGTGTTGGTCACGTGCTGGACGAGCGGCTCGGTCTCCCGGACCGTCCGGACGGCGTCGGCGAGGTCGGCGGCGGCGATGTCGGTAAGGCTCATGCGCCTCGACCTCCGTCGGCGACTCCCTTCGAAGTTTCGACGGTCTCGGCAAGCGCCGCGGTCGCCGCCACCGGATCGGCGGCCGCCGTAATCGCGCTGATGACGGCCACCCCGGCCGCACCGGCTTCGACCACCGGCGCGGCGTTGTCCGCCGTGACACCGCCGATGCCGACGACCGGGATCGAGACGGCGTCGACGATCTCGGCGATCCGTTCCGGGCCAATTCCGTCTTTTCCGTCCTCGACGTCCTTCGAGGAGGTGCCGTAGACGGCCCCGACGCCGAGATAGTCCGCACCCTCGCGTTCGGCTTCGCGGGCTTCGGCGACCGTCGACGTCGAACAACCGACGATCGCGTCCGGTCCGAGCAGGTCGCGGGCGACCCCGACTGACAGGTCCGACTGGCCGACGTGGACGCCGTCGGCGTCGATCGCCTCGGCGATGTCGATCCGGTCGTTGACGATCAGGTCGACGCCCGCCTCAGCAGTGAGTTCGCGTAGCTCGAGTCCCAGTTCGTACCGCGAGCGGGCACTCGTGTCCTTCTCGCGCAGTTGGACGGCGTCGACGCCGCCGTCGATGGCCGCGCGGACGATCTCGGGCGTCGACCGACCGTCGGAGAGCGACGCCTGCGTGACGAGGTAAGTCCGCCAGTTCGAGGGATTCACGGGCGGTACCAGTCGGTAGTGCCACTAAGCGGTGTCGGTCGGACACCGACCGCGGGCGACCGCCACCCGCTCGCCGACCGAGCGCTACGGCGAGGGCTCGAGCGCGTCTTCCCCGGTCCGGACGAGCGCCTCCCAGTCGTCGTCCTCGCGGACCGACGGAAACGGCCGCGGTCGGTCGGGTGAGCCGGACTTCTCGGCGAGGGGACGGCGCCACCACGCCACGTCCTGCCACTCGTCCTGGGTGTAGCCGATCGCCGGGAAGTCGACCAGCCGCTCGAATCCCATCGACTCGTGGAACCGCTCCGTCTCGGGGTTGGGGACCGTCGTCACGGCGTAGACGTCGCGGATCCCCTGGCGCTCGAGGACGGCGAACAGCGACTCGTAGAGTCCGCGGCCGACGCCGGACCCGCGGGCCGAGTCGGCGACGTAGACCGACAGTTCGACGACCCACTCGTAGGCGCGGCGCTTCCGAAGCGGGCCGGCGTAGGCGTAGCCGACGACCGCGCCGTCACGTTCGCAGACGAGCCACGGATGTCGCTCGAGGGTGGACTCGATCCGGTCGGCCAACTCGCTCTCGGTCGGTGGGGCCTCTTCGAAGGTGACTGTCGTCGACTCACAGAAAGGCGCGTAGATGTCGCGAGCGGCGGCCGCGTCGGCCGGCGTCGCGACGCGGATCCGGACGTCGGAAGGCATGGTCGTGGCTCCCGTGCGATGGCGAATAAGTCCGCCGAACGACGCCGACGACGCGGCCGGGCGTTCCGACGACGGCCGGGACGCGTCGCTGGCCGATCGTGACTGCCTCGAGAAGGGACCGTTCTCCCGTCGTATCTACACCTTGTGACCAGAGCCACTTAAACGACGAACGCGGACCGCTCTCCCAGCGGTCGGCGCCGCGCCGCCATCGCAAGTGCCATACCCGGCGTGGCGAGTAGCTGCCCGCGAATGCAGCGAGCGACCGCCCACCGATCGATGAGTCCCGCGAGCCCACGAGCGCGACGCGAGGGGGCGCGCTGACCGATGGCCGACCTGCTCGCCATCTTCGGCTCGGCGATCGGGCCGATCGTCGCCATCGCGGCGGTGGGCTACCTGCTGGCTACCGTCAAAGAGATCGATCCCGAGCCGCTGAACACCGCCGTCGTCTACGTCCTCGCGCCCGCGCTGGTCTTTCACAGCCTCGCTACCACCGAACTCGAGGCGGCGACGCTAGTGCGAGTGACGGTCGGGATCGGCGTCTTCACGGGGGCGATGTGGGCGGTCGCGGAACTGACCGGCCGCGCCGTCGGCGAGCGGGAACCGGCCCTGAGCGGGCTGGTACTCGTCGCGATCTTCACCAACTCCGGCAACCTCGGCGTCCCGGTCTCGGACTTCGCGTTCGGCCCGGTCGGCCGCCAGACGGCCGTCCTCTTCCTCTCGGTCCAGTCCGTGCTGATGTACACCGTCGGCGTCTACGTCGCCTCCCGGAGCAGCGGCTCCGCCGGCCTCGAGGGCGTCCGCCGGGTGTTTTACATCCCGCTGGTCTACGCCGTCGCCGCCGCGCTGGGTGCGCGGGCGCTGGGTCTCGTTCCGCCCGCCGACACCGCGGCGATGGAGACCTTGGGACTCGTCGGTGACGCCTCGATCCCGCTCATGTTGCTCATCCTCGGGATCCAACTCGCGCGAGCCGATACCGCCGCGGCGGTCTCCCGGGCCTGGCCCGCGACCGCGCTCAAGACGGTCGTCGCGCCGCTGGTCGGGCTCGGCGTCGCCGTGCTGATCGGCTTCGAGAACCCGACCGTTGCGCGCGTGTTCGTCCTCGAGACGGCCATGCCCGCCGCGGTGACGCCGCTGGTGTTGGTCATCGAGTTCGCGGACGGCGCGCGGACGGAGGGTGTCCTCGTCTCGGAGTACGTCTCGACCTGCGTCCTCCTGACGACGCTGCTGTCGGTGCCGATACTGACCGCCCTGATCGCACTCTTGCAGTCCGGCGTCGTAATCTGAACGAGGGCGGTGGGTGACGGCTCGCGGCCACCGGTAACTCGGCCGGCTCGGAACGGCACCTCGCCGTCGCTCGGACCCGAGATCGCGTGCCTGCGCGCCGTCCATGCATAGGTCGGGCCAAGGACTATGTGTCTCGTTCCCACAGTCAACCATGGTCCGCGTCCGGAACTGACACTGATCCGGAGGTGGATCACGCCGACCGATCCGACACCGCGAGCGCCACGATTGGGACATTGGGGGGCGGCGAACCCGGGGCTCATACCCCCTTTTGGCTCGAGCGACCGAACGGACCAGTAGAGAGACCCCTCGCGTATTCGGAACGGTTCCGAAACCACGGTCAGTAAAGCGGATTCAGCTACCAGTCCGGTTCGTCGTGATGGTTCATCACGAGATGGGCGAGGAGATAGAGTGGCAAGAGAAAGATCACCAATAGAGAGACACTGCCACCGATATCTCGGAAGAGTTCGTTCGTCGCGTCCGAGACGGTTTCAAGAGCGATTACGGCCAATAAAAACGTAATGAGCGCAAGGAACCAATCCGTTCTATTCATACGTCAATTCACTATGAGTTCCGTTACGAATATTTCGGTCCAGTGACTGATACCTCGATATCGAGCGTTCGACGTCCGCTCCTTTCACGCCGAACGTATCGACTGCTATCGTAGCCGCTGAACGTCATTACACACCTGATCGCACGACAGCGTTGCGATCAGTGTGTAAATCGTTTCAGCGGCTACGATAGTCCGACACAGGGAAATCGGAGCGCGATACGAACCGGAGCGCAACGGCGGAAAAAGACGGACGCGACCGCTCAGTGGCCCTGGTCGTGGGGGTTCAGCGCCGTGCCGTAGTTCTCGGCGTGGTCGGTGTAGTCGATGAACCGCGGCGCGTCGGGATCGAAGGGCCGCTCTAAGCTCTCGAAGGCCTTCTTCTTGTCCCAGCCCTGGAGCTTGCCGACCGCCGACTTGTCCTCTAAGTCGTGGTAGTCGAGCTTCGGCTCGGTCAGCTCCCAGGCGTCCATCCCCTGTTCGGTGCGGATGATGACGCTGGAGTAGTCGTCGCTCGAGCCGACGGAGCCGACGGTGATGTCCGAACAGAAGCCGGTGAAGTCGGCACACTCGTCACAGCCTTTCAAGGCGGCGTCGTGGAAGTTCTCGATGTCCTCCTCGACGATCATCTCGCCGTCGTGGTCGTAGACCATCATCTTGCCATCGAGGACGTCCATCTTGCCGATTTCCGACGGCGAGATGCCGCGTTGCTCCTCCAACTGCTCGCCCATGAGGCTGTGGTAGTTGAAGTTCTTCGTACACATCAGCGCGATCGTGTAGTCCACGGCCCGAATACCCTCGTTCTGGGCCTGGTAGTCCCACTCGAAGTCCTGCAGGGCGCGGATACCCTCGATCTCACAGGGCGTACCGACGATGGCCAGCGAGAGGTCGTCCCAGTCCTTGTCGGGGAGCTTGTGTTCCCACTGCTCCAGGTCGAGGTTGCCAAGCGCCAGCGTCTGGTTGTAGACGGTGCCGGCGTTTTCGATGAGTTCCTCGGTCGTGGTCGCGAGGTAACTCTCCGCTTTCCACTCCTCTTCCTCACTCTCGGTCGCGACGAGCGCGCCGTCGATCTCGCCTTCCTCGAGCAGCGTCGAGAGGACGCCGGTGACGACGCCGCCGTCCTGGGCCCCGTCGGTCCAGTCGTCCTCGACCTTCGCGGAGAACTCCGTGATCGGGTCGCCCGCGCCCTTGACGTTGTCCTCGCCGCCGGTGATCTTCCACTGGCGCTCGTAGCGCATGCCGCCGCGAGGACAGAAGTCCCAACACATCGAACAGCCGGTACACATCTTGACCAGTTCCGGCAGGCCGTCGTCGCCGACGCCGATCGAGTCCGACGGGCAGGCGGCGACACAGGTCCCACACTGGATACAGCGGCCCTCGTCGATGACCGCCTCGTCCAGTTCCATGAACCAGGTCTTCTCGTCGGGCGTCTCGATGTCGTTCATTCGCGACCGGATCGAGTACTCCGGCGTGTCCAGATCGACGCCCTCGGGGATCCCGACGCGCGTGTCGGGGGCGTCGTCGTAGACGTCCTGACTGACGTCCTCTGCGGGCTCGGTGAACTCGAGGTCGCCGAGTTCGCCCATCTCGTCGACGTTCGCGACGCCCGCACCGTCCGTCGCGACGGGCTGGGTCTCGGACTCGGCGTCGGGGGCCGTTTTCTCGCCGCAGGTACAGGTGTTCGGCGAGCAGTTCTCGCCCTCGGTACCCGCGTCGGCTCGCTCGCCGCCGTCCGCGGCGATGGCGCCCTCTCGAGCGTGGTCGGTGTTCTCCCGGGACCGGGACGCACCGCTGTCGGCGTCGGGGACAACGACGGCGTCGTCATCGTCGTCCGAGGCCGGAACGTGGGGGAAACGGCGTTCGTCCTCGCGGCTCGCGTGTCGCTTCTCGCTCGCGGTTTCACCGCTCGCATTCTCGGGCTCCTCGCCTTGCTCGGATCCCGCCGCTCCCGCTCGCTTCTTCGAGGCCTCCCGTCGGTCGGCCTCGCTATCAATCCCCATGGGCAACACCCCGTGCGACCGGCGCGTCGGCCCCTTGCATGATCGACCGCAGCTGCCCGTTGTCGACGCCGCGACACCACTCGTAGAACTCCTCGCCGTCGTCACGGTCGGCGGAGTAGGCCTCGAACAGCTGCTCGAGGGCGGGGATCACGGCGTCGGCGGGCACGGCGCTCTCCACCCAGTCGAGGAACTCGTTGTCGGCACCGAGCGAACCGCCGAGGCCGAAGTCCATCCCTTCGACGATGTCGTCACCGTCCTCGTCCTCGAGCTTGACCGTCTCGCCGCGGAAACCGATGTCGGCGATCTGGGGTTGGGCACAGGAGGCCGAGCAGCCGGACATGTGCATCCGGATGGACTCGATGTCGTCGGGGACGTCGATGCGGTCGTCGAGTTCACGGGCCCAGCGCTTGGTCCGCTTTTTGGTCTCGATGATGGCGTAGTTACAGAACTCGTTGCCCGTACAGCCGACCGCGCCGCGGGAGAACGCCCCCGGATCGGGGCTGTACTCCTGGGCGAACGGCTCGGCCAGCAGGTCGTCGACGTTTTCGTCGGGGATGTGGGTGATGAGGAAGTTCTGGTCGGTCGCGAGGCGGACGGAGGCGTCCTCGGTCCCGTACGTCTCGGCGGCGCGGGCCGCCGCGGCGAACTCGTCGCCGCCCATGCGGCCGGCGATCACGTTGAAGCCGACGTAGTTGAGGCCGTCCTGTTTCTGCTCGTGGACGCCGACGTGGTCGCTCTGGTAGCCGACGGTCAGGTTCTGGCCGCCGGTCGGCAGGTCGATCGTACAGCGGTCGCGGACGGCCTCCTCGAACTTCTCGGCTCCCATCTGTTCGACGAGATACCGCATGCGACAGACACCGCGGTTGTTCCGGTCGCCCAGTTCCTTGAACGTCTGGGCGACGGCGCGGCAGAATTCGACGGCGTCCTCGGGCTTGATGAAGACGTCCAGTTCCGATCCCATCCGCGGGCCGTCGGAGAGGCCGCCACCGACGCGGGCGTGGAAGCCGTAGAGGGACTCCCCGTCGATCTCTTTCTTCGCGGGGACGAGCCCGACGTCGTTGATCTGGGACTGGGCGCAGTCGTGGGCACAGCCCGTGATCGTGATCTTGAACTTCCGGGGGAGGTTGGCGTACTCGCGGTTCTCGGTGAAGAAGTCCGAGACCGCCTCGATGACCGGCTGTGCGTTGAAACACTCGTGATCGTCGAGGCCGGCCGCGGGGCAGCCAAGGACGTTCCGGGCCGAGTCACCGCAGCCCTGGACCGTCGTCAGACCGACCTCGTCGTATCGGTCCCACATCTCGGGGACGTCCTCGACGCGGATCCAGTGTTTCTGGATGTCCTGTCGGGTCGTGATGTCGAGGTACGCGTCGCCCCAGAGTTCGTTCTGTTCCTCGCCGCCGTACTCCTCGGGGGCGACCGCGAGGTCGTCGGTGACCTCGCCGATGACCTCGGCCTGTTCCGGCGTGAGCTTCCCGCCGGGGACCTTCGTCCGGATCATGAAGTAGCCCTCCTGCTTCTGGGCGTACATGCCGGCCCACTTCAGACGCTCCCACTCGCCGCCGCCGGCGCGCTCCTCGATCTCCTCGAAGGAGAGTTCCTCGTCGGCGTAGTCGTAGACGTCGTCGACGACGTCGAGGGGATGTTTCTCCTGTTTGTGCTGCTCGACCGTGTTCATCGGGACCACCGCCGGTCGGCAGCCACTCGAGCGGTCGGACTATCTTCAAGGACCATTGTTTAGCGGGTAATGCAACCCCGTTCGTATACACCCCCGCAACTCGGCGAATCATGACGTGGGTCGTTCCCACCAGTAAATATTGCCCCGACGTGGTGCCACCGACGAGGGGGGCGGATGGAAATCGTCGGCAAGACACCGGCACGGGCGGGAACGAGGCGACACCGGGACGCCACGCGTCGTCGGTAGCGGTAATTGATTCCGGTACCGTACCCGACGGCGACGCCGGATTCGGAGCAGGGACGGTTAGTCGAAACAGGCGACGAGTTCGCCCTGGGTTCGTGGATCGGGCTCGAAGCGCAACTCCTCGGCGAGTCCGTGGTACCGGGATCGAAGGACGACGTTCTCGTCGACGTAATAGACGGCGCGGATGTCCCACCTGTCACGCGAGTCGACGCTCGAGCGGCCGGTCCCGGTCGTCAGGTCGTATCGGATCGCGACCATGACCGCGTCCGGGTTCGTCGCCGACCCGACGGCAGCCACACGGCCGTCCGTTCGGCGGAGGTCGACGGTCCGCGCTTCGGCACCGTACTGGCCGAGAAACGCGTTGTGTTGATACGCCCGCTCGAACGTCGTGACGTACTCGACCATGGTATCGTCCAGCGACGACGGCGACGACGGATACGTCCGCGGCTCGAGCGGGGCGTCGTCCGGCGGATCGGGATCGGGACGGTTGACGTCGTCACACTCGAACCAATCGGCCGGGACGGTTCCGGAGTCCAGCGGCGGGCCGGTCGGCCCGTCCGACGCGTACTCGAAACCGCCCGTCGTGACCGCGACGGTCGTGACGACCGACGCGAGGAACCCGCGGCGAGGTCGGAGGCGGTTCATACGCTAACGTCTCAAACTAACAATAAGTATCTTCTGAAAGAACGATCGATCCACTGGTACGGTCGGGTCTCCGACCCCTCGAGCAGTCGATCGAGGTCCCGTGCCAGCGTCGGACCGGCGGTCCGACGAGGCTCACCACGGTTGGGGTCTCGTTACCCGCCGTGAGATCGGGAGAATCGTCGTTCAAGCCTTCGACTCCGCGGACGATCTTTCGAGAATCCAGCGGCGACGAATGGGCGTTACGCCTCGTCCTCGAGCAGCCGGTCGAGCATCTCGTCGGGATCGAACCGCTCCAAGTCGTCGTATCCCTGCCCGACGCCGAGGAACAGGATCGGCTTCCCGGTGACGTGAGCGATCGAAATCGCCGCGCCAACGTCGGACCGGAGGTCCGACGAGGATCGCCTCGCTTCGCTCGGCTCACCGCCGTTGGAGTCGGCGTCGGCCGACATGAAATCGACGCAATCGCTGTTCAGTCCTTGAATCCTCGGGTAACCGATTTCGAGGGTCCAGCGGCAAAGAAAGCATGGATCGACGTTACTCCTCGTCTTCGAGCAGCCGATCGAGCATCTCGTCGGGATCGAACCGCTCCAGGTCGTCGTACCCCTGCCCGACGCCGAGGAACAGAATCGGCTTCCCGGTGACGTGGGCGATCGAGATCGCCGCGCCGCCGTTGGAGTCGGCGTCGGCCTTCGTCAGGATCGCGCCGTCGATCTCGGCGGCGTCGTTGAACTCCCGAGCGCGGTTGACCGCGTCCTGTCCTGCCACCGCCTCGTCGACGAACAGCGTCATGTCCGGGCCGACGACGCGGTCGATCTTCTCGAGTTGATCCATCAGCCCCTCGTCGGTGTGGAGCCGGCCGGCGGTATCGCCCAGCACGACGTCGACGTCGTTGGCCTCGGCGTACTCGACGGCGTCGTACAACACCGCAGCGGGATCACCGCCCTGTTCGTGACTGATGAGTTTCGTCTCGAGCGCGTCGGCGTGTTCCTGGATCTGCTCGTTGGCACCGGCGCGGTAGGTGTCGCCGTTGGCCATCACTGTCGAGTAGCCCCGCTCCTCAAAGTAGCGGCTCAGTTTGGCGATCGAGGTCGTCTTCCCGACGCCGTTGACGCCGGTGAAGACGATGGTGACCGGCTTGTCGGCCTCGGCGATGCGCTCGTCGAAGTCGAACTGACCGACGCTGATCACGTCGTAGATCGCGTTGTGCAGCGCCTCCTCGACGACCTCGCCGGTCGAGGTCGTGAAGGTCCGGGTCTCCCCGATCAGTTCGTCGCGGATGTTGTCGAGGATCTCCTCGGCGACGCCCATCTCGACGTCGCTGGAAAGCAGCGCCATCTCGAGTTCGTGCAGCGGCCCCTCGAGGTCCTCTTCCTCGATGACGAACTTCCCCTTGACGAGGGACTTGGCCTTCGCGCCGAAGCCGGTTCCGCCGTTGTCGGCGGTCGCATCGTCCTCGTCGGCGTCGGCCTCATCCGTGGTCTCGTCGGCGTCCCCGGCGACTGGCCCCTCGTCGACCGCCGTTTCGGCGGCCGGGTCGTCGACCGTCGCCGTCTCTGCCGCCGCCTCGTCCGGCGTCGCGGCGTCGACCGGCTCGTCGTCGGAGCCGGTTTCGTCGGCATCGGATTCGTCGTCGGACGACCCCGAAAAGAGCGAGCGGGCTCTGGCACCGAGCCCGGTCCGACCGCCGTCGTCTTCGTCGTCCGCCGCGGCCTCGTCGTCTTCGTCGACGGCCGGCCCCTCGTCCGAGACCGGTTCGTCCGGGGCCGAACCGGCGTCGTCGGCCTCGAGATCGGGGCCGGTCGCTGGTTCCTGCCCCGCGGATTCGGCCGCGTCCGCGGTGGCGGTCTCGGTCGTCGGCTCCGTTCCCGACTCGGAAGTGACCGACGCGTCCGGTTCGACCGCGGCGGCCGCCGTCTCGGCGTCGGCGGTAGTATCGGTGGCTTCCGCGTCCGCCGACCTCGCCGGTTCCGCGTCGGCCGACTCCGTCGGTTCGGTATCGGCGTCGCCGTCGGCGAGTTCGTCCGCTTCGAGGTCTTCCTCGTCGACCTCCTCGACGTTCTCCTCGGCGGCTTCTTCGGCGTCGTCGCGGAAGCTTCCGAGCTTGTCCTTCAGGTTATCGAACATGGCTGGCGATGAAAGTATCTACGCCGCGTTACTCGTCGGGCTGGCCCTGGCCCATTCCCTGCATCTGCTGTTGCATCGCCTGCTGCTGGAGCTGCTGGGCCTGCTGCTCGAGTTCGTCGCTCTCGGTCTCGAGTTCCGAGATCTCCTCGTTGAGTTCGTCGATCTGGTCGTCGAGGTGATCCTTCTTGTTCTCGAGGGCGTCGACGGCGTCGCCCTCCTCGAACTCCGCGGCGTAGTCGGCGCCGAGGTCGACGATGACCTCGTCGATGTTTTCGATCGTCGTTCGCAGGTAGGCACCGCCGCCAAGCGGCATCTGGACCGTCGAGCCGGTCTCGAGGGTCTCGATCGCTTCGATGGCCTCGTCGACCTCGGTCTGTTCCTGTCGCAGGGCTTCGACGTTCGCCTGCAGACCTTCGATCTGTTCTTCGATCTCCTGAAGCTCCTGGGACAGCTGCTGGAGTTGCTGCTGACCCATTATTGGGATACCTCCTCGAGTTCGATCTCGGTACGTTTGAGCCCGTGCTGGCTTCCGAGCTGCGTGTAGGCGTATTCGCGAGCGACGTTCTCGTTCTCGGCGTCGATGGTCGTCTCGAACTCCGCGAACCCGTCGCGGTTCTTGAACCGACCACTGACCGTAAATTGACTCATGCCTATCCCTCCGGCAGGCAGTCGGAAGAATCTTCCCTTCCCATTCGACGGCCGCCGACCGACGCGAGGTGCCGGAGCGAGGGTCTCTCCCCGACGTTCCCCACGAGCGAAGGGTCAAGCGTTTTCCGACGGGCGATCGAACCCGGCCGCATGAGCGAACTCGATCCCGACGAGTTGTTGCCCAGCGAGCGAATGCGAGAGCAGGCCCTCGAGGGCGCGGTCACCCAGATCCATCGCGGCCAGCAGTATGCCAACGAAGGAGACACGTTCGTGATCGACGACACGACCTTCGAGGTGACTGCGGTTCGGGAGCGGACGCTCGGGGACCTGACCGACGAGGACGCCCGAGCCGAAGGGATGGACGATCTCGAGGGGTATCGACGCATGCTCGATCACGCTCACGAGAACTTCGAGTGGGACGACGACAGCGACGTCGTCCGCCATCGGTTCGAACGGCAGTAGGACTCAGTCCTCGAGTCGCCGAAGCGGCCGTTGTCCATCGTTTTCGACCGTACCGACCGGCGCGTTCGGGCGAGAGCGAGCGGGCGCGGGCGACGACGGCGACCGGGACGCCGCGAGCAGCCCCCACATGAGCCCGGTTGCGAGGAGGCCGACCGCGGCCAGCGACATGCCCATCGTCGCGAACGTGATCGCGTAGACGCCACCCAGCGCCATTTTGGGAACGCTCGTCGCGAGAGGGATCCGCGCGTTTACGTCCCGAAGCGCGGGCGCGAGAACGACCACCGAGAGCAGACTACCGGCCATGAAAAGCAAATCCTGCCAGACCATACAGAGGGTACTCGCCACCGAGTAAATATAGACATCGGTCGGGAACGGTCTCGAGAAGACGAAATACCGGCGTCAAGCGGCGTCGATCGCGGCCGCTCGAGAAGACGTGAGAATCGAAATCGGGGGGGACTGACCGTCAGTCGAGATAGCCCAGCGCGTCCTCGATCCGGCCGAGTTCGGGGCCGGTCGTGTCCTCGCCGACGACGTAGCCGGCCTCGTTGGCGATCAGGCCGGAGCCGACCAACGGCGCGCCGTAGTTGACCGTGCCGACGTCGGCCCGAACGTCCAGGGCCTCCTCGAGCGCGTCGAGTTCCTCGTCGGTAGCTTTCGGGTGACAGAGGACGCCGGTGTTGGTCGCCACCGCGGCGGTGCCGACGGTCCGGACCCCGGCGAGGTCGCCGCGCTCGACGGGGACCTCGAGGGTGTCTTCGACGATCCCGATCGCCTCGCGGGGCAGATCCGGATGGACGTAGGCCCCGTAATCGTTCGCGAGGACGACGTTGCCGGCAGCATTAATACTGCCGGGCAGTTCGGCGACGGGCACGTCGATCTCGTCCGCGAGGGTCTCGAGTTCGTACTCGAGGACCCGGGAGCTGACGAGCAGGCCGTTCTCGTTACCCGTCGCTAGGGCACCGACCGTCGAGGAGCCCCCGACGGTCGTGGGAACGACGGGGACCTCGAGTTCGTCGGACAGATCGGCGACGACGTCGTCGTCGACATCGTGGCGAACGAGTACGCACGAGTCGGTCGCGCGGGCGAAGACGCCGACGTAGGCCGACCCGGCGAAGGCGAGGCGTTGCAAGTTTAGTCGGCGACCTCGGCTTCGACGACCGCTTCGCCCTCTTCGTCGAAGCGGGCCGCGCGGACGCGAAGCTTTCGCGGCGGGTTCGAGCGCCCGTTCGACCAGACTTCCTCGTTGATCGAGGGGTCCAGTCGGATGGCGTCTTCCTCGACCGCGAAGTGTTTCGCGAGGTGTTCGCGGACCAGTCGCATTGCGTAGTCGGCGGCCTCGTGGTTCGCGCCCTTCTTGACGTCTCGCAGGGGAACGGTGACGACGCGTTCCTCGAAATCACTTGCACTCATCGTTACTCGTCAGTGTCGTTGCGCCGCCAGTTGCGTCGCTTGGGGTTGCGCTGGACTTCCATGTCCGTCTTCATCATGACCCAGGCCGGCACGCGGCTGTTCTGGTTCTCGAGTTTGGCAAGTCGCTTCTTCTTGCCCTTCGATTTCTTACCCATAGTAGCCGGACGTAGCCCGCGGTGGCTTAAAATCTTGTCCATCTGGTGGGGCCGGCCGGTCGGCCCTCGAACGGGCACGAGACCGCGCGAACACGTCCTGAAGACGGGGTTCGGTTCTCGAACCGCCGCCCGAGAACGGGCGTCACGTACGGCGAGGCCGGTCCGTCCCCGACAGTCACTCGAGCGGGAACGACGCCACGGTCGAATAGACCGGCCCCTCGTCGGTGAGGGTACTCTCGGTGAGTCGGACCTCGTCGACGCGGGCCTCGCCGATCGCCGGCTCGCGCTCCTCAACGAGTTCTTGGACCAGTTCCTTCCCGCCGGCGTGCGTCATCCGGGCGAGCGTGACGTGTGGCGTAAAGTCGTGGTCGTCGGGATCGAACCCCATCGCCGTCGTTCGGTCCTCGATGGCCTCGTGCAGCCGGGTCAGCTCCTCGCCGCCGTCCGCGACGCCCAGCCAGACGACGCTGATGTACTCGAGGCTCGGGAAGACACCCAGCCCGCCGTAGCGAACCGTGAAGGGGTCGACGGCGGCGTCGGCAACCGCCGCCCCGAGTGCCCGCTCGAGGGCCGGCAGTCGGTCCTCGTCCACGTCACCGAGGAACTTCATCGTGACGTGGGCCTGTGCCGGGTCGGTGAACTCGAGGCCGCTCGCGTCCGCGAACTCGTCTTGGAGATCGGCGACCGGCTCAGCGAGGTCGTTGGGGAGGTCGACGCTGGCGAACAGTCGCATACGCGGAGCCTCGTCGGCGGGCCACTCAAGCGTGACGGGTACCCGAACCGGCGGCGTCCGCCCCGGGCAGTTCGTAGTTAGGGGGTCGCGTTATGACGGCTGGGACCCCAGAGAGGGTAATGACCGACGTAGCCGTCCTCGGCGGCGGGATCGGCGGCCTCACCGCGGCCCACGAACTCGCCGAGCGGGGACTCGAGGTGACTGTCTTCGAGGCCAACGATCGCTTCGGCGGCAAAGCGCGCTCGATGCCGATCACGGACGAGCCGGACGCGTTACACGGCGAACACGGCTTCCGGTTCTTTCCGGCGTTCTACCGGCACGTCATCGAGACGATGGAGCGGATCCCCGACGGCGACGGGGTCGTCGCGGACAACCTCGTCGAGACCGAAGCGACCCTGATCGCGAGTACCGACGGTCAGGAACGGACCGCCGAGACGAAGACGCCCGACTCGGTCCGTGGCTGGCTCGCGGCGCTGCGCCCGGCCTTCGCCGAGGACCTGCCCCGTGAGGACGTTCGATACCTCCTCGAGCGACTGCTCTACCTGCTGACGGCCTGTCAGCAGCGACGCGAGGAGGAACTCGACGACGTCTCGTGGTGGGAGTTCATCGACGCGGAGAACCGCTCGCCGGAGTTCCGGGACCGACTCGCCTACGCCACGCAGGCGCTGGTCGCGCTCCGACCGCAGGTCGGCAGCGCCCGGACCGTCGGGACGATCTACCTGCAGTTGCTGTTCGGCCAGATCGACCCGACCGCGCCGACCGAGCGGATCCTGAACGCACCGACCAACGAGGCCTGGATCGACCCCTGGCTCCGCCACCTCGAGTCGCTGGGCGTCGATTTCCGGCCGGAGACGCCCGTTCGAGCCCTCGAGTTCGACGGCCACCGGGTCACGGGCGCCACGCTGGCGGGCGGTGAGACGGTCGCGGCCGACGACTACGTACTGGCGGTGCCGGTCGAGGTCGCTCCCGAGTTCGTCACGCCCCAACTGCGCCGGGCCGCACCGGAGCTGGGGCGGATCGAACGCCTCGAGACGGCCTGGATGAACGGGATTCAGTTCTACCTCTCGACGGACATCGAGCTGACGCGGGGGCATCAGGTCTACGCGGACGCCCCGTGGGCGCTGACCTCGATCTCACAGCGGCAGTTCTGGACCGACTACGACCTCGAGGGGCGCGGTCCCGACGGGGTCGAGGGCGTCCTGTCGGTGATCGCCTCCGACTGGGACACGCCGGGAATCGTCCACCAGAAGCCGGCCCGGGAGTGTACCCGCGAGGAGATCGCCGAGGAGATCTGGGCGCAGCTGAAAGCGCATCTGAACGGTCCCAACGAGCGACTGCGGGACGACCATCTCGTCGACTGGTTCCTCGATCCGTCGATCGTCGAGAGCGTTGCGTCTCCGACGCAACGCGCGGACGGCGGCGTCGAGAACCGCTCGCCACTCCTCATCAACACCGTCGGCTCGCTCCGGAACCGGCCGCCGGCCGACGTCGGCGTCCGAAACCTCGCGCTGGCCAGCGACTACGTGCGGACGAACTCGGATCTGGCCTCGATGGAGTCGGCCAACGAGGCCGGCCGACGGGCGGCAAACGCCGTCCTCGACCGACGCGGTGCCCGCTGCTCGCGGGCGCGGATCTGGGACCTCGAGGAGCCCGGCGTGTTCGAACCGTTCAAGCGCCAGGACCGGGTCCGGTACCGGCTCGGGCTCCCCCATCCGGCCGCGGTGACCCAGTCGCTGCGGGGCGTGACCAGGCGGCTCGGCGAGCGGATCTGATCCCTCGAGCCCCGTCGCTACCCGGGTCGCAGCCCTTAACAGTCGCCGTCGCCAATTCCTGCTAATGACTGATCGAGACGACGATCGCGACCATCAGTTCTCCGAGGGCGAGGGCTTCGGCGATCCCTACGAGGAGTTCGATCTGGATCCGCCGGAACTCGGCGTCGACCCCTCGAAGGTCGATCCCGTCGACTCCCGCGTCGTCACCGACACGCTGGACAAACACAACATCGATTCGGACGAGGTCGACGCCACCGAACTGCTCGACGTCGGCCTGAACTACATGCAGATCAACCGTTACGAGCAGGCCACCGAGGCCTTCGAGCGGACCGCCCGCTACGCCGAGGACGACCGTCTCGAGCAGGAGGCCTGGGTCAACAAGGGCGTCGCCCACGCCGAACTCGAGGAGTACGACGAGGCGATCGGGGCCCACCGCGAGGCGCTGCGGATCGACGACGAGAGCGAACACGCCGCCACCGCCGAGACGAACCTCGCCTACGCGCTCTGGGAGTTCGGCGAGACCACCGAGGCGCTCGAACACGCCGAACGCGCCATCGAGATCGACGAGCGCTTCGCCGCCGGCTGGTTCAACCGCGCGTTCTTCCTCTCGGAGCGCGGCCTCTCCGAGGAGGCGCTCCACTGCATCGACAACGCGATCCGGCTGGGCCTGCGCAACGCGAAGGTCTTAGAGGAGAAGGCCGAGATCCTCGAGGAACTCGGCGAGTTCGATCAGGCCGAGGAGATCGCCGAGGAGGCGAACGAGATGCGCGAGCGGGCCGAACAGGAGATGATGGACGACCGCAAGGAGACCCTCGGCGGGGGCCAGGGCGGCCCCGGCGGGGCCGGCGGCATGGGTGCCGGACCGGGCGCCGGCGGCCAGCCCGGACTGGGAACCGGCCGGCAGTCCCGTCCCCAGCAGGGCGACATCGGGCTCGAGGACCTGGGCCTGGGCGACCTCGACACCGGCGACGAGGACGAGGACCGCGAGTGGGAACTCGAGTGATCGGATGATCGTCAACGAGCGCGACACTCAGGAGGGGCTGCTGGTTTCGGTCTGCGACGAGGACGTGCTGGGCGAGACCTTCGAGGAGGGCGACCTCTCGCTGACCGTCACCGAGGAGTTCTACGGCGGCGACGCGGTCGAGGAGCGCGCGGTCGTCGAGAGCCTCGCGCAGGCCGACGTGGCCAACATCGTCGGCACCCGCGCCGTCGAACTCGCCGTCGAGGAGGGCTTCATTGACGAGGCGAACGTCCTCGAGGTCGGGGCGACGCTGCACGCGCAACTGCTGTGGATGTAGCGCTCGCGGGCGGCGTTCAAAGACAGTGGAAGCAATCCGATCGAGCGGACACCAATCGATTTGAACCCGGGGACGGCTCGAAGACCCCGTTTTTCGAGAGACGAAACGGGTTTTCACGGGAGGAATTCTGACCGTTTACGCCCCGAAAGCGACGAGGAGAATGGATTGAGACACGACGGTGTACGCGAAATACGGAGCGGAAACGGACGACAGAATCCTGCGACATGCCGTTTTCGAACCTCATGAGTCGACGCGTTTGCGTAGCAGCGAGGCGGCAGAACCTCTCTTCGTGACCCGCTTTCACGACCACCAGTTCAGTAATATCACGGCCCTCTTATCAGACTAATAATCAATCCCCTAAGTTACCGAGCGTTCACTCCCTCCCGCGGCTTCCGCTGCGGTATTCTCATATCGGCCTATTAGACCGCTCAAACCATCGTAGACGGTGTATTCATTCCGAGGTCGGAAATAGCATGTCAAATATTTACCACACCACCAACCAGTAACATTCTTCATACATATCTATGATCGTTAGAAAAATTCTTAATTTCTAATCTTTATATACTAGATGGATGCCCGATGAAGACAGCAAAATAGACAGGCGCAACGTGCTAAAAGGACTTAGCAGTGCCGGGCTGGTCGGAATCGGGGCATCGATGTCGGTATCTGTTGCAGCAGCCGACGGTACGTCGTCAGATCCGATCACGATTCTCGAAGGTCGGGAAAAGCTTAGGGTCGCTGGCGAAATCAAAGAAACTCGGGCGTTCGCCGATCTGCTCGAGACGGCAACCGAGCTGGGTTACGAGTTCGAGTTTGAGGCCGACGCTATCGATGCGGGTCGAGTTGAGGCCGATACACTGCGCCGTGAGGTCGTCGCGTATGAACTCGAAGACGTCGAGTCGGACGCTCGTGCTGGGATCATTATCGGCCGGAACCTGGACACGCACGAGATTGAGTTCGCGCAGTTTGATGTCGAGTACTATTACGACGACGGACTCCTTGAAAAAGTAGACCGATACGAACTGTCCGTGAGCGACTATCCGTCGGAAACGGGCCTCAGTTCCGCGGCCAGTACTGAGCCGACAATCGAAAAGCGTGAGATTCGACCCGACGAGGCGTCGGTCCGGCAGTTCACGAACGACCTGCAACGAGCTAATGCCGTCACGCCGGCGCAGTCGTTACCTGATCTCCCCGACGAATTGAACATCAATTCGTGTAGTGGTTGTTACTACGCTTCGAAGCTGATCTGTCGGAACGTGTGCGGGGCGTTCGGCGGATTCCTCTGTGGACTGCTCGGGATCACGGTCGTCGGACCGGTGGGCTGCGTCGCGTTCGTAAAAGGAGTCTGTTGGGTCGCTGAGAGAGCAAGCGGTTGCGGTGACGACGTTGCAGCTACCCTCTGTAAATCGTCCGGGCTCGGTGTCTGTGGACCAGACGCTGACGGTGATATCATCGACGTCGATATCCCGTACTTCTGAGGGCGACACGAACGCACATCGTCTTCGAAGCGGTCCACGCGACTCGGACCGCTCCGCCTGACTCGGAACTTCTTTCGAATATCCGGACGAACGCCAGCGAACTCACGCAATCCCGTCGGGAAATTGATTGTTTTGTGCGCGGTCCCGGAGCGACCGCTGTAGGTTCCCCCGACTGGTGCGATGAATTTCTCGAGCCGCCTGTAGGTCAATATCGTAGATCACAGGCGTTCTCCAGGCGAACGTCCGTGAACTGGCTGTGTCCACGACGAGAGAGGCGAGTCCGAGCCGGCGTTGGAAGATCGATTGACGCGTCGAGACGGTCTGGATTCGGTAGTAGGGAACGATGGTCGTCCGGCGCCGCCAGAACCCGCGTCGGATAACGAGGCACTCGTCGCCGACGACGTACCCCAAATGGACGTATTTCAGATGGGCAGCCAACGGAACGACCGCGAAGGTGAGAACGGTATACTGCCACCGCTCGATGGTAGAGAACCGGGTGATAGCGAAGGCAGTACCGACTACACCGGCAGCCACGAGCGAGTAGCGGACGAGATATCGGCGTCGAGCGGTCGTCGGTGGACGCCGAAACTGCGGTCGGTCGATACTGGTAAGCGATTCCCCGAAGCGGAAGACGCGAGATGCGTCGGCGAGGGGAACGACCGATTGACTACTGCCGCCGCTTCTGGGTCCGTACCCAGCAGTTTCGACCCACAGTCCGGCGTAGCCGACGAATCGTTGCAGGGGATTGTCGGTCACCGTTACGGACTGGACTTTATCGAACGGGACCGATCCGCTGTACCGTCGACCCAGACCTCGTTCATAGACAAGATCAGAGCCCTGTCGACCGAGGTAGAGCCCGTAGTAGGTGCCGATCTTGTAGAGGATACTGGCGAGATACGTGAGGAGTACCCATTGGATCGCGGCGATCACGAGTAACACGACGAGAGAACTGCCCGCAGCACCCTCGAGCGATACAGGCCCGCCGAAGGGACGGGCGATCTCAAACATGAACTGCGGCAACAGCGCGGATCGAAGATCGCCGTCAGTTATCCAGAGAAATAGCAGGAGCGGAAAGAGTACGGTGTCCCATCGGAACGAGGAAACGGCGTACAGCAGTAGTTCGCGGTGTTTCAGTTCGAACAACAGCGTCGGTTCGCGATCCGTTCGAGCGGGTTCCTCGTGGCCGGTGTCGCCGGAACCCGCACCACTGCTTGACTCCGTTGTAGCTGCTCTGTCGGCATCATCGGTTGTGTCAGCGGCGACCGTCCGGCGGCGTATCTCCCTCCGAATCCGATCGGCTTCGTCCTCGCCGACGAAATCCAGCATCGCTTCGGTGTCGCTGTCGCCGGCCGTCTCGATCGAGACGACGGCCAATCCGAGCAGTCGCTGGGCGATACGTTGTGACACATCGACGTTCTGAATCCGCCGATACGGGATCTCGCGGGAACGCCGGGCGAAGACACCGGAGGTGATGTCGAACGTGTCTGGCGTGATCTCATAGGTGAATCGGTAATAGTACGTGAGACCGTAACAGACACCAGCGATGAATCCGATGGGACTGAGACGAAGTGCCCAGATCAGATCGATCGGGAAGATGCTGGCCGCAATCATACCGAAGAAAATCGGTGCCGAGAATCCGAGGAATCCCCTCCGGAACGCGATTCGCACTGCACTTAACGGGTGTAAGTGATTGACGTCAGATGCCATTGGAAACTGCAGTTCAAACGCCGGTCCGTTACGGTATCCTCTGGACGGTGGTGCGGTGGAGTATTTCTGTTTCCGTCCACGCTGTACTGGTGAACTCGTGATTTGGGATCCGGGACTCAGAGCGACATAGTCGATCCGTCTTCGGTCAGTCTGGCTGATGATCACCGCGTTCCAGTACGGCGAACTCGGTCCGACGGCCACTGTTTGCGAGGGGCATCCCACGGACCGACCTTTCGGCGACTTACGGGAGGAACGTCGCGAAGAAACTCAGCAGGCGATCGAGCAGTTCGTTCTTTTCGTTCTCCTCGTCGTCAGTGCCTGCATCGGTGTCGGACTGGGAACCCATAGTGACTCATATTCCCAGTACGCACATATATTTTGTGCAGAGTGCGAAGAAATATTCGCTGGGGTTATTCGAACGACCGAAGCGAACGCGACTATCGGGTTTTCTGCAGCGGGAATTTGCGAGACTTCCTCGAAGAGCGGCCGCCGAACCGGCACCAAAACAGTTTGAAGACACCGATATGTCGATCGGTCTGGCCCGCACCGTCTTGTTAGCGAGAAAGTATTAACTCGTTGTGAAACGATGGCTGAGGTATGGAAAGCGTCAGGACCGGGTTCGGCGGTGAAGTCTCGATCGAGATCGCGGCGCTCGTCGTTGCAGTCGGGGCGGCGCTGTTGTTGCTCGGGTTCCCTCTCGCTATCGGGCGCAACCTCGGAGCGAGCATCGCCGAAGTCGTCGTTACCGGGGCCGCAGCCGGTATCGCGTACTATCTCGGGCTCCGCATGCGATCCTAACCGGCTACGGACACCGGCCCGGTGGCCGCCGCAGCTCGAGCGTTCAGAGATCGGTTCGCTTGAACCGGTAGTAGCCGATCGCGACGGGCACGGCCAGCCAGGCGAGCATGACGACGACGCCGAACCAGTCCTGCAGATAGAACGGTGCGTCGCCCGGGAACCGCTCGGCAGGGGTCATCTGATAGGCCTCCATCGACTGCAGGCCGTACTGGAACTGGAAGGGGTAGATCGTCCCCTCGACGACGCTGCTGGCCAGATTGGTGTACGAGAAGATGGGATTGAACTGCTCGAGGAGGAGATACCACGTCTTGGCCTCGATCGGCGGCCCCTCGTCGTAGAGGAGGTAGTACGGCCCGGCAGTGAGCAGTTCCCAGAGCGCGACGAACACCATGTAGCACCCGACGACGACGGCCATCGACTTGCCACGCGAGGAGACGGCCGCGGAGACACCGACGGCCAGTCCGACGAAGGTCGTCCCGAACAGCAGGGAGACGGCGGCGAAACCCAGCCAGTCGACGAACGGCACCGAGCGGAAGAAGACGGCACCGAGGACGAGCGAGGCGAGGAACGCGAGGCCGACCGCCACCCCGACGACCGCCGTGCGGCCCAGCAGCTTGCCGAAGACGACGTCGGTCCGGTTCGGCGGCAGGCCGAGCAGGAGCTTGATGCTGCCCGATCGGCGCTCGCCGACGACGGCCATGTAGCCGGCGATCAGCGCGGCGACCGGAATGATCACCTGCAGCGGGAGCCCGAGGAAGTTCAGAACCTCGGCCGCGGTCACGTCGTCGGTCGTGTACCAGATCGCGGTGTAGCCGATCGCGACCAGCCCGACGAGCAGCCCGATCAGCGACCAGAGGAGCTTCGACCGGCCGGCGTCGTCGAACTCCTTGCGGGCGACGGTCGGAATGTGCGAGGTCATCGGGTCACCTCCGGTTCGACCGCGGTCGCGTCCGCCTCGGCCGTCCCCGTTATCCCCTCGTTCTCGGCCGCGTCGCCGTTCGTCAGGGCGGTGAACAGCGACTCGAGGGAGACCTCCTCGATCCGCACGTCGTCGATCGTCGCGCCCGCGCCGGCGACGGCGGTCACAGCGTCGGCCTTCGCGGCCGGATCGGTGACCGTGCACTCGAGGGTGCGCCCGGACGCGGTCACGTCGGTGATCCCGGACCGGTCGCGGAGGAGGTCGCGGGCGTCGGCCGCGCTCCGATCGCCCAGCGTCAGCGTCAGCGTCGCGCCGCCACCGAGTTCCTCGCGTAGCCCCGCGATCGTGTCGACGGCGACGAGTTCGCCCTCGTTCAACACGCCGACGCGGTCACAGACCGCCTCGACGTGTTCGAGGATGTGACTCGAGAAGAAGACCGTCGTCCCGCGCTCGGCCTCGCGACGGACGAGGTCCTGCATCTCGCGGATGCCGTGGGGATCGAGCCCGGTCGAGGGCTCGTCCATGATCAGCAGGTCGGGGTCGCCGACCAGTGCCATGCCGGTCGCGAGCCGCTGGCGCATCCCCTTCGAGTAGTCGCCGGCCGGCCGCTCGGCGTCCGCGGGATCGAGCCCGACCCGCTCGAGGAGGTCGTCGGGGTCGTCGTCGGCCCCCTTCGTCTTGGCGGCGAACTCGATATGGCGGCGGCCGGACAGCCGGGGGTAGACGTCGAACCCCTCGGGGAGGACGCCGACGCGGGGGCTGATCGCGTCGGCCTCGGCCTGGGCGTCGTAGCCCAGCACCGTCGCCGACCCCGCGGTCGGCCGCGCGAAATCGAGTAGCATGTTGATCGTCGTCGATTTCCCCGCGCCGTTGGGGCCGAGGAAGCCGAACACCTCGCCGTCGTCGACGGTCAGATCCAGGTCGTCGACGGCGGTGAGATCGCCGTACTCCTTGGTCAGACCGGTCGTTTCGATGGCAACCATCTCGAGCGAGGCTACGGCGGACACGTGTATAGTGCTGGAACCACGGTTTCACGGCCGGAAACTGTGGGGTCTTTTATATCGTCCTGTCATACGAACGATCGAATGACCGACGATGAGGACGAGGAAGTACTCGCCTTACTCGACGACGAGTACGCGCGTCGCATCCTCATCGCGGCCAGCGAGGAACCGATGTCCGTCGACCGCCTCACCGAACGCTGCGACGCTTCGCCGCCGACGATCTACCGGCGGATCGAGCGGCTCGCGGACCAGGGGTTCCTCGACGAGTATCAGGAACTCGATCCCGATGGACACCACTACAAGACCTACAGCACGCGACTCGAGCGCGTGGCGATCGAGATCGCCGAGGGCTCGATGGAGATGGACGTGTACCGCCGCGACGAGGATCCCGCCGACCGGTTTACCAGACTGTTCGAAGACCTGTGAGCGTCATGTTCGGACCACTACTACAAACGGTCGAAAGCGAAGGCGGGACGACGGCGATCGCCGTCGCCGTCTTCCTCGGGCAGGCGACGGCGTTCGTGGTCGCGTGCTGGATCGCAAAGCGGTCCTACGACGGCTACCGGGACGTCCGCCGGAAGCCCCTGCTGTGGCTCGCGCTCGGGATCACGCTGCTGGCCGCGGTGCCGACGGTCCTTCGGTTCCTGTTACCGACGGTACTCGGTGCGTCGTCGGTGACGACGTCCGTCCTCGCGACGAGCAGCGAGATCGCGGGCCTGGTCGCGATCCTCTATACCGTCTACGGGCGGCCGTGACCGATAGCGGCCGACCCGCTCGAGCGAGCGCGAGGTGGGGCCGATGACCGGGCCCGGGCTCGCGACGGCCGCGCTCGAGACGACCGTCTTCGGGCTCGACGAGGCGACGACGATCTTCCTGACGGGGCTGACAAGCGCCGCGCTCGGAACGGTCGTGGCGTGGACGGCCTATCGGGGGTACGCGCGAAACGACAGTCGGCCGATGCTGTTTCTGGCCGTCGGCATCGCCCTCCTCACGGTCGTACCGTTCGTCTCGTCGTACGCGGTCGACTGGGGCACCGACGCGACCGACGCGACGGTGTTGCTGGTCGTCACCGTCTCGCACCTGCTCGGACTGCTCGCGATCGTTCGCTCGTTCAGGAGGCCCGATTCGACATGACATCCACACCCATGACTTCAGCACGTACGACAGTCGGAACCGTATTCGACCGCGTCCGCGCCTGGAGCCGCTGGTTCTTCGGCGTCGTCGCCCGCAAGCGGACCTACGCCAACATCGCGTACCTGCTGCTGTCGTTCCCGCTCGGGATCGGCTACTTCACCGTCCTCGTGACCGGCGCGGCGATCCCGATCGGGCTCGGGTTCGCGGTCGTCGATATGGCCATGACGGAGCCGATCGCGTTGCTTATCGCCGGGATTCCGCTCTCGTTGGTCCTGGTGTGTATCGGCGGCCCGCTCGTGGCCGGCGTCCTGTTCGCGTCGATCGAACTGACCGCCCTCGAGCGGCTGCTGGCGACGCGGTTGCTCGGTGCGGACGTCCGGACCGGCGAGCCGGCCAGCACCATCCGCGAGCGGGCCCGCCGGCTCGTCTTCGATCGAGGGACGTGGAAGGGAGTCGGCTACCTGTTCAGCAAGTTCGTGTTCGGACTCTGCTCGTTTATCGCGGTCATCATGGGGTTTGCGTTCACGTACGTCCTCGTCGCCGCACCGCTTCACTACCGGAACCAGCTGGTCGGGATCCACATCGGCGACCCGATCGAGATCGTCCCCGAACTCACCTACCAGCACGAGGACTGGGCCATCGACCTGACCTCGCCGATCCCGCTGTCGATCACCGACGGCGAACTGGTGTCGGTGTACGTCGACGCGCTGCCGTCGGCGCTCGTCGTCTCGGCCGTCGGCGTCCTCGTCGGACTGGTCATCCTCCATCTGCTCAACGCCGTCGCGTGGCTGTTCGCCCGGTACGCGGAGCTGGTGTTGGACGGCACCCAGCCGTCGGTCTTCAGCGAACCGCCGACGGAGTGAACCACGCGGCCACCGTGGCTCGCCGTCTCCGGTCCCGCATCCGTCGGTCCGCAGCCGGGCTCGTCACTCGCGCCGTCGGCGTCCCAAAATCGTTTGGAGGTAGCCGTATCCCCGTGGCGCTCCACGTACCCACTGCGGCAGGGCACCCACCAGATCCGACCCCACTCCCCCCCTGCCGTCACCTCCCGAACCCCGCCTCACCCCACCCCCTTCCTCCCCACCCACCGTCCGTTTCGCCCACGCGTCCGAAGCCGACCGGCCGGCGATCGCGGCCCCGAACCGACGCGGCCGATTCGACGCGATTCCGGAACGTCGGCCACCGCTGGACCGAAGGAGTGTTTTGCGTGCGGTCCCTGCTAGTCGCCAATGAGTCAACAGAACCTCGAGGCGCTCGACGTCGGGGCGATCCGGGAGGAGTTCCCCATCCTCCAGCGGGAGTTCAGTGGCGAGCAACTCGTCTACCTCGACAACGCGGCGACGACCCAGACGCCGGACCCGGTCGTCGACGCGATGAGCGACTACTACCGCGAGTACAACGCCAACGTTCACCGCGGCATCCACCACCTCAGCCAGGAGGCCTCGATCGCCTACGAGGAGGCCCACGACCGCGTCGCCGAGTTCATCGGGGCCAGCGGCGGCCGCGAGGAGATCGTCTTCACGAAGAACACGACCGAAGCCGAGAACCTCGTCGCCTACTCGTGGGGACTGAACGAACTCGGCCCCGGCGACGAGATCGTGCTGACCGAGATGGAACACCACGCCTCGCTGGTCACGTGGCAACAGATCGGCAAGCGCACCGGGGCCGAGGTGAAGTATATCCGGATCGACGAGGACGGCCGCCTCGACATGGACCACGCGAGCGAGATCATCACCGACGACACCGCGATGGTCTCGGCGGTCCACGTCTCGAACACGCTCGGCACGGTCAACCCCGTGTCCGACCTGGTCGACATCGCCCACGACCACGACGCGCTGGCCTTCATCGACGGCGCACAGGCCGTCCCCAACCGCCCCGTCGACGTCGCGGCGATCGACGCCGACTTCTACGCCTTCTCCGGTCACAAGATGGCCGGCCCCACCGGCATCGGCGCGCTCTACGGCAAGAAAGCGATCCTCGAGGACATGCAACCCTACCTCTACGGCGGCGGCATGATCCGCAAGGTCACCTTCGAGGACTCCACCTGGGACGACCTCCCCTGGAAATTCGAACCCGGCACGCCACAGATCGCGGAAGCCGTCGGGCTCGTGGCCGCCATCGACTACCTCGAGGAGATCGGCATGGAACGCATCGAGGCCCACGAGGAGGAACTGGCCCGCTACGCCTACGAACAGCTCGACGCCGAGCCCGGCATCGAGATCTACGGCCCCGAGCCCGGCCCCGAACGCGGCGGCCTCGTTGGGTTCAACTTGGAGAGCGTCCACGCCCACGACCTGGCCTCGATCATGAACGACCACGCGGTCGCGATCCGCGCCGGCGATCACTGTACCCAGCCGCTACACGACAAGCTCGGGGTGGCCGCGTCGGCTCGCGCCTCGTTCTACATCTACAACACGAAAGAAGAAGTCGACAAACTGGTCGACGCCATTGACGACGCGCGTCAGCTGTTTAGCTGACGCTCGAACGTCTCCCTGTTCCGTGAGAGGATCAAAGCGGCGGACCGATCATGCAAAGAGTTACTTCGCATAATCGGTGTTCTGATTTCACAACGGTTCGTCGACCCGCCATCTAGTTGCGTTGCCCTTAGTATAGATTCTTACCTGACAGCCAGTGAGGAGATCTGGCAGAGTACGATAGGTCTATTTGTTTTGGGTTTGAGAGGTGTGGTATGTCGCGCGGGACTGGTCGGGGAGACAATGCTGCGAAGCGAGCGAGTCAGATCTATGAAGATCTCCATCGAGGGTTATCTCGTGCCATTGAGAGTTCACGATCCTACGATCGAAAAAACGCAAATCGCTTTCCTTTCCCACCACAAACGCTACAAACGTTACTCCTTAGAGTAACCCGTGAGTATTCACTCCCCCTGACCCATACGTGGACCTCCGAAGGGGCTCAGTTTTTTACACATCAATCGGGTAGCGGGACGACGAACAGGCTCGGTCCTGATGTGGACTCCTACGCCGAGGTCGCTTTCGAAACCACCATTCATCAGTCATTGATGCCCTCCCAGTCGCGGGTTCGTTCGAATCGCCCCAACATGAGAGGGCGAGGAGGGGGTGATGCCCCAAGTCCTCGTTCACCCCACACTCCATCATTAGGAGCTTTGGAAGCGTTCTTCGATCCACTCGTCCGGTCTGCGAGTGAGTATATGCCGAGTCACAAGCGCTCTCACGAGCTTACAATTGCGCAACGCGAATTTCAATGCGTCGTGCTTGAGGATCATTTCCCTGAGGAACGGCGTCGGCTCATGACCGCTGGCTTGGAGTTACAGAATCTCCTCGATGACGTTGCACGGAAACTACCAGCTCCCGACGACGGTAACAGGTCACTGCTTGCTGACGTTGACGCAGGCTCTGGAAGCCACTATCGCATCAGTATGTTGGACGAATTTGAGCGGATTGAGTCTAAGTTGTCGACAATATTCTTCCAGACTGTCGCCTCAGACCTACTCGATACAGTCATTGTCGTTGACTCAGCGCAGGGGGCTGATAGCTCTCAGAACACACCTGACAGTGGTGATTCCGAAGCGGGTCAGGTGGAAGCCGAGGATGACAAAGAATCGGCAGCAGAGCGCCAGGATCGGTGGAGGAAATCGCTCGCGGACACGTTACACGAAGCTACGGAGATTTCAAAGTTGGCCTTCGAAACAGTACTCGATCCGGGAGAGTCCGTCACAAATCCAAAAGCACGGTTCGTACTCACGAAAGAGTTCTTCGAGGACACAACATGGCCGCTGCTCATGAACTGTGTCGCAGTCCGTCATATTCGAGGTCCACAGAAAAATGAATATGAAGAAATCCTCAGAGCCAGTCTTGATAGCAAGTACCCGGAGTACCAACAACACTATCAGGAGTATCTGAGGGAGCTGAGAAAGCTCTAACCAGCAACGCTATGCTCAGGAATACTATAGTTGCGTAGGAGTCTGTAGGAGGTGATCTTGATATTGGCTGATAAAGTTTGAAAAACGGCATTCCTCAACAGTACACTCCATTTCTAGGTTCTCTGGGAGGGGTTCTCGTCTGGTGCAGGTGAGGATGCGGAATTCGAGATTTCGGCGTTCGTGCAGCACTGACTCGTGGATGGTTTCTAGCTCTTCACAGACTTCTTCGATCGTTTCTTCTGAGAGAACTCTTGTGAGTGTTACAACAATCGATCGGCCGTCGTCGGTTTCACACAAGAATGTGCGCTTCGAAAGATTCGTTTTGGGGCTTACAGACTCCCCCAACATACGACTACAATGCTTGCTGAATGCGTCACAAGCAGTATCATGACCGTACGTTTTCCAGTAAAGTGCTTCATACTCTGCTCGAATTCTGTTTTGCGCCGTCTCAAATAGTTCGGTAGGTGAGCTGGATTCAGCAGAGAATGAGACAAGCTGGTTTGAACGCGCGTCAGTCCTGATCGGACCGTTAGTATCGAACGCACTGTTATCGGCCAGTTCACTACAGCCAGCGAGCAATTGCATCACTTTCTCCAGCCCGATGCTCATTGAAATACGAGCAAATAATTCTATTGAGGTCGTATAAGCAGTTTCCGACTGTGAGGTTTCGTTGTTGTCTGAAACCATGCGCGCCGCAAGATAACGAATGTTATCAATGATGAAATGACGGCGGCCAACTGTATCAGCAGTCTCAAAGAGAGCAATCCATGACTCGAATAACGGTTTTTTAAGCTTATCTAACTCGTCAGCCTCATCAACAATAATAAACTGGTGGAACGTACGTTGGAGACCGATGAGTTCTCGATAGAGGAATTGACCATCAGTCTTAGAGACATCAGCCTTGAAATTCGCGGCAGTTGGAGTGTGTTGGCCCACTGGGAACTGTCGACGCTCAATCAACGTCAGTAACGCTTGACAGACAGCATTGATCCCATTACGATAAATCGCCTTTCGTTCCTCTATTTCATCAGGATCTAATGAGGTTGCTTGTGCGTTTGAATTGAAGTTTTCATAGTCTTTTTTCAGTGTTTCGGTGAAATTCAACGCAAGGTCATCGTAGCCGTGATTTACGGAGGAGATCAATAATTTCGTCCTCGCCTGGAAGAGACACCGTTGTTCACCTATGGTTAAATTAGCTCTATCACCGGGATTCTTGACTGATCTGAGTGTGTCGAATGCGGTTTCTGCAATTTCCGGCAACTTCCTATCTAAAGAACGTTCACCAATCGTCGCAATGTCATCGGAAAAGTCATCCACCCATGCCTCATTTCCGGTATTAATCGACGAAATCAACAACGGTTCATACTCACTTTGAATAACCGCACTGAACTGATCAATTACGGCGTGTCTAGCTACAGGTTCACTGGACAGCCCTAGTATCGTACACCACGTTCGCTGTTGCTCGCTTTGACGGGTTACCCCGGCTTTGTCGACCACGTCGAAATGGTCATCAATCATATCATTGTACGTATCATGAACCTCTTTCACAGTATTTGTTTCGTCGTTCTGGACGGCGCTATTTATCAAAGAGTGAAGCGGGTCCGTCGCTCGTTGGTTGGGATTTGTGTCGTCCCAGTTGTTTTGTTTTCGATCGCTAGTGATAGCGAATGTCTTTCTGGGGTTTGCTGCCTGTCGGATGAACGCCGCTAGGCCTGAGGGGGTACTCAGTTCAAGCGTCCGATTTACTGCGAATCCGAGGGAGACGATCGATGCGAGGAACAAAATGCCCGCACTGATCCCTAACCAGAGATAGCCGATCAGTAGTGTCTGTGGGAGAAAGACAATTAATGTAACGTCATAAAGAATTGACAAAAAGAGAACGGGGTAGGCTTCAGAGAACAGATGGCTACTGTCGAATTGGCCAAGCGTCCGGAGGGTATAATTCGTTGAGACGAGTTGAATGCTCAGGAACGTTACTGAGAATACGATCGCCAGGATGCTCGCTTGTGCCGTCGCAACGGTTGTCAATACGAACCTCAGATTACTGCTCCTAATATCGAGGAACCCAATACTGTTAATAATGGAGTCGACCAAAGAAGGCAGTTGTCCCTCCCAAGCGAGGGACACTAAACCAACTAAGGTCGGTGCCCCTACCAAGAGGGCGAAGGTTAGTTTCTTCCAATGTTTGAATTTCGACCGTACCTTGCTCATTGTTAGTTGAGTACTAGGTCCCGGGCAGTTTCGAGGTAGCTATCGAAGCCCGCATCGTGGTACGATCCTCCATAGAGTGGAGCTCGAGAAAGACTGTGGTTTGAGAACTGGCACGAGAGGTTAGAGACGTAAAGACAGCCTTCACAGGCATGACCGTCTTCGTTCTGACAGACGGGATCATACAGGCATTCGGCTTCTTCACTCCGGATTTGCTCGGCAAGATCGGTGAATCGATCCTCTATGAGGGTAAAAATCGATCCCAGACTATAATCTGTATCTGACCGCTTGTAGATGACAAAGGAGAGTGGTCGCGGGAGCAGATACTCAACCAGACTTTCGCGAGAGTACCCAGAGAGAGCATCAATCGAGTTAATGATGACGTGCGAGTAGGAATGCAGCAGCGTCAAGACTGCATGCCGTACCTCGTTCTCTCTCGTGATGTCGTCGAACCTCGGGATTGGCGAGTCACCTGGGGGAGTGAGTTCTTCCAAGAACCACCGCCGGAGTTCGTAGACATCGTCTGTGTCGACTGTTTCGTCGACCTCGATAAACGAGAGTGACATTAGCCACTCGTAGACCGTTGCCGGGTCAAGTGTGAACTGTACTGCCTCCGCCTCAGCGGTCAAAGCATAGATCTCGGTACCGTGTTCACCATAGAACTTCCGTAAGTGCGTGCCATTGGTGGGTTCGTAATTTAGGCGCGAGTAGCCATAAATAGTAGTCGTGACAGGGAAGTTCTCTAGGAGTCGTACCTCAGAAACCCCCAGCTCGTTGCGGGTCTGCAGAAACTCCTCAAGTTTGTCTTCACTATAGACTGTCGCAGATTCACCGGTGGAGAATTGAGGTGTCCGACGGCTAGCACGCTCCATGAGATCCTGGAGTGTATGGGAGTATACCTCTGCTTTTTCAGAATCTTCGTCGAGAGCTTGATACTCGAAAATTTCCTCACTCAATTGCGCCTGTTGGTCAGGTGGGATTGCATCCTCAACGAACTCGCGTACTTCCTCTCGTTGTTGCTCGCGTTCTTTTTCGACATCGTCCACCGCAGCCTCGACCTCATCGATGTCCTGCCCGATCTTATCAAGTGCCTGTTTTATTTTGTCATTGAGTGCTTCATTCGCCGACGCAGGCTGAGACTCAGTGTCCGCTGAAAGATAATCAACAAGAACATTCTCTTGATACCGGGTATTGTTTTGTATGCGTTTGATTTCCTCGCGGTCGGCATTGACGAACGTCGCTCGCTGCGGGTAGAAACATGATGACGCCGAATGAACTTTCACCCGCTGTTCCCGAGAACTTCTTCCACATTCATAGCACTCGCCCATGTTCCGACCAAGCCGTCTCGACTCGTCACCCGGCCCTTCAAGCGTACTTGATGCGAGTCCACGGCTGCTTCGATTCAGTTTATATATCCCGTTGTCAGGAACGTACAACGATTCGATCCGTCCACATTTACACACTTGAACAAGCTGCACCTGATCCCGTGCAGTAAACCGGTGACTGCAGGTATCGTGTTCACATCGAAGTGTACCGTTGCGAGCCGACTGCATCTCACTGCGATTGAACTGCGTGAGATAACCACACGACGGACACTCGAACGTTCGGGGGAACACCTCGAATTCGACAGCTCGAGGTTCGATGATCTGGGTATTCCCGAAGTTGAATTCAACATCGTTCGTCCACTCGCCTAATTGTGCCCCGATCCGTTGAATGAAATAAGTGTCCGGGAATGGTTTGTCCTGACGCTGCCGCCGGACATCCGTCACCCGGCCAATGATTCCGGTTTCTGCATGATCAAACGTATCGTCCTGCAGGAAGTTATATAGTATCTGGGACTTGCTGCGCTCCATCAGTCATCTCCCCCCGTCAATGCCTCGAACGCATTTCGAGCATCAGTATCAACCCGTATCTCAACCTCCTCACCGATATCTCGGAGACTCCGCATCGGATCTTGCTTAAACGTCGTATAGAATTCTTCTTGGAGATGATCCAGCCAGTACTGCCAGTACTCTTCCACCCGGCGAGTGACAGACTCCTTGAAGTACTCCTGCTCATCTCCCGCAACGTCACCACCAACCCCATACGCTCGCGACAATACTCCCTCAAAGGAATCCTTCCCAAATTCTGGGTACTGATTGGGATTATGTAATACCTCTTGCATTTGCTTCGAACTCTGGACGTTCACGTCGTACTCCCGATGCATAAACGGACGATAGTATTGGAGGAGAATTGCTCGGAAGAGACCTGGAAACGTCTTATCTAGGCTAAATCGCGACCAGCGAGCTACAGATGTCTCCTCGACACTCCGGTCTAAATATTCGTGTGTCTTCTCGAAATACTTGTACCGATGTCGATCTCGGTTGTCAACAGGGCTGAACATATCAACCACGAATCCGGGATAGTCACGCCCCACGCGACTACTGGACTGAATGTACTGGAACGTACGGCGTGGGAACCCAAAGAAAAACATACTGTTGAACCGATCGACATCGATCCCATGACTGATGTAACTCGTCGCTGCCAGCAGATCGTGTCGATCCTCGAAATCCATGTTGCGTGACTCCTGGAGTTCTTGAAGCACCCCAGTCGTATCGACGTCAGCAGTCAACTCAGATATATTTAATTCGTCATCATCATAGCCATCATTCCCCATTTCGCGGCGGATCTGGCTTCGAATACTCCGCTTGAATCGGTCCTTCTCCGTCTTTCGCAGGAAATAGATGATGCTAAGCTCGTAGAGATACAGGATTTCCGCCAGCTCCTCGGAAGCAATCTCCCTATCTGCAGCGGTCGTTGACAGAAACTCCACGTCGTCCCGTCGCGCATCACGGATCGATTCGTGATACTGTTTAACGAGATCTAAGACGGCATAAATGTGCGTCTTGTTATTCGGCGTGATACCATAGAAGGTCCGTAGCCGTTCATCTGGATCGTCTTCCTGAACTTCACCATAGTAAGATTCAGTCAGCGAAGGTCCCTCTTCGGGGAAGCGGTTCGCATCCTTCAAAAACAATCCTTGCATGAGGCGCTCGTAGGAAGGTGTATCAGTCACGCCCTCCCGGTCAGAGATCGTCGCCGTTGACGTCACGATCTTCGGTGTCTTGTCATCACTCTTCTTGCATAGCTCTAAGTACATCGTCTCGTAGTGGGCAGCAAACACACCGAGTTCTTCATTGAGGAGGTGGACCTCGTCAACTAAGTGCAGCGTTGGAATCGGATCTGAAAACTGCGGACTGACTTCCTCAAGTGGTCCATTACATCCGACCGTATTCTTTTCTGAACACTTCCCAGAATACCCGAAGCCATGTTTCTTACACTTGGTAGTGTGGTTGCCGAGTAGGTTCGCGAATCGTGGATTCGTGCCAGTGATTGCAATCTTGTCCAATGTTCCGAGTAATACTGATGGGACCTTTCGATAGATTTCGTAATCAGTCACGTACAGCGGTAGCTCATCCACACGGCACCCATCCTCACCCATCGCGTCGTTCGTACAATAGTGCTTGACTCGATTCGTCTCTTGCTGGAACTCGATCTCTACGGGAGACCCACAATTCGGACACTTATTGACACGCTTGCACTTCTCTTCGAGGAGGGCATGATCCTCGTCGAACGTTTTGTGGAAGTCGTTCGACCGACCGGAGTTTGGTTTCTCGATTTGGTTCGGTGTCGTCTCACCACCGACAAAGTATCCGAGTTCGAATCGTTCACCCTCGAGATCTTCACTAGCGTGGAGGTTATTGGCTGCAACAAGTTTCTCGAGAAATCGACCCATTTGTTGTTCGCCCAGAAGGGTCAGCGGGAAGCGAATCCACGCAGTAACACCTCGCTCCTTGCCACGTAGTCGATCGAAAAACAAGTTGAACAGGATCAACCCGAGGTATGCTTCAGTCTTCCCGCCACCAGTGGGAAACCAGAGGACTTCTGCCTCATTGTGACGGGCATTATCGATGTCTGAGCTGTCCATACGGTCAACAATGGCCGGGAGGTTCGATACGATGAAGACGAGTTGGAACGCGTGCCACGAGTCGAACTCCTCTTCGTCTTCGTGGAATGTTCGATTCATCAGTCGGAACGCACGCAGCGCGGTGTCTGGATGATTTTCGAGAACATCGATCCCGCGGCTGAAATTATCTACTTCGGAATCAAACGCTTGGAGGACACGATCGAACTCGCTGATTTCTTCGTCAGTGAGTCCATCAACGAACTCACTACGCCGGCCTCGGCTGCTCCTAGCGTCCTCTAAATACGCCTGCATGTCGTTGCGGATCACCCGCAGATGTGAGAGGGTACGTTCAGACTTTAGTTCGCTAAACGCTGTATGCTTCCGGTCCTGGACAGCAGGGTCTGTGTTACTGGCGACTCGATCAGTAACGTCGTCGGGATATTTCCGGTGCTTGAATCGATATGTTTGATGCGTCGCAATTTGGGTGGTTGCTAGTGTGCCTGTCGAGGTTCGCGCGTCGGGTGACTGTAGCTCTGTGTTGTCGACAGTTGCATTGAGACCTTTCCCCCACAACGTTCGGTCGTACCGGTAGTCCTCTGGGATCGACCGAAACTGGTACCGTTGGAATTCGCCTTCGACTTCGATCCGCTGGTTGAACAAGAACGGACACCACCCGCTTGCATCTCCATCACTCGTATTGTGGACTTTGACAGTGATTTCCGTAGGTTCATCTTCCACATCTCGCGTCCACCGGTGGATCTGGCAGCCAACTGACCACGACTGGTCGATAGGAGGGTCGTCGGCTGCAGCATCGCGTAGCCGACTGTACTCCTCTTCAGACAGGTCGCCTTCTACATTCACTTGATCGGCGAGTTCGGACAAGTCAGTTTCTGGGAATACTATCCGATTATCGCAGGCTTGCTCGTATTTGTTTGCGATTGCGCTCTGAATCTCGGATTTGAACCTCGATGCGACCTCAGAGGGGTCAGCGAATGAATCGATAGAGAGTCTCGTGGAAACGGAGAAGCGTTGATGGAACTTTTCTTCCGAGAGCCCCTTAGTAGACAGTTCGGTGTTGCTCTCTCGGATTTCCTTAATCGTTGGCAGACAGCGATAGTATATATCACACGAGAAAGAAAGCTGGTACCCTGAGCGCTCTGGTGTTGGCTGCCAACGCAGACCAATCATCGATGGTCGAGCCTGTGAAAACGGCCCTTCGTCTGACTCTTTATCAGAATCAATCGACCCTGGAGACAGGTTCGCGACGTAGTACTGCGTTTGTGGTCTCCCCCAGCATGTATCCGTCACTTTCCCCGATGCATGATCGAGCGCACGCTTGAACAGCTCTTCTCCGATCTGATAACATGCTTGAGAGTCGAGGTCGCTACTGTTTCCGGACATCCTCCACCTGAACTACCTCAATCTCTTCGCGCAGCTGTATAATCCTTTGTCTAACATCACCGCCAACGTCAAGTGATTTACGAGAATCTAGCTCCCCAGCTAGCATCTTCCGAATCTCCTCACCAACTTCTTCATTGAATTTTCGAATCCACTCAATCGCCGCATTGATTTCATCGTAAACGCCGAGCGCGTCAGGCTGGTAGGCCTCTAAGACACGACGCACGTCCTCTGGATCTTGCGGCCCGGTTGTCTCTCCAGAGATCCACAATCGAATCGCAGACGTCGATTCAATCGACGAGCCCTGCTCGGCGAGTGTCGCTTGGATATCCTCAAGAGAGGATTCTTTTCGTGCCGCCCGTAGAATATCTCTCCAGTACTCAACAAGTTGTTCTTTATCGCCAAGACTCCCGCGTGATTTTTCTTTCTCTCTGAGATATTCATAGAGGTCCTGCTCTGCATCACCTAAACGAACGATCGCGTCACCAGCCGAAATCTTGCGAACTGGCCGTTTCTCAACTTCGTGTGTCGATTCGTTATACGTGGTCAGTCGACGGCCACCCCGGAAAGACTCCTGAAGACGATTATCGAACGTTACGAGGTACATATCTGGGTCGCATGACCGGCCATCGCTGCTTTCGACCGTCGAGGTCGACTCGCGCTGCTCGAGGATATCTTCAGAGATCGATTCTGTAATATCGTCTAAATCGAAGGACACAGTGCCGTGATCTGAATCGCTATTAACAGTCGACTTAGTCACCGTCCCAGATACTGCACTGGAGTCCGTTGGAGAGTCTTCAGTGGACATGTTGAGTTGATTCTTGATAGGGTTGTACTCTGTTGGGTAACAGAGAATTTTAAGGTCCGGACTAAGTGGAAAGTTGAATGCGTTCGCGGTGTACGGCATGAGGCCGAGCATGACAAGTCGATGTGAAGGCATCGGCTTGATTTCGTTTGCGTGTTTGATCGAGACGTTTGCCGGGATGGACCGCGCTGATTGCTCGAAGTCGGTTTTGATTGCTGTTTTGTGAGTTTCGTTTTTCGAGACGACCGTCACTGGTTTACTTGACTCTGCGGCGTCATCGAGTACCGAGTGGAATGTCGATCGCTTGAGGTTGTTCTCCGACAGGTACTCCAAAATTTCCCGGGCGTCATCAGCGAACGATCCCAAGAGTCCTCTCGCGCTGCCACTAGCGGCTGCTGCCCGCTCTTCGATTGCTTCAATGAGTCGCTCAAGTTTGGGTTGGCCGTAATTCAGTCCAGCAGCAGCATCAAACTGCGCGGGGAGTGCCGCAAGTGCACTCAGCTCTTTGAACAGGCGGCCCGTTCGAACGTAGCCATCGTACTCGGTTTCGATCTGCTTGTGGAGACGGTAGAGAGATTCCAGGTTCTCGACAAACGTTTCGTCGTTCAAAATTAGGTACTCGATATCAAAGTCTGAATCGAGGATTGTCTCATACCGGCGGACCGGACTCGGGTTACTGACAGTCTTCGTTGGTGGCTCAACATCCATCACCCACTCTCGGTTTACATTGAGCGCATCAGGTAGCTTGTCGCGGACTTCCCGTGCGGCCCAACCTATATCTACGAAAAACGTGTATGAACACACTTGGTGGTGGTCGTTGAAATCACTGAATTTCGATAAGTTTGATCGCCACTTCTCGTTTCGCAGATCAACGAACACGTTCCCGAGCAGCCATTCATCGCCACGGTATTCGAGGTCTTCTGGGGACTGTGTTGAATATAGCGTGGGTTTGCGTTGGTTGAATTCACTGGGTGTGAGTGGCTCTCGACGCATAATCGGCCTTTTATTGGTGCTATCGGAACGGTGGAATGAGGCGAATCGACTCAGATAGCCTCGTTTTGCACAGAGCAACGATGGATACACATCGTTCATTTCAAATCGGTTCGAGTCGGCTTGCGAGAGAATCTGGTAGGCGAAACACGAAAGGAGTGGGTAGAGATCGTCTTGGATGGGACTCACGACAAACGTAACTTCTCGCTCAGTAATACCGTTTAGTGTGTATTGGAGGAGTGCACGCTCAGAGTGTCCCAACTGGAGGGGACTTCCCTCGAATTCAATGCGGCCAGATTCGAGCATATCGAAGAGGTCGGTGTCGCGTGCTGCATCAAATAACTCCTGTGAGTCAACCACTCCAATAACTACGTACTAGCCAACTATAAATCATATCATTCAGCACTATTTACCAAAAACATGAAAAGTGGCGATCCTCATGGGATCTCCGTCTATGACCGTGATTGTAGAAGCGCCTAGAGCGTGTCAGGTCGAGGGTGTTAGACTGATGTCCGGGAACCCCTGTTTTGTTTGAGGTCTTTGTCGATGAGATCGTATCGCAGTTCGTCCAACTGTGGTGGGGCAACCAACTCGACGGTTGAGTTCGACATCTTACTCGTGTGTTGTGAATCGAAGACGACGTCTTTTGATATGTTGTCAAGGTGTTGGCGGATACTGCCACCGATTGCGGTTGCGAGACGGACGGGGACGGCGTTCCCGATGAGTTCACCCATTTCTTTGTGTCGTGGGCATGTATCCTCTGGGACGAATTGATAGTCTGATGGAAATGTTTGGAGAAGTGCCCCTTCGAAGAACGAGATTGCTCGGTCCGTACTCTGGTCAGGATTGCTGTCGTAGTTCGGGTGACCGAACCGACCACTCCCCCAGTTGTGGAAGTTGGTCGTGAGGGTTGGGGCGGGTTTGTCCCACCACATGCGGCCGTATGCTGTGTAAGAACTATTCGCTTCAGACGGAGGTTTCAGGTCCTCGGGAAGGTCGTGCCAGTCTTCGCCTTCTTTCGTGTGCCGCATCCGTTTGGGGTTAGCTCCCCGGAGGTCGGCTGCTTTGTGGAGGTGGTGATAATCTGGTCGCCACTCACCCGCATCTAGGTCTGGAATGTCATGTTGGCTGAAAGCGTGCCGAACGGTTACTTCCCACTTCGGTGGGTTCGGTGGGTCGACCGTTTCGATGTGACCGAACTTGGAGGCGAGGAAGACGAGTCGTTCTCGGGCTTGTGGAACGCCGTAGTTTGTGCAGTCGTGGACGGCATCGATCGCTGTGTATGCTGGATTCTCTTGGAACCAGGATTTGAAGTTTAACTTGTAGCGCGGATCGTCGACGAGGGGGCCGACATTTTCCATGGCGACGATGTCTGGGTCGATGCATTTGATTACTTCGTGCATCGCCTCAAGGAGCTGGCTCTTCTCGTGGTCTTGGGGGTTGGTTCCGTTACTCAAATTGGAGTACGGCTGACAGGGTACACAGCCCGCGACAACAGTCACGGCAGTATCAGGGAGTCTGTATTTGAGTTCGGATACATCGAGCGCGGGGATATCGTCGTCCTCGGGTTCATCGACGTGGTCGAGGACACATTCGATATCTCGTTGGAGGAATTCAGCGTTGGTATTCGTCTCGTAGGGGTACTGGCAGTGGCTGTTGATGTCCACGCCAGCGACGACATCAATACCGGCTTTCTCAAGACCATACGTGAGACCACCCGCCCCACAGAAGAGGTCTACGGCAGCAACATGAACCACTGATAATCACCTCCAAAAAGTCGGGGAGGGAAAGAGGTCATCTTGTACTGTGTTATAGGGGTGCGAGATGATAAATACCCTGATCTTCATACGATTTCGTCCAACGTAACGAGACGAGAGTGTTCCCATTTGGGCGAGGGGAAATTTAGTCGGCTGTAGAGATCATCCTGCATGGAGTTAGTACGTATTTGAGCTGTGGGAGCTAGAAAGTTCCGAAATGGGGATACGGCTAATCGATGAGTACCTACCGTTGGTAGAGGGTGTTGATGAACCCCTGTACTTGCCGTCGTTCGAATTGAAGTCAGCGAATAGCGAACACGAACGAAAGGATCAGAAGAGCGGCAGCGAGTATCTCGAGTGGCTGTTCGACCTCGAACTCGAGTCGGTCGCCGTCGAGCCGATCTGGCGCGACGCGTCCGAACACGTGCTGGAATACAATCCGGCGCTGGGCGATTCGTTCGCACTGGCGACGGCCGTCCACGTCGACGGAACGGTACTGGTTGGCGGTGACGACGATTACGACGAGATCACCGCCGTTCCGATCGAGCGGTTTCGGGACGGCTCGAGTTGAGTTCGTTCCCGGAAGGGGGTTCGTCGACCGGTTGCAACGACACACCGAAAAGAGCGAACTATCGATCAGCTACCGATTCGAGTGAGACGGCGCGAGCGGCGCCCTACTCCCGCTCGAGGCTACCCGGCACGACGGGACAGCCACAGGGGGAGGCGGTGCCGACGCGGGGGCCGGCGACGGTCACGACCCAGACGGGGCGACCGCAGTGGGGGCAGTCGGGGACCGACCACTCCTCGTCCGGGTCGCCGGTCCGTTCGGGGACTACCTCGACCGGCCTCGAGTCGGGATCGTCGCTCATCGGTCCCTCCGCGGGAAGCGTGATCGAGCCCCGCGATCGGGCGCTGTCGCTGGTCGTTCGAGTTGATTCCACTGCCGTGCGGGACGTTTATATCCCGCTAGAACGTACGTAATCATGGCTTGCAAATCCCGGCTAGGGGATTGGAAGCCAGTCTCGGGTGTTGCCGCACCCGGGGTATTTCGTACCCCCTCCGCTCGCGCGTTTGGAGACGGCTTCCGTACTGATTGTCCCCCCATAGTGACTTATAACTACTGACGGATCGGGCGAATGAATTGGGCGTGGCTCGAATCGGGGTTCGACTGTGGCGATAGCGGGGACTGTTCAACGCGAGTGACACGGACGTTTTACCCGCTCGCTCGCTACGTAACGGCGATGGCCACGGACGACGAGGGCACGGACGATCCGATCGATATCCTGCTGGTCGAGCCCAACCCCGGCGACAGCCGGCTCTTCGAGGAGCAGTTCACGGATGCGAAGTTGCTCAACACCATCCACACCGTCTCCGACGGCGACGAGGCCCTCGCGTTTCTCCACCAGCGTGGCGAGTTCGCCGAGGAACCCCGACCCGACATCGTCCTGCTCGAGCCACAACTGCCCGGCAAGAGCGGGATCGAAGTCCTCTCGGAACTAAAGAACGACGCCGTGTTGAACGAGATCCCGGTCGTCGTCCTCACGAGTTCCGATGCGGGAGAGCAGGTCGTCCGGTCCCACGGCCTCGAGGCCGACACCTACCTGCAAAAGCCCGTCGAACCAGAGGACTTCGTCGAGTTCGTCCGGTCCGTCGAGGACTTCTGGTTCGCGATCGTCCAGAAGTCCGCCGAGTGACCGCCGCGAGGACGGCGCGTTTATTTTCCGGCCGGCGAAAGGCGGGGACGATGCTCGAGGCAGTTCGCGACCGTGCCCGCACCTATTTCGACGACGCGTCACCGGCCCACGACTGGCACCACGTCCAGCGGGTCGAGCGGTTGGCCGAGACGCTGTGCGAGCGCCACTCCGACGCCGTCGACGATCGGGTGGTCCGCCTCGCCGTCTACTGTCACGATGTCGGCCGGGCGAAGGAAGACCGCGGCGAGATCGACGACCACGCGCAGTGGGGCGCGCGGGAAGCCGAGGGGATCCTGCGCGAGTGCGGGGCCGGCGCGGCGACAATCGAGCGGGTCCAACACTGTATTCGGGCTCACCGCTACTCGAACGACCTCGAGCCCGCGACGCTCGAGGCGAAACTCGTCGCCGACGCGGACAACCTCGACGCGCTCGGTGCGGTCGGCATCGCCCGCGTGTTCGCCTACGGTGGCGAGATCGGCGATCCGATCCACGATCCGGCCCAGCCGATCGCGGAAGACGACACCGACGCCGGCGCGACACAGTACAACCACTTCCACAAGAAGATCCTGGACCTGCCAGAGCGGATGTACACCGACGTCGGTCGCGACCTCGCCGCGAAGCGTGTGGCGTTCGTTCGCGAGTACCTCGAGCGGTTCGATAGCGAGGTCGTCGGCGAGCGATAGGGGCCGGTCGCCGACCGGACCCGACGGCCCCGAACCCGTCGGAAACCGACGCGATCGGCCGTTTCGGCCCCGGAACCCTTTTACAACTCACTGGCCTATCCGTAGCCAACGATGGGACTGGGCTCCGATATGTACCGACAGCAGATCCTCGACCACTACAAGAACCCGCGCAACTACGGGGAACTCGAGGATCCAACGTACACACACATCGGCGAGAACCCGATGTGTGGCGACGAGATCCGCATGGACATCGACCTCGCCGACGACGGAGAGACGATCGAACGGGTCGCCTTCCAGGGCGACGGCTGTGCGATCAGTCAGGCCTCCGCCAGCATGCTCTCCGGGGAACTCGTCGGCAAGACCCTCGAGGAACTCCAGGAGATGGATCGCGACGACGTGATCGACATGCTCGGGGTCGAGGTCTCGCCCATGCGAGTCAAATGTGCCGTGCTGGCCGAGAAGGTCGCACAGGACGGCGCGGAGATCTACGAGGGCGAACTCGACGTGGAGAAGACGACGACCGAGGACTAACACCCACCTTTTTTGCGTTCGGGTTCGCTCGCTACGCTCGCTCACCCTCACGCAAAAAATCTGGACCAAAAAAGGCCGCTCGCTCACTCGGCGCGGCGCTACGCGCCGCGCCCTCGTTCGCTCGCGGGAGCCATTCCTCCTAATGACGCCTGCCACCCCTCTGCGACACAGCGAATCGCTACCTCCCGGCCCAGCTTACCGCTGCGGGTCGACTTCGGCCAGCGGGTTCGGCACGGTGCCGTGTTCGATCGCGTGAGGCCGCTTGGGGAGGTCGCCGTAGCCCACGTCGACGATCCGGTTGCGGTTCAGCGTCAGCTTCGGGAACGACGGCTCGAGCAGGTCGAACAGCTCGAACCGCTCCTCGAGGTCGGGGAAGCGATCGTGGTAGTCCTCGATGGCGGCCCGGACCCGGCCCCAGAACTCGGTTTCGGGGTAGTCCTCGATGGCGGCCCGGACCCGGCCCCAGAACTCGGTTTCGGGGTAGTCGTGATGGCGCGCGAGCAGGTCGGCGAGGTAGCGGTAGACGCCGACGAACAGCCCGTAGACGACGAACAGCCGCAGTTCTTCCGGCGGGACCGACAGCAACACGTCGTCGAGGTCCTCGGGCAGCCCCTGCAGTTCCGCGAGGGGCGCATCGGCGACGTTGACGTCGTCGACGAAGTCCTTGACCGCCAGCCGGGCGGGCCGATCGTCCTCGAGGACGAGGATCGTGTTCTCGCCGTGGGGCGAGAACGCGGTCCCGTACCGGTAGAGGTAGTGCAACAACGGTGGCAACATCGTCTCGAACAGCTCGTCGAGCCACGCCGACAGCGACAGATCGGAGCGCTCGACTAACTTCGAGACCACCGGCTCGCCGTCCTCGACGTGAAGGAGTGCGGCGAGGCTCATCGCTCGCTGATCGTCGTCGATCAGGTCGGTGACGCTCTCGCGCCAGACACAGCCCAGCAGTTCGTTGTACTGGTAGGGCGGTGCCTCGAGCGCGTCGAAGGTGGGGTGATCGAAGTTGACGCCGGCGATCTCCCCGGGCAAGACGAGTTCGCACTCGTCGCGCAGGAACGGGTCCGAATCCCGGACGTCCTTGACGTACTCGGTGACAAGCGGCGCAGCCTCGGTGCGCTCGCCGGGGAGGCCACGCCAGACGAGCGTGTTGACGATCTGCAGCGGGAGCTTCACGTTGTGTTTGGCCAGTTCGTCGGCGTTGACGAAGGTGCGGACCGACTGCATCGGCAGGTACTCGTCCGGGCCGGGCCCCAGCGGGACGATGTCGTTGGTCGCGAGTTGGCGGCCGAACAGGGGAACGATCGCGTTCTCCCACTGCCAGTCGTGGACCGGCAGGAACAGGTAGTCGTCCGGGTCGAGCCCGCGGTCCGCGAGGTCGTCCCGAAACCGCCCGTAGTAGTCGCCGAGTTCAGCCTCGAGCAGCGCCTCGTGATCGAGGCCGTCGACGCCCACGAACGTGGCGGCCTCGCGGGAGACGCCACACCACGAGAGCCGGATCGGTTCGGACCGCTCGGGCGCGTAGTCGCGGTAGTCGTCGTACCCCCAGCCGACCCGGCCCTTGTTGAACGTGAGCCACGGGTGGCCGGTCATCTCGCCCTCGATCTCGGCGTAGGGCATATCGAGGACGGAGCGGGCCGTCGCATCGGCGGCGTCAGCGTCGGCCCCGTCGTCGGCGTCGATGTGGGCGTCCGCAAGCAGCGTGTTGGTGTACTCGCGGACGAGATGCCCCGCCGTGATCGAGTCCATCTCGATCGTCGGCTCGAGGTCCACGACGAACTGCAGCGGGTCGGCGGCGGGCTCGAACCCGTCGCCGTCGTCGCGCTCGAGCGAGTCGACGCGGACGCTGATCGAGTCCCAGAACCGCTCGACGGCGTCGAAGCGGTACCGGGTCCCGTCGAGGTCGGCCTCGTAGGTCGTCCACTCGCCGTCGGGGTCGGCGACCGGCTCCGGCTCGAGGAGGTCCTCGTAGGTGAACTCCCGGACGATCTTCGCGAGGAGTTCGCGGCCGGCGTCGTCCCAGCGGGCCTCGGTCAGCACCGTCTCGAGCGTGTCGGTTCCGTCGAATCCGTACTCCTGGTCCGTGGTGTGTCGTGTGTGTTGCATGATTACTCCGTGTTGAGCGACAGCGACTGGGGCGCGTCGGCACGAACTGACGCGTGGTCGGCGAACTGGTCGACATCGAAGTCCTGGAAGACGGTGTCCCGGTCGACGGGGTAGATCTCGCGCCCGGCGAGCTGTTCGACGATGATGGCGTTCCGGTAACAGCCCAGCCCGAGGTCGGGTGTCCCGACCCCGTGGGCGTGTAGCGGGGCGTTCTGGACGAACACGCGGCCGGCATCGGGGCCGCCGAACGCGCCCTCAAGGCGGTAGTCCTCGGTCACGCGGAACCGGCCCCGGTCGTCGAAGGCGATCCGGTCGGCGATCGGCTCGAGGAAGGTCGGCGTCGGCCGCTGATACCCCGTCCCGAAGATCACGGCGTCGGTCTCGAGGGCGAACGACCGCTCCTGCTGGCGCTGTTCGCAGGCGAGCCAGTAACTGCCCTCGAGGCGCTCGAGGTCCCGGACCGCGGTCGTCGCGAGCATGCCGAACTCGGGGTCGCGGTCGCCGATCGAGCGCTCGTAAAGGGCGTCGTAGATCCGCTCGCTGGTCTCGGGATCGATCCCCTTGTACAGCAGGTCCTGGTCGGCCAGCAGGTCGTCCTTCTCCAACTGGGGGAGATCGTAGAAGTACCGCGAGTACTCGGGCGTGAAGTGCTGGAGGCCGAGCTTCGAGTACTCCATCGGGTAGAACCCGTCCGAGCGGGTGAGCCAGTCGAGCCGGTAGCCGCCATCGGGCTGGCGCTCGAGTAGGTCCAGTACGACCTCGGCGGCGCTCTGTCCCGAGCCGACGACGGTGATCGCGTCGCGCTCGAGGGCCGCATCGCGGCGCTCGAGGTAGTCGGCGGTGTGAAACAGGGGAGCCTCTCCGTCGGCGTAGTCGCGGGCGAACCCCGGCAGGGCGGGCCGGGAGCCGACGCCCATGACGAGGTCGGCGGCCCGGTAGCGGTAGCGCCGGCCCGTCTCGGGAGAGCGGGCCTCGACGACGAAGGTCCCGCCATCGCCGGGGTCGGCACCGCTCGAGTCCGGCTCCGTTCCCTCCGAGTCGCCGTCGGATTCGTACTCGACGCTCGTGACCTCGCGGTCGAACGCCGTCGTCGGGACCCGTTCGGACACCCAGCGCAGGTAATCGTCGTACTCCCGGCGGGGGATCTGGAACGTCTCGTAGAAGTAGAACTCGTAGAGACGGTCCCGTTCCCGGGCGTAGTTGAGGAAGCTGTGGGGGCTGGTGGGGTCGGCCATCGTCACCAGATCGGCGAGGAACGGGACTTCGAGGGTGGCCCCCTCGATCAGCATCCCCTCGTGCCAGGCGAACGCGGGGTCGCGCTCGAGAAAGACCGCCTCGAGATCGGCGTCCGCGCCGTCGAGCAGCGCCGCGAGCCCGAGGTTGAACGGACCGAGGCCGACGCCGAGGACGTCGTAGTGACCCCGATCGACGACTGGTTCGTCGGCGTCGTCGGCATTGCCTTCAGTCATCGTCGTCCACCTCGGTCGGCGACGCGGCGGCCCCGTCGGCGGTCGGCGGGCAGACCTCGCGTTCGAACCGCTCGCGGGTGCAGACGACGAGGTTGGCCGTCTTCTCCTCCTCGGGGAACTCGAACTGTCGCCGGAACTCGAAGCCACACTGCTGGGCGACCGTCAACACGGCGTCGTTGCGGGCGTCGGGCTCGCCGACGACCCGGTCGGTCTCGGGGTGGCTGAACTGGAAGGCCGTCATCGCCCGGAGCAACGGGATCGCGTCCCCCTCGCCGACGTACTCGGGCGGACCGAGCAGGAGGTGAATCCCCTGGTCGGCCGGCTCGGCGTCGTAGTACGCCGCGAGGTCGTCCTCGGCGACCCAGTAGCGCTCCCAGTAGCTCATCGGGACGTGGTCCAGACAGCCGATATACAGCGACTGGTGGTCGTCCGCGAGCTTCTCCCGGAGCGTCTCGCGGAACTCGGGCAGCGGCTCGTCGAGGTCCCAGGAGGGCTTGACGTGGTCCGAACCCAGCCACGCGTGCAGGCGACCGAGGTCGCGCTCGAGGTCGACCGGCCGGAAGCCGATGTGTCGGTCGATGGTCCGGTCGTAGTACTCGAAGTCGTACTCGGCGACGGCGGTGGCGTGGGGGCCACGTTCCGGCGTCCGGGCCGTCATCGGTTCACCTCCGGTCCCGACGACTGCCCCGTACTGGTACCGGCCGCGTCCCCGGCGTCGACCAGCGGGTTCCGCACCTCGGCGTAGACCGACTGCTCGTCCAGCGACGGCGCGTCGAGTTCGTCCAGTCCGCGAAACCGCGTCAGCAGGTTCGCCTTGCGGGGGACGGTCTCGGACTCGAGCAGCGGGTCGAGGATCGACGTGCCGGGCCGGTCGAACTCCCGGAGCGATTCGAGTTCCGCGCGGAGGATCGCGAGCAGCCGTTCCTCCGCGACCAGCCCCGCGGTCCCGAAGGCGTTGATCACGCCCAGCGCGTTGTTCAACACGACGTAGTAACGGATCCGCTCGTCGGCGACCGCGTCGGGACAGATCGAGTTCGCCCGCTCGCCGATCCCCGGACAGACCGCCTCGAGCCGGTCGTAGGCGCTCTCGGGGAAGTAGTAGCCCTGATTGTCGCGGTAGCGGAACTCGTCGGGATACCCCGCCTTGTCGAGCGTCAGGACGCTGTTTTGCTGGTGGGCCTCGAGGCCGATCCCCCGCTCGAGGTAGAGCCACAGCAGCGGCCGCACCGAGATCGACAGGTAGCGCCGGAACCACTCCTCGCTGACGGCGGCGGGGTCGCGGCCCTCGCGCTCGGCGATCGAGGCGACGATCCGGCCCAGCCGCGAGCGGCCGTCACCGATGGCGTCCTGACAGAGCCCGACGACCGGCGTCGCCTGCCGGGCGTCCTCGCCACGGAATGGGTTCTCCCGGAGGACGACCTCGAAGCCGGACTCGTCGCCGTCGGTCGCCAGCGCGTCTGGATCGACGGTTAGGTAAGCCGGATCGCGGATCACGTCGAAATCGGGGAACCGGTCGCGCAGGTCGTCGCCGAGTTCGGTCGCCAGCAGGGTCGAGATCGCGACCCCGCGCTCGAGTTCCGGCCGCTTGTTCGTTCGCAGGGAGTTGGTGATCTCGACGGCCAGCGACCCCTTGACCATGAACGGCGACTCGGGGGCATACAGCGTCCGCACCGACGTCGTCGGGGAAAACTCCCGTCCCAGCGGACCGATGGACTCGAGTTTCCCCGCCGCGACGAGATCCTGCACGTCGGGGCGATCGAGGAGTCGCTCGGCCTGCCAGGGGTGGACGGGCAGGAGAACGTCGTCGTCCCCGAGATACCCCTCGAGGACCGAGTCGGCGACGGCCGGATCGGCCCGGAGCGCCTCGCGGACCCAGTCGGCGGCCGAGTCCTCGCGGGCGGACTCGCTCTCGACGATCTCGGCGTCCGCGCGGACGTAGTGCAGCCGGAACGAGCCCTCGAGTTCCGGGGCGTAGCGCTCGGCGTCGTCGCCCATTCCCCGACGGCTCTTGGGCGTCGGGTGCTGGAGATGGCCAAAGACCAGCGACTGCTCGGCCTCGCGGAACGTGAAGTCCGTCCCGTACAGGGCGTCGCCGTCGTCGGCGCGGGCCGCGACGTACCGTTCGACGTTCCGGCAGGAGCGAACCACCCGCTCGAGGAGGTCGTCGCGGTTGGGGTCCGCGCCGCGGGCGAGTTCGAGTTCCTTCGTCGCGAGCGTCGCGAGCGTCGCGTAGTCCAACGGCTGGGGCTCGCCGTCGCCGGCCCGGTAGGCGGCCGGCAGATCGAACAGATGACGGCCCGTCGGGGACCGGTACCCGACCGGAACGAAGAGGTCGATCCCCTGGTTCGCGAGCGGGCACCGCAGGACGAGCCCGCTCTCGGGCCGGCGGTCGATCGGCGTCTCGGCCGCGGGAACGAACTCGCCGGCACCGGTCTCGAGGCAGTAGCAGTTCAGGAAGCTATGCACCGTCGCGTCGCGTGCGACTCGCGTCGCGTCGACGCCGTCGTTGGACGAACTCGTCCGTGTCGTGGGTCGTACTGTCATGTGGAATCGGTCTCCGCTTCGAGTGCCTCGCCGCGGTCGACGACCGCCGCGAGGACAGCTTGGAGGTCGGAAGGCGTCGTTTTCGGGTTCAACAGGGTGAGTTTCAGCGCGGCCGTACCGTCGACTTCGGTCCGCGCGAGGATGGCCTCGCCGTCGGCGAACAGTTCGTCGCGGATCCCGCGGTTGAGCCGATCGAGCGCGGGCCGAGACGCGGAACCGGGCCGGTCGTCCGACTCGCCCGCTCGAGCGCCGCGGTCCGAGGGCCGATACCGAAAGACCACCGCGCTGAGTTCGGGGTCACAACACAGCTCCAGCGCTGGCTCGGCCCGGATCTCGGCGGCGACGGCGTCGGCCAGCTCGCAGACGTACTCGACGCAGTCGGCCACGCCGGCCCGGCCCAGCGCGTTGAACGTCACGAACGGCTTCAGCGCGTCGAACCGGCGGGTCGTCCGCGGCGACTTCGAGACGAGGTTCGGCACCCCCGCCGCGTCGTCGCGCTCGGGGTTGAGGTAGGCCGCGTTGCGCTCGAGGAACCGATAGCGGTCGCCATCGCGCAACAGGAAGGCCCCACAGCCGATGGGCTGGTAGAACAGCTTGTGGAAGTCGACCGCGATCGAGTCGGCGCGATCGATCCCCGCGAGCTTCGATCGGAGCGAGTCGCTTATCGCACAGGCCCCGCCGTAGGCGGCGTCGACGTGCAGCCACAGGTCCCGCTCGGCGGCCCGATCCGCCAGGGCCGCGAGCGGATCGATACTCCCGAAGTCGGTCGTGCCCGCGGTGCCGACGATCGCGAACGGGTGTCGACCGTCGGCCGCGAGGGCCTCGAGGGTCTCGTCCAGCGCCGCGAGGTCCATCCGGCGGTCGTCGTCGGTCGGTACCGTCACGACCGCGTCCTCGCCGAGCCCGAGGTGGTGGGCGGCCTGGTCGGCGGTGAAGTGGGCGGCGTCCGAACAGAGTAGCCGGAGGTCGGCCGCTTCTGGCGGGAGCCCGGCCGACTGAACGTCGCGGTCGAACCGCGTCCGGCAGTACCAGTCCCGAGCCAGCAAGAGCCCGAGGAGGTTCGACTCCGTGCCGCCGCCGGTGAAGACGCCGTCGGCACCGGCCGGATAGTCGAACAGGTCACAGCAGGCGTCGACGACCCGTTCCTCCAGGACGGAGGCGGCGGGAGCCTGATCGAACGAGTCCAGCGACTGGTTGGTTCCCGAAAGCAACAGCTCCGCGGCCAGTGCCGGAATCGTCGGCGGACAGTGCAGATGCGCGACGCAGTCGGGGTCGTGGACCCGGACCGAGTCGGTGAGGATCTCGTCGCCGACCGTCTCGAGGACGGCTGCGAGCGAGTCGCCCGTCTCGGGGACGACAGTCAGCTCGTCGATCCGCGCACGGAGCGTCTCGTGGTCGGTTCCGGCGTAGGGGCCATCGACCGTCGCGAACGACTCGAGGAGGCAGTCGCGGGCCCGGTCGATCGCCGCCGCGTACGCGGCGTTGCCGTCCGGGTCGCCGAGGAATGAGCTGGCCGCGTCCGGCGGCGTCGGACCATCGCCCGCCGGGCGACGCCGCCCGGCGAGGTCGCTGCCGGTCATGCTGGGGCCTCCGCGCGATCCTGTCCGGCCGTGAGGGCCGCGCGAACGCTCTCGTGGACGATCTCGGCGACCGTGTCGATCCGGGCGGGCGAGATCGTCAGCGGGGGAAGGAACCGGACGACGCTCCCGTCGCGACCGCCGGTCTCGACGACGAGGCCGCGATCGAACGCCGCCGACTGGACGGCCGATGCGAGGTCACCGTCGGCGGGATAGTGACCGAGCGAGTCCGGTTCGCCGTCGGGATCGACGAGTTCCATGCCGAGCATGAGGCCGCGCCCGCGGACGTCCCCGACCGCCTCGAACGTCGCCGCGGTCTCCTCGAGACGGCCCCGCAACCGATCGCCCATCGCCGCGGCGTGGTCCTCGAGATCGTTCTCGAGGACGTACTCGATGGTCGCCGCGCCGGCGGCCATGCCGAGCTGATTGCCGCGGAACGTGCCGGCGTGTGCGCCGGGCTCCCAGACGTCGAGCGACTCGTCGTAGACGACGACGGACAGCGGGAGCCCGCCGCCGATGGCCTTCGAGAGCGTCATCACGTCCGGGACGACGTCGGCGTGTTCGATCCCGTACAGTTCGCCGGTTCGCCCGAGCCCGGTCTGTATCTCGTCGACGATCAGCGGCACGTCGCGTTCGCGGGTGATCCGGCGCATCTCGCGGAGCCAGTCGGCGGGGGCCGGCACCGCGCCGCCCTCGCCCTGGACCGGCTCGAGGATCATGCCGGCGGGGTCGACCAGTCCGCTATCGGGGTTCGAGAGGGTTCGCTCGACGTACTCGGCGCTCGTCCGCCAGCAGTCCTCGCCACCGAGCCCGAACGGGCACCGATAGGCGTAGGGGTAGGGCAGATGCTGGACGTCCGGCATCAGCCCCGGCACGTCTTCTTTCGCCGCCGTGTCACCCATCAGGCTGAGCGCGCCGTTGGTCATCCCGTGGTAGCCGCCCTGGAAGGCCAGCATCGACCGGTTCCCGGTCGCGGTCTTGACCAGCTTCAGCGCGGCCTCGACCGCGTCGGTCCCGGCCGGGCTGCAGAACTGTACGTTCGCGTTCTCGGCGAACGCGTCGGGGAGGCTCTCGAGCAGCCGGTCGACGAACCGCTCCTTGACTGGCGTCGTCAGATCGAGCGTGTGGATCGCACGTCCCCGCTCGAGCAGTTCCTCCATCCGCTCGACGACCGCGGGGTGGTTGTGGCCGAGCGCGAGCGTCCCCGCACCCGCCAGACAGTCGATGTACTCGTTGCCGTCGACGTCCTCGAGGATCGCCCCGTCGGCACGTTCGATCGCCAGCGGCAGCGATCGGGGGTAGGTCCGCGCGTTCGATTCGCGCCGGGCCTGTTGTGCGAGGAGCTGCTCGGCCGACGAACTGCCGTCGGTCACGGTCGCTCACCCGATGACCGATCTTCGAGTCGGGTCGGTAGTAGTCGTCGCGTCGTCATGCAGGTTTTAGGCCAGCCTAAATATTGAAAAGCGTATCGGTTTTTAGGCCAACCTAAAGCTTATACGGGAAGTGCTGAAAGAAAGCAAAACGGCGTGGAACGGAGCTAAGCGGCGATCACAGTGGACGAATCGACCCACTGAAGCAGCCAGTGATCGGGTCCGAACCGCGGAATCAGCGGCCGGCAGCCGGTCGCCGGATCGACCGGTAGCAGGCGGTAACTACCGCTACCCGGCCGGGTTCAGGATCGGACCGTCCCGACGCCGACCCGCGAAACAGGGCGGGTTAATTTAAGTAGCCGTCGTACTGAGGGATCGGTTCGGACGCCGCAGTCCACCGTCGGCCCCGGATCGAGGGGAGTCAGAGAGCCGGCGACGGGTCCAGTACCGGCCTGTCGTCGGTCCGGCCGACGCGACCGTTGCCACCGGTGACGGCGACCGTCTCGGTCATGGTCGCGCTTCGACGCGAGCGCGTAAAAGCGGCCGCCGCGTGAGTGGCGGGGCGGCGAGACGGTTGAGATCGGTAGAAAAAGGCGACAAACCGATTACTCGGGCTTCAGGCCGCCGTCCTGGACGCGCATGACGGCCTCGCCGTCGGCGAGGTTTGGCGCGTCGACCAGTTTGACGATCCGCTTGTCGCCCTTGGACTTGCGCAGGTAGATCCGGAAGGTAGACTTGTGGCCGAGGATGTTGCCACCGATCGGTTGGGTCGGGTCACCGAAGAACGAGTCGGGGTTCGAGGCGACCTGATTGGTGACGATGACGGCGGTGTTGTAGAGGTTGCCGACCTTGTCGAGGTCGTGGAGGTGCTTGTTGAGTTTCTGCTGTCGGTCGGCGAGTTCGCCACGGCCGACGTACTCCGCGCGGAAGTGGGCGGTCAGCGAGTCCACACAGAGGAGACGGACCGGATACTCGCTGTCCTCGTGTTCGCTCGCGAGTTCCTTGGCCTTCTCGGCAAGCAGCATCTGGTGGTTGGAGTTGAACGCCTTCGCGACGTGGATCTTCTCGAGGACGTCCTCGACGAGTGCGTCGACTGCGTCCTCGTCGTCGGCCGAGCCCTCGATCTCGCGATCCTCGAGGGTCGCGTTGATGGCCTCGTCGGACAGGCCCCGAACCATGTCGTCGATCCGCTCGGGCCGGAAGGTGTCCTCGCTGTCCACGAAGATGGCGCTGCCGTGGAGGCCGCCGACTTCCTGTGGAAGCTGGACGTTGACGGCCATCTGGTGGGTGACCTGGGACTTGCCGGCCCCGAACTCGCCGTAGACTTCGGTGATCGACTGGGTCTCGATCCCGCCGCCGAGCAGGTCGTCGACCTCGTCGATGTGCCAGCGGAGCTTGCCGATTTCGTTCCGCCGCTCCAGTACCGTCGAGCCGGTCTCGAAGCCGCCGACGTCGGCGGCGTCACGGGCGGCGTTGACGATGTCCGCAGCGGTGGACTCACCGACGTCGGCCGTGTTCGACAGCTCCGACGGCGAGGCGACGGCGAGACTCTGGAAGGAGTCGAAACCTGCATCGTGGAGTTTGTCTGCGGTCGCGGGTCCGACACCGGGGAGTTCCTCGAGATCTGCTTCGGGCATACTCCTCCGTTGTGCCGGACCCCCCATAAACCCTCGTTTACAGGGGAGTGAAAGTGAAAGTGCAAGCGGGCAGCGGGGGACACGGGAACAGAAGCAATGGGTTTAGAACGAAAGGCGCGGTCGACGGAGTCAGCAGGCAGCGGTCAGCGCCGCGGTTCGTCGTCCCACTCGAGGCAGTGGAGGCGCGCGTCCTCACAGCCGACGAACAGCCGGCCGTCCCCGATCGCGGGCGTGCCGATCACGCCGTCCTCGAGGGCGACGTGCCACGCGAGGTCACAGTCGTCGGCGACGTCGATCCCGTATATCGAGCCGCTGGCGTCGCCGACGCAGACGACATCGCCGGCGACGACCGGACACGACCGGATCGGGCCGTCGAGTTCGATCCCCTTCCGGGAGAAGAGCCAGCCCCGCAGTTTCCGCCGGCCGACGGTCGTATCGGTGACGTGGCAGTAGCCGTCCGCGGCCCCGACGAAGGTGGTCTCGGCGGCCGGGAGGACGGTCGCGGACGTGGTGAAGGCGTCGCGGATCTCGTAGGTGAACCACGACTGGCCGGTACCGGCGTCCATCGCGACCATCGTGCCCTCGTCGTCGGCGACGTAGACCCGGCCGTCGGCGACGGTCGGCCCCGCCTCGATTGTGCCGTCGGCCGGCGCGGTCCAAGCCGCCTCGCCCGTCTCGGCATCGACGGCGACGACGGCCCCGTACGCGGTGCCGGCGAAGAGACGATCCCCGGCCCATTCGCCGTCGGTGTCGGCGGGTCGGCCCGTCTCGAGCGGGGCCGAGGGCGTCGACTCGAGCGAGTCCGTGGCTGACGGGTCGTCCCGCTCGAGGGCCGAACGACGACGCCGTCCCTCGCGGCCGTCGGCGACCGCCGGCGCGCCGACCACGGCCGACTCAGTCTCGTGGGTCCACAGTTCGGTCCCCGTCTCGGGCTCGAGCGCGGTCAGCCCGTCCGCGTGGCCGACGTAGAGTCGGCCGGACGCGAGCGCGAGTGCGGCCTCGAGGCCGTCCGCGAGGTCGACTTCCCACTCCACCTCGCCTCGGCCGGGGTCGAGCGCGCGAACCGTGCCGTCGGCGGTCCCCAGAAACAGCCGATCGCGGGTCACGAGCGGCGCGGCGTCGGTCGCGGCCGTCGTCTCGACGACCCACCGCCGACGGCCGGTCGCCCGCTCGAGGGCATAGCAGTTCCCCCGTGTCGTCCCGACGTAGACGGTATCGCGGTCACAGACCGGCGAACCCGGCGGTCCGACGAGGTCGGCCGTCCAGCCCTCGGTCACGCGGGTGGGCCCGTCGATCTCGCGCCGACACCCGGAGTTGTGCGGATCGCCCTTGAACTGGTTCCACTCGGTCACTGTCCCCGGCTACCGAGCGAACCGCCATAACAGTGGGTGGAGCCGCTGCCGTCGCTCATCGAACGGAGCGAGCGGCAGGAAAAGATTGCAACTGGTGTATGGCGCAGTTGTGATGATGATGATGTGGCTTCCTGCCGCGTACCTCCTCCTAGACGGGGCGCAGGCATACCACTGACTCCTACACGATTTGGAAGTCGGTCGATCCGCGAGGGAAACCCCGACGACGTGATCCCCTCGTCGGGCAACGGCGGGTTCGACCCGTTCGAAGACGCCGCTACTCCCAGGGGTGGGTTCCGCCCTCGCTGGGCCAGAGCGGGTACCAGTACTCCTTCTCGCGCTCGATCTCGAGTTCGCCGTCCAAGGCCGACTCGAGAGTGAACTCCGCGCTCGAGTCCCGTTCCCGGCCCGACAGGGGCACGAAGGGGTAGAAGCGGCCCCGGCGGAAGGAGTAGATCCAGTACGCCGGTCCGTCGCGATTCTCGTAGGCGAACACGGCCGCCAGCAGCCGCGAGCCGTAGCCGTGTTCGATGAACGTGTCCGCCGCGAAGTGCATGCTCGTGATCAGGTCCTCGGGGTCGTCGTCCGCGAGGACGACCCAGTGATAGCCGTGGTCGTCACTGGTGACCGAAAACTCGGTGCCGGTCTCCTCGCGGCCGGCCTCGAGGATCGCCTCGACCTCGTCGACGGCGTCGCGGAAATCCGCGGAGTCGACGCCGGAGAAACAGAGCGCACCGACGTCGAGCGACTCGTAGCCCAGATCGGCCTGCATCGTGAGGTAGGCGGTACTCATCCCGAAGAGGTCGTCGGGGTCGGCGTCGCGGCCGGCGTCGGCCTCGGCCCGGGAGCCGAGGATAGCCCGCAGCCCGTCCAGCAGTCCCATACCTCGAGTGACGGGCGCCGTACCTTAGAACGATTGCATTTCGCGCTCGAGATCGCGGAGCTGTTCGACGCGCTTCTCGGTCGGCGGGTGCGTCGAGAACAGGCGGCCGACGACGCCGGACTTGATCGGGATGATGAAGAACGCGTTCATCTCGGCCTCCTCGCGCAGGTCGTCCTTGGGAACCTTGTCCATCTCGCCCGAGATCTTCAACAGTGCGGAGGCGAGCGCCGACGGGTTGCCGGTGATGGCCGCGGCCCCGCGGTCGGCGGCGTACTCGCGGTACCGGGAGAGCGCCCGGATCAGCAGGTAGCTGATGATCCAGACCAGCAACGAGACGAGGATGGCGACGACGATACCGCCCCCGCCCTGGCGATCGCCCCCGCGTCTGTGGCCGCCGCCGAAGAACGCCCCCCAGCGGACCATCATGAACGCGATCGTCGAGAGGAAGGAGGCGATAGTCATCACCATCATGTCGCGGTTTTTGACGTGGGCGAGTTCGTGCGCGAGGACGCCGTCGAGTTCGTCCTGCTCGAGCGTGTTCAGGATGCCCGTCGTCACGCAGACGGCGGCGTTTTTCTGATTGCGGCCGGTCGCGAAGGCGTTTGGCGTGTTCGAGTCGACCACTGCCACCTTCGGTTTCGGGAGGTCGGCCTGCTGGGAGAGCCGTTCGATCGAGGCGTGCAGTTGCGGGTACTCGTCGGCCGAGACCGTCTTCGCGCCCATACTCTTCAGCGTCAGCGTGTCGCTGAAGTAGTACTGTACGAGCGAGAAGCCGCCGAAGAACAGCCCGAAGACCAGCAATCCGCCGCCGACGTAGGCGGTGATCACGGCCGCGAAGACGATATACAGCGCAAAGAGCAGAAACATCGTCACGAACATCCGAAGTCGCAATCCCCAGTCCGCCTGCCAGTTCATGCCTAGAGCAACGGGCTGGGCCGAAATAAGTACCTTGACCATCGGGCCGAGAAACGCACCGGCCCGTCGAGGGGTGGAGCCGTCGGACCAGTCCGTGAAAACGTATATTTTGGTCGACGCGTTTCGACGAAACAGCAATGCCCTCCCCACAGTCGGTACGCCTCGAGGAGTGTACGTGGACGGAAGTCAAAACGGCACTCGAGAACGGAACGCGGACGGCGATCGTCGCGGTCGGGTCGATCGAGCAACACGGACCGCACCTGCCGCTGAACATGGACACGCTCGATGGCGACGAACTCGCACGCCGAATCGCCACGGAACTCGGCGACGCGCTGGCTGCCCCGACGATCCGCCCCGGCTGCTCGGGCCACCACATGGAGTTTCCGGGGACGATCACGATGCCGCCGGAGACGCTGATGGACGTGATCCGCGCCTACTGTCGCTCGCTGGACGATCACGGGTTCGACCACGTCGTCCTCGTCCCGACCCACGGCGGGAACTTCGCGCCGGTCTCGACGGTCGCGCCCGAAATCGCTCGCGAGATCGATGCCTCCGTGATCGCCCTCGCGGACCTCGACGATCACATGGAACTGCTGAACGAGGGTCTTCGGGAGGCCGGCCTCGAGTATCAACAGGATGTTATCCACGCCGGTGCCGCCGAGACGGCCATGATCCTCGCGATCGAGGAGGGGCTCGTCCGGACGGACCGCCTCGAGACGGGACCGGAGGGATCGTTCTCAACGGCGCGACTGCTCAGCGAGGGGTTCGAATCGATCACGGAGAACGGCGTTCTGGGAGATCCCGGCGAGGCCACGGCCGACGCCGGCGAGGCGATTTTCGACGCCGTCACCGACGCGTACGTCGAGCGTATCGAAGCCGAACGCGACGCGGTAAGCGACGGGACGCAGTGACCGGCGACGGCTCCGCGTCGTGCCCGCCGGCGGTATTGTAATCGCAGTTGATACGTCGCGAGTCGGTCGATCGAACCCCTTCGTTTCGCATGGAGACCCTGTGACGGAGTCACGTCTGACGCGACCGTACCGGCTGTAGTGTGACGGTTGTCTGACGTTTTGCTACTCTCCCCCCGTTCCGCGTAGAGCGGTGCGAGGGTCACGGAACCGTCCCGGTCGTAGACCGGAAGCGACGGGGGCCGATCGGACGGCTCTCGAGCGGAGACGGGCCGCTTAACTCCGCGAGGTCCCAAACGGGGCCAATGAGTGAGTCGCGCGCGTTCTGTCCCCGGTGTGGGGATCCGGTCCCCGAGCGGTCGACCACCGACGCGAACGATCCGTTACGCCCCGGTGCCGAGGTCGAACTCTGCGATTCCTGTTACTTCGAGGACTTCGACTTCGTCGACGCGCCGGACCGGATCGACGTCCGGGTCTGTGCCCAATGTGGCGCGGTCTACCGGGGGAACCGATGGGTCGACGTCGGCGCACAGGATTACACGGACATCGCCATCGAGGAGGTCAGCGAGGCGCTTGGCGTCCACGTCGACGTCGAGGACGTCGCCTGGCAGATCGACCCCGAGCAGGTCGACCAGAACACGATCCGGATGCACTCGTTTTTCACCGGCGTCGTCCGCGAGACGCCGGTCGAGGAGGAGGTGACCGTCCCGGTCAAGATCGCCCGCCAGACCTGTACCCGCTGTGGACGGATCGCCGGCGACTACTACGCCAGCATCGTCCAGATCCGCGCCGAGGACCGGACCCCGACGACCGAGGAGATCGAACGGGCAAAGGAGATCGCGAACGGGATCGTCGCCGACATGGAGGCCACGGGCGACCGCAACGCCTTCGTTACCGAGATCGGCGAGCTAGACGACGGGCTGAACATCAAAGTCTCGACCAACAAGATCGGGAAGAAGATCTCGAACAAGATGATCGAGGAGTTCGGCGGCACCGTCAACGACGCCGAAACCCTCGTCACGGAGGACGAGGACGGCAACGAGGTCTACCGGGTCACCTTCGCCGTCCGCCTGCCGCCCTACAGGCCCGGCAACGTGATCGATCTCGCCGACGACGATGGTGGCCCCGTCCTCGTCCGCAGCGCTCGCGGCAACCTCAAGGGCGTCCGCGTGACGACCGGTGAGCGCTACGAGGCCGGCTACGAGGAGGGCAACTCCCCCGACGCACGGAAACTGGGCGACCTCGAGGACGCGGCCGAGGCGACAGTCGTCACCGTCGAGGACGACAACGCCGTGCAGGTCCTCGATCCCGAGACGTTCCGGGCCACGACGGTCGCTCGGCCGGACTACTTCGATCCCGACGCCGAGACCGTCCCCGTGCTGAAGAGCCGTGCCGGCCTGCACATCCTGCCCGAGGACGATGACTGACGAGGACGCCGACCTCGAGCCGGCGGCCGACGAGGTCTTCGAGCGGGCGACGGCCGACGGCCCGCTGGCCGCGGTCGTCGCGAAACCCCGAGCCGAGACGGCCGCCGAGTCGCTCCGTGCGGAGGGAGTCTACGACGAAACGCGGCGCGTCCGGGAAGACGGCCCCGACAGGGTCGCGCTCCCGATCACCGAGCCGCCGACCGAGACCGACGTCCTCGAGATCGTCCGACAACTCGAGCCCGAATCCCGGAGCCCCGATCTCGAGGACCTGCTCGCCGACCGGGGCTGGAGCGAGCGCGACCTCGAGTCGGTGCCGGGCTCGTGGGCCGTGATCGGGTCGGTGATCCTCGTGACGGTGCCCGAAGGCTGTCCCGACGAGCGGGCGCTGGGCGAGGCGCTGCTCGAACTCCACGGCGAGGCCGACAGCGTGCTGGCCGACGAAGGGATCGCAAACGACGGTGCGGCCGGCGCCCACCGCGAGCCCCGAACACGGCTGCTCGCCGGCGACGCGAACACGGAAACGATCCACACCGAACACGGGACGCAGTACGGGCTCGACCCCGCGAAAGTGATGTTCTCGCCCGGCAACCAGGCCGAGCGGGTCCGGATGGGAGAACTCGGGAGTAGCGACGAACGCGTCTTCGACATGTTCGCCGGCATCGGCTACTTCACCCTCCCGATGGCCCGGGCCGGCGCGCGGGTGACCGCGACCGAGATCAACCCGACCGCCTTCCGCTACCTGCTCGAGAACGCCGTCCTCAACGACGTCGACGACCGGGTCGACGCCTACATGACCGACTGTCGCGACCTCGCGAGCGAGATCGAGGCCGACCGGGTCGTCATGGGCTACTACGGGCACGCCGACGGCGATGGCGGTGGAGACGGAACCGCGGATCACGGCACGCGCAGCGACGAGGCCCACGACTTCCTCGAGGATGCCCTCGCGGCACTGGTCCCCGGCGGCGTCGTTCACTACCACGAGGCGACGCCCGAATCGCTACTGTGGGAGCGGCCGAGAGAACGCCTCGAGGCGGCCGCCGACGCGGCCGGACGCGATCTCGAGATCCTCGAGAAACGACGGGTCAAGAGCCACAGTGCGGGTGTTACACACGTCGTCGTCGACGCCCGGTTCGCGTAGAATCGGGCGGTGACGGTCACCAGGTGTCGTGGCATTGATGCTCGAGCAACGATTGTGGCCGGGTATGGACAAGAATCAGCTCATCGCCGTCGTCTTCGCGCTGCTGATGGTGACCTCGATGGTCGCCTGGGGCGCGACGGCCATCTTCTAGCCCGTACTACTCGTCGGTGTCCCAGACGTCCGCCAGCGGGCTCGAGCCCGAGGACCGTCGCGATCCGCTCGAGCGCGACGACCGCCCGGAGCCGCCGCTCCCATCGGCGTTCGACCCGCTCGTCGCCGTGCGCGAGCCGGTTCGGGACCCGCGGCCGGAGCGACCGCCCGCGTCCGTCCCCGCAAGCGCAGCTCGAGGCTCGAACGACGGTAGCTCCGGCCGTTTCATCCGGTCGACCTGTGCTGCGAACCAGTCAGGCATGTCCGTCCGCGCGCGCTCGAAGCAATCGAGCAGGCTCGAGTCGGCCAGATACGTCGCGCCGTAGTCGTCGGGGGCGCGGACGACCCGGCCGCAGGCCTGGATGACCGTCCGCAGCGTCGTCCGGTAGTACCACGCCCACTGGCCCTCCTCGAGGCGATGCGCGACCCTCGAGTCGCCGGTGTTGAGGAAGGGCGCTTTGCAGATGACCTGCCAGCGACAGAGGTCGCCTTTCAGATCCAGCGCTTCCTCCATCTTCACCGAGAGGAAGACGTCGGGGTCGTCGCTCGCTTTCCACGCGTCGAGGGCGGCGTCGCGGCCGTCCCGGTCGTGGGTGCGGACCCGGTCGCCGACACCGAAGTCAGAAAGCAGGTCGGCGAGTCGGTCCTGGATGTCGTAGGAGTGGGCGTGGATCAGCCCCTTCTCGTCGGGATGGTGCTGCATGAGCCGGACGATCATCCGGGCGATCTTCGGCGTCGTTTCGTCGCGCTCGTCGTAGGTCATCTTCCCCTGGGTCACGTCGTACAGCGGGCGGTTCTCGACGGGGAAGGTGTGGTCGACGTCGACCAGCGCTACCCGGTCGGGCTCGAGACCGACCTGCCGGCAGAAGGCGTCCTTGTTCAGAATGGTCGCCGACAGCAGGGCGAACTTGTTGCCCCGGTCCCAGACGGTGTGCTGGAGGTACTTCTCGGGACTCATCGGTTTGATCGTCAAGGGGCCGCCCTGCGGGTCGTCCCCGTCGCCGCCGTCTCGCCCGCTGGAACGCGGGTCGGACTGGTCGACCAGCCACGTCGTCGGGCTCTGGGGGTCGCGGAAGTCGGAGACGAACCACTCGAGGTCGCCGATGAGTTCCTGCAAGCGGTCGCGTTCGCGCACCTCGGCGGGGGACAGCGAGTCCTGGGCGAGCAGGTCGTCTTTCCGGCGCTCGCAGGTCCCCGCGAGGCTCTCGGCGTAGCGGACGGCGCGCTCGATCGAGTCGACCTCGGGGACCCGCAGGTCGTCCCAGAACGGCACTGTCCGGGGGCCAAGCTGGATCGTCGCGTACATTTCGGCCCACTCGGCGAGGCCGTGGGCTTCGTCGACGACCACGACGTCGCGCTTGCGGAAGACGTCGCTGCCGGCAGTTTGCATGAAATAGGCGAGCGTCATCGCCGCGATCTCGCGGTTCGAGGCGATCGCCCGGTCGGAGAAGTACGGACACCGGTGTTTGACCGAGCAGTCGTACCCCCGCTCCCGAACGCAGGGGGCCTGATTGACCGGCGTGTCCCGCTCCTCGGGCAGAATACAGGTGTAGTTGGACTTCCCGCGGATGACGTTGAGGTCGGCCAGCAGATCGTCGGCGGCCACGTCGTCGAGTTGGGAGACCTGCGGCGTCGTGTAGTAGGCCCCGGTGGCGTCGCTGGGATCGCCCGCGCCGGCACGGCGCGCACAGCCGGCGACGGCGCGGGCCAGCAGGGACTTGCCGCTCCCGGTCGGCGCGCGCACGAGGACGACGTCGTTGCCGGCCGCGAAGGCGTCGCGAACGTCGCGGAGGGCCTGTTCCTGCGTCCCGCGGTAACTCGGCGCGGGGAACTCCTCGAAGATCCGCTCGGGATTCACCGTTCGTTGCAGGGCGCGGCCACGTCCTAAAGGCTACGGAGCGTCGCGCCCGCTGACGAACGACCGGTCGACGAGAGCCAGCGGTCGATCGACGGCGACCGACGCTCGAGGCCGAAACTACCGTCTACCGGCCGGTAGCAGCCGCCTACCGTCGACGGCTGTCCACAACCGGGCCGGTAACCGACCGATTACAAATACGGACTCCGCCCTTCGGTTCAGGTACGGAAGGGTCGCTCAGCGGTAGAGTACCGCGGTACCATCCGGGTCCGCGGCGGCATTTCGCCTCGTGGCGTTCGAATCCCACCCCTTCCGCTTCCGGCCGCGAGGACCGCGGCGGTCCGACCGGCCCGGCCGTACTCACGCTCGAGCGATGCGGTGGACCGACCCGTCTCTCGAGGCCGCCGACTCCGTATTTTTTGCGCCGACGGACCAGAAGCAGTAGCGACCACGGCACGACACTGCCGACCGCGGCCTACGGCGATCCGACTCGCGAGGTTTCCTCGTCGACCTGCTCCAGCTGATCGATGTCCGCGTCGGTCGGATAATCGGGCAACGCCTCGAGACACGGATAACACAGCAGGTACGACCCCCCGTCATCGAGTTCGAGCGTTATCGCGGTTCCGACGGTGCCGGCGTCGGTCCCGAACGACCAGATGTTGGCGATCCCGCCCGAGACGGTGACGGTGCGACCACAGCCGTCACAGGAGTCCTTCGACATACACGGTCGTCGGTGCCCGACGATGAAAGTCGTTCGCCCACGACCACCAGCCGGGACGGACTCCTGCAACGGCCCGCAGAGCGGTTATGGGTACCAGTGACATACGGCCGCACATGGAGGTGAACTGCGAGGGCTGTGCCGGCTGTTGCATGGACTGGCGATCGCTGCTCGAGGAACACGGATCCGCGCCTCAGGACGACGGCGAGGGCGGCGAAACCGATCACCGACACCGGCAGCGGGACGACCCGTTCACCGGCGGCGAGGGCGAACGACCGTCTCGAGAGCCCCTCGACGACGACACCAACTTCGTGGCGCTGACCCGCGACGAGGTACGCGGGTTCCTCGAGGCGGGGATGGGCGAGGTCCTGACGCCGCGGTTCTGGGCGGCTCGAGAGGAGGACGACGGCGTCGACGTGGACGGCCACACCCTCGCCGCCGTCGCGGGCCGGCCGGCCTTCTTCGTCGGCCTCCGGAAGCCGCCAAAGCCCGTCGCCCCGTTCGGGCTCGCGGAGCCGGTCTGGCTCCCGACTTGCGTCTTCCTCGATCCGACGACGCTGCAGTGTCGGATCCACGGGGACGAGCGCTTTCCCGACGAGTGCGGCGCGTATCCCGAACACAATCTCGCGCTCGAGGGAACGACCGAATGCGAACGCGTCAAGGCGACCGTCGGGGGCGAACGCTTGCTCGATGCCGACCACGACGATCCCGAGGGGCTGTTGCTGGGCTCGCAGGCGATCGGCACGAAACTGTTCTGTCACCCCCAGCCCGCCGAACTCGAGGGGATCGTCGGCCGGGCTGCGGCGGGCGAACTCACGCGGGACGATCGGGCTGAACCCGTCGCGATCGCAACCGCCTCGAGCCCCGGAACGCTGGCCATCTCCGACCACCATTACGAGCGAGCCAGAGAGCGCATGCTCGGCGATGCGGACGGCGACGCGAGTTTCGAGGGGGACAACGAGCGGTCCTCGTGGGTCGGGCCGGCGATCCGCGACTGGCAGCGCCGCTTTCGGGACGCCGACGGCACGGTACCGTCACCGGCCGTCGCCGACGCCGTCGAGACCGATCGGGGCGCGCCCGAGACGCCGGGCTGGGACGCCCTCGAGTGACGGTCCGTCGCCGCGGGCGGCGACGGGTGTGTCGAAGGTCCGGCGGCGAAGAAGGGAGAAGCGAACGACCGTCGTTACTCGGATTTGATCTGCTCGAAAGTGTCTAGCAGGTCCTCGGCGGAGTCGCCGGAGTCGTACTCGACTTCGCCGTGATAGATCGTCCGCTCGTCGTCGAAATCGGTGTCCACCTTCGAGGCTTGCTGTTCGCGACGCTCGTGTTCGTCCTCGTCATAGGCACCCATTGACATGGTAGGTATGTACATAGTAGACGCGTGGTAGGTATGAATGTAACGGTCCCTCACACCCCTCGGACGAGTGAAACGTAGGCGCGCCGTCGAGACGCGCAACGAACGATATATGCGACCTCGACCCGTAGGGACGGCCGTGGCACGGCCGCTTCGCTTTCGGTACTCGCCCCAGTCGTGGAGCGACGGGCGAGTTCACAACGAGATTCTCCAGCCGCTGCAGTCAAACATCGGCGCACAGTCGGTCACGCCGTGGTTCAAGATCGGCGGCGACTGGCAGACACACCGCTTCGAGATGGCAAACGGCGACATCGCACTGTTCGCGCGCACCGACGGGGAGGCCTACTGGATGGGCAACACCGAAACGCCCTCCGCGCTGTGGAAGACCGACAAGTTCGGCTGGCGCAAGATCCCCTACCCCGTCTCGCGGTGGGCGACGCGGGAACTGACCGCGACGCTGCACGAGGAAGATCCGTGGCTCGCCGAGTATCCGCATCTCTCGTGGTTCTTCCTCCCGGTGTTCATGTCCAAGGACGGCCGCGAGTCGACCCGCGCGTTCTTCCGCGAGCATGCGGCCGGCTTCCCCGATGCCGGCCGCCGGGAGACGACCCGCTTTTTCGAGGACTTCCTCTCGACCGGCGTCCTCGACGGGTACCGACACGTCATGTCGGGCAAACTCGGCACCAGCGACCACGTCGATCGCGTCCGGATGAGCGCCGCGATGGCCGAGTTCATCGCCGCGAAGATCCTCACGGAGGCCGGCTACGACGTGGTCCCGGAGATCGAGGTCACGACCGGCCACTCGCTTGACTTCCGGGCGGAAGACGCCGAGACGAACGTCCTCGTGGAGGTCACGCGGCCCCAGCCGCCGATCAACCGCGCTGCGGCCGGCCCCGTGGCCGCCGTCCGCGATACCGCCGAGACCAAGACCAACGGCCAACTCGCGGAACACGGCGGCGGCGCGACCCTTTTCGTCGACTGCTCGAGCTTTCGCGACGACGCGTGGGCCGCCGTTCGGGGCGAACAACCCGACGTGCGCCACCGCCCCGCGGTCGTCTACCGCACCCGTCCGAACGGCCACGTCGAGGGCTACCGCAAGGGCGCGGTCCCGCTCGAACTGGCCGACGCGATCGACTTTCTGGACTGAGCGCGGCCGCCGACCGTTCGGACGCGTGAATTATCAGGTTCTGAGACGGGGTCGGGTGTATTTGACCACTGGCAACGATAGCCACAGCCATGCGCGCAGCAGTCCTCGAAGAACACGGCGAACCGCTCTCGATCGAAGACGTCGACGCGCCGGAGCCGGCACCGACCGGGGCCGTCGTCGAACTCGAAGCATGCGGGGTCTGTCGGAGCGACTGGCACGGCTGGCAGGGCGACTGGGGCTGGCTCGGCCTCGAGACCCAGCCCGGCCAGATCCTCGGCCACGAGCCGGCCGGCCACGTCGTCGCCGTCGGCGACGAGGTGGAAAACGTCGCGGAAGGCGATCACGTCGCCGTCCCGTTCAACCTCGGCGACGGGACCTGTCCGCGGTGCCAGCGCGGCCGCTCGAACATCTGCGAGAACGTGATGCCGCTTGGGTTCATCGAGCAGGCACAGGGTGCGTTCGCCGAACAGGTCCACGTCCCCGTCGCCGACCACAACCTCGTGGAACTCCCCGACGGCGTCTCGTCGGTCGATATGGCCGGCCTCGGCTGTCGGTTCATGACCTCGTTCCACGCGCTGGCCCACCGCGCGGACGTCGACGCGGGCGACTGGGTCTCGGTCCACGGCTGCGGCGGCGTCGGCCTCTCGGCGGTCCACATCGCCGACGCGCTGGGCGCGAACGTCGTCGCGGTCGACCTCAAAGACGAGAAACTCGAGAAAGCCGAGTCCCTCGGCGCGGTTGAGACGATCAACGCGGACGACGTCGGCGACGTCCCCGGCGAGGTCTCGGCGATCACCGACGGCGGCGCTCACGTCTCGATGGACGCGCTGGGTATCGCGACGACCAGCCAAAACTCCGTCTCGAGTCTCGACGCCCGCGGTCAGCACATTCAGGTCGGGCTGACGACCCAGGACGAACAGGGGATGATCTCGCTGCCGTCCGACGCGATGGTCATGCAGGAGATCGAGTTCATCGGCTCGCTCGGGATGCCACCGACCCGCTACGACGAGATCTTCCGGATGGTCTCGACCGGCAAACTCGAGCCCGAGAAAGTCGTCTCCGAGACGATCGGCCTCGAGGACGTCAGCGACAAACTCGAGTCGATGACCGACTTCGAGACGGTCGGCATTCCGGTTATCGACGAGTTCTAAGAACCAAACTTTTTGCGCGGGATCCTCGCTCGCTTCGCTCGCGCTCAGTACAGCTACTTGTACTTACCACAGGTGGGAATCAACTATTACCACCCGTGAGCGACCGTAGGGAGCGAGCGGGCCGACGACTGACTTGGAGTGAGCAACGCGAACGGAAAGGAAGGAGGAGTGCTTTTCATCGAAGTTTTGCCGAGGGCGCGGCTTCGCCGCGCCCGCAGAGCAAAAGTTCGGTTCTAGAAGGAAACGGCGTCGGGCGCGTACGGGCTGCCGACCGGCGTCGGGTCGCGGTCGCTGTATCCGACGCGGCCGACGGCCTTGTCGCTGACGGCGGAGTAGACGGCAAAGCGTGCGTCCTCCGAGTTTTCGAAGGTTTCGGACTCGAGGCGGGCGAGTACATCGCCGACCGTCTCGGTCCCGTTGGGGAGTTCGAGCGTGCGGTCCCCGTACTCCTCGATCAGTTCCTCGGTCGTGGCGGGGTACTCGTGGTCGTCGATGACGTCGCCGGTGCCATTGAGCAGCATTACACCAGATCCTCCGTGAACAATGATTATAAACATTGTCCATCTATGTTTCCTAGTCGCACTGTAGACCTAGAACACCTAGTAGACCCCTAGAGATCGCGAAAAACAGAACGCGGGCACGGAGAAACGCCTTTAGGAGCGGCCCGGTTCGGATAGCGTATGCCTCACGCGGACTTACACGTTCACACGACGCGGTCGGACGGGAGCCTCGATCTCGAGGCAGTGCCCGAGGCCGCGCGCCGCGGCGGCGTCGAGGTGGTCGCGGTGACCGATCACGACCGGGTCCAGCCGTTCGCCGGCCCGGTCGTCGAACGCGACGGCGTGACGCTCATCCACGGGATCGAGCTTCGCGTCGAGACGCCGGGCGGCCAGCGGCTCGACCTGCTGGGCTACGGCCTCGAGCCGAGCGGCGACCTCGAGGCGATCCTCGAGACGATTCAGGAGAACCGCATCGAGCGCGGCCGGGCGATCGTCGACTGCGTGGAGTCCCGGCTGGGGCTCGAGCTGGACGTGACGGTCGACGGCGGGTTCGGACGGCCCCACATCGCGCGGGCGATCGAGGCCCACCCCGAGGCCGCGTACGACTACCAGGGCGCGTTCGATCACCTCATCGGCTCGGACTGCCCGTGTTACGTGCCGCGGGACGTGCCGTCGTTCGAGCGCGGGCGGGCGGCACTGGCCGAGTCGTGTCGGCTCGTCTCGCTCGCCCACCCGTTGCGGTATCGCGACCCTGAAAGCGCGCTCGCGCTGGCGGCCGATCTCGACGCCGTCGAGTTGCGATATCCGTACGGCCGCGACATCGATCGCGCCCCCGTCGAACGGGCAATCGAGCGCCACGGTCTGCTGGTCACCGGCGGCAGCGACGCCCACGACGACCGAATCGGCGTCGCGGGCCTCTCGCGAGAAGCCTTCGAGCGACTCGAGTTGAGAGTCGATTGATCCAAACGTTGGCCGCTAGCGGAGGGTTCAATGCGACGTGGTCCCAACGCGTGAGTATGAACTGCCACTACTGCGACCGCGAGGCCGCCTTCGCAGCCGAGTCCGATGGACTCAAAGTCGGCCTCTGTGAGGAACACTTCCGCGAGCGCCTCCAGGAACTCGCTGAAGCCGACGGGCTCGAGAGCCTCAAAGAGAAGGTCGACGTCGACCGCGCCGAGTAATCAGGCCGTTCGTCCGGCGTCGACGTCGATGGCGTCGACCGGACAGACGTCGACACAGAGCATGCAATCGATACACTGTGCCTCGTTGGCCGGGTCGGCTTTCTCCTCGCTTTCCGGATGCCCCGGCGTGTCGATCCACTCGAAGACGTCGACCGGGCAGTCCTCGACGCAGGCCCCGTCGGCGATGCAGATGTCGAAATCGACCGCCACGTGGGTGCCGTGGATGCCGAGTTCCTCCGGCTCCTCGACCGGGCCCCAGACCGCGTGGCCCTCGTGTTCGTCGACCTGTTCGCGGTTCTCATTGAACTGCGGATCTATGGCCATTGCTAACAGGTTCAATGCGGGACGCGCACTTAAATTTGCGTACTCGTTGCGACGCGTGACTCGCCGACTCGAGCGACCGCAGGACGCGGTCGCAGGAATGCAGCCGCCCGTCGTCCGGTCCGCGTCGCGGTCCGCCACCCGGTCGGCGAGCAGTTCGCGGGTCCAGACGGCGAAGCCGTGATTCCGGCCGTAGGTCCGGACGGCCGATCGCGTTCCGGTCGGCCGGGCCTCCGCTATAGTAGCCACTGAAACGATTCACACACTGATCGCAACGCTGTCGTGCGGTCAGGTGTGCAATGACTGTCAGTGGCTACTATAGCGAAACGGGACACGGGAACCGCTTCGGCGGCCGAGACCGATCGAGACCCTCCGCGACACAAAGGCGTATGGGTGCAGGCACAGACGAGATGAGTACACATGTCACTCGAGACCGAATCCCGAGCGAACGTCCTCGCGGCGACGGGCATCTCCGCGAGTCGACTCGCGGCGCTGGCCGATCGAGTCGACGCCGACGGCAGCGAGACGATCGAGGTACGAGCGCCGGCGACGGACACCGCAGTCGGTGCGGTTCCGGACTGCGACGGCGCCGACGTCGAGCGGGCCGTCGACCGCGCTCGAGCGGCCCAATCGTCGTGGGCCGAAACGGCGATGGACGAACGCCGCGAGATCGTCGCCCGGTTCGGCGACCTCGTCCTGAAACACCGGGCGGAGCTGCTCGATATCCTGCAACTCGAGACCGGTAAATCCCGCCGCCACGCCGTCGAGGAAGTCGTCGACGTGGCGCTGACGTGTTCGTACTACGCCGATCGCGGGGACGCGGCGTTTCGCGAGGAGCGGCGACGCGGCGCGATCCCGCCGGCGACGACCGCTCGCGTGACCTACGAGCCGGTCGGCGTCGTCGGCGCGATCTCCCCGTGGAACTACCCGCTCACGCTCTCGCTGACCGACGTCCTCCCCGCGCTCATCGCGGGCAACAGCGTCGTCCTCAAACCCGACGAGAAGACGCCGTACACCGCGCTGGCACTGGCGGACCTGCTCGAGCGAGCCGGGCTTCCGGACGGCTGTTTCGAGATCGTCACCGGCCGCGGCGCGACCGTCGGGCCGGCGCTGATCGACCGCGTCGACTACATTTCCTTTACCGGGAGTACCGAGACGGGCCGGCTCGTCGCGGAACAGGCGGGCCGCAACCTGATCGGCTGCTCGCTGGAACTCGGCGGCAAGAACCCCTTGCTCGTCCTCGACGACGCCGACATCGAGGAGGCCGCCCGCGGCGCAGTCCAGGCCTGTTTCTCGAATGCCGGCCAGCTGTGTCTCGCGGCCGAGCGGGTCTACGTCGCCGACTCGATCCACGACGAGTTCGTCGAGGCCTTCGTCGCGGCGACGCGGGACCTGACCCTCGGAACCGGCTTCGACTACGAGGACGACGTGGGCTCGCTGATCGACAGCGACCAACTCGAGCGTGTCGAGCGCCACGTCGAGGACGCGCGCGAGCGCGGTGCGACGGTACTTACCGGCGGCGAGCGCCGACCCGAGGTGGGGCCGTTCTGTTACGAACCGACGATCCTGACGGACCTCGAGCCCGAGGCGACGGCCGCCTGCGAGGAGACGTTCGGTCCGGTCGTGTCAGTCGAGTCGGTCCCGAACGTCGCGACCGCGATCGAGCGGGCCAACGACACCGAGTACGGCCTGAACGCGAGCGTCTGGACCGGCGACCGCGAGCGCGGCGTCGCCGTCGCCCGCGAGATCGACTGTGGGACCGTCTGTGTCAACGACGCCTACGTCTCCGGCTGGGCGGCCGTCGACGCGCCGATGGGCGGCTTCGGCGACTCCGGGCTCGGCCGCCGGCACGGCCCCGAGGGAATCAAGCGCTACCTCGAGTCCCGGACGATCGCCACCTCCCGAACCGGACCGCTCGACGTCCCGCCGGGGGTGCCGACCGCGTGGTACGCTCGCGGGATGTTCGCGCTGGCGCGCCTCCAACAGCGGCTGCCAACGGTTGCGAGCGTCACGCGGCGACTCCGGGACGCGGGCTTCTGACCGACGAGTCCGGGAACGAGGCGCTTTTGCGGCTCCCGTCGAATACTCGGGTATGGACCTCACACATCGCCCCCGGCGGCTCCGACAGGACCGGGTTCGCGGGCTCGTCAGCGAGACGAGCCTCGAGCCCTCGGACCTGATCGCCCCGGTGTTCGTCGACGCGACGACCGACGAGCGCCGGCCGATCGAGTCGATGCCCGGCCACGAGCGGGTCCCGATCGCGGAGTCGGTCGCCCGCGTCGAGGACGTCCTCGAGACGGGCGTCGAGGCCGTCATGCTGTTCGGGATCCCGGAATCGAAAGACCCCGAGGGGACCCGCGCCTGGGCCGAGGACGGCGTCGTCCAGGAGGCGCTGCGCCGAATCACGAGCGAGACCGACGCCTACGTCATCACGGACGTCTGTCTCTGCGAGTACACCGACCACGGCCACTGCGGCCCGCTCGAGGAGGAGCTGCGAAGCGAGAGCGGCGTCGCCGCGGACGGTCCGGCCTGCGAGCCCACGATGACCGTCGACAACGACGCGACGCTCACGGCCCTGGAGAAGATCGCGACGTCTCACGCCCGGGCGGGCGCGGACATGGTCGCGCCCAGCGGAATGATGGACGGAATGGTCGGGGCCATCCGGTCGGCGCTCGACCGCGAGGGGTTCGCGAACGTCCCGATCATGAGCTACGCGGCCAAATACGAGAGCGCGTTCTACGGGCCGTTCCGGGACGCCGCCGACGGCGCGCCGACCTTCGGGAACCGCCGACACTACCAGATGGATCCGGCCAACGCCCGCGAGGCCATGCGGGAAGTCCGACTGGACGCCGAGCAGGGCGCGGACGTGATGATGGTCAAGCCCGCGCTTTCCTACCTCGATATCATCAGTTCGGTCCGCCGGGAGTTCGACCACCCCGTCGCCGCCTACAACGTCTCCGGCGAGTACGCGATGCTACATGCGGCCGCCGAGAAGGGCTGGCTCGACCTCGAGGCGGTCGCGACGGAGTCGCTGCTGTCGATCAAGCGAGCCGGCGCGGACCTGATTCTGACCTACTTCGCCGAAGACATCGCAAAGCAACTGTAGATCGGTCGGGTTGCCGGTCGACCCGCCCGTAGTCGGCCACCGTCGAATCGACCACGTTTGACCGCTCTGGACCGAATAATAGACGATCGTCAATTAGCAGTCCGCCGCGGAGCAAGGAGTGGCAAGATCTGCCGCGCGCGAGCGGAATCGCACTGATAGGCCCCGCCCGGACGACGATAACCGGTAATTCTCGCAACAGCGAGCGGATAGCCCGTACTGTCCGGGTTTACAAACAAGCAAAATATAACCGCCGTTCGAAAAGGACGTAATTTCCAACACCCTTATACACATTAAAGCTGCTTTAGCTTTGAACGGATGACCCTATTACACCCACAATTTTAGCCATTTGTCAACGCTAACCCTTAAATGGTGTAAGTGCAACCAACTCAAACGTGATTAAGAGGTCAAACATGAGCGCAATTGCATTGGAAGACGACGATCGTTTGGTCGATGGGAGTAACAGTGCGTGGCAAACTGGGGTGGACGCCTGATGGAGCCGACGCTCCTGCAGAGCGAGGCCGAGGTCGAGATGTTGATCGACTCGATCAACTACATGTGGATCCTGGTCGCCACGTTCCTGATCTTCTTCATGCACGCCGGCTTCGCCATGCTCGAGGCGGGGCAGGTGCGCTCGAAGAACGTGGCGAACCAGCTGACGAAGAACCTGCTGACCTGGAGCGTCGGCGTGACGGTGTTTTTCCTCATCGGCGTGGGTGTCGAGGGCGTCGTCGCCGGTGACGGCTTCGTGCCGGCCTTCCAAGGCGATGCCGCGGGCTGGCTCGACTGGCTGTACGGTGCGGTCTTCGCCATGACCGCGGCGACGATCGTTTCGGGTGCCGTCGCCGGTCGTGCGAAACTCCGTGCGTACGTCAGCTACACCTTCCTGCTGGCGGCGGTCATCTACCCGGTCGTCACCGGTCTCACGTGGGCCGGCGAACACCTCGCGTACGGCGACGTCCTGTTCCACGACTTCGCTGGCGGGATGATCGTCCACGGCATGGGCGGTATCGCCGGTCTCACCGCCGCGTGGGTCCTCGGTCCGCGCATGGACCGATACAACAGTGACGGGAGCGCGAACGTCATTCCCGGCCACTCGCTGACCTTCGCCGTGCTCGGCACGCTGATCCTCGCCTTCGGCTGGTACGGCTTCAACGTCGGTACCTCGGCGATCATCGGCGAGGGCGCGTTCCTCGGCGATCAGCTCGGTCGCGTCGCCTTGACCACGACGGCCGCGATGGCCTGCGGTGCGATGGGGGCCGGCCTCGTCGCGTGGCTCAAGACCGGCAAAGTCGATACCCTGTACGTCGCCAACGGGCTGCTGGCCGGCCTCGCCGCGATCACCGCGATCCCCGACACCACGGCGTGGTGGGGCGCGTTCGTCGTCGGCGGCCTCGCCGGCGTGCAACTGCCCCTCGTCTTCGAGTTCGTCGAGCAGTACCTGAAGATCGACGACGTCTGTGCGGTGTTCCCCGTCCACGGCTCGGCCGGGGTCCTCGGGACGCTGCTGTTCCCCTTCGTCGCCGCACCGGGGGTCGTCGATAGCATCGTGAACGCGTTCGTCGCCCAGGTCATCGGCGTCGTCGTCATCGCTGCCTGGACGATCGTCGCGACCGGCGTTATCTGGTACGCGTTCAAGGCTACCGGCCAGGCCCGCGTCTCGCCGGAACACGAACGCGACGGGCTCGACGTCTCCGAACACGGCGTCGACACCTACCCCGAGTTCGGCCAGCCCGACGTCGCCACCGACGGTGGCTCCGACGAAGTCATCCGCGCGGACGGCGGCGAGCCGAACGACGGCGAGATCAAGATGGTCACCGCGATCGTCCGCCCCGACCGCCTCGGGGCGATCAAGCAGTCGCTGGCCGAAGCCGGCGCGCCGTCGCTGACGGTCACCAACGTCTCCGGCCGCGGCTCCCAGCCCGCGAAGAAGGGCCAATGGCGCGGCGAGGAGTACACGGTCGACCTCCACCAGAAAGTCAAGATCGAGTGCGTCGTCGCCGACATCCCTGCCGGAGAGGTCGTCGATGCCATCCGCGAGGGCGCGGAAACCGGCGAACCCGGCGACGGCAAGATCTTCGTCATGCCCGTCGAGAGCGCGACCCAGATCCGGACCGGCAAGACCGGCCGGGACGCGGTCTGATCGCGGCCACACCCCGTTTCACTGCTTCTGTGGGTCCTCCTCCCTCGTGTGTCGCCCGAGCGCTCGCGTGATGCTCGAGCGAACCGACCAGTACACTGATTTATCTGCCGCCGAGACGGATCGTGAATGAGTCAGCAACGCGACGGGTCGAACGTAGCGTACGACGAAGCTCAAACGGTCGGTCGCGATCCGGACCGGTCGGATCGAACCGACTCGACGAGCCCACTTTCGCTTCTCGAGGGCGAGGAGGTCCTCGTCGACGCACAGCCGACGTGGTGGAACTGGATCGGCCACGCCGTCGTCGGCGGACTGGCCGGACTGGTCGGGGTAGTCGGCCTCGCAGTCGGGAGTACGGCGGCGGCGTTGCTCGGGTTCGTCACGGCGCTCGTGATCGGGGGCTATATCTGGTATCGACGGAACCGAGTCCGCTATCTCGTCACCGATCGGCGGATCGTCGTGATCGCGGGATTTACCGCCAGGAAGACCACCGAGACGTGGATGGAAGACATCCGCGGGCTACAGACGAGTACGACCGCCTTCAGCCGCGACCGGGGGTTCGGAACGATCGCCGTCTCGCACGCAGTGATCCCGCAGGGGTTCACGCAGGGGTTCAGCCGAACGAACTCGCTGGTACTCTCGGGCGTGCCGAACTACGACGACGTGGCGAACACGATCCGACAGCGCCAATCCGAGCGGAAGGCCGGCGATTACTGAGACAGGCTGTCGGCTCGGTGACGGATGGATGGGTCTCGACCGCACCGAAATCGACTCGTAGCCGTCCGAACCGCCGGTCCGGAACCGTCAGCGAGGAGACCTCGGTACTACTTTCCCGTCGGGTTTCCAAGGCAGCGATATGAGCGACGACAACTCGCGTGACCTGTACGATCGAGCGCTGTCGGTGCTGCCCGGCGGCGTCAACTCCGCAGTTCGCGCAGCGATCGAACCCTATCCGTTTTTCGTCCGGAAGGGCGAGGGCGGCCACGTCATCGACGCCGATGGCAACCGCTACATCGACTGGGTGATGGGGCTCGGCCCGCTGCTTTTGGGCCACGACCTACCCGACCCCGTCCAGGCGAGCGTCCAGCAGAAGGCAAGCGAAGGGCCGATGTACGGCACCCCGACCGAGATCGAGGTCGACCTCGCGGAGTTCGTCGTCCGTCACGTCCCAAGCGTCGAGAAGATCCGCTTCGTCAACTCCGGCACCGAGGCGACTACCTCCGCAGTGCGGCTCGCGCGGGGCTACACCGGCCGGAACAAGATCGTCGTCATGCAGGGCGGCTACCACGGCGCACAGGAGTCGACGCTGGTCGAGGGCGACGCCGAGAACCCCCGACCCTCCTCGGCCGGCATCCCGCAGTCCTTTGCCGAACACACCCTCCCCGTGCCGTTCAACGACGAGGACGCCATCCGAGAAGTCTTCGAGGAACACGGCGACGACATCGCCGCGGTGCTGACCGAACCCATCCTCGGGAACTACGGCATCGTCTACCCCGAAGAGGGCTACCACGAGTTCCTCCGGGAGATCACCGACGAACACGGCTCCCTGCTGATCTTCGACGAAGTGATCACCGGCTTCCGCGTGGGCGGACTGGGCTGTGCCCAAAGCGAGTTCGGCGTCACCCCCGATCTGACCACGTTCGGCAAGATCATCGGCGGCGGCTTCCCCGTCGGCGCCATCGGCGGCCGCGCCGAAATCGTCGAGAACTTCACGCCTTCTGGCGATGTCTTCCAGGCCGGGACCTTCTCGGGCCACCCCGTTACGATGGCCGCCGGCCTCGAGACCTTGAAATTCGCCGCGGAAAACGACGTCTACGACCACGTCAACGGGCTCGGCGACCGGCTCCGGAGCGGGCTCAGCGACATCGTCGCCGACCAGGCACCGAGCTACACCGTCACCGGCACCGACAGCATGTTCAAAGTCATCTTCACGCGAGACGGTCCCGGTCCCGACTCGCTCGAGGAGCAGTGTTCGGCCGGCTGTCGACAGGATCCGACCTGTCCGCGCTACGACTACTGTCCGAAAAACGCCGCCGACGTGAAAAACGCCGAGACCGAACGCTGGCGGCGCGTCTTCTGGGGAGGGATGAAAGACGAGGGCGTGTTCCTCTCGCAGAACCAGTTCGAGTGTCAGTTCGTCAGTTACGGCCACACCGACGACGACGTCGAGCGGACCCTCGAGGCGTACAAAGAAGCGCTATAGGTGTCCGCCCGTCGCGGGCTCGATCGCTGACCCCTCGCCGCCGACGCGGACGTGTTCGGGGGAGCACGTATCCGGGTCGTCCGGAAAGCCGTCGGCATGAATCGACGGGCGCTGCTTTCGTCCGCGGCAGTTACGAGTATCGGCGCTTTTGCCGGGTGTCTCGGTGCCCGCGCACAGCGGTCTCCCAGTATCGGTGGCGGAACGGTCTCGCTCGGTCCCGGCGAAGAGACGACCCTCTACCTCTCGGCCACGACCGTCGGCGCGATCGAGTTCGAGCGCGTCCCGGCCACCGAGACGGTGGTCTTCGAGATCGACGCAGCGACGCTGTCACCGTCGCCGTCGGATCGGACCGACTCGTCGCCGCCGTGCTGGCGCTGGGCCGAGACGCGTTCGAACGTCGACCTCGAGGTGCCGATTCGGGCCGCCGAAGACGCGGAGCCGGGGGAGTACGCCTACGCGGTCACGGCCTGGGCCGATGCCGACCGCGACGACGCCGACTCGGTGACGAAAGAACACACGATCGCGGTCACGGACTCGAGTAGCGACTGAAATCGAACGTCCCTGCTCGTCCGATGCGGTATGATCGGTGGAGAATCGTTTCAGTAGTCGGGATCGGGTTCCGGCCCCGGCGATCTGGTTTTCGGTCTCGACGGGACCGGGACGGCCGAGGGGGCCGTCACTGATCGGCAGGATACCTCGAAAAGAGCCGCCGGCCCGCGTCGGGTTAGTCGTCGTCGCTGACGGGGTCGACGACGTCCGACGGGTCACTGTCGCCGAAGATCCGGTCGGCGATGACGTGACTGCTCGACTCGCCGGCGGTCGCTTTCCGCTGGAACAGCAGCTTCGCGACGACGTCCCAGGCGAAGAGGACTGCACCGGCGATCAGCATCGTGTCGCCGGGCATACGCAGCCAGAACAGCGTCTGGATCAGCTCGCCGTTGTAGAACTCGAGGCTCCGTGAGGCGGCATACCCCTGCGTGAACCCGACCTCGAGTTGGAGGAAGCCGACGGGCAGCAGGGAGAGGAAGATCATCAGCGCCAGCCCGAGGTTACACAGCCAGAACGACCAGCGCAGCCGGCGCGTGGTCCAACTCTCGGCGCGGGTGGTCACCCGGAGGATGTAGACGGACATCCCCATCGCGAGCAGGCCGAAGGCACCGAACATCGCGCCGTGGGCGTGGGCGACCGTGAGGTAGGTCCCGGTCTCGTAGTAGCTGATGATCGGGAGGTTGATGAAGAAGCCGATGACGCCGGCCCCGAAGAAGTTCCAGACGCTCGAGGCGACGATGAAGTAGAAGGCCATCCGGTAAGGGAAGTCCTTCCCGGCGGTATCCATCGCGCGGTACTGGCCCAGCGCCTCGTAGAGGATAAAGAGGAGCGGAATGAACTCGATGGTCGAGAAGACGCTCCCGATGGGGAGCCAGACCTCGGGGAGGCCGGCCCACCAGTAGTGATGCGAGACGCCGATGATCCCGCTGCCCATCACGAGGGCGGCCTGGAAGATCACCGCCTTCTCGGCGGACTTCTTCGAGAGGAGGTTCATCGAGACCAACGTGAGGGCGATGACGACGAGGATGAAGAACTCGAAGACGCCCTCGACCCACATGTGGACGACCCACCAGCGCCAGAACTCCGTCACGACGATGTTGGTCTTGGGCGTATAGAGGAAGCCGGCCATGAACAGCAGGCCGATCGAGCCGCCCGCGTAGACGATCATGTGGGCAAGTCCATAGCGGGGTTCGCGATCGAGCAGCGGCTTGAAGCCCCGGGCCACGAGGGCGGTCCAGCCGAGGAAGCCGACCAGCAGGCCGACCTGCCAGATCCGGCCGATCTCGACGTACTCGAGGCCTTCGTTGCCCAGCAGCCACCACAGTTGGCCGTCGAAGAAGTTGTTGATGCCCAGCCAGATGCCGGCCAGACCGCCGACGGCGACGACCAGTAGTGCGCCGACGAGGCCTTTGACGTACAGCGCCTGTTTCGGCGGTTCGCGGCCGGTCAGCAGCGGCGCGAGGAAGAGCCCGGCGCCGAGCCACATGGTGGCGATCCAGAGGATACCCAGATCGACGTGCCAGGTCCTGACGATCGACCAGGGGAGCCACTGGAGGATTTCGACGCCGATCAGTTCCCGCATGCCGAAGAAGCCGTCGCGCTCGATGTAGTAGTGGGCGAGCAAGCCCCCGAGGAACGTCTGGGCGACGAACAGCAGGGCCCCGATGAGGACGAACCGGGTACTCAACAGCTGACTCGGCGTGAGTTCGATCTCGCTGGGGTGGGGAATCGACGCGCCCTCGGCCTCCGGTTCGGGGAGGTCGATGGACTGGTAGAGCCAGATGGCGGCCCCGGCACCGCCGACCAGCAACACCATGGCGATGACGCTCCAGGTCATGATGGGGCCGCCGGCGTCGTTGCCCGCCGCGGGCGAGTACGGCCAGTCGTTGGTGAACGAAGCCGAGGAGTCGGGGCGGTCAGTGTGGGAGATCCAGGCGGTCCAGAGCGCGAAGTCGGCGAACTCCTCCGCTTCCTCGGCGCTCTCGATCTGTCCGGCGGGGATACCGCGCTCCCGGTCGCCCTCGTGGTAGCGCTCGACGTAGTCCTCACGCACCTGCTGGTGGGCATAGACTTCCGCCGCGGAGTACTGGACCTGCGAGCCGTACTCGCTGTCCTGCAGTTCCTGCCGGACCTGCTGGTCGATGCCGGCCTGGACCGAGGCGTTCAGCGCCGAGTAGTTCTCGTCGTGGCGCTCTTGCGCGTAATAGTCGCGCATGTACTCGGCCTTGGAATCGAGCGTGTCGGCGGTGTAGTCGGTGTCGTAGTAACTACCGCGCCCGAGGATCGACCCTTGGTTCATCAAGCCGTTCTCCTGGAAGACAGCTTTGCCGTCCTGGACGTCCTCGCTCGTGGCGACCGTCTCGCCGTCGGGCCCGACGATGGTATCGGGGATGTCGGGCGAGTTCGCATAGGAGAGCCACGCCCCACCGCCCATGACGATGAGGTTGACGACGAAGATCGTGGCGAGGAACGTCGCCAGCTGTTTTCGCGTTACTTGCATGACGATCGCAACTCAGTCCGTGACCCCCGTCAAACGTCCCGGGAGTTCCTACGGACTGGAAAAACATACGAACGTGTTCGCGACAGCGGTTAGGGGAACGGAGCGAGTATCAGTCCGGTCAAGGTCGAAAATTACGGGGCTAGAACGGGTCGCAGCCGCCGCTGCGAGGCGGTGATCGCTCGAGTCACGAAAACGGTGCTGGCCCCATCATACGACGGGTATGGTCGATCTGCGATTCGGATGGACCGTCTCAGTCGGCGGCCGTGACGATCGCGTCCTGATAGCTCGCGATCTCATCGAGGACGGCCTCGCGGTCGTCCTCGTCGACGTCGAACTCGGCGAGCGCGTCGTCGAGGTGGGTTGCGATCGCCTGAAAGTCCGACGGCGTGATACCCATGTCCGCGTGGACGGCTTCCATCTCCCCGCCGGCGTACTCGACGGGACCGCCGGTGACCGAACTGATGAACTGGGCCTGATGGGCCCGCTGTTTCTGCATATCGACGTCGTCGAAGTACCCTGCAACCTGTTCGTCCGCCATGATGCGGTCGTAGAATTCGTCGACGACGGCCGTAATCGCGTCTTCGCCACCGAGTCGCTCGTAAAGCGAGTCTGTCATCGGGTCATATGTACCCACTTGAAGTAGATAAAGTCCGGCCCGAACACGTTGTGGAAAAAACTTGTGTGTGGTTACCAAACACATGAAAAGAGACCGACTTCATTCTCGATCGACGGGTCCGAGACCGATCCGCCACGCGTCGGACAAGCGTGCGCTTTTCATACCCGAGGCTCGGACTGACGCCTATGAGAACACGCGGGACGTTACGACTGGCGACGAGGGGGTCCGCTCTCGCCCGGCGACAGGCCTCGCTCGTCAAGGAGGCCCTCGAAGACCGCCGGTACGAGGTGGAACTCGTCACGGTCGAGACGACGGGGGACCAGATCCGGGACGAACTGATTCACCGGCTCGGCAAGACGGGCGCGTTCGTCCGCGAACTCGACGAACGGGTCCTCGAGGGCGACCTCGACGGCGCGATCCACTCGATGAAGGACATGCCCACCGAACAGCCCGAAGAACTCGTGACCGCCGGGATTCCCGAGCGCGGACGACCGGGTGACGTCCTCATCACGCCCGACGGCTCGACGCTGGAAGAGTTGCCGGCGGGTGCGACCGTCGGCACCTCGAGTCTGCGCCGGCGCGCACAACTGCTCTCGGAACGGGACGACCTCGAGGTCGAACCCCTGCGTGGCAACGTCGACACGCGCCTCGAGAAGCTGTTGGCCCCGTCGCTGCAGGCGGAACATCAGGAGCGCTCGGAAGCCGACAAAGAACGGAAGGGGAATACCGGCGACGACGATTTCGAGGCCGAGTACGACCGCACCACCGACGAGTGGTTCGACGATCTCTCGGAACTCGAGCGGCAAGCCCTGGGCCGGGAGGTCGAGACGGAGTACGACGCCATCGTGCTGGCACAGGCCGGCCTCGAGCGCAGCGGGCTCGCCCACTACGTGGACTATCAGGAGCTGCCGACCGACACCTTCGTCCCCGCGCCGGGACAGGGGGCGCTGGCGGTGACCGCCCCGGACGGCGAGACCGCACGCGAGATCAAGAGCGCGATCGATCACCCGCGGAGCCGCGTCGAGACGACGGTCGAGCGGACGATTCTCGCGGAACTCGGTGGGGGCTGTATCGCGCCGGTCGGCATCTACGCGATCCTGCAGGGGGAACACGTCCATGCGACCGTGACCGTCTTCGATCGGGACGGCGACGAGTCGGTGACCGGGAGCCGCGACCTGCCCGTCGACAGCCACGCCGAGGCCGCCCGGGAGTTCGCCCGGGACCTCGCCGACCGCGGGGCCGCGGCGCTGATCGAAGGGGCACGGGAGGACGCCGAGGGCGACGACGAGGGCGTCTCCGAGGAAGATAAGCCCGAGGGGAAATAGCTAGCGAGTAACGAATGTCAGGCAACGCCATCGACGCCGAACCCGGCACCGTCTACCTCGTCGGCAGCGGCCCCGGCGATCCCGACCTGTTGACCGTGAAAGCGAAGCGGCTGCTCGAGGAGTGCGACGTCGTCCTCCACGACAAGCTGCCCGGCCCCGAGATCATCGACCGGCTTCCCGAGGACCGCCGCGAGGACGTGGGCAAGCGCGCCGGTGGCGAACGCACGCCCCAGTCCGAGATCAACGAGCGGCTGGCCGAACTCGCCCGCGAGGGCAAAAGCGTGGTCCGGCTGAAGGGCGGCGATTCGTTCGTCTTCGGCCGCGGCGGGGAGGAAGCGGAGTATCTCGCGGCCCACGAGGTCCCCTTCGAGGTCGTTCCCGCGGTCACCTCGGCGATCGCCGCGCCCGCGGTAGCGGGCATTCCCGTCACCCACCGCGATCACGCCTCCTCGGTCTCGTTCGTGACCGGCCACGAAGACCCGACCAAGGCGGAATCCGCGGTCGACTGGGACGCGCTGGCCGCGACCGGCGGCACCATCGTCGTCCTGATGGGCGTCGGCCGCCTGCCGGATTACACCACGGCCCTGCTCGAGGCCGGGATGGCCCCCGAGACGCCGGTCGCGCTCGTCGAGCGCGGCACCTGGCCCGGCCAGCGAGTCGCGACGGGCACCCTCGAGACGATCGTCGACGCCCGCGACGAGGCGGGGATCGAACCGCCCGCGGTGACGGTGATCGGCGACGTGGCTGGGACGCGGGAGTCGGTGGTTGAGTTCCTGCAAAACGACTACGGCGCGGCCGGCGACGCCGGGGCCGGGGAGTAACCGATGACCGAGACACCGACAGTCGCCGTCTTTCGGCCCGACGACGACCGCATCGAGCGGGCGACCGAACTGCTCGCGGAACTGGGTGCCGAGCCGGTCCCGGACCCGATGCTCGCGGTCGAGGCGACCGACGCCGTCCCGCGGACCGATGCGGACTACGTCGTCTTCACGAGCAAGACCGGCGCGGAACTGATCGCCGCAGCCGGCTGGGAGCCGACCGGCGAAACCGTCTGTGCCATCGGGCCAGCGACGGCCGACGCGCTCCGCGCGGAGGGATACACGGTCGATCTCGTTCCCGAGGAGTACACCTCGAGCGGACTGGTCGCAGCGCTTTCGGACGCCGTCGACGGCGCACGCGTCGAGGTCGCCCGCAGCGACCACGGCAGCCCGGTGTTGCTCGACGGGCTCGAGGAGGCTGGCGCGTACGTCCACGAGACGATCCTCTACCGGCTGGTCCGTCCCGAGGGAAGCGGCGAGTCCGCCCGGCTGGCAGCGGCGGGCGACCTCGACGCCGCCTGTTTCACCTCGTCGCTGACCGTCGACCACTTCCTCGAGGCCGCCGCGGAGGCGGGGGTTCGGGAAGCAACCATCGCGGGACTCGAGGACGCCGTCGTCGGCGTCATCGGCGAGCCGACGGCCGAGACCGCCGCCGAGCGGGGCGTCGACGTCGATCTGGTCGCGAGCGAAGCGACCTTCGAGCGGCTGGCCGCGGAGACCGTCGACGCGGCGACAGACGGCGAATGACCGGCCGTCGCGCGTTTCTCGCGACCGCAGGTGCCGCGGCGCTTGGCGGCTGTGCCGCGCCCGCTGTCGAGCCGACCGCGTTCGAGGACCACGAGCGCCACGACGCGACGATCGGATTCGTCGGCGACGCGATGCTCGGCCGCAACGTCGACGGGCGATACGGACGCGCCGGAACCGACCCGGCAGCCGTCTGGGGGGCCCTCCGACCCCGACTGCAGTCGCTGGACGGCGTCTGCTGTAATCTCGAGTGTTGTCTGTCGACGCGGGGCCAGCGGTTCCCCGACCGGACCTACTACTTCCGGGCCGATCCCGGGTGGGCCGTTCCCGCCCTCGAGGCCGGAAACGTCTGCTTTGCATCGCTCGCGAACAATCACATGCTGGATTACGGACCGACGGCGCTTCGCGACACCGTCGACGCCCTCGACGACGCGGGGATCGGGTTCGCGGGTGCCGGCGAGACGCCGACGGCGGCCCACGCTCCCGCGACGGTCTCGATCGGCGATGTCGACGTCGCGGTCGTCTCCTTCGCGGACCACTACGCCGAGTACGGCGCGACCGACGACCGACCCGGCACGGCCTACGTCGAGTTCGACCCGGAATCGGCCGAGAGTCGGCGGCTCGTCGGCGAGTCCCTCGAGCGCGCCGCGGCGACCGACCCCGACCTGCTGGTCGCGTCGGTCCACTGGGGACCGAACTGGGTCGAACATCCCGACGACGACCTCCGGGCGTTCGGCCACTGGCTGATCGATCAGGGAGTCGACGTCGTCCACGGCCATAGCGCTCACGTCGTCCAGGGCGTCGAGCGATACGGCGACGGCCTCGTCCTCCACGACACCGGCGACATCGTCGACGACTACGTGATCAAAGAGGAGTTGCGCAACGACCGCACCGTTCTCTTCGAACTCGGCCTCGAGGACGGAACGCCGGCGGAACTACGCCTCGTTCCCGCCGTCATCGACGACGAGACGGTCACATCGGCCGACGGGGACGAGGCGGCGTGGCTCCGGGAAACGATGCGCGATCGCTCCGCACCGTTCGACACCGAGTACGACCGCGACGGCAGGGACCTCGTCCTTTCGCTGTAAGTGCGTCGGCGGCCGCTCGCTGCCGGCGATCCGCTGGTTTATGGGCGAAGCCGCCCCACAGTGTGTCGATGGCAGGGCCGGTTCCCGACCTCGAGGATCGTGCGGTAGCGTGTACCCAGCGGCTGTGTGCGGCCGACCGCGTGTTGCTCGCCTCACACATCGACGCCGACGGGCTCACCAGCGCCGCGATCGCCGCCCGGGCCCTCGAGCGGGCGGCGATCCGTACGTGATGCATCATCGCTCGAGCGATCGAAGCGCGAGCAGCGCCGGCAGCGCGAACCCGAAGGCGTTGACGCTCCCGTGCCAGCGGATCATCTCTTGAATCGACACGAGCGTGGCGGTGCCGGGAAGGGCCGAGTAGGCGAACGCGAGCGCCAGCGCCATCGTCCAGCACAGCGAGACCGCGGCGACCGCGAACAGCGCCCCAGCGAACCGCGGGACCGTCGGGACGACCGTGCGGAGGAGACACAGCGCGAACCCGACCACGGCGGCCGAGAACGCAGCAGCCGCGACCACCTCGAGCAGCGGCGAGAAGGTGATACCGACGGCGATCAGGAGAATGCCGACCGCGATGACGGCCGTCACCGCGGCCGACGCTCGTCCCGCGACGGTGGGCGGGAATCCGCCGTCGTCGGTCGCCGCGATGCGCCCGGTCAGGCCGACGACCAGCGGCAGGGCGAACCCCGCGTAGTGGAAGTGGACCCCTGTCAGAAGAACGATGATCGGTGCGAATCGTAAACTGATGTCGGCCGCGTGCAGGCACAGGAAGACTGCGGCCACTGGCACGTAGAGGAGCGCGGCGTCGATCGCGAGTTCCGGCAGCGGACCGGTGCCTCGAGCCAGGGATCGTCGGAGTCCAACCAGCGCGATCGCACCGGTGACGACGAGCCACGGAGCGACGAGCGCCACCGCAGCCGGCGATCCCTGCGGCGCGACGAGTCCGGCGACGACGGCCAGCGCGGCGGGAAGCTGGCCGCCAACGGCGACTCGATAGGGAGTCACCGTTCGGTCAGGGAGCGAGCCCGCGGCGTCGCTCATCGGCTCGAGCAGCCCGAGCCCCAGCGGCACGACGACGAACGTCGCGAGGGCGACGTAGCGTTCGACGGGCGAAAGCGGGATCGACCCGCCGACAGTCCCCATCGCCAGCGCCAGCCAGACGGCACCGCCGATCAGCGCGCTCAGGTCGGTGAGACGGCGGCCGGCGACGGTCGGGGACGGACTCGAGCGCCGCGTTCTGGCGCTCGACGGCTCGAGGTCGGTCACGCGTTCTCACCCGGGAGATCGACGCCGCCGAGATCGGATCGGGTCCGAGTCGCCGCGTCGCGGTCGACGGTCCGGAAGTCGCTCTCGAACCTGCCCGTGTAGCCGAACACGGTCCCGACGATCGGGTTGGTGATCTCCGCGGCCACGCGAAACCGGTCGCTGTCATCGTCGTACCAGTCGCGGAGCCGGCCGTCGACCGACAGCGGGCCGGGGAGCGCAACGTAGCGTCCACCCGCACGGAGCCACTGCGTCCCGATCGAGAGCGCGAGCGCACCGTCGTCGGCTCGAACGTGGAGGTCCGCAGCGACGTGGCCCCGGCGGCCGAACAGGTCGGTGAGACAGCCTCGAGCGGGATTCCACCGTAGCGTGTCCACGAACTCCCGCGGCGGGTCGGTCTCGAATCGCCGGTGAAGACACAGCGCCTCGTTCCCGGCGTCGTCGACGAACGCTTCCGTGACGATGGAGAACGGAACGTCGGTGCCGCCCTCCGGAAAGAGGAAGTCGTCGAGGGTCGCGAGCCAGTGGATCGGCGTCGCGAGCGGGTTCCGTTGGAGGTCGTCCATCCGACCGACGCCGACCGCCTCGCGGTCCTCGCCGGCCTCGAGGCCGTAGCGCTCTCGGACGCGGGGATAGAGGGTGTCCCAGCCCTCGCCGACCGCACGCTCGAAGAGTCCGGTCACGGTCGTCCCTCCGCGATTGCGTCGATCCGGTCGCCTGCACCCGTCGTTCGCATCTATCGCTCACCTCGAGACCGTTCGATGTACGCCGACAGCGTGCAAAGCGCGTCCGGATCGACGCCGAAGGCTTCGAGGGCGGCGTCGGCCGTCGTATTCTCCAACCCAAGCACGCGGTACTGATCGCGACCGAACGGGGGCCAGGGGAGCGGGTCGACGGCTCGCGCCGCGAGTCCGGCGACGGCCATCGGAATCGGCACGACGACGCCACCGCCGCGAATCGTCGTCACCGTCTCCGCGAGGGTGAGCCGCTCGGGGCCACCGATCTCGTAACATCCGCCCGCGTGGCGGTCGTCCTCGAGTCCATCGGCGATCAGCGGGGCGAGGTCCTCGACCCAGATCGGCTGCAGTCGCATCCGGCCGCCGCCGGGCAGCGGCGTCACGAGCGGCGGGACCATCCGCTCGACGAACGATACGAACGCACAGCCGTCGCCGAAGACGACCGACGGGCGGTAGATCACGTACTCGAGACTCGAATCGCGGACGACGCGCTCTGCTCGCCGCTTGGCTCGGAAGTACGCCGTCTCCACGCCGCCGTCGACGCCCAGTCCGCTCAGCTGGACGAACCGCTCGACGCCGGTGTCCTCGCTGGCCGAGACGAGGTGGCGCGTCCCGTCGTAGTGGACCGCCTCGTGGCTCCGGCCGCGGGGCTGGACGTGAGAAGGGAGCGCTACGAGGTTGACGACCGCCTCGTGACCGGTCACGGCGTCGGTGAGATCCGGTTCGGTCACGTCCAGCATCGTCGTCTCGACGCCGTCCGGCAATCCGGCCGCGTCGGGCGTCCGCGAGGCGGCCGTCACCGCGTGTCCGCGGTCGACCAAAACGCGACAGAGGGAACGGCCGACGAATCCCGTACCGCCCGCGATCAGGACGTTCATACGCTTTTATTCGGCCAACGAAACCTAATGTTACCGCTGTACTGACGGCACACAATCCGGTTCGGAACGCTCGAGCGCCGGGACGTGACACGTCGGACGGGGGAACGTGCATCCGGAAATTTATCCCCGATGGCGCCCCATCATCGACCGATGCACCGATGACAGGGCCGGTTCCCGAACTCGAGGATCGTGCGGTCGCGTGCGCCGAGCGGCTGTGTGCGGCCGACCGCGTGCTGCTTGCCTCACACATCGACGCCGACGGACTCACCAGCGCCGCGATCGCCGCACAGGCGCTCGAGCGGGCGGGAATCCCTTTCGAGACGGTCTTCGAGAAACAGCTCGACGACGAGGCGATCGCGGCAATCGCGGCGACGGAGTACGACACCGTCCTCTTTACCGACTTCGGGAGCGGCCAGCTCGATCTCATCGGCGACCACGAGGACGCGGGCGACTTTACCCCCGTCATCGCCGACCACCACCAGCCCGCCGACCGGGAGACCGAGTACCACCTCAATCCGCTGCTGTTCGGGATCAACGGCGCGTCGGAGCTGTCGGGAGCGGGCGCGAGCTACGTCCTTGCACGGGCGCTCGCGGACGTAGCGGACGGCGGTCCCGGTTCGTCGGTCGCGACCGATGGAGGGACGATCACCGCGTCGGGAACAGCCGACGCCCGCGCGGACAACCGCGATCTCGCCGCCCTCGCCGTGGTCGGTGCGGTCGGGGACATGCAAGCCACCAGCGGGGAACTCCACGGGGCGAACGCGGGTATCGTCGAGGAGGGCGTCGAGGCCGGCGTCCTCGAGACCGGCAAGGACCTCGCGCTCTATGGCAAACAGACCCGGCCGCTTCCCAAACTGCTCGAGTACGCCACCGACGTTCACATTCCCGGCATCTCGAACGACGAGAACGGGGCGCTGCGCTTTCTCGACGGGCTGGATCTCGAGTTGCAACGCGACGGCGAGTGGCGAACGTGGGCCGATCTCTCGAACGACGAGAAACGGACCGTCGCCAGCGCGCTCGTCCAGCGGGCCGTCTCGAGCGGCGTCCCTGCGAACAAGATCGACGAACTCGTCAGCACGGCCTACGTCCTGTGCGAGGAGCCGGTCGGCACCGAACTCCGGGATGCCAGCGAGTTCTCGACGCTTTTGAACGCGACCGCCCGCTACGAGCGGGCTGACGTCGGCCTTGGGGTCTGTCTGGGCGATCGGGACGGCGCGCTCGAGCGGGCGCGACAGCTCCTGCGCGAACACCGGCGGAACCTCTCGAACGGGATCGATTTGGTCACCCGCAAGGGGGCGACTCAAGAAGACCACATCCAGTGGTTCCACGCGGGCGACGAGATCCGCGAGACCATCGTCGGCATCGTCGCCGGGATGGCGATGGGCAACGAGGGAATCAGTCGTTCGAAGCCCATCATCGCCTTTGCAGAGAAGAACGACGAGGAGGTCAAGGTCTCGTCCAGAGGGACCCACTCGCTGGTCCGGCAGGGACTGGACCTCTCGGTCGTAATGGGTGAAGCCTCCCGCGCCGTCGGCGGCGACGGCGGCGGTCACGACGTGGCCGCGGGCGCGACGGTACCGAAAGGCGAAGAGGAGACGTTCGTCGACCGCGCCGACGATCTCGTCGGCGAGCAACTGTCCTAGTACTGTCGTCGCAGCTCGGACCGTTCGACCGGTCTGCGGTGGCGCGCGCTGTGAGACGGCGAATGACCAGTGAGCCGTCTCACGACGTCGTGCGAGGGACGAACGAGCGGTGCGAGGCCGAACGGAGTGAGGTCTCGAAAGCGAACGGTGACCGGAGGGAGCCGTGAGCAGCGAGTGAGTCGGTTGGGGAGGCCGTGGCGACTCACTGCAGCCACGATAGCAGACTCGACCCGATTTTGGAATCCGGTACGCAAGTCTGCCGGTGTGATACCGGTTCGAACGGAACGGAGACGGAACGGCGACTCAACTCGGTTCCGCTACCCACGAATCAGGTCGATCGGTCCATCGAGGCCGGCACCGTCGGTAACAGTGGCGCGCGCGAGGTGAACATGTAGGTCGCCTTGCGCACTGCTCCCTTGCCGTACTGGACGGCGCTTTTCCGGATCGGCGTGCGCTTGCCGCGGATCTGGGTCCGGCCCTCGAGGATCGCCTCGACGAGGTCGTCGCCGTCGATGTCGGCTTTGGTCGGGGTCGCGGCCTCGGGCGTGACCAGCACCTCGGTGTAAGCCTTGCCGACGTTGGGCAGGTAGTGGGCGTCGCTGGCACCGATCTGTGGGTAGTCCCGCCGGCTGGCGAAAGTCCGGGCCCGACGGTTGCGATACCCGGTAAAGACCATCGAGTTGTAGGTCTCGATCGCGTCGGCGTCCTCGATATAGCGCTTGCGGACGCCGTGGCGACTGCGCTGAAACGGATGGGGAACGATCGCGACCCCGCCCAGCTCGCGGACGGTCTCGACGGTTGCCATGAACGGCTGGCCGGGATCGGGCCGTTCCTCGACCCCGATCGCCAGCAGGTGCCCGTGTCGCGTCGACACCTCGACGCCGGGGATGCCGATCAGCCCGTAGTCGGGCGCGAGGTCGGCAGCCCGCCGCGACTCCGAGATTTCGTCGTGGTCGGTGATCACCACGCCGTCGAGTCCGATGTCGGCGGCCTGCTCGAGGATGAGTTCGATCGGTTCGTGGCCGTCGTAGGAGTCGTCCGAATGCACGTGAAAGTCGATCGCGAACGGAATCTGAGAGGACATAGGGGAATGACTGGCCTGCGCGTCGTGACTACCAATAGCTCGTTGCCGAGCATAAACACTGTGTGTCGCGGCGATCGGGGCATCGTCGAGCCGTCGCCCAATTCAATATATCGTTATTCAGTTTAATAGGAGATGGAACGGGCGACTCGAGAGCGGCAGTCGCGAACGGCGAGACGGCAGCAAAACGGTGAAAACGCGGTGTCAGCGGATTACACCGACGGAAATGCCATACTCGATGGTCGACGAGCAGCCGTGAACAGTCATCACGAGGGTCGCTGATCCCGAGTCGCGAGCGAACGACCCCCCTGCGTCGACGGTCGTCAGCGTGACCGGTATTCACCGGTGTCCACGATGGTCGATAGCCGACGGGTGACGGGTGACGACCACTCGAGGCCGGGGACTCCGTTCGAGGGCACGACGTGACCCCGTGGGAGGTCAGGAGGAGGTCGGTTTCGTTCGGTCGTCGCCGGTAGGCAGCCGGCAACTGGCCATTCACACCGGGGACCGAGCCGGCGCGACAGCAGCCAGCCGCCGAACCGCACGACCGCATCGGAGTCGCTACGTGGCGCACGACCGTCTCGAGCGTCGGTCGAATCCGTCGCTTTCGCCGCGTCGCGAGACGTAGCGGATGCCCGCGCTCGAGGAAGCGGCCACAATAGATGGCCGAATCCTCGTAAACGGTCGTGTGACCCGGCGACAGGACGTCTCGTCGGGGAATCGTGACCCAGCCGACCGGAACGCGGCCCGATCATATATTCCATTTCGGTATACAGAATTGGTGATAGTCGGTCAGAAAGAGCGAACAGGGGATCGACCGGAAATCACCTGTTACCGGATTCTCGAGCCAGGTTTGCCGGATCGTTCGCGTGAACGGGTGAATTAGGCCGGCCTAAATTCCGATGGACTTATCATTGTTTAGGTTGGCCTAAACGATAACAACACCGTCGCCGATGGGCACTCGAGCCATCCCGAACGGCTCGGAGTCGGCTCTTCGGGGACGAGACAGGAGGAACCCATGGTCGGAACCACGCTCCGAGAGATTCGCCATCACATCGAACAGTTGGCCAGCGACGACGGGAACTACTACGTCGTCTGTGCCCGCTCCGGGGAGCGCCCCGTCCCGGTTGCCGGACAGCGGTTCCCGACGCGGACCGCCGCGGCCGACGCCGCACAGGCGACCGAACAGTACCGCGCCGCGCTCAGACGCTACGATCCACAGCTCCCGTTTTACGATCCGGTCGTCTGTCAGGAGCGGTCCGGCGACGACCCGACGCCGACGGCCTCGAGTCGGCCGACCCCGGAGTCGGGACAGCCACGGGCGGAAGAGGCGGTCTCGGCGTCGACGACCGGAAGCGCGCCCGCGGACGACGACCCCCTGATCAGCTTCTGCCACGACGTCTCCGGCTCCGTCTTCGAGGCGCTGTCGGCCCGCGATCACGACGCCGCAGAGCGAGCGATCATGGAGACGTATCTGGCCGCGGCCGAGGCGACGACAGACCCGAACACGCTCTGTCTGGTGTTGCTCGAGGCGATGGCCGCGGAGTTGGAGACCCACCTCACGGCGGCCGAGCGGACCCGCCTGCTGGAGGCAGCGGCGTCGAACCTCCCGCCGGTGGCGTCGGCTGCGGATCCGGTCGCCGCGAGCCTCGAGTTCCTGGACTCGCTGTCGCTGCTCCGGGAGTACGGACTGAGCCGCGGGTCGACAGCGGCCGGGGACCGGGACGTATGGACCGTCTCGCTGCGGGGGTACGCCATCGAGTGTGGCGACCGGCGGTTCCCGACGCTGCCGATCGGGATCGACGTGTTGCGACGGTCGGAAACGGCCGACACACCGGCCGTCACCGACGTGCGGGCCCTCGGCGACGGCGACTGGGAGTTCGTCCTCACCAGCAACGCGGGAACGGCGGCCGGACTCGTCTGTACTCGAGGGGAGCGGCCATGACCGGATCGACCGCGCTCCACGGCGCCCCCGACTGCATCGACCGGGAACTGGCGGCGATAGCCACTCGGGACGAGGCGTTCGGGACGTTCGCCCGGCGCGTCCGTGACCTCCCAGCGACGAACCCGGCGACGGGCCGCGGAGGGACGACCGCGGCGGCGCCGGTCGCGATGACGACGGCGGGTGAAGCGGGCGGCGCGAGCGCGACGACGGACGGGAAGGAGTGTGTCGCCGTTCGCGAGGCCTTCGCCGAGACGGTCGCACCCCACAGCACCGCCGATCTCGCGGACGACGAACCGCTCGTCGAGACGATCGCGGCCGAACTGAACGAGGACGTCGCCGTCGCGCTCGCCGCCGAAACGGGCTGGACGCCGACGCTCAAACGCGCGGTTCTCGAGGAGATCGCCACCAGACGCCGCGAGGTCGACGTCGTTCGGGAGACCCTCGAGACCGAACGGGAGACCGTCGTCGCGGCGATCGACGAGGTCGACGAGATCCTGACGTGGCTGCAGTCGACGGCCGAGGAGTCGCTGCTACAGTGTGATTTCGAGACGCTGCGGGCGAAACACGACCGCCTCGAGCGCTACCGGGAGCGACTCGACGAACTGACTGCCCGGCGGCAGTCACAGCTCACCGAGACGACGAACCGGTACGGGCCGGGCGGGACCCGGTATCGGACGCTGGTCGAGTCGGTGTACTCCGCACAGCCGGCTAGATATCCGCTCCTCTCGACGGCCGCGCGGCTCTACGGGGTCTGTGGCGACTGTCAGCGGACGGTCCGGGCCCACCTGACTCGGCGCGTGTAGTCCGTATCGCGTCTCAGTCCGGCGGGACCGCGCTACGGCGGCGACTCGGAGAGTCGGTCCGGAACGAGATCGGCCAGCGAAACGTCTTCGAGAACGGTCCCGACCGTGAGCGGATCGTCGGCCGTCGAGACCCTCTCGTGGACCCGCCGCATGCACTCGAGCAGGCCGTCGACGGCCGCCCGTCGGGTCGAGACGCGCCCGATCGAGCGGGAGACCGACCGATCAGTGAGGAAAAAGCGATACTGAAGCTCCCAATGTCGACAGAGCCCGAGGGTCGGATGGGACCGTGCGGGGACACAGTCCGCGATCAGGTCGATCCGCGGGCGAGCGTGTCGGTAGACGAATCGACCCTCACAGCGTTCTGCGAGGCCCCAGCGCGGCGGCAGGGCCTCCTGGGGAATGGGATCCTGGTCGACAGCCATGTACGCTGATATCGCCGGGTGCAGGGGTGTTCGTTCCGCTTGCGAGCGCGGGCACCTCTGTAGGCATCCCCTACCGCGGGTCGACGGTCGGTCGCGAGGAAGCCGGGCGAACGGGTCGATCGTCCGACTTTTGTCTCCGCTCGTCCTCGAGTCGGGTATGGCCGATTTCGACCCCGAGCAGTTCGAGGACAAGTACGCCAACTACTTCCCCGAACTCCAGCAGGCGTACAAGAACGCGTTCAACCGGATGAACGACAGCTACGACTCCGAACTGGTCCATGCGATCGACCAGCAGGTCCTGAACGAGAGCGAGCCCTTCTACGAGGGCGACGGCGAGTTCCGGGTCGAACTCCCGGACGACCCCTATGGCCGTCTCGACGGCGTCCTCGTCGAGGAAGAGCGCTTCGAGCAACTCCTCGAGAAACACGTCACGGAGATCGAAACGGAACTCCGACGCGTCTTCGAGTTCGAGTAACGTCGTCGGCGACGGTGGCAGACGAACATGGCGGACGGAAGGTTTAGGGGGGCTGATACCCAAGAGCGTTTCATGAGCACCGAGACCCAGAACGACGGGGACGACCTCGAGGAGCGCGTGACGAACTTCCTTCGCCGGAACTTCCCGCAGATCCAGATGCACGGCGGCAGCGCAGCGATTCAGGACATCGATCGCGAGAGCGGCGAAGTCAGCATCGCTCTCGGTGGCGCCTGCAGCGGTTGTGGGATCTCGCCGATGACGATCCAGGCGATCAAGAGCCGGATGGTCAAGGAGATTCCCGAAATCGAGAAAGTCAACGCCTCCACCGGCATGGACGGCGGCGAAGAGGAGATGGGCGGCATGAGTCCCTCCTTCCCCGGCGAAACCGTCGATGACGACGACGGCGAGGTCGACGAAGGCCCCGAAGCACCGTTCTAACGCCGCCGTAGTTTCGACGCGAGTTTTCCGCTATTTCCGCCCCGATAGCCGACGGTACGGGTCGCGGAACGTCCATTATTGATCCGAGCGAACGGCGCTATCGCAACCCGCGACCGCGTTCCCACGTCCGTATCAGCGCCGCCAGCGTCCGATTCGTCGGGACCGGGAGACCGTGGTCGGCCGCCCGGTCGACCACGTAGCCGTTGATCGCGTCGATCTCGGTGCGCCGACCGGCGCAAACGTCTTGGGCCATCGAGGACGTGTTCGCGGCCGTCGCTTCGGCGACGGCCTCCATGGCAGCCACCGCCTCGTCGCTCGAGAGCGACACGCCGCAGGCGCGGGCAACGCGGGCCGTCTCGCGGCTCGCCGCGCGCGAGAGATCGGCCGCCGGCGCGTCGAGGACGGCCCCGTTTTCGGTTTCGGTCAGGGCAGTAACGGCGTTGATCCCCGCGTTGACCGCGAGTTTCTCCCACAGACGGTGGGGCATATCCGTGGCGACGAGCGTCTCGATGCCCGCCGAGCGGAACCGCTCGCCGACGCGGTCGGCGAGTGAGGAGGGACCGCCCTCGCGAGCGCCCAGTACCACCTCGCCGACGCCGGTACACTCGACGACGCCCGGCTTCCGCAGGACGGCCCCGTAGGTCGCCGTCCCGGCGAGAACCGGGGCCTCGAGCCGGTCGGCGAGGATCGATTCGTTTCCCATCCCGTTTTGCAACGAGAGAACCGCATCGATGGCTCCCGTCGCGAGCCGGTCGGCCGCCGTTGCCGTATCGAAGGCCTTGACGGTCACCACGGCGAGGTCCGCCTCGAGCCCGGTGCCGTCGGTCGTCGCCGCCGGGAAGACGCGGTCAGGGCCGTCGACTGCCCCCTCGAGGGACAGCCCTGACTCGCGGACGGCGCGGGCGTGGTCCTCGCGAGCGACCAGCGTCACGTCGTGGTCGCGCGCGAGGAGGCCGCCGACGAGACTGCCGAGGCTGCCGGCTCCGAACACGACGATCTCCATGGCTCGAGGTCACACGGAGCGGTATAAACGGGTTTCGTCCGATGGGCGACTCGAACCGGCTGGACGAGTTCCCCGCCGACACCCGAAGACGTGAGCAATACCCTCCGTAAATCCTATGGTGCTATATTAAATCGCGGACTAGCCGGTGGAGAAACCCGGTCGACGCGGTCGAGTCAGTCCTCGGTCCAGTACATCAACTGCTCGCGCTCGGAGTCACAGTTCGGACACCGATCGGGCAGTCCGTCGTCGATTTCGCCCATCTCGCCACACTCCATGCAGCGCCACATCAGTTCGGCCTCGCCGAACTCGTGGCCCGAGCGGGCGTGTTCGACGCTCATCGCCTCCGCGCCCTCGCGGGTCGTGACGAAGACGCCGCTCTGCTCGAACCCCCGGATCCGCCCGATCTCGTTCCCGTCCTCGTCGTAGACCCGCTGGCCGAAGTTGAGTTTCTCTACCGCCTCGATTGCCTCCTGCTCACCTTCTTCCGCGGGCTTCTCACCGGTTTCGACCATGACCGGAGCCACACCGCCGATCGGAATAAAGACAGGGCGTGCATTGTGCGAGCGGCCGCTCACAGCCTCGAGACGGCGTGAATCGGCCACGAACGGAGCGATGGCTGCAGTCGATGCGTCAGCACCGCGACGAGATACGACTGTTAAGCCACACCGTGATAATAGAAAACAATATACACTCCCAGTACTGAACCCGTATCATGATAGTTCGTCTCACCCAGGGAGTACTCGCCGGCGTCCCACCAGACACGGCCACTGGTAGTGCGTGTCTCCCGTGGCCGATCGCGGCCGGCACGGGCAACCCGGTCGCTGAGATAGTCACGGGCCCTCGAAACGGGCACGTGATTCGATCATGAGCGGGACCGGCGTCGCCACGATCGACGGCTGTCGGGTCGCCTACCGACGCGCGGGAACGGACGGCCCGCCGGTCGTCCTCTGTCACGGCGCGGGGATCGACGACGCGACCGTCTCCTGGCAACACGCGATCGACGCACTGGCCGACGACTACCGCGTCTACGCGATCGACTGGCCCGAGTACGGCGACAGCACCGGCGACGTCACCCACACCGTCGACGGCTACATCGACGTTCTCGAGGGCTTTCTCGAGACGCTGCCGTTCGATCGAGTGACGCTTGCAGGCATCTCGATGGGCGGCGGCGTCGCCCTGGGCTATACGCTTGCGAACCCCGACCGCGTCGAGGGGCTGGCGCTGATCGACAGCTACGGGCTGGGTGACCGACTACCGAGCGCCCTCCAGTGGAAGGTCCTCTCGCGGTTCCCCGGCGCAACCGAGTTCGGGAAGATCGCGGCCAGCGCATCCACGCGGAGCGTCCGGCTGGTCCTCGATAGCCTCGTCGCGGACGCCGACGCCCTCCCCGCCCCCTTCGTCGCGGACGTCAGGGAAAAGCTGCAGGAACCGGGCTCGATACAGGCGTTCAAGCAGTTTCAGGACAACGAACTCTCGTTCAACGGCCGGGTCGCGACGAACTACGTCGACGACCTCGAGACCCTCTCCGTGCCGACGCTGCTCGTCCACGGCCGGCAGGACCCGCTGGTCCCCCTCGAGTGGTCACAACGGGCCGCCGGCCGGATCCCCGAGGCCGACCTCGAGATCATCGAGGACTGCGGCCACTGGACGCCTCGAGAGCGACCCGACCGGTTCAACGAGGTCCTCGAAGACTGGCTGCCGGACCCCCGTCACGCGCCGGAACCGCAGTACACCAAGGAAGGAATGCCCGGCGTGACGCGGGCCAGCGGCGATTGATCCCTACGACCAGTTTGCGTCCGGCCGAGAGAGCGGTTCGCCGCACCCGCGGCGAACCGTTCGACCCGGGGGAGGGCAGGCTGTTACCCGTTTTCGACCGCGAGCGAACGGAGTGAGCGAGCGGGCCGACGACTGATGTGAGCGACCACGGGAGCGAACGGAAAGAGGAGTGCTTTTATACTAAATTTTGCCGAGGGCCGCCGAAGGCGGCCCGCAGAGCAAAATTTAGGTTTACATGAAGTCTTCAATTCCGCTCTGCTTGTTCTTGTCGTTCTCGAAAATGCTCTCGAGCGATCGTTCCAGCACCTCTAACCGCTGTTTGGTGTAGGGCCGGCAGTCGTACTCGTCGGCGACCTGGATCGCGGTCTGCATGTACTTGTTGACCGAGCCCTTGTGGACGGTAAGGTTGACCCGACCGCCACACTCGCGGCAGTCGCCGGTCAGGGGCATCCGCCGGAACTTCTCGCCGCAGTCGAGACACCGCGTTTCCTGCCGGGAGAACGCCCGCAGGTTCCCGATCAGGTCCGGCAGGAAGTGGTACTCGATGACCCGCTCGGCGACGTCGGTCTCGTCGACCGCCGCGAGCTTGCGCGACAGCTCGAGCTGGGCGTCCATCTTGTCCATCATCGAACCCAGCGTCTTGTACGCCGAGAGGTCGGGCCCCATCGCGATGTCGGTGGTGTCGTGGGTGTGGTCGAAGCCGGTGTACTCGAGGTCGGTGCCGAGGTTCTTCTCGGCGATCTCGATGTCGACGTCCTCGGGATCGGCCTGCTCGCGGGTCGCGAGGTAGAACTCGCGGGGGTACTGCGAAACGACGTCCATGTTGTGGGCCTCGTCGTCGATCTCGGAGGGATCGATCCGGGAGGACATCACCAGCGGGGCGTCCATCTTCCCCCCGCGCTGGTCGGGCAGAAACGTCTTACTAAAGTTAAGCAACCCGTCAAGTAGCAGCATCACGCAGTCTTCGTCACCGTCGCAATTCCGGCGTTTCGCGGCGTGAAAGTACGGATGAGCGTATCCGACTGCCGCGCTCGTGAAACCAATCACCCTCCCGACAGTTGCTGCGCTCGTGTGGGGAGCCATCCCGAAGACGAGTTCGCCCACCAAGTCCTGACGGTCCTCGAACTCGTAGAAGGACTCGAGCCCGTAGTACTGCTCCAAGAGGTCGTCGATGAAGTCGGCCGTCTGGAGCATGTGTTCGGCCGCGCCGTCCGAGAGGACGATGTCCTGGACCTTGAGCTCGACCAGTTGGTCCTCGTGGGTCAGGGGTTCGCCGTGGATGTCCTCCTCGTAGCCCAGCGCCTGGAGCTGACCGACGTCGACGTCGAGTTCGCTGGCCCGGACCGAGGTCACGGGGAGGTCGGTCATGTCGTAGCGGACGGTGCCGTCCTTGAACGCCGAGACGTCGTGTTTGGCCCGCAGAATCCCCTTTTCGATAGGTTCGGGAACCTTGTTCTGCGAGGAGAGTCCCTTGACGCCTTTGAGGATCTCGAAGGCGTTCTCGCGTTCGCCGACCGATTCGAGGGCGCTGCGGAACTCGTCGTTGACGTCGATCTCGCGGGTCTCGACGCAGGAGCCCTCGCGTTCGCAGTGATCGCACTCGACGCGGCCGGCCTCGTCGGGCTCGAGCTGTTGGTCACAGTCGGGACAGCGGTAGTCCGGCGTGGTGCGTTCGTCGCAGTCGGGACAGCGGTTCTTGAACGTCTCCGTGCCACAGGAGTCACAGCGCTTGCGGCCGACCTCGAGTTCGACGACGCCGGGGGTATCCGACATCGTCTCGGCGTGTTTGGCGGCGTCGGCGACGTTTCGCTGCGTGCCGCCGGCCTCGCCGATCGGGAACAGCGTGTGGACCGCCGGGCTCAGATCGCGGCTCTCCGATTTCTCCGGCCGGCCCATTCGATTGCCGATCCGCGTGGGGGCGCGCTCGCGAACCCGGAACGGCGCGACTTCGTTGACAGCCTCGATGGCGTTGTCGCCCTCGGTCTCGTGGCCCCAGGTACGGGCGCGCTCGGAGAGGTCGCCGTCGGTCCAGGTGCGCTCGAGTTCGATCTCGGGACGCTGGTCGGGCTCGAGCGCCGCGCCGTCGGCGACGGCCTGCCGGGGCTCGCAGCCGACCGAGCGGACGAACGGCCGCCAGTCGTCGATCTCGATGCGGTCGTCGTCGGGGCGCTGGCGGTGTTCGATGACGATCGTCTCGAGGGCGTCGGCGACGCCGTCGTCGGACGCGAGGACGAGGATGCTGTCGTCCCCGTTCCCGTTGACGCTGCCGTCGCCGTCGCGCTCGATCCGACCCTCGGCGACCGCCGCCGCGAGGTCGCGAAAGGCATCGACGGAGATGTCGTGCCAGAGGTAGGTGTACTCGGGATGGAGGGGGGCGTCGTACTCCGTAGCCCACTCGAGGGCCTCCTCGGGGTCGGGGAACTCGAGGTCGATTCGGGGATCGTCCTCGAGGGCCTGGACGTCGGCACCGGCGGCCGCGAGGTCTTGGACCCACCACTCGTAGGTGTAGGAGGCGGGGGCCAGCGGGTGGTTGTTCTCGACGAACTCGCCGTAGTTAACCAGGTACTCGCCGAGGTCGAGGATCTTCTCGACGCCGTTTCTGATCTCGAGGGCGTCCTCGGGGTCGTCGATCCGGCGGACGTCGCCGTTTGCCAGTTTGACCGTCGGTCCCTCGATGGAGTCGACGGGGACGACGCCGGCGGCCTTCCCGGGCCGTTCGGTCTTGATCTGGGTGCCCGTCGCGAGGAAGTCGTCGACCAGATGCATCGCGGCGGGGTGGACGCCGGCGGTCGCGAAGCCGTGATTGCGCGCGCGACCGTAGCGCAGCCGGAAGCCACCCTCCGCGCAGGGATGGGAGAAGACCGGCCGGCCGGCGATCAGGTCCCGGAGGAACTTCTCGGAGGTGTCGACGCGGGGCGGTCCCTCGGGTTCGTCGGCGGTGTCGTCACTGTCCTCGCTCTCCTCGGCGGCCGTCTCGTCCGCGTCGTCGTCGCCGTCGGCCTCGTCGGCGGCGTCGTCCTCGTCGCCGTCGTCGGAGTAGTTGCCGTCGATTAAGTCCTGCAGCCACGGCCAGTCGATCTCGTCCAGGTTGCGGGTGTAGCGCTGGATCTTCGGGGCCTTCAGCGCGATCCCTTCCCCGAGGACGAGACACATCCCGCCGCGGGCACTGTTGGTGTCGACCCGTTCGAGGTCGCGAAAGCCCGAGACCTCCTCGTCGCCGGTGGCCTCCCCGTCCAACATGATCGGAAGGTGTTTCGCGATGAACTTGGCCTCCTTCGCCTTCGGGCAGTACTGGAGGCCGGTCTCCTTGTCGTAGAGGGCGATCTCCTCGGCGTAGCGTTCGATCTCCTCCTCTCGAGGGCCGTACTGATCGATACCGACGAGCGCGCGGGTGTAGTCGGCCACGAGGACGGACAGTGCCTGTGCGGTCCCGCCCGCCGAGCGGATGGGGCCGGCGTAGTAGACGTTGACGAACTCCGTCCCGTCGTCGTTCTCGAGGATTTCGACTTTGTCGATCCCCTCGATCGGTGCCGCGACGACGCCCTCGGTCAGCAGGGCGACCGCCGTGCGAACGGCCCCCTCGACCTTGCCGGCTTTCGTCTCGTAGTCGCCGACCCGTCCCTCGGCGAAGTCCTCGGCGAGTTCGAGCGCCGCTTCCTCGCGGCTCATCTTCCCCTCGAGTTCGCGGACGCGTTCGGCGACGCCGTCGATACCGAGGATGTTCTCGACGCGGTCGGCCATGTCCCGCGCGGTCGGGATCTCGACTTCGGGTTTCGGATCGCCGCCCCGTTCCTTGGCGCGTTCGGCCACGTCGAAGGCCGACTCGAGTTGGCCCTCGAGTCGCTCGAAGTACTGTTCGTCTTCTTCGCGCATGTCAGAGCCAGAGATCCAGTTCGGTGGGCTCGTCGTACTCGCGTTCGAGGGACTCCTCGAAGACGCGCAGGTGGACCTCGCCGGCCCAGACGGTCGCCTCGTTCAAGTGGCCCGCGTAGGTCCGACCCTCGTCGTCGGAGAGGACGGCGTGAGTATGTGCGAACCGCTCCTCGTCGAGCCACGAGACGTTGCCGACGCAGCTGGCGACCTCGAGCGGCTCGTCGAACTCGATTGGGGAGTACTCGCAGGTGTCCTGATCGTAGAACCAGAGTTCGGCGTCTTGGACCGCGCCGAGCGCGGTGAACCAGCCGGCCTCGGCCTCGACCGCGTCCGCCAGCGACTCGATCTCGGCCCGCCAGTCGGCACCCGTCTCGAGTCGGGCGACGTACTCTTCGGTGGTCTCGACGGCGCGATAGTTCATACACGTGTTCTGTGTCCGGCTGAAGAAAAATACCACGGGTCCGTCGGCGTTGGCCGCGCCGACCGTCGATAGCGGCCGTTCACTCCACAAGCGTGACCCCGCGTCGTGGCCCGACTCGTGACGGCGACGGCCCCGACTTCGCGAACCGACATCGATGCACAGGTGGGTTCATCGCTGGCCGAATCGTCTCACTGATGGAACCGGTAGTAGACGTATTCTCCGTTAGTAAGAGCTGATTGCACGCCGTACTCGGTCGATACCAAAATGGGTTGGGTGATAACTCTCCACAGGATGGTGCTGGACTACCCAACGCGACGACGGCTACTCGCCTCGGGCGCTGCCGTCTCCGCGGCGGCGCTTGCGGGTTGTATCGGTGGGGGCGGCTCCGGAGACGGCGATCGGTTCCACTTCACACAGGAACAATCGCGCGAGGAGCAGTTCGATCCGGTCGTCTCGAACGACGCGTACAGCTTTCAGGTCATTCAGCTCGTCTTCGACGGGCTCTACGAGTACGACGAGGGCCTCGAGTTACAGCCGAAACTCGCGGCCGGCGAGCCGACGGTCGAGCGCGACGGCACGCGCTACATCTTCGAGCTGGTGGAAGGGGCGACGTTCCACAACGGCGACGAGGTGACCGCCGGGGACGTCGCCCACTCCTTTACCGCACCCGTCGAAGAGGAGACGGAGAACGCCTCCGAGTACGACATGATCGAGAGTACGGAGGTCATCGACGACTACCAGCTCCAGGTCGACCTCGGCGAGGAGCCCTACGGCCCGTTCGAACTCGCGACCATGGGCGTGACGGTCGTTCCGGAGAGCGTCCGGACCGAAGACCGCGAGGCGTTCAACACGGACCCGGTCGGCTCCGGCCCGTTCGAGTTCGCCGACCTGCAAGAAAACGAATACGTCGACTTAGAGCGAAACGACGACTACTGGGGCGACCTCGAGCCGAATTTAGAGGAGGTTCGGTTCGTCGCCCACGGTGATCCCGCCGGTCGCGTCTCCGACATCAGGGCGGGCAACACCGACGTCATCGCGGGCATTCCAAACGACGACTGGGACGTCCTCGAGAACGAAGACGGCGTGACCCTCCACTCGGCCGAGAGCCCGACGTTCATGTACATGGCCTTCAACTGCAACGAGGGGCCGACGACCACCCCCGAGGTGCGACAGGCCATCGCCCACTCGTTCTCGATGCAGGACTTCATCGAGTCGAACGCGGGCAACGTGAGTTCGCCGATGTACAGCCCGATCCCGCCGGTCGTCAACGAGGTCTGGGAATTCCCCGAAGAGGAGTATCAGGAGATGCTGCCGGAGTACGATCCGGATCAGGCCCAGTCGCTGCTCGATGAACACGCGCCCGACGACTTCACCCCGACGATCATTACGCCGGAGGGGATCCGTGCCCAGTTGGCCGAGCGGATCGCGACCCGACTGGACGAGATCGGGTACGGCGCGGACGTACAGGTACTGGATTTCGCGACGCTGGTCGATACCTACACCAGCGGGAACGCCGACGACTACCAGATGTACCTGCTCGGCTGGACCGGCGGTCCCGACCCCGATTACTACCTCTACCCGCTGTTCCACGAGAGCCAGGCGGGAACCAATCAGGGCCACTACTACGGGGGTAGCGACGGGTTCCACGAGGCGATCGCCGAGGGGCGTAACTCGGCAGGTCAGGAGAACCGCTACGACATCTACGAACCCGTCATCCGGGAAATCGTCGAGCAATTACCCGTCTTACCGGCGTTTACGCAGGACAACACGATGGCGTCCCGCGACTACGTCGAGGACCTCCAGGCGCATCCGGAGGTGACGAGGAATCCGACCCTCGTCGCGGAGTACACGAACGTCTCGATGGAGTGAACTGACGAACGGCGATCCCGTCGCGGTCGGCGGGCCGTCGACTCCCCTCGACCGCGTCGCATCGTCCGACGACCAACGCGATCGACTCGCTGAGCAATGAAGCTACTCAAGTACACGGTATACAGGCTGGCACAGGCGGTCCCGGTCCTGATCGGGATCTCCGTCATCACGTTCCTGCTGGCGAACCTGGGACCGGGCGATCCGGTTAGCCTCATGCTTCAGGGCCAGGAACACAGCGAAGAACTGGTCAGGGCGATCGAACGGCGGTACGGGCTCGACAGGCCGTTACACGAACGCTACCTGACGTACATGGCGGGGCTGCTACAGGGAGACCTCGGACAGAGCATCTACTACGAGCGGCCGGTCACCGACCTGATACTGGACCGGCTCGGCCCGACGCTGTTGCTGGTCGTCTCGGCGTACGTGTTCGCGCTGGCGACCGCGATCCCGCTCGGCGTCGTGGCCGCCGACCGACGCAACGAACCGACCGACCACGTCTCCCGCATCGCCGCGCTCGTCGGCGTCAGCACCCCCTCGTTCTGGATCGGGATCGTCCTGATCCTCGTCTTCGCCGTCAAGCTCGGCTGGCTCCCCTCGAGCGGGCTCTACTACCCGTGGCGACCGCCGAGCGCCTATCGGGGAATCGATGGCCACCTCGAGCTGTACTATCAGTCGGCCAGACACCTGCTGTTGCCGATGATCGCACTGGGGACCTTGCAGATGGCGACGATCATGCGTGTCGAGCGGACCCAGATGATCGAGTCGTTGCAAGGCGAGTACGTCAAGCTGGCCCGTGCCTACGGCGTGCCCGAGCGGACAGTCCTGCGAAAGCACGCGTTCCAGGTCGCCCAGTTACCGATCATCACGATCGTCGGACTCAACCTATCGACGGCGATCGGCGGTGCGGTGTTGGTCGAGACGGTGTTCAACATCAACGGAATGGGACAGCTGTTCGTCGGCGCGATCCAGCGAAACGACTACCAGCTCGTGATGGGCGTGACGATGATGCTCGGCGTCCTGTTCGTCGTCGGCGTCATCATCACCGACATCTCGTACGCGTACGTCGATCCGCGAGTCACCTACGGTGAGCGAGAATAAGCATGGCAGTCAGTGAATCACAGTTCGAAGACAATCGAGAGACGGAAAGCGAAGACGACATCGAGGCCCGCGTCGGCTGGCGCTACACGGCCGCACGGATCAAAGCGGACACGACGGCCCGCTGGGGACTGTACGTCGTCACGGTCGTCCTGTTCGTCGCGATCTACGCCGCGATCGACAGCAACCTCTCCCTGCTCACGTTCGGCGTCCTGTCGGACTATACGTTCGCGCGGCTGTTGCCGATCTTCGATCACCCGACCTACATCCCGTCGCCGGGGGAGGGAACCCAACACATGCCGCCGTACTTTCCGCTGGCCGAGCAGCCGTGGAACCCGCTGCCGGCCGGCGGCACGCTCGAGCATCCGCTGGGGACCGACCACACCGGCCGGGACTACTTTACGCGGATCGTCTACGGGACGCAGGTGTCGGTGTTCGTCGGGATCGTCTCGACGTTCATCGGACTCACCGGCGGGACGGTCGTCGGTGCCGTCGCCGGCTACTACGGCGGCCGGGTCGACGACGTCCTCATGCGGATCGTCGAGACGGTGTACGCGATCCCCCCGCTGATCCTCATCATCGTCTTCACGGTCTTCGTCGGCGGCGCGAACATCTGGTACGCCGTCCTCGGCGTCGGGATCGCGTTCGTCCCCGTCTTCGCCCGCATCATCCGGAGTCGCGTGCTGAGCGTCCGCGAGATGGACTACATCGAAGCGGCGCGGGCGGCCGGCGTCAGGGATCGGGAGATCATCCTGCGTCACGTCGTTCCCAACAGCTTCGCGCCGGTGCTGGTCTACGCGACGCTCCAGATCGGCGTGACGATCCTCATCGTCGCCGGGCTCTCCTTCCTTGGCTACGGCGCACAGCCGCCGACGCCAGACTGGGGGCAGATGCTCAACATCGCCCACGGCTACATGCACTCGAACGTCTGGCTCTCGATCTGGCCGGGTATCGCGATCATGATCACCATTATGGGCTTTAACCTGTTCGGCGACGGCCTGCAGGACGCCCTCGACCCCCGAATCGACGACTGACAATGAGTTCCGAACCACTACTCCGCGTCGAGAACCTGAAGACCCAGTTCTTCACCGAAGCAGGCACAGTACGCGCCGTCGACGGCATCTCCTTCGAGGTCCGTGAGGGCGAAATCGTCGGCCTCGTCGGCGAGAGCGGCGCCGGGAAGTCGGTCGCCTCGATGAGCATCATGGGACTCGTCGAGGCCCCCGGCGAGATCGTCGGCGGCGAGATCACCTACAAGGGCGAGACGATCTTCGGCCTCGAGGAGGGCCCCGACGGCGAGTTGCGAAAGCGAGACGACGCCCTCTCCGACGAGGAGATTCGGACCCGCATCCGGGGCAACGAGATCGCGGTGATCTTCCAGGACCCGATGGAGTCGCTCAACCCCGTGTTCACTGTCGGCGGCCAACTGCGGGAGTTCATCGAACTCAACCGCGGCCTCGAGGCCGACGAGGCTCGCGCAGAAGCGATCGACATGCTCCGCGAGGTCGGCATTCCGGACCCCGAGGAGCGCTACGAGGAGTACCCCCACCAGTTCTCCGGCGGGATGCGCCAGCGCGTGCTGATCGCGATGGCGCTGGCCTGCGAACCCAGTCTGATCATCGCCGACGAGCCGACGACGGCACTGGACGTCACCGTCGAGGGCCAGATCCTCGAGTTGGTCGACGAGCTACAGTCGAAATACGGCACGAGCTTCGTCTGGGTCACCCACGACCTGGGTGTGGTCGCCGAGATCTGTGACCGGGTCAACGTGATGTACCTCGGCGAGATCGTCGAGCAAGCACCGGTCGACGAGCTGTTCTACGAGACGAAACACCCCTACACCGACGCCCTGCTGGACTCGATCCCCCGACCCGACCGCACCGTCACGGAACTCGAGGCGATCGAGGGGGTGATGCCCGAGGCGATCGAGCCGCCGTCGGGCTGTCGGTTCCACCCGCGCTGTCCCGACGCGCGCGAGGTGTGCAAGCGCGTCCATCCCGAGACGAGGGTGGTCGCGGACGCCGACGGTGAGCCCCACCGGGCGGCCTGCGTGAAACACGACGCCTTCGATGTCGACTACGAGGGCAGTCCGCCGCTTGCGGGCGCGACGAGGGAAACCGGAGACGGGGTGGCCGAGGGCACTGCGTCGGAACTCGCGCCGAACCCGGCCGACGACGGGGGTGAGGGTCGTGAGTAGCGGGCTCCGGTTGGACGAGGACCGCGAGTACGACAGCGAGGGGCCGCTGCTCGAACTGGACGGCGTCTCGAAACACTTCGGGCAGGAGTCCGGACTGTTCGCGGGCCTGCAGTTCGACGCGAGCGAGTTCCCGCCGTTCAGCGTCGAGCAAGAGCGGGTGCGAGCGGTCGACGACGTCTCGCTCGAGGTTCGACCCGGCGAGACGCTGGGACTGGTCGGGGAGTCCGGCTGTGGCAAGAGTACGCTCGGGCGGACGATCCTGCGCCTGCTCGAGCCGACCGAGGGAGACATCTACTTCAAAGGGGAGAACCTGGCCGACCTCGGTGGTGAGGAACTCCGGCAGACGCGCTCGGACATGCAGATGATCTTCCAGGATCCCCAGTCATCGCTCGATCCGCGGATGAAGGTCGGGCAAATCATCGAGGAGCCGATGCGGGCCCACGACATGTTAGACGACGAGAAGCGGGAGGCCCGCGCGAAGGAACTGCTCGAGAAGGTGGGGCTCGACCCACGCCACTACAACCGCTATCCCCATGCCTTCTCCGGCGGGCAGCGCCAGCGGATCAACCTCGCACGGGCGCTGTCGGTCGATCCCGACTTCGTGGTCTGTGACGAACCCGTCTCCGCGCTGGACGTCTCGATTCAGGCGCAGGTGCTGAACACGATGGAGAAACTGCAGCGGGAGTTCGGTCTCACGTACCTCTTTATCGCCCACGACCTCTCGGTCATCCGCCATATCTCCGACCGCGTGGCGGTGATGTATCTGGGCCACATCATCGAGTTGGCGGGGAAAGAGGAACTGTTCGAGAACCCACAGCATCCCTACACCCGCGCCCTGCTCGAGTCGATTCCCGTCCCGGATCCCCGCGAGAACGGCTCCCGGGGCGTCCTCGAGGGCGAGGTCCCGAGCCCGGTCGATCCGCCCTCGGGGTGTCGGTTCCGGACGCGGTGTCCGCGCCTGATCGCCCCCGACGCGTACGACTGGACCGGCGAGGAGTGGCCACGGACGCGGGCGTTCATGCGAGCGGTCAAACGGCGGACGTTCGAACCGATGCCGGCGGCGCGGATCGAAGCCGAGTTCTTCGACGGAACGCTGCCCCGTGGCGAGGCGGGCTCGATCGTCGCGGAGGCGATCGAGCTGGTCGCCACCGACGGCGAGGCGGACGGCGACGAAGCCGACCGCTGGGCGGCGGCGACCGACCTGTTGCTCGAGTCCTTCGCCGAAGAGAGTGTCTGTGCCCGCGAACGGCCGGCCTACGAACTCGAGTCCGGCGACGGAGAGCGGTTCGCCGCCTGTCACCTCCACCGATAACGGAGACGTGGCCCCGAGACGACCGCGACCGCCGGCGCGCCGATAGCACCGAAGCTGTGAGAATCATTCACTAATAGTGCCGGCGACGATCATCCAACACGGTCGATCATCGCAATAATACTTATGAGTGGGCCGCCACTATTTACTCATACATGAGTAAGATGCTCGCCATCCTGGCAACGCACACGAAAACCGGCGCGAAGGTACAGCGAACGATCGAACACTCGCCCTCGTTCACGGGCGTCCAGACGACCGACGACGGCCGGCCGGCGACGCAGGTCTCGCCCGGCGGGTTCCTCACCGGCTAAGCCGAAGGAGTTGACTGAGCATGCACCGCTCGAGTCGCCCCGACGACGGGGCCGAACCGATACCGGCGAGTCACGGACGACACGCGGTTTTTCCGATCGGGAGCGACGCGCCGTCGTTCCCGATCGATATCCTCCTCTCGTAGCCACGCCTCGGCCAGTCAGTTGATCGTAATCGTCGTCGCGTCGGCCGGCCGAGTCGTCCCCGCAGCGGTCGCGACGAACGCCCGGATCTCGTACTCGCCGGCGTCGGGGACGACCGACTCGTGGCGGTCGCCGTCGGTCCGCTCGAGGCGGCCGTTCCAGATCACCGACGCGCGCTTTCGTTCGCCGGCGCGGAAGTCGAACGTAGCGGGTCGGTCCGGTGTGTACCGGCGTTCGTCGGTGGCCTCGAGGTGGCCGTCGATCGTCCAGCCCCAGCGGCGCTGGCGGGGCGTCCGGAGTTCGACGGGGACCGGGAGCCGGTTTTCGAAGTCGACGGTGATCTCGACCGGGTCGTCACGCGCGTAGACCTCGCGGTCGGTCGCGACGGAGACGGCGATCGAGCGGCGGGCGAGCGCCGCCGGGACGAACCGCGAGAGGGCCGTGACGACGGAGGGACGAGAGCGCGCGCGCTCGAGGCCGAACTCGTCGCCGTCGCTCGGGTCGGGTTCCGCGTCGCGTCGCGGCCGAGAGCGTCTCATGGCCGTAGCGACCACCCGAATCCACTAAACGGTATGGCCGCTCGAGACGTGCTGAAAACGGCGAGAACGTCGACATCGCAGCAACCGTCCGATCGGGGCCATCTCGCGTCGGAACGCGGACAACGGAAAACAGCGCAGTCGCGACCGGACGCGACAATCGATCCCATCCCACCCCCAGTTATCGCCAGGCCGGAAGCGCAAGCGCGTCATCGGCCCGCATGGACAGCCAGGCACCGTCGGCCGAGATGTCCGCGATGACGTACTCATCGCTCGTGGCCGTCGAATCGATCGAACCGACGATCGTCTCGTCGGACGCCATGGCGTGGGGGTTCGTCGCCATGTGAGTGAGTGACAACCACTCACATATAAACGCATCGAATCGGACTGTCCAGCCAAATGACCGGTCGCCGATCGAACGTCGGTCCGTGAAACACTGGGTTTATACTCATTTTCGCCGTACCGACGGGATATGAACGTAGCCGACGCGATGACGCCCCGTGAAGACGTGGTTACCGCCGACCTGCCCGGGACCCGCTCGGACGTCCTCGAGTACCTGCAAGAGCAATCGTTCTCGTCGGTCCCGGTCGTCAAACCGACCGACAACGGGCCGGAGTACCGCGGTCTGATCTCCCGAGAGCGACTCATCGAGGAGCCCGACGAGGACCAGCTCGTCATGTTGATGGAGGAGGTACCGACGACGACCGCCGAAACCGGGCTCGCGGACGTCGCGCGGACGATGGTCGAGGAAGGCGCGCGCCGCGTGCCGGTCGTCGACGGCGAGTTCGAGGGGATCGTTACCGTGACCGACGTGATCCACGCGATCGCGGCCGGCGATCAGGCGACCGAGGGCACCGTCGACGCCTACGCCAGCCAGGACGTGAACACGACCTACGAGGGAACGCCCCTGCCCGTCGCCGAGCGGGAACTCTCTTACGCCAACGTCCCCTACACCGTCGCGCTGGACGACGAGGGACGAATGAGCGGCGTGTTGACTGAGGTCGACATCCTCGAGGTCGCCCGGATCGTCGAGGGCGAGGAGGAGACGGGCGACAACTTCGGCGATCAGGACGACGACTGGTCGTGGGAGGGGATCAAGGCCGTCGGGAGCCGCTATCTCCCGACGCGGGACATCGAGATTCCCGCGGGCCCGATCCGGGAGTTCATGAGCGACGACGTGGTGACGGTCGCGACGGACACGGCGGTCCAGGAGGCCGCACAGCGGATGATCAGCAACGACATCGAACAGATCCCGCTGATCACGGGCGAGGACCTCGTCGGCATCGCCCGCGACGTCGATCTGTTGGAGGCGCTCTATGAGTGACGACGAGACGGCCGTGACGAGCGAGAAACTGGTCGAACTCGCCAAGCGGCGGGGCTACTTCTTCCAGTCGTCGGGCGCCTACGGCGGCGTCGGCGGCTTCTACACCTTCGGGCCGCAGGGCGCGGCCCTGAAGGGCAACGTCGAGGACGCCTGGCGCGACCGCTTCGCCGTCGCGGAGGGCAACATGGAGATCGACGCGCCCACCATCATGCCCGAACCCGTCTTCGAGGCCTCCGGCCATCTGGACGGCTTCGACGACATGCTCGTCGAATGCCCCGACTGCGGCGAGAGCCACCGCGCGGACCACGTCGTCGAGGACGAAACCGAGTACGAGGACGCCGAGAGCCTCCCGATCCCGGAGGTCGAGGAGGTCATCGCCGAGTACGAACTCGTCTGTCCCGCCTGCGGGGCGGGACTCGCGGGCCAGGCCGTCGAGACCTTCAACCTCATGTTCGCGACGAACATCGGTCCCGGCGACTCGGACCCGGGCTACATGCGTCCCGAGACCGCACAGGGCATCTTCGTCGAGTTCCCGCGGCTCAAGGAGTACGCGCGCAACCAACTGCCGTTCGGCGTCACCCAGATCGGCCGCGCCTACCGCAACGAGATCAGCCCCCGGCGCTCGATCATCCGGACCCGGGAGTTCACGCAGGCCGAACTCGAGTACTTCATCGACCCCGAGACCGACGAGCCCGACCTCGAGAGCGTCGCCGACGTCGAGGTCACGCTCTACCCGGCCAGCGAGCAGAACGAGGAGGGCGGCGAGGAGATCGAGACGACGATCGGCGCGGCGGTCGAGGAGGGGATCGTCTCGAGCCCGTGGGTCGCGTACTTCCTCGGGGTCGCCAAGCCGTGGTACGAGGCGGTCGGCGTCGACATGGACCGGTTCCGATTCCGCCAGCATCTCTCGGGTGAGCGGGCCCACTACGCCAGCGACTGCTGGGACGCCGAGAGCGAGGTCGACGGCAACTGGATCGAGATGGCCGGCTTCGCCTACCGCGGCGACTACGACCTCTCGAAACACGGCGAACACTCGGACGACCGCTTCACGATCTTCAAGCAGTACGACGAGCCCAAAACGGTCGAGCGCGCGACCGTCGACCCCGACATGAGCTACCTCGGCCCCGAGTTCGGCGGCGCGGCTGGCGACGTGGTCGACGAACTCGAGGACCTCGCCGCCCGCGACCGCTCGGCCTTCGAGGGTGACAGCGTCGAGATCGACCTCGAGGGCGAGACCCACGAGATCCCCGTCGAAAAGACCGGCTTCGCGGTCGAGGAACAGACCGAGGCCGGCGAACACATCACGCCCCACGTCGTCGAACCCTCCTTCGGCGTGGACCGGCTGGTCTATACCGTTCTCCACCACGCCTACCGCGAGGACGAAGTCGACGGCGAGGAGCGGACCTACCTCGAACTCGAGCCAGAGGTCGCACCCACCTTCGTCGGTGTCTTCCCGCTGCAAAGCGACGACGCACTCGAGACAGAAGCGAACGAGATCGTCGACGACCTGCGCGCGGCCGGCCTCTCGGTCACGTACGACGACTCGGGGAACATCGGCCGTCGCTACCGCCGGCAGGACGAGGTCGGCACGCCGTTTTGTGTGACCGTCGACTTCGAGACCGTTGAGGACGAGGAGACGACCGTCACCGTCCGCGAACGCGACACGACCGAGCAGAAGCGACTCCCGGTGGACGATCTCGCCGAGACGCTGGCGGCGATCCGTGCCGGCGAATTGGCGTTCGACGAGCTGTAAGCGACCGTTTCGCGGTTGGAGACGGGACTGGCCGGAGAGGACGCGCCCGTGGACGGCGACTGCCCCGCGAATCGGCGGCCAACGCCGCCGAGCGCAGGTGAGTCGTCGCTCGTGTCCGGGAACGTCCGCCACAAATTTTATTCTTTACAAATTACGTGATTGATGTGTGTCCTTACAAGAGACGAATACGGAGCCACGGTCGTCTAGCCAGCCAATAACGGAAGGTATCCGTCCGATCGGCGGGATAATCTATGGCATCCTATCATTCATCACAGTATTCATAATTACGACTGGCTATTTCACCTACCGGATCTTCGATGCGGCCGAAACGGAGCCCGATCTCGAGGAGGTGTTCCCGGTGCCGGAGTTCGTCGGGTACCCGTTCTACAACGCACACCGGGTGAACACGCCGATCGAGTTCAACGCGGGCGGTGGCCTCGGCTCGCAGACGGTCGCCGACGGCTACTTCGACCTGTTCAACCAGCTCACTGCCGTCGGTGCGCCCGAGTTCAATCCGCTGGTGTTCAACGCGATTCCGGCCGCGATTCTGTTTCTCACGGGATACGTGATCGCTGGACGGGCGGGATCCTCGCTGTCGGCCGAGAGCAGTGCCGCCGCCGGGGCGAGCGTCGCCGTCGGCTATCTCCCGTTGTTCGTTCTCGGTACGTTCGTCCTCTCCGTCGAGGATCCGGAGATCGTCGCGGGGCCGGAACTCGGGCTCGGACTCCTCTTTTTCGGCGCGTTGTTCACCGTCGGGTTCGGCGGACTCGGCGGCTACGTCCGCGGGAACCGCTGACGGCGATCGACGGCACCCGCCGAGTCATCTCGTGGACCCGGCCCTCGATTCGAGACGGGGCCCGTCCCGCGAGCCATTATATACTATATAGGTGTCCGGAGAACTAACCGACGGACTGAAGGTCACCTCTCCCGAGGCACGACGTGATGGCCGACGAACTGAAGCGCCGCCTGGTTCACGCCAGCGGTTCGGGACTGGTCGCCCTCTGGCTGCTGGCCGACGCCCTCGATGCCGGGCTGACCTGGACCGGCTTCCGGCTCCTCATGGTCGTGCTGGCGACCGGCGCACTCGTCCTCGAGTTCCTCCGACTTCGGATCGGACTCGACTGGCGGCTCTACGACGTTCTCACCCGCGAGTACGAACAGGACAACCCCGCCGCCTACGCGCTCTATCTGATCAGTATGGCGGCGGTCGTGGTCGTCTTCGAACCCGACATCGCGCTGCCCGCAATGTTGATGCTCGCACTGGGGGACCCGATCAGCGGCGCGGTCTCGGACAACACCCTCAAGCGAGTCAAGCCGCCGAAGGTACTCGGGACGATGTTTCTCGTCTCGACGCTCATCGCGATCCCGTTCCTGCCGATCACCGCGGCGCTGATCGCCGCGGTGGGCGCGACACTGGCCGACGGCGTCACCCTCGAGGTCCGGACCTACATCGTCGACGACAACCTGACGATCCCGATCTACGCGGCCTGTCTAGCGTGGGCGGCCCTCGAGTTCGCGCCGCTGTAGCGGCCTCGAGGGCAGCGCCGCAGGACCGTGGTTCCGATACCGGCAAACGCACACCGTTCTGGGTCCCTCAAGGCGATCGACAGCGAAAGAGGGGCAACAGTGTCGCTGTCAAGCGCGCGGACGAAGCTGTCGAACGTGGGGTCGTTCCTGACGGACGGCCGCGGCGAGATTCTGGTTGCCGTCGCCGCCGGCTGGTTCCTCTCGATCGGCGTTCGACTCGCCTACCCCGTCTTGCTGCCCTACCTCCGGCGGGCCTACGGCCTCGATCTGACGACGGCCGGCTTCCTGCTGACCGCTCTCTGGCTCTGTTACGCACTGGGCCAACTTCCCGGCGGACTGCTCGCCGACCGGTTCGGCGAGGGGAACGTCCTCGTCGCGAGTACGCTCGTCTCGGCGGTGACCCTCGGCGTCGTCGCCGTCGCCGGCTCCGCGCCGGTCGTCTACCTCGCGACCGGAGCCTTCGGCTTCGGGACCGCACTGTACGGCGTCGCCCGCTTCACGACGCTGTCGGACGTCTACCCCGACAACGACGGCACGGCGATCGGCGTCACGATGGCGGCCGGCCAGGCCGGCAACACCCTCCTGCCGCTTGCCGCCGGCGGGATCGCCTCGGCCTTCGCCTGGCAGTACGGCTTCGGCCTCGTCGTCCCCGCCTTCGCGCTCGTCGCCGTCGGCCTCCGGCTGGTCGTGCCGGCCCACACCTCCGGCGCGGACAGCGCCGTCGACAGCGTCTCGCTCGAGACGGTCCGATACGTCCTTTCGGAGCTGCGCCGGCCCGAGATCGTCACCGTGACCGCGATCCAGATCCTGACCTACTGCGTCTGGCAGGCCTTTACCGGGTTTTACCCCACCTATCTGATCGAGATCAAGGGGTTCTCGGAGAGCGTCGCGACCGGGCTCTTCAGCGCCTTCTTCGCGGCCGGAATCGTGGTTCAGCCGCTGACCGGCCGGCTGTACGACCGGTTCGGCATCCGGAAATCGCTACCGCCGGTGCTGGGTGTCGTCGTGGTCTCGCTCGTCGCGCTCCCCGTCCTCGAGGGGTTCTGGCCGATCGTCGTCGGGACGGTCTTCCTCTCGAGCATCCTCGGCTACGGGACGATCACCCTGCCGTACATGACCTCGGCGTTTCCCTCGGACATGCAGGGGACCGGGCTGGGGTTCCTGCGGACCGTCTACATGACGATCGGGGCGATCAGCCCGGTCGCGTTCGGCGCGCTCGCCGACCGGAATTACTTCGACGAGGCGTACCTCGCCCTGGCCGGACTGGTCGTCGTCGCGATCGGGTTGACGTGGTGGCTGCCCGAGCAGTAGGCCGGTCATCGGGATCGTCGGACCGTCCATCGGCCCAGTCGGTCCGGTCCTCGAAAACCGGCCGCGAGTCCGTCGGCAGCGTCGGCCGTCGTCGGGACGAAAGCGCGGCGGATTTCGTTCTGCTACTATGGTTAGAAATCAAACGTTTTAATGACAGCGGGGGTAAACGTTGGACTATGCCAGCGGCAGCGAGCGTGACGATGGCAAACCGAGACAGTGCCGACACCGTCGCGACCGAAACGGCCGCGGTGAGACCATGAGTACGCTCACCGTCGCGAAAAAGGAGTTCCGCGATGCCGTTCGGTCGAAGGAACTGTGGCTTCTCATGGGGCTTTTCGTCCTGTTCTTGCCGGTCGTGGCCCTCTACGACGTGACCGCGGACACCAACGTCGAGGGTGGCCTCCCGCCCGCGATCGTCTTTTCGGCCGTGTTCGTGATGACCGTCCTCATTCCCGTCACGGCGTTGCTCGTGAGCATCAAATCGATCGTTCGCGAACGGTCACACGGAACCATCAAGTTCCTGTTAGCCTGTCCGCACACGCGAACGGAGGTGTACGCCGGCAAACTACTGGGGCGGCTGGCCGTGTTCACGGCCGCGATCCTCGTCGGCTACCTCCCGGCGCTGGTCATCCTCGCCGTCGGGATTCCCGGCTTCGCAGTGGTCCAGTTTCTCGGCGTGTTGGTCGTCATGGTCTGCTTCGGATTCATCTTCCTCAACATCGGCCTCTGTGCGTCGGCGCTGACGAAATCGGAATCGCGGGCGTCCGTCGCCGGGTTCGCCATCTTCTTTCTCGTATATTCTTGGCAGGGGATCTTCTCCGCGATCAACGACGCGTTCGGACTCCTCGAGGGCCACGCGGCGACGTTCGTCGCTCGGTTTCAACTCGGGACCGTCAGCGAAGACATCGCCAACGCGGTCGCCTCGCTGTGGAACGACGACGTCACCAGCGCCTCGACGGCCGTCAGCGGCGGCGGCGAGGTTCCGTTTTACCTCCAACACTGGTTCGCGTTCGTCCTCCTCGCGGTGTGGATCGGCGGACCGATCGCGCTCGGCTGCTGGAACTTCAACCGAGCCGAACTGTAAGCGGTCGGTACCGCGTCCCGACCGGCCTCGAGGCTCTCGTCCTGCGACAGTGCGTCTCGGCCCCGTTCTTCCGTCACCGTGGCGTGCGGACCCGAACGCGAGCGCGCCGTCGTCCCGCGCGTTCACTTTCACCGCGGTACGGGAACCCTCTTCGGGGCGGCGGTGAACGACCGACAATGGCAGCGACGGACGAGGATACGGCGGTGCCGTCGATCGAGCCGCGGCGACAGCGTGTCGAATCTCGTATAAAATCGACGCCGATAACATCGGTGATCCTCGCAACGTCGGAATTGGAGTCAAACCGACGAATCGTTCGTCGATCCGGATAACCAGTTCACCGTATCTCGTGATCAAGCGTTGCGTTTCAGAATCTAAAGCTGCTCGAACGATAATTTTGTCAATTATCTCTCGGATACCACCACCATTGTGACTACTATTATTGTAGTATCTGATGGTTTAACCAGGGTGATAATGGGGAGGAAATTTATATTATTAGTCGATAATAATATGGTGGATGGAAGACAATAATAGTCGAGATGGACTCCATCGTCGTAACGTCCTCCGAACTACCAGTGCAACGATTGGCAGCGGCCTGATCCTCGGTGCGAGTGGAACTGCCAGTGCGAAGGAGAGCGGTTCTGACCGGAGCAACAGTGACGAGTTCAATTGCAGTGGAGAAAACATCAGCAGAAAGCGGGTCGAAACTGAAGATAATGCTACAGTGGTTATCGTCGAAGTATCTGGGAAGAAATACCTATTCAGAGAAGCCGAGAAATATAGGCATTCGAACGGCCCGTCCACGCAATCAACGTATGAAGCCACGAAGAGTGGCCATCCGCTGGAGTTCGGGGAGATCGATACGGCGGTCACCGCGAGCAACATCAGCACTACCGGCGGAATAGAAGCGCAAGGGCCTGACTTCACGCCGGAGAACTTCATCGAGGATTACGATGTCGATACCAAGAAAATCTCCGACTCCTGTGGAGACATTGCGTTCAATAACCACAGCGCGGTCGAATTCCACCTCCAAGGTGGAGGTGCGTTCAGCAGTATCGGAGTCTCAGGCCTTTCAGCCCTGGTCTGCTACGTGGCTGGTGCTGCCGGTTCCATCCCCACGGGTGGATGGAGCGGAGCGGCCGCTGCAGTCGGCTGTGGAGGGTTCGCTGCTGCGGTGGACCAACTTATCGACCTCGAAATGATTCCAAACAAGGCTTCAATGACAGTGTCGTACTGGGACAAAGACGAAGAGTATCCTTTCGGCGTGAACACCAGCCCAACGATAATGATGGGGGTCGCGGGCGGCTACTACAAGGATTGGGACGAGATGGGAGCTAGCAAGGAATTTGATTATAACGTTCACCTTCCAGTCTAAGGATTACATCATCAGAAGATTTTTTACCCTAAGTAGTGGAAACTAACCATGGATAGCAGGGATATAACTTATCGCGATAGGTGGCGCGATTCTGTCATTTTCGTATTATTAACGGTAGTGTCAGGCGTTGTCTGTTTTGTGCAGGGATTCTCTATAAGTTGGGTAGTCATTCTCGTCAGTATCGGGATGGGAGGAGTACTGAGTACTGCTCTTGGTGTCGTGAAGGGGCGTCCGCTGTTCGAGCTTCCGTTGGCGCTAGTGTGGGTGGCTGCACTAACAATTGCCTTTATGGAAGAGTCGCTACGACCCGGTGCCGTCGCCTTACACGCATCCGGGGCTATACTCACATTGTACGAGGTATATAAATAGCCAGAGAAATAGAAGTACTACTCAGTTCTCCTACCGAAATGGATAGCAGCCCGATGGACACATGATCGTTCTCGAACGATACAACGCACTAACGGGTGTGGTAGATCCTCGAGGCCTTCGTTTCGTTCAGTCGTCGATAAGTGTGTGTCGAAGAATCGATCGGCAGCTCGATAGAGGCGCTTCCGGAGCCACCAGTCGGTGGCACAGTATCGTTCTCGGTCCGAGCATGACCCTTGGGGTTCAGACAGTTCCAGCGGCAGGGACGATCATATCCTAGAACGTCGTGTACACACCCCTGAGGAAGCCAACCACAATGCAATACACGGGAGTTATACTTCCACCGTGCTTTCTCAACGCTTAACCGCAGCCGCGTCGAACCGCCGGCAATGGCAGCACAGGACGAGGAACCGCCCTCAATCGAGCACCCGCTCCTCGAGCCCGACTTCCTCGAGCGCAGACTCTACCAGTTGAAGCTCGCCGGCACGGCCGCGAACCATCACACGCTGGTCTGTCTCCCTACCGGCTTGGGGAAGACGACGGTGAGCCTGCTGGTGACCGCACGACGGCTCGAGGAGGTCGGCGGGAAGGCGCTGATGCTCGCCCCCACCAAGCCCCTCGTCCAGCAACACGCCGATTTCTACCGGGAGGCGCTACAGATCCCGGACGACGAAATCGTCGTCTTCACGGGCGACGTGAGTCCGGACGACCGCGCCGAGATGTGGGAGCAGGCGACGGTCGTGATGGCGACGCCGCAGGTGATCGAGAACGACCTCGTCGGGAGCCGGATCTCGCTCGCCGACGTGACCCACATCACCTTCGACGAGTGCCACCGCGCGACCGGCGACTACGCCTACAACTACATCGCCGAGCGCTACCACGCCGACGCGAAACGGCCGCTCGTGACGGGGATGAGCGCCTCGCCCGGCGGCGACGAGGAAGCAATCCTCGAGGTCTGTGAGAACCTCGGCCTCGACGAGGTCGAGGTGATGACCGAGGAGGACGCCGACGTCGACGAGTTCACCCACGAGACCGACGTCGAGTGGGAGCGGATCGACCTCCCCGAGGACGTCCTCGAGATCCGGGACGCGTTAAACGAGGTGATCAAGGAACGGCTCGAGAAGCTCAAGGAACTGGGCGTCGCGAGTTCGACCCAGCCCGACCAGTCCCAGAAGGATCTCAATCGGATGCGGGCCGAACTCCAGGAGCTGATCAACAACGACCAGTCGGAGGGGTTCGAGGGGATGTCGATCCACGCGGAGGTGATGAAGCTCCGGCAGGCCGTCACGCTGGTCGAGACCCAGAGCGTCGAGGCGGTCCGGCGGTACTTCGACCGCCAGCGCAACCAGGCCCGCTCGTCGGGGGCGTCGAAGGCCAGCCAGCGGATGGTCTCGGATCCCCGCGTCCGCGAGGCGATGCGGAAGGCCGAGAGCTTCGACGAGATCCACCCGAAATACAGCAAGGCGCGGATGTTACTCGCCGAAACGTTGGGCCTCGAGGGCGGCGAGCGCGTGATCGTCTTTACCGAATCGCGGGACACCGCCGAGGCGCTGACGGAGTTCCTCTCGGACAGTTTCGACGCCAAGCGGTTCGTCGGGCAGGGCGACCGCGAGGGCTCCGACGGGATGACCCAAAAGGAACAGCAGGCCGTCCTCGACGAGTTCCGCGCCGGCGAGTTCGAAGTGCTGGTCTCGACGTCGGTCGCCGAGGAGGGGTTGGACGTCCCCGAGGTCGATCTCGTCCTCTTCTACGAGCCCGTGCCGACGGCGATCCGGTCGATCCAGCGGAAGGGCCGAACCGGCCGCCAGTCGGAGGGGCGGGTCGTCGTCCTCATGGCCGAGGACACCCGCGACGAGGCCTACTTCTGGATCTCCCGGCGGCGCGAGAAGGAGATGGAGTCGGAACTGCGCGAGCTGAAGGGGATGGCCGACGAGCTGGCAGAGGAACTCGACGACTCCCAGCAGTCACTCGCCGACTTCGGCGACGGGAAGCGTACAGCGGAAGTGAACAACGACGATGGAGATCCCGACGCCGTCGGCGATTCTTCCAACGGAAGCGAGGGGGTCACGGACCGGCCCGGACTGCAGGACTTCGCCGCCGACGCCGCCGGCTCGAGCGATGATGACCCGGCCGACGACGAGGTCGAGACCCACGAACCCCACGCCGAGGGCGAGGCCGTCGGGATCGTCGCCGACCAGCGCGAGATGGACGCCAACATCGCGCGGGACCTCTCGCGACGCGAGGCGATCGAGGTCCAACTCGAGACGCTCGACGTTGGCGACTACGTCCTGTCCGATCGCGTCGTCGTCGAGCGCAAGTCGGTCGCGGACTTCGTCGACTCGCTGGTCGGGGGCGACCGCTCGGTCTTCGAGCAGGTCGGCGCGATGGCGCGCCATTACTCTCGGCCGATCGTGATCGTCGAGGGCGAGGGGCTGTACGAACAGCGCAACGTCGCCCCCAACGCCATCCGGGGGGCGCTCTCGAGTCTGGCGGTCGACTTCGGCGCGAGCGTCCTGCGGACCGGCGGCGAGGACGAGACGACGGAACTGCTCGACGTGATCGCCGGCCGCGAACAGAAAGTGTCGGACCGGGAGGTGTCAGTCCATGGCGAGAAACAGTCCAAAACGCTGTCCGAACAGCAGGAGTACGTCGTCGCCTCGATCGCCGAGATAGGCCCCGTGACGGCGCGCTCGCTGCTCGAGGAGTTCGGGACCGTCGAGGGCGTGATGATCGCGACCGAAGACGAGTTACAGGACGCCGACGGCGTCGGGCAGGTGACCGCCGAGCGAATTCGAGAGGTCGTCGGGAGCGACTACACGGGGTAGCTCAGTCGCTCGGGCCGGACGCGATCCCGTCCTCGCGCTCGTCGGACGCGGGAGTCGGGCCGGCGTCGCCCTCCGCCCGGTCGACGATCCGTTCGGCGGCGACGACGGCCCCGACGCCGAGGACGACGCCGGCGACGACATCGATCAGCCAGTGGATGCCCAGATACATCGTCGAGAAGACGACGCACGCGCCGACGAACGACGCGATCGGGAACCATCGCGGATATTCCCGTCGGGAGCGCCACGCGAGCAACACGACGACGACGGTCAGCGACGTATGCAGCGACGGGAAGACGTTCGTGTTCGCCGACACGGCCGCGGTCACCTCCTGTGTCTGGGGGTAAAAGGAGTACATCAGTCCGTCGACGGACGACAGGTGATTGCGCGGCCCGTAGACGATAAACAGCGTGTAGAAAAGCGCCCCGATCACGTAGTTCAGCAGATATGAGACGAGGAGTTCCTTGAAATACCGCTGGGACGACAGCAGGAAGTACAGGATCGGCGCGGTCACCAGCAGGTACGGGAACCCGAACATGTACATCGCCGAGAAGAACTCGAGCGTGGCCTCGGGCGTAATCGTCTGGAGCCACGCGACGAACTCCCCTTCGACGGCGTAGATCTCGGCGGTGAGGTCCCAGTCAAGCGCCTTCGAGATGCGGAGCGTGTGGCCGTGTGTCGCACGTTTTGCCACGAAGAACAGCGCCGTGACACCGAGATAGGGGACGATCTCGACGAATCGGCGATCGTAGTCGGCCATCGTCCGGCCGAGCATGGTTCGATCGAGACACGCCACGCAGGTCGCGACGAGTCCGATGCAGACGACGAGTACCGTAAGCAGTACGACGAATCCGAGTGCCATGGGTGGGGATTAGTAGGTGATCGTGGACCGATTGACGGGGGCGGGCGAGACGTCGGTCGCCCGGGGAGGGCGGTACTGACCGGACGGGACACACGCGCCGGTCGATCTATCCATCTGTTGGAAACTCACGATAGCATACATCTATATCAAATATATATCTATTGGTACGTCAATCACCTCGAGCCGGGGCGACGGCGGGAACCGTGGTGCCATGGCGAGAAAGACGACACCGGCGCGTCGAACCGGTTACCGCAGCGTCGACAGCGCTTCACCAGCCTCGCGAGCCGCCGCGAGACAGTCCCGCGCGTACCGCGGGTCGTCGGTGGCGGCCGCCTCCTCGGCGAACCGCTCGAGCGACCGAACGAGCGCGTCGCGGGCCGCATCGAGGTCGCCGTCGACCGACGACGGGCTCGCCGCGGGAGCGCGTCGCGACGGGTCGGAGTCGCTCGAGCGGTCGTCGGTCGGCGAACGCGAGGCGTCGCGGCCGGCGGCGTCGGCCGTCGATGGCTGGCGCTCGGGTTCGGTCGGAGTCGACCGCGTGCGGTCGGTGGCGCTCGGGGGAGTCGCGTCGTCGGTGGTCGGGGTTCGGTCATCATGTCGCTGGTCGGTCGGGGCCACACCGTCGCCCGTCGTGGATTCGGTCCCAGCAGCGCCCGGTGCGGCGGTGTCGGTCGACGCCGATTCGGCCCGTTCGTCGTCGCTTCCCTCGGAGGCAGCTCCCTCGGCCGGCTGGGCCTCGAGATCGGTCCCCTCGACGGCATCCGGGTTGCCGTGACAGCTGGGACAGAACGTGGTCCCGTTCTGCTGGAACAGCGGATCGCCACAGGTGCCACAGTGGGCGTTGGTCATCGTCGCACCCTTGAGCAGCAGGTCGCTCATCCGCTGGGTTGCCTCGCGCTCTTTCTTGTCCTGTTCGTACTTCTCGCGGAGTTTCTCGCGCTCGGCTTCCTTATCGAAGTCGCTCATATCCGTCTAGAAGTGACGGGGCGTCGAAAAAGCTGCGACAGCGATAGGTCGGAAAGGCGGTCAGGGATCGAGCGCCGCCTCGACGGCGTCGACGGCCGCCGCGGGGGTATCGACGGTCACGAGGTCGATCCCGGCGTCGGCGATGTCGTGGGTCTCGAGGCCGACGACGGGCCGATCGTAGATTCCGGCGAAGCCGATCTCCGAGAGGGTGCCGACGCCGCCGGCCAGCGCGATCACCGCATCGCCGTTCAGCGGGACGAGCGCGTTCCGGGCGTGGCCCAGCCCGGTCGCGATCGGGAGATCGACATCGTCGTTGGCGGCGTCACGACGCTCGCCGGGGAGGATGCCGATCGTGGTCCCACCCTCGGCTTTCGCGCCGCGACAGACCGCAGCCATCGTTCCGCCGCGGCCGCCACAGACGACCGTGTGGCCGCGCGCGGCGAGTTCACGTCCCACCCGTTCGGCGCGGGCCGCCTGTTCGTCCGTGATCGTCCCGCCGCCGATGACGCTGACGCGCATACGTGAGTGGCCGCGAGCGGCCACCATGATCGGTTCGGTCTCGAGCCGACTGCCGATCAACGGGCCGAGAATTCGGTACGACGATCGACGAAATACGTATCGGACAATCCGTTAGAAGTGGGAGGTTTCGACGGATTTAACGTGTGTGATGGGGAAGCATTACGCGGTATGACGAAAGTTAGCGTGGTCGGCGCGGCCGGAACCGTCGGGGCCGCTGCGGGCTACAACATCGCGCTTCGGGAGGTCGCGGACGAGATCGTCCTCGTGGACATTCCGGACAAGGAAGACGACACGGTCGGACAGGCCGCCGACACGAACCACGGCGTGGCCTACGACTCGAACACGACGATCCGACAGGGCGACTACGCGGACACCGCCGGCTCGGACGTCGTCGTCATCACGGCCGGCATTCCGCGCCAGCCGGGCCAGACCCGGATCGATCTGGCCGGCGACAACGCGCCGATCATGGAGGACATCGGCTCCTCGATCGCCGAACACAACGACGACTTCGTCACCGTCACCACGTCCAACCCGGTCGACCTGCTGAACCGGCACCTCTACGAGACGGGCGACCGCGCCCGCGAGAAAGTGATCGGCTTCGGCGGCCGGCTCGACTCCGCCCGCTTTCGCTACGTGATCTCCGAGCGCTTCGACGTCCCCGTCCAGAACGTCGACGCGACCATCCTCGGCGAACACGGCGACGCCCAGGTCCCCGTCTTCTCCAAAGTGCGGGTCGACGGGCGAGACGTCGCGTTCGACGAGGACGAGAAGGAGGAACTCTTAGAGGAACTCCAGACCTCGGCGATGAACGTCATCGAGAAGAAAGGCGCGACCGAGTGGGGGCCGGCCACCGGCGTCGGCCACATGGTCGAGGCCATCCTCCGGGACACGGGCGAAGTGCTGCCCGCGAGCGTCAGGCTCGAGGGCGAGTACGGCCACGAGGACGCCGCTTTCGGCGTCCCCGTCAAGCTGGGCTCGGACGGCGTCGAGGAGATCGTCGAGTGGGACCTGACCGAGTACGAGCGCAACCAGCTCGGCGAGGCCGCCGAGAAGCTCTCGGAACAGTACGACAAGATCAGCTAACGCGGTCCTCGCTTGCGGTCCGTTTTTTGCATAGTTTCGTCCTCGCCGTCAGCAGTGTGTCTCGACGGACCGAACGTGCTGACCGTCGACGGACGGACCCCGTGCCTGCTCGCTACGGGATCACCTGCTCGCCGTCGTCGTCGTAAATCGTGATCGCGTCGACCGGACAGGAGCGGGCGGCGAACTTCGCGTCCAGTTCCGCGTCGTCGGGTACCTCGCGGACGAAGACACCCTCCTCGACTTCCTCGCTGTCCGCGAGGATCGCCTTCCCCTTCGATTTGTCCTCCTCGAAAGCGTCCCATTCGGCGACACACTGGAACATCCCGATACAGACGTCCTCGTCGAATTCGACCTTCATGCGATGGCGTTGGATCGATCGGCGTAAATCGGTAGCGGTCCCTGCCCATGAGTCGTGATACCATAGACCACATATAAGTATGATTTTATTACTCGGCGGGTCGTCACTCCGAGCATGACTGCGGACCGATCCGGGCCGTCCGAATCGACGGCCGCGGCCGACCCGCTCGGACTGGCGATGCTCGCACACCACCGCGACGAGCCGGGACGACTCGTCTACCGCGACGGGACGGACGTACGGGATGGCAACGTCGCCGAGTTCTACTTCTCGAGCCCCGACTCGTGGGCACCGGCGACGATCGACGGCCTCGAGCGACTCGCCGAGCGCGAACCGGTCATCGACGTGGGCTGTGGCGCGGGCAAACACCTCCTGTGGTGGGACGAGCGCGGCGTCGAGGCCGTCGGCGTCGACGTGAGTCCGAGCGCCGCGCGAACGGCCCGTGAACGCGGTTTCGAGGGCGTTCTGGCTGGCGACATGTTCGACCTGCCAGTCGCGACCGGCGCAGTAGGCGCGGTCCACGCCGTCGGGACGCAGGTCGGCCTCGGGCGGTCGCTGGCCGGAATCCGCGACCTGCTCCGCGAGTTCGCCCGCGTGACCGACGACGCGGGCGTGGCCGTCGTGGACAACTACGACCCGGCGCGACTGGACGACGACTTCCTCGGCTACCGGACGGATCCCCGCGAGGGCATCGCCCATCGCTGTTTCCACCTCGAGTTCGTTCGCGAGGCAAACGGCGAGCAGCGACGCGAGGTCGGACCCACCCTGCAGTTCCTGCTGTGTTCGCCCGGACGGCTTCGCGAGGCGACGGTCGGAACGCCGTGGACGACGGCCCGCGTCTCTCGGACTGACGAGGATGGTCATTACAGCCTCGAGTTGCGAAAGGAGGGGACCGCAGCGGGATCGACGAAATAACGACGAGCCCCGGGCATCTCGTTCGACTGCCGAGCAACGCTTTTCCACCCCGTCGTAGAACGGGAAGGTACGAGAGACTGAATGGTTGCATTCTCCTTCGCGGTTCTCGTCGCCGCGGCCGTCGTCACCTGTCTGTTCATGGCGTGGGTGCTGGGGGCCAACAGCAACTCGCCGCCCTTTGCCCCGGCGATCGGCGCGAACGCCATCTCGACGATGCAGGCGGCGTTCGTCATCGGCCTACTTGCGGCCGCGGGGGCGCTCATGCAGGGCGGCAGTATCTCCGAGACCGTCGGCGCGGACCTGATCGACGGCGTGACGATCACGCCACTTGCGGCCACCGCGGGCCTGCTGACCGCGGCGGGCTTTATGGCGATCGGCATCTACACGCGGTATCCGATCCCCGCGGCGTTCGCGACCACGGGCGCGATGATCGGCGTCGGCCTCTCGCTCGGTGGCGATCCCGCGATAGCGACCTACCGCCGCCTCGGGATCTTCTGGGCACTGGTGCCGGTCATGTCCGGCGGACTGGCGTACGCGACAGCGACGATCCTGCGACGCGACGACGTTCCCGAAACGGTCGGGGTCCCCCTGCTGGCCGGTATCGTCGGCGCGATCGTCGCCAACGTCCGGCTCGGGGTGATCCCCGATCCGACCGCCGCGCAGGGAACGCTGGCCGGCTTCGTTTCCCGGCAGTTCGGCGGCGGTCCCACGCTTGCCGCCGGGATCGACCTCGGCACCGCCCTCGTGACGCTCGGAGCCGGTCTCCTCGCGTTCTTCCTGGTCCGCGAGCGCGTCCGCGTCTCCGTCGAGGACGGCATCCGCTCGTTCCTGCTCGTGCTGGGCGGCATCGTCGCCTTTTCCTCGGGCGGCTCGCAGGTCGGGCTCGCGACCGGGCCGCTCGAGAACCTCTTCCGCGTCGAACTCGGGCTGCCGGGGATTCTCCTGCTGGCGATCGGTGCGACGGGCATCCTCGCCGGCGCGTGGATGGGCGCACCGCGACTGTTGCAGGCGACTTCTCGGGAGTACGCCCAGCTGGGCGTGCGACGGTCGATCGCCGCGCTGGTACCCGGCTTTATCATCGCCCAGCTCGCCATCGCGCTTGGCATCCCGATCTCGTTGAACAACATCGTCCTCTCGGGGGTCATCGGCGGCGGGCTGGCCGGCGGCTCGGCCGGCGTCTCCCGACGGAAGATCGCCGTCACGATCACCTTCTGGCTGATCACGCTCTCGAGTTCCGTCGTCGTCAGCTACGGGCTGTACCGGCTGTTCGCGGCGATAATCGGCGGATGATGAGTATCCGCGCGGCTCGAGAGCGACCCCGGGCCGTCATTCCAGCACCGTCACCGGCTCCGCGGTGCGTTCGACGACCGTGGCGGCGATCCCGCGACCCAGGAACCGCCTGAAAAAGCCCGTTGAGCCGGTCTCCGAGCCGTACAGCACGACGTGGTCGATCCCCTCGTCGGACGCATAGCGCGGGACGACGGTCCCCGGTCGGCCCTCGGCCGTCTCGATCCGAACCCGCTCCGGCCGGGCGTTGGTGACCGACTCGAGCAACTCGGTCGCGCTCTCCCGGGCGGCCGCCGTTCGCTCGTCGTCGCGCTCGAGGACGCCGCCCTCGCTGAGGGGGGCATCGAGCGGGGTGACAACGGCGAGTAGCGTGATCTCGGCGTCGGAAAACGTCTCGAGGGCGTAGGCAAGCGCCTCGTCCTCGCGGGGGCGACCGAGCGTAGGGACGAGGACGTGATCGGGGTCGGACATGCGTTGCGCTTCGGGAGCCAGTCGCATCGGTCTATCGCCGTCGACCGATCGCTCTCTAGGGAGGTATTAGAACGGTGGGTTCCGATGGTATCGAGAAAACGAAGTGCCCTGCTATCGTGGCAACAGTGAGTGGCCACGCCCTCCCCAACCGATTCGTTCAGTCGTTTCACTCCCTCACTCATCCCTCGCACGACATCATCGACTGCCCTCGCTGACGCTCAGGCAGTCGACAGCGCGCGCCACCGCAGACCGTTCGGCCGATGGCGGGCGAGACGTGACGGGGCAGTCGAGCGTCCAGCGTAGCGCGAGACGACAGTTTAAACCACGGGACGCGCCAAGGACGCGTAATGAATATCGAGGAGCTGTCGGGGCTCCCGGCCGGTGCCGTCGACCACTTCCGGCGCGAGGGCATCGAGGAACTCTACCCGCCCCAGGCCGAGGCCGTCGAGGCCGGGGCGACCGACGGGGAGAACCTCGTGGCCGCCGTCCCGACCGCCAGCGGGAAGACGATGATCGCCGCGCTCTCGATGCTGTCGGCGATCGAACGCGGCGGGAAAGCGCTCTATATCGTCCCCCTGCGGGCGCTCGCCAGCGAGAAGAAAGAGGAATTCGAGGCCTACGAGGAGTTCGGCGTCACGGTCGGGGTCACGACGGGCAACTACGAGAGTACCAGCGACTGGCTCGCGACGAAGGACATCGTCGTCGCCACCAGCGAGAAGGTCGACTCGCTCGTGCGCAACGGCGCGGACTGGCTCTCGGAGCTGACCTGTGTCGTCAGCGACGAGGTCCACCTGATCGACGACCGCAATCGGGGACCGACCCTCGAGGTGACCCTCGCGAAACTCCGGAAGCTCAACCCGGGGATGCAACAGGTCGCGCTGTCGGCGACGGTCGGCAACGCCGACGAGATCGCCGACTGGCTCGACGCGGCCCTGATCGACACCGACTGGCGGCCGATCGACCTGCGGATGGGCGTCCACTACGGCAACGCCCTGAACTTCGACGACGGCTCGACCCGGGAGGTGCCGGTCCAGGGCAGCGAAAAGCAGGAGGCCGCGCTCGTCCGCGACATCGTCCGGGAGGGCGGCTCGTCGCTGGTGTTCGTCAACTCCCGCCGGAACGCCGAGGCCGCCGCGGGCCGGCTGGGCGGGGTCGTGAAACCGGAGCTGACCGCCGACGAGCGGGCCGAACTCGCCGATCTGGCCGACGATATCCGCGACGACAGCGACACCGAGACGAGCAAGGACTTGGCCGACTGCGTCGAACGGGGCGCGGCCTTCCACCACGCCGGCCTCTCAAGTACCCAGCGCTCGATCGTCGAGGCGGCTTTCCGCGACCGGCTCCTGAAGGTGATCTCGGCGACGCCAACGCTCGCCGCGGGGGTCAACACGCCCGCCCGCCGCGTGATCGTCCGCGACTGGCGGCGGTTCGACCCCAGTGCGGGCGGGATGTCCCCGCTCGACGTCCTCGAAGTCCACCAGATGATGGGGCGAGCGGGGCGTCCCGGGCTCGACCCCTACGGCGAGGCCGTGTTACTCGCCAAGAGCCACGACGAGAGCGAGGAGCTGTTCGACCGCTATATCTGGGCCGATCCCGAGCCCGTCCGGTCGAAACTGGCGGCCGAGCCCGCGCTGCGGACCCACGTCCTCGCGACCATCGCCTCGGGCTTCGCCCGCACCCGCGAGGGCCTGCTCGAGTTCCTCGAGGCCACCCTCTATGCCAGCCAGTCGAGCGAAGCCGGCCGGCTCGAGACGGTGACCGACACCGTCTTGGAGTACCTCGAGTCGAACGACTTCATCGAGCGCGAGGCGCGTAGCGCCTCGGAATCCTCGAGCGATTCACCGCGAGAGCGCGACGACGACGGCGCGTTCACCACCGCGGCCGCCCTCGAGGGCGGCGGCCGCGACGAGAAACTCGAGGCGACCAGCCTCGGCCACACCGTCTCGCGGCTCTATCTGGATCCGATGAGCGCCGCCGAGATCGTCCACGGACTCGAGGACGCCGACGAGCGTCCGACGGCGCTCGGGCTCTACCAACTCGTCTCGCGGACGCCGGACATGTACGAACTCTACCTCCGGTCGGGCGAGGACGAGCAGTACGGCGAACTGTTCTACGAGCGCGAGGCCGAACTGCTGGGTGCCGCCCCCAGCGAGTTCGAGGAGGAACGCTTCGAGGACTGGCTGGCCGCGCTCAAGACGGGCAAGCTGCTCGAGGACTGGGCCGACGAGACCGACGAAGAGCGGATCACGGACCGGTACCAGGTCGGCCCCGGCGACCTCCGCGGGAAGGTCGACACCGCCGAGTGGCTGCTGGGCGCGGCCGAATCGCTGGCCGCCGAGATCGACAGCGAGTGGACCGTCGCGGTCCGGGAGGCCCGCGCCCGCGTCGAACACGGGGTCGGTGAGGACCTGCTCGAACTCGTCTCGGTGGGCGGCGTGGGCCGCAAGCGCGCCCGGCGGCTCCACGACGCGGGGATCGAGGAGCCCGCCGACCTCCGGACCGCGGACAAGGGCGTCGTCCTGAGCGTCCTCAAGGGGGAGAAGACGGCCGAGACCGTCCTCGAGAACGCCGGCCGCGAGGACCCCTCGATGGACGGCGTCGAGCCGAGCGCGAGCGACGCCGCTGACGGGACGGCCGGAAGCGATGGAACGGACGACGGCACCGTGGAAGCGACAGAGGCGGAGCCAGACGACAGTCAAGCGAGCCTGGGTGATTTCTGATGGAGCTACTCGAGTGTACCCTTGTGATCGACGATCTGGACGAATTCGTTGCCGCGCTCGGCGAACTCGGCGACCGCCACGGTGTGACGGTCCAGGCCTTCGATTCGCGGTACGTGGCCGATCGACGACACCTCGAGCGCGCCGTCGAACTGGCCGATCGAGCCATCGACCGCGACGAGAACGTCGCTCGGGACCGCGCCGTCGAGATCCTGCTGTACGCCGCGGGCCGCCGGCAGATCGATCGGGCCCTCGAGATGGGCGTCGACGAGGGCGAGACGCAGGCGGTGGTACTCGTCGACGGCGACGGGGACGAACGCGCCGCGCTCGAGGCGGTCGAGGACCTGACCGCGTTTCACGGACGGACCGAGACGCTCGAGTCGCGGGACGACGAAACGCTGTGTGACTTCTTCGGGGTTCCCGACGCCGAGCGGGCGGCGACCGATGCGGGGCTGGCGGCGCTGGTCCGCGAGCGGGTGGCGCTGCTCGAGGTCGAGAAGTAGGCCGGCGTCGACAGTCCCGAATCGACACTACGCTCTTGTGTCGGCACGAGATACATCCGCCATGGCCACCCTCGAGGATCCCGTCGAGATCGGCGGTCTCACGATCCCGAACCGGCTCTACCGCGCGCCGCTGCTCGAGTGTGCGGGCAACGGCCCCGACGCAGTCGACGCGCTGATCGCGGACTTAGAGCCTGCGGCGGCATCGGGGGTCGGGCTCGTCTGTCAGGGCGCGACGATCGTCCGCGGCGAGGGCGGCTGTGCCGCGCCGGGGATGACCCGCGTCCACGACCCCGAGTTCGTCTCGCGACTGTCGCGGCTGACCGACCGGATCCACGACCACGGGAGCCGGATCGCCATCCAGCTCGAACACGGCGGCCTCCGGAGCATGGAGACCTGGCACGCCGAATACCACGACGAGCATCCCGATCTCGAGCAACTCGCCGTCTCGGAGCCGCCGTGGCAGTTACGCGTCCTCGATCGGCTGGGCTTTCTCGCGTACGACCCGCACGTCCTCACGACCGAAGAAGTGTACGAACTCGTGGCGGATTTCGGCCGGGCGGCGGCCCGTGCCGTCGACGCCGGCTACGACGCCGTCCACCTCGCCGGCGCGAACATGGGGATCGTCCAACAGTTCTGCTCGCCCTTCTACAACCGCCGGGACGACGAGTTCGGCGGCTCGCCCGAAGCGCGACTCGAGTTCCTCGCGGTCGTCCACGACGAGATCCGCGAGCGGGCCGGCGACGTGCCGCTGCTGACGAAGGTGCCGGCCGAAACGCCCGCCCCGCCCGCGCCGATCGTCCGTCGCAAACTCTCGCTTCGGGACGGCGTCGAGATCGCGCGTCGACTCGAGCGGATCGGCTACGACGCGGTCGTGCCGGTACAGACGTCCGTCGTCTGGGACATGAGCATCGTCCGCGGAGAGTACCCCGAGCGGGCGTGGGACAACGAGGGGCTGCAGGCGGAGTACGACGCGGCGTTCGGCGGCCCGGCCCGAAAGCGACTCGTCGCGCTGGCGAACCGGCTCCAATCGCTGCAGTACGACTTCGAACCCGCGTGGAACGAGACGTTCTGTCGCCGGGTTCGCGAGCAGGTGTCGATCCCGGTGCTGGCGGAGGGAGGGATTCGCGAGCGAGCGCAGATGGATCGGTTGCTGGGCGACTCGAGCGGGGATCGGGGCGGTGCGAGCAACGCCGACCCGGCCTGTGACATGGCCGGCATGGCTCGACCGTTCTACGCCGAGCCGCGACTTGGCGCACGGCTGCTCGAGGGTGGCACTGACGGCACGGCAAGCGAACGGACACGCGCCCTCTGTGAGAGCTGCAACAACTGTACGGTGCCGCAAGTGACCGGGGCACCGGGGATCTGCCGGACGCCCACAGTGGTGCGAAAACGGGGCGAACTCGAGCGAAACGGTACCTACGACCGGTCGTAGCGCCTTACAGCGTCACGGTGTCGCTGGTCAACTCCGCGAGCGTCCCCTCGGTCCAGGTGTCGTCGACGCCGACTCTGAACCGCGAGTCGGTCGGGCCCGCATAGTGAAGCTGCAGGGTGTACGAACCGTCGTCGGCGATCGGTGCCGCTTCCTTCCGGTCCGCATCGACCTGCTCGAGTGCGACCATCTCGTCGGCGTACTCGGTATCGGTCGTCCCGCTGATCTCGTAGCGCTGGAAGTCTGCCTGAACGTTCGACCCCTCGACCGGATATCCCTGCATTTCCCAGCCGCCCAGTCCCTCGTCGATCGCGTACGTGTGTTCGTAGCCCGCATCGATCAGCGACGCGGCGCGCTGAGAGGACAGGTGATGGGGACACCGACAATAGGTAACGATCCGCGTGTCCGTCGACCATTCCTCGACCGGGTCGTTCTCGGTTCCGTCCGGAGCCGGCGAGAACACGGCACCCGCGATGCGGAGTTCTTCGTACTGATCGCGGCCCCGTGCGTCCGCGAACCGTGCCTTATCGTTGTCGTACCACTCGTAAACGTCCGTGACCGGCGCGAGCGGGACCTCGGTTCCGTCGGTCGTCGTCGTCTCGTAGTCGAACTCGTTGGCCGGCGTTCCATTGTCGTCGCCGAGACAGCCGGCGACCGCCCCGAGCGATACCGTCCCCCCGAGAGCGAGGAATCTCCGTCGGTTCATAGGTTCGTCTAGCGACGAGAGGGAGATATGGTTTCTGGTGACTCTCACGTCACCACCGACCCCTTCGTTTCAACTGGAGACCGACAGACGAGGCTGGAAGATTGCTCGAGTCGAAACGGGAGAGAAGTAGTCCCCACAGGATTCGAACCTGTGTCGAAGCCCCCAGAAGGCTTCAGGATTGGCCACTACCCCAGGGGACTGCGCTGCGACAGATGGTTGGATTCGACCCTATTTATGACTGTCGGGTTGGAGTTCAACTGAACCGCAGTCCGGCGGATCCGCGTGTTCGAGACGATGGCAATTCGCACAGAGAACGATGCAACGCTCGATCTCTGCGCGGATACTCGCCTTCGAATGTCCGTTAACGACCATCGTAGCGATGCTGTGGTTTTTCTCGTCGGGGTGATGGAAATCCAAGCAGGGTGGGCGTTCCTCCCCACAGTGGGCACACTCGCAGTAGCGGTTCTTGTACGCGTAGAGCCATCTCCGGATCGCCGCTCGACGGCGATCCTTCCGTTCGATCCGTTCCTCACGGTTCTTGTAATACCAGCGCTGTTGGCCAGTGAGTTCCTCCCAGTCAGCGTCATCTGGAATATCGACCCACTCTGGTTTCGGCTGAACGGGCTGTCCGCCCGTCACAGATGGGTCAAACGTTTCCAAGCCTGCCTGCTCTTTCGCCGCGTTCCAACCACCTAGCGTTTCCATAATCGTCGCGGAAGCCGGCGTCAGTCTCAGCTCCTCGTACTGCGCCTTCGTCGGCGACTCACCCAGTCGCTCGGCGGCCTCCCGCAGCGCCTCGAGGCACTCCGCCTCGGAAACCATATCGCCGTTGGCCGCGGCATCCCATATAAACCCTCGTCGGCGCTCCGATCCGAAGCCCGGCGAGAGAGCGGGCGCGAACCGACATTCCTTTTCCCCAGTCGCGCGCACCCCCGAGTATGTACGTCGGACGATTCGTCGTCGTCGGTCCCGAGGTCGGCGCCTATCGCGTCTCCTCGCGATCGTTCCCGAACCGCAAGCTCACCGCTCGAGACGAGGCCCTGACCGTCGGCCCCACCGCGGACGCCCCGGAGACGGACAACCCCTACGTCTCCTACAACTGCCTGCGGGTCGTCGAGACGCCGACCGGCGAGACGGCCGCCTTCGGCAACGGCTCGCACGTCGATCCGATCGCGGAGAAACTCGAGTTGGGGTATCCCGCCCGCGACGCCCTCGCCGAGAGCCTGCTGGCGCTTGACTACGAGAAAGACGACTACGACACGCCCCGGATCGCAGCGACGATCGGCGGCGACGGCGAGGCCCTGATCGGGACCGTTCGCAAGGACGCCCTGCTGATCGAGACCGTCGACGAGCCAACGCTGGTCGCGACCTACGAGAAGAACGTGCCTGAGGCGTTCGACTTCGAGGCAGACAGCGCGTCCGAGGCCGCGAGCGAGGCCTACGACCTCGAGTTCGAACACGCGGTCTGTGCGGCCGGCGTCGCCCGGACCGAGGACGGGTTCGAGACGGCGATCGAGAACGGCAAGTGACGCCGCTGGCGGACGGAATTGATCGGCGGACGTGAGAATCGTCGGTGCCTTTTTATCAACACCCATATGATCGATATTTATGGCGACCGACCGGGATAGCCGACGGTTTGAGTCCGCAGGGCTCGTCTTCGAGTTCCTCTTCGCGCTCTTCGTGGGGACCGTCGTCTACGTCGAATGGTGGGACGGGGCGGTCCCGCCGCTTCCGGACACAGTGGTGCTGCTGATAGCCGTCGGGAGCGGACTCGCGCTGGGCGGTATGGCCGCCGTCTTCGACGACCGACGGACGGTCCGTACCGGTGCATGGCGGCGGGGACTCCGCGTGGCCGTCGCCGTCGTCGGGGGCGGATTCGTTCTGGGTACAATCGTCGTCCCGGACGGGTTGCCAGTTGCGGTCGAACTCGGCGTCCTTGCGGTGGTCTGGGGGAGCGTCGCCGGGAAGTTCCTGCTCCGGATCGGGCCGGACTGACAGCAGCAGCGTCACCACAGTTGTCGTGTCTGTTGGCCGTTCCTGAGCCGCGGTCCCCGCTCGAGGATGCTCGACGGATGACGGACGGTCGGCCAACCTACAAATCCCTCGCGGGGCTATCACTCGCACATGAAGGTCGGACTCGTCTCTGACGTCCACGGCAACCGGGTCGCGCTCGAGACCGTCCTCGCGGACATGCCCGCGGTCGACGTACTGTGCTGTGCGGGCGACGTGGTCGGCTACAACCCCTGGCCCGGCGACTGCGTCGACGAACTGTGTGCGCGGGACGTGCCGACGGTGATGGGTAATCACGACGCTGCCGTCGCCGGGGATACCCCGTTCCGGTTCAACGGCATGGCCAAGGCCGGCGTCGACCACGCGAAGGCGACACTATCCGACGACCAGCTCGAGTGGCTGGCCGACCTGCCGGCGGAACGGCTGGCGTGCGACGGCCGGGTGAAGTTGGTTCACGGCCACCCGGACGATCCCGACCGCTACACGCGCTACACCTACCCGGAGGAGTTCACCGAACGGATGCTCGGCGACGAGGACGTGCTGGTACTCGGCCACACCCACGTCCAGGGCGTCGAGCGGTTCGGGGAGGGGATCGTCGTCAACCCGGGCAGCGTCGGCCAGCCCCGCGACGGGGACCCGCGAGCGGGCTACGCGGTAGTCGATCTCGACGCGCTGACCGTCGAGACCCACCGCGTCGAGTACGATATCGACGCGGTCCAGGCGGCCGTCGAGGAGGCCGAACTGCCGAGTCGCATCGGCACCCGGCTGGCCCGCGGGAAATAGGACTCGAGCGACGCGGTCGGCACCCCGAAACGAACCCTTTTACACTCACCCCGCTGCTACTGCCGGACATGGTATCCATCGGCCACACCGCGCGTCCCGCTCGGAACCGACCCCGTCGCGCCGTGGGCCGGTGTTGTCGCTTGCCGTCCCCGCACCGCACGCGTCGCCGCGAGACCGCCGCCGCGACGGAGACCGATGTTCGAGCGCGTGCGTGAGGACGTCCGGGCGATGGCCGAGCGCGACCCCGCCGCGAAGGGGCGACTCGAGGTCCTGTTGTGTTACTCGGGGCTACACGCGGTCTGGGGGTATCGGCTCGCCCACCGTTGCTGGAACCGCGGCGGCGGGTTCCGGTTGCTCGCACGACTGATCTCGCATCTGGTGCGCTGGCTGACCGGCGTCGAGATCCATCCGGCCGCCGAACTCGGCCGCCGGGTGACGATCGACCACGGGATGGGCGTCGTCATTGGCGAGACGGCCGAAATCGGCGACGACGTTCACATGTATCACGGCGTCACGCTCGGCGGCGACACGAACGAACCGGTCAAGCGCCACCCGACCGTCGAGGACGGCGCGCAACTGGGCGCGAACGCGACGCTGTTGGGCGACATCACGATCGGCGCGGACGCGGCCGTCGGCGCCGGCTCGGTCGTCACGAGCGACGTGCCGGCAGGTGCGACCGTCGTCGGCGTTCCCGCAGAGCGGGTCGACTGAGGGCTCGAGGAAACGGATCGCCTCATCCAGCACGCCCGACCGACGCCTCAAACAGACACGTGAAAGGCGTCTCACTGCAAGCCAATTGTCGTCTGCGGTGGCGCGTACTGTCGATCGACCGAGCGCTAGCGAGGGCGATCGATGACACTGCGCGAGGGATGAGCGAGTGACTGGAAGGAACGAGCGAATCGGCTGGGGAGGGCGTGGCCGCTCCCTGTTGCCACGATAGCAGAACGCGCTGAACCCCGGAACTGCTGCCTACGCAAACCGTTCAACAGATGCGGTTACTCACACCAGCGGTTCGACCAGTTCCCGACCGGCCTCGAGCAACTCCCTCACCCGCGCCTCGTCTTCGGCCTCGGCGTAGACCCGCAGCACGGGCTCGGTGCCGCTGGGACGCACCAGCAGCCACGAGCCGTCGGCCAGCAGCAGCTTGAACCCGTCGGCGGTGTTGATGTCCTCGACGGCGGTCCCCGCGACGGTCTCGGGGATCACGTCCTCGAGGTCGGCGAGTACCCGCGACTTCTCGTCGTCGGGACAGTCGACGCTGATCTTGTCCTGAACGACGGTCCCGTGGGCCTCGAGCAGGCGATCGACCCGGTCGTCGATCGGCTCCGCGGCGTGCATCACGGCTGCGAGCAGCGCCATGAGGACGCCGTCCTTCTCGCGGACGTGGCCCCGGACGGTGAACCCGCCCGACTCCTCGCCGCCGACGAGGGCGTCGTGTTCGCCGATCGCCTGCGCGACCCACTTGAAGCCGACCGGGACCTCGTGGACTGTCTCGCCGTGGGACTGGGCGACCCGGTCGATCAGGTAGGTCGTGGAGACGGTCCGGACCGCCGGCCCCGAGTCGGTCTCGAGCAGGTAGTCGTAGAGCGCGGCGAAAAAGAGGTTCTCGTCGAGGTAGCCCCGCTCGGGCGTGACGACGGCGAGGCGGTCGGCGTCGCCGTCGTTGGCGATCCCCAGCTCCGGCGCGGTGTCGTCGGCGGTGACGAGGTCGATCAGCGTCTCGAGGTTCTCGGCGGCCGGTTCCGGCGCGCCGCCGCCGAACTCGGGGTCGGGCTCGCAGCGCAGGCATTCGAGGGACGCGCCGGCCCGCTCGAGCAGGGCGTCGGTGGTCCCGCGGCCGCTGCCGTGCATGGCGTCGTAGGCGACGGTGCGGTCGGCGAGGTCGACGTCGCCGGCCATCGATTCGACCAGCTCGAGGGCGGCGTCGGCGTGTGGCCCTGCGAAGTCGACCTCGGTGACGGCCCCGTGGTCGGCCTCGGGGAGCGGATCTGGCTCGGCGAGCCGGTCGGCGATGGCGTCGGTAACGTCGGGGAGGGCCGGCGCGCCGTCGCCGGGGATGAACTTGACGCCGTTGTACTCCGGCGGGTTGTGCGAGGCGGTGATCACCAGCCCGCCGGCGAGGTCACGGTCGGCGATGGCGTAGGCGACGAGCGGCGTCGGTCGGTCCCGATCGGCGAGCAGGACGTCGAACCCGTTGGCACACAGCACCCGTGCCAGTTCCTCGGCGAACCCCCGCGAACCCTCGCGGGCGTCGTACCCCACCGCGACCGGTCCCTCGAGGCCCTCGTCGGTGAGATACGTCGCGACCGCTTGCCCCACCATCCGAACGCGGGGCGACGTGAACTCCTCGAGCGTCGCCCGCCAGCCGTCGGTACCGAAGCTGATCGACTCCATGCACCGGTGGTCGAGGGCCGGCGCGAAAAAAGCGACGGGACGACGGGGCCGGTCGGAAGCGATCAGGCGTCGACGTCCGCGAGTCGCTGCTCGAAGAGTCGCTCGCCGGTGTCCTCGCAGGTGACCGCGATCACTTCGTGGGAGCTACAGCAGGACTCGACGACCTCCTCGCCCATCCGGACGTCGCCGCCGGAGGGACAGGTCTCGAGGAACATCCGGAGGCCGTTGAGGACCTCGCCTTTCGTCTCGGGCGCGTAGGCGTCCCAGTCGTCGGTCCACGACGCGAGCGCGCGGCTGGCGGCAACGTCGGCGAGCAGGGCGGCGTGGGAAGGCCAGCGGCCGGCCGCGCCCGTCTCCGAGAGCAGTCGGTACGCCTCCCCGTGTTCGCCGAGTTCGAACCGCTCGGGGTCGGCGTCGAACCCGAAGGCGTCGACGGCCGCCTCGACGTCGACCCCCGACTCAGCGAGCGGGTCGATCTCGCCGAACCAGACGGCTTCGAACTCGTCGGTGAGACAGAGATCGTCGCGATCCTCGCAGGGCTCGAGGACGTCGTTCTCGAGGAAGAACGTCTCGAGATCGGCGACAGGATCGGCGTCGGCTCCGGCAGCGGCGGTCCCGTCGCCGTCGGCGGCTGACGTCGTGTCGTCGGTCGCGACGGCCGCGTCCTCGTCGAACGTGACCGCGTCGTCCGCCGTCGAATCGCGGTCGGTTTCGGTCGTCGGGCCGCCGCCGAGGCCGCTCGCGACCGTGGGCTCGGGATCCTTGCCGAACCAGCGCAGTACTGCAGGCGGGAGGTACCGCTTGGTCAGCGTCGGCGTCCCGGGGACGAGATACCCACGGAGGTAGATCAGCGCGATCGAAACGCCGACGGCGACCAGTCCGCCGAGACGGGATTTGCGGGCGACGATCGAACCAAGTATCGCCGCGATAACCAGGTTCAGGACTGTACAGGGCTCACACCGGTTGTCGCCGGTGTACTCCGGTTGTCTGAGTTCGTCGACGACGTCGATTTGCATCTCGAGAGAACTGTCATTCCCGATGGATATCTATTTTTCGGCGTGTGTCAGAGGGAAATGACCGGCGAGACATTCGTCGTGACCGGCGTTACTCGAGGCCCACAAGCCGTTCCTTCTCAGTTCGTGAGAGTTGTTTGATCTCGTACTCGCGGGACATCGCCGCCGATTTCGAGTCGAAGCGCTCGTGGTAGCGGAGTTCGACCGGCGTCCGACCGCGGGTGTACTTCGCGCCCTCGCCCGCATCGTGTTCGGCGACGCGTCGCTCGAGGTCGGTCGTGTAGCCGGTATAGAGGGAGCCATCGGCACACTCGAGGACGTAGACGACGTGATCGGCCATCGGTCGTGAGCAGGGAGACCAGCCTAAAAAGCGTCTCGTCCGTGGGGGCGCGTGGTAGTCGTGATCGATCGTGATGGTCAGGTGCCGCGAGCGCGCTCTTTCGCGGCTTCAGCGATGCCGGCGTTGGCCGAACAACTGACACACGCGTGGATCTCGCCGCGTTCGTCGGCGAAGACGCGTGCGAACCGTTCGGAAACGTGCGCGCCGCAGTGGTCACACTTGGGCATTGGTCACACCGGCCGGAGCCGGTATCAGGGTATACCGGGTGTACGGTTAAATAGCCTTCTCCAAACACTGTTTGGCTTTTGGGTTGTGGAAACTATTTTTGCCGAACGGGGTAGGGCTCAGTCGCGGCCGGCGGCGATCGAACGGGCGATGAGGGTCGCCTGTGCCCCGGCGACGAAGCCCGCATCGACGTTGACGACCGAAAGGACGGTACAGGACTGGAGCATCCCGGCAAGCGCCGCCTCGCCGTCGCCACCGTAGCCGTAGCCGCTCGCGACGGGGACACCGATGACCGGCGTATCGACGAGGCCGGCGACGACGGTCGGCAACGCGCCCTCTCGGCCGGCGACGACGATCAACACGTCGGCCCCGCGGAGCCGGTCGAGTTGGTCGAGGGTTCGGGACAGCGCGGCGACGCCGATGTCGTCGACGCGATCGACCGTCACGCCCGCGTCCAGCAGGACTGTTTCGGCCTCGTCGGCAACCGCTTCGTCGACCGTCCCGCCGGTGGCGATCCCCACCGTCGCATCGAGCGACGGCGGCTCGTAGTCGGGAGCCAGCACTCGCGCCGTCGCGCTCCGGCGCTCGAGCGTCGCGTCGGGGGCGGTCGCTGCGAAGTGATCCCTGAGCGCGTCGAACTGCGGCTCCGACAGACGCGTCAGCAGCGCTCGGCCCGTCGTCTCGAGGGCGGTTTCGGCGAGCGCGACGACCTGTTCGGCCGACTTCCCCTCCGCGAAGATCGCTTCCGGGATCCCGCGGCGCTGTCGACGGGCCGCGTCGAACCGGCCCGCCTCGCCGACCACGTACCCCCTGAGTTCGGCTTCGGCCTCGGCCGGCGACAGGTCGCCGTCGGCCACGGCCTCGAGGAGTTCGCGCATACCGCCGTTCCGGGGTCGACGTACTCGAATGCGTCGGCTGGCGGTCGGTCCGGGACGAGTCACGGCGCGGACGCCGTCGAGGATCTTGTGATCTCGTAACGTACGTGCGAGCCCCGGAGGACCGCGCGCGAGGCAACTCAGCCGATTCGCGACCCCCGTTCGGCGGGGTCGCCACTCATATGCCATATACTTTCCGGTGAAATCGGTGGTCGAAACGGGCGAATCAACCGCTGCAACCCCCGTATTTCCGCTGCTAACCAAAATTCTTATATGGAGTTATGCGAAACCGATACACCGTATGGCAGATCTTATCGTCAAAGCCGCCGTAAAGGAAGCGCTCGATGACAAAAACGTTGCCTCCGACTTCTACGACGCACTCGACGAGGAAGTCGACGAGCTTCTCGAGGACGCCGCCCGACGCGCGGAAGCCAACGACCGGAAAACGGTCCAGCCCCGCGACCTGTAAGGGACGCCACCCCAATTTTTTCGGACGCTACGGTCGATAGCGATAGCTGTCGCCGGCCGACACCCGGGCGACGTTGCCGGCTCGAGTTTTTTGCCCGATGCCGTGATACGGACGGATATGTTGCGCAGACTGCTGATCGGCTTCGGCCTCCTCGAGATCGTGAAACCGGAACCGGTGATCGCCGCCTGCGAACGGATCGGCCTCCGAAACCCCGGCGAGCCCCAACCGCGGCCGCTCGCGCTCGCCGGCGCTCGGCTCGAGGGGCTGGTCTTCGTCTGGCTGCTCGTCCGCGGCCGGCAAGGATCGACGCTGGTTTCCGGGCTGCTCGGGCTCGCCGGGCTGACGCTCGTCCTCGTCCCGCGGCCGGTCATCGACCTCAGTCAGCACCTGGTCTATGCCAACACCGACGACCTCGAGTTGCGGCCGTGGGTCGAGCCCGCGGCGCGGCTGCTCGGCGTCCTCTATCTGACCGTGACGCTGCTCTCGCGGAGTACGAACGAGGAGTCGGCGACCGAGCAACGGGAATCCGAGATCGCGGAGTCGTCGGGTCGGCTCCCGCTCCCGGCGCGGTAAGGGGCTCCAGCCCGAAACCGTTTCAGTACCGGCGGACCTCGACGCCGTCGTCGGTGCCGACGTAGGTCGCGTCGGCCATACCGACGAACAGCCCGTGTTCGACCACACCCGGAATCGCCGAGAGCCGCGCCGCCAGTTCGTCGGGATCGTCGATCGCGCCGAACGCACAGTCGAGGACGAGATTGCCGTTGTCGGTCACGACCGGGCCGTCCTTCTCGCCGGCATCTCGGAGCGTCGGCTCGCCGCCGAGGTCCCGAATCCGGTCCGCGACGACGGTATGGGCGTCCGGAAGGACGGCGACCGGGACCGACCGCTCGAGGCGAGTGGTCAGCTTCGAGGGGTCGGCGACGACGACGAACCGGTCGGCCGCCGCGTCCACGAGTTTCTCGCGTGCGTGTGCCGCGCCGCCACCCTTGATCAACGCGCCGTGTGCGGCCGCGTCCGGGTCGTCGACGACCCGATCCGCCCCGTCGATCGCCAGATCGAGGCCGTCGACCGCGTCGAGGTCCGTGAGTTCGATGCCGACCTCGAGAGCCAACTGGCGGGACTGGAAGGAAGTCGGGATCCCCCGGATCTCGAGGCCGTCGTCGACGGCCCGGCCGAGCGCGCGGATCACGTGGGCGGTCGTCGAGCCGGTGCCGAGGCCGACGACGAACCCGTCGGCGACGTCCTCGGCCGCGCGTTCGCCGGCCCGTCGTTTCGCCGCGTCGGAGCCACCTGCCGTCTTCATACCTCCTCACGGGAGCGGCGAGGGCAAAAACGTTGTAATTCGCGGTCGGCCGCTCAGAGATCCGCTCGTCCGAACCCCCAGAGACCCAGTGCCAGCGGCAGGAGCGCCCAGACGGCGAGGATCACGAAACCGAACCACGGCTCGGCCACCAGCGGCACGCTCTCGATCAGTCCCTGTGACTCGTAGGCACCCGCCGAGGTGAACTGCGATTCGCGGAGGACGAACCCGATCGCGGAGCCGTAGGCGGCATCCGGCGTGATGGAGTTGAAGACGAGGTACCAGCCGGGGAACGTCTCGGGAAGGAACGTTCCCTCGATGGCGTAGAGCAGGACCTGTGAGAGTATTCCCCAGAGGGCTTTGAATAGGACCACGAGTGCGATCGCGCCGACGGCAGCCTTGGTCGTCGACCGGGTCATCGCGGAGATGCCGACGCCGAGACAGACGTAGACGAACCCGAAAGCGACCGTCACCAGCGTAAAGGCGAGATAGTCGACGGGCGAGACCTCGCCGACGAAGGCGACGAGCCCGATCAGGCCGACGGCGAAGCCGATCAGGATCGACACTGCGACGACGCCCGTTCGACCGAGGACCTTCCCGAGGACGACGTCCCGACGGCGGTGGGGCAGTCCGAGCAGGAACTTCAGGCTCCCGGTCTCGCGTTCGCCCGCGATCGCACCGTAGCCGACGATCAGTGCGATCACGGGGACGAGAAAGCCCGCCGGCGTCTGCAACGCGAAGATTAGTCCGATCGTCGACTCGCCGCCACCCTCCGAAAACAACCCGGAAGCCCACGAGGCCAGCGCGGCTCCGCCGACGGTAAACAGGGCAAAGAGCGCGGTCAGTCCCAGCAGCAGGCGCGACCGGACTGCGTCACGAAAGTCCTTCTTCGCGACGGTGATCGCGCTCATCGAACCACCTCCCGGCCGCCGTCGGCCCCCGTAGTGTAGGCGACGAACAGGTCCTCCAGCGAGGACTCGTCGGTCTCGAAGTCCTCGACAGTGACGCCGTACTCCTCGATCGCGTGGAGGACCTCGGTCTTGGCGCGGTCCTCGCAGGCGACGACGAGGGACCGTCCCTCCGGGGTCACCGAGGAGACGCCGTCGATCGCCTCGACCGCTGCGAGGGCAGCATCCGAGTCGTCGGGGATCCGATCGAGGGTCACGCGGAGTCTGGTCTGGTCGGGCATCGAGTCGCGCAGTCCCTCGACGGTGTCCTCGGTGATCAGGTCGCCGTCCCGGAGGATGCCGACGCGGTCACAGACCGCCTCGACCTGCCCGAGGACGTGACTCGAGAAGAAGACGGTCGCGCCGCGTTCGTTTTCCTCGCGGATGATCTCGCGCATTCGGCGAGCCCCGTTGGGGTCGAGGCCGGTGGAGGGCTCGTCTAAGATCAGGAGGTCGGGCTCGCCGACCAGGGCCGTCGCGAAGGTGAGCCGCTGGGCCATCCCCTTCGAGTAGCCGCCGGCCTTCTTCGCGGCCGCGTCGGGCGAGAGACCGACCCGCTCGATGAGTTCGTCGGGGTCGTCGTCGGCCCCCTTGGACTCGATCGCGAACTCGACGTGCTGGCGGCCGGTCAGGCGCTCGTAGAGTTCGGCGCCCTCGGGAAGGATACCGGTTCGCTGGCGGATCTCGAGGGAGTCCGCCTGCGCATCGAGGTCGAACACCCGAACCTCGCCGGTAGTCGGCCGAATGAAGTCCAATAGGAGGTTGATCGTTGTCGACTTACCGGCCCCGTTGGGACCGAGAAAGCCGTATATTTCGCCGCGCTCGACGGACAGCGAGAGTCCGTCGAGTGCCGTTTCGGTACCGTACCGTTTCGTCACGTTGGATATATCGATGGAGGGCACTGTTTAACTATACTACTATTTTGGGTGACAAATAACTTTCTGCATGCCGGAACGATAGTCGCCACTGAAACTCACTGCGAACCTGATCGTACGACAGCGTTGCAATCAGTGTGTCAATCGTTTCAGCGGCTACGATATCCGTCCCGGCAGCGAGGACGTATTGTCAATTTCGGAATCGGATCGGAAGAGCTATAGTACCTGTTGGGACACAATCACTTGTATGCGAGACCCTGCTCTCCACCCCGCCGATTACGCCGGTCCCGATCGGCAACATGGTCCCGCTCGACGACCGACCCGCCGCTCGAGCCGGGTGGTATAATGTTGCAACTCGCCCTCCTTCCGCTCCAGTCCGGCGGTGAAGAACTCCCCGTCGACTCGACGACGATGCTCGCCGCGATGGTGATCGGCTTCGTCATCGCCGTCGCGATCACGGTCGGCGTCGCCTACTGGGTGTACAAGGACCCGCGAAACGCGAGAACAACGAACTCGCGTGGGCCGTCGGCGTCGGCGCGTTGCTGTTCGTCGTCTTCCCGATCGGTATCCTCGCCGTCATCGCGTACGTCCTCCTCCGAGGCGACGAGACGGCGACGGAGCCGATGGGCGGCGACGCGACGAGCGGGGAGTGGTAGCGCCACCGGATCGTCGCCGACTCCGAGACCCGACGTCCGTGCAGTCGGCCGCCGTTGCGGACACATCGTTACGCCGAACTTTTTTTGAGCCGTCCGTCGATCAACGCTCATGGCAACGGCGGAGACGGCCGTCTCCCTCTCGGACGTCCGCAAGACCTATCGGATCGGCGAGCCCGTCCACGCGCTCGACGGCGTCTCGCTCGAGGTACCGGAAGGGTCCTATACGGCGATCATGGGCCCCAGCGGCTCGGGCAAGTCGACGCTGATGAACCTCGTGGGCTGTCTGGACACCCCGACGGAGGGCGAGGTCGTCGTCGGCGGTCGAGCGGTCGACACGCTGGACGACCGCGAGCGGACCCGCCTCCGGGGCACCGAGGTCGGCTTCGTCTTCCAGACGTTCAACCTCATGCCCCGACTGAACGCCGTCGAGAACGTCGCCCTCCCGCAGCTGTTTCAGGGGATCGACCGAACGGAACGGCGCGAGCGAGCGCGTGACCTGCTCGAGCGGGTCGGGCTCGCCGACCGCGGGGATCACCTGCCCAACGAACTGTCGGGCGGCCAGCGCCAACGGGTCGCACTGGCCCGGGCGCTGGTCAACGACCCGGCGATCGTGCTGGCCGACGAGCCCTCCGGCAACCTCGATACCGACACCGAGGCCGAGATCCTGGATCTCTTCGACGAGTTCCACGACGCCGGGACGACGATGATCGTCGTTACCCACGAGCGCCACGTCGCCGAGCGGGCCGACCGGATCGTCCACCTGCTCGACGGGCGGATCGAACGGATCGAGGAACTCGAGGGCGACGGCACACCGGAGCCGGCCTCCCGAACAGGTTCGTCGGAGCCGACGGAGGCCGATTCCGAGTGAACCCGCTCGAGAGCCTGCGGCTGGCGTGGCGCTCGATCCGGGGCCATAAGCTCCGGTCGGCGCTGACGACGCTGGGGATCGTGATCGGGATCGCGGCGGTGATCGCGTTCGTCACACTGGGTGCGAGCCTACAGGCCGGTATCATCGGCGACATCAGTCCCGACGATCAGCGCAACGTCTACGGCTGGGCCGCCGATCCCGACACCGAGGGCGGGCCGCTCGCGGGTGCCCAACCGGTGTTTACGGACGACGACCTCGCGGCGGTCGGGGACTTAGACGAGGTCGAGGCGGCCTACGGCTACGCGACGATTCAGACGCAAGCGATCTCGAACGGCGAGGAGACGGTCGCCCAGGGGAACGGACTGATCGCCTCGGGACCGTCGTACATCCGCGAAGAGCGGTTGGCCGAGGGCAGACAGTTCCGGCAGGGCGAACGCGAGGCGGTCCTCAACCCGGCGGCGGCCAACCAGTTCGAGGAGAACGTCACCGTCGGCGACGAACTGACCGTGACGATCCTCGGCGGCGAACGACGGACCGTCGAAGTGGTCGGGATCACCGACACCAGCGAGGGACAGAGCCCCTTCGAGGGGTTCGAGTCCTCGCCGCGGGTGTACGTCCCGACCGATCCCTACTACACGGAACAAGCGTCGGGACTCGGAGCCGGCGGGGGCGATGACGGGGCGGACAACGAAAGCGCCGGTGAGAGCGGCGAGGCCCGCTTCCTCGCGATCATCGTCGAAGCCCCCTCCGACGACGAGGCCGACATCGACGCCGCCCGCGAGAGCGCGACCGACTACCTCGAGAGCGATCGGTCCGACGCCAGCGAGTTCCTCGGCGACGACCTCGCGGTCACGTTCCGGACGAGTACGGAGCTGCTCCAGCAGCTCCAGGACGTGCTGGATCTGTTACGGAACTTCATCGTCGGCATCGCGGCCATCTCCCTGCTGGTCGGCTCGATCGGCATCGCCAACATCATGCTGGTCAGCGTCACCGAGCGAACCCGCGAGATCGGCATCATGAAAGCCGTCGGCGCGCAGAACCGCGACGTCTTGGGCCTGTTCCTGACCGAGGCGGTCATCCTCGGGGTGATCGGCGCGATTCTGGGAACCGGACTCGGCCTGATCGGTGGCTACGTCGGGGCCGAATACGTCGATCTACCGCTCGTCTATCCCCTCGAGTACGTCGCGCTCGCGATCGGCGTGGGGATACTCGTCGGGGTCCTCGCGGGGCTGTACCCCGCGTGGCGGGCCGCGCGGACGGACCCGATCGACGCACTGCGCTACGAGTGATCAGAACCGGTCGTGGTTCCGTTCGCGATCGTCGTCCCGTTCGTCGTCGATTCGATCGGCACCGAACTCCCTCGAGTCCGCGGTTCCCGAGTCGCGGTCGTACTCGCGGTCCCGCGTCGGCGCGCCCTCGGTGGGGGGAGCCCCACCCGACTCCGTTTCGTAGCCGATGGTGGCCCGCGTCCGGTGGTGTTGGTCGGGATACTCGCGGGCGAGATACGCGCCCAGATAGCCGCCGAGCAAGGACGGCCCGACCGTGTAGGCAAGCGCGAAGAACCCGGCGACGACGATCACGACCGAGACCACCGCGAACCCCTCGAGCGGAACCCCGCCGGCGAGGCCGATTCCGAGGAGCCCGAACAGGAGCAGTCCCAGCCCCGCGATCGGCAGGAACGCGATCGCACCGGCCAGCGCACCGACGATCGCGCCCTCGCGGCCGTCCGGTCCCTCGAGGAACCCGGCGACGAGGCCGCCGAGGACGGTCGAGAACGGGATGAACGAGAGGACGACACCGACGACGGCACCGATGACGGCGTTGAGAAGCGTCCGAGTGGTGACCATACCGAACGGATGACGGGGATCCTAAAAATTGTGGGGAGAAAGCGATCGGCACGGTGACGATATCGATTAGCGGGGAACCGAAGGCAGCGTTACAGCGCTCGGCGAATGGGTCCGGCGAGGTCGAACCAGAACGAGAGGACGCCACAGCCCAGCATCCCGACGATCGCACCGAGATACAGCTCGAGCCCGAGCGTCTCGAGCATCCACTCGGGATCGAGGAAGCCGGACGCGATGACGAGCGCACAGACGGTTGCGATCCCTACGATCAAGAGGGCGACGGGAAGCGGGGGCTGACGTTTCATGCGAACGTGTTTGTTACCCAACTGGATTAACGTGTCGTTCACCCCGCTCCGACGGCGACCGGCCGCGCCAGCGATATCCCGGCCTCAGTCGTCGGCCGTCCGCGGACTCGACTCCTCGAAGGTCGTCTCGGTGTCCTCGGAATCGGACTCGAGGTCGGCTTCGATGATCTCGCTGAACGTGGCGTCGGTGTTGACCTCGTCGGCCAGCAGGTCGACGGCCTCGACGAAGACGGCGACCAGTAGCGGGCCGACGACGACGCCGATCGGGCCGAGAGTAAAGAGCCCACCGGTGAAGCCGACGAAGTAGAGGCTGCCGGGGAGGCCGGCGGAGCGACGCGCCAGCCGCGGCCGGACGGCGACATCGGGGAGCCAGCCGACGAGGACGAGGCCGAGAACGCCGATCAGGGCTGCCGCGACGAGGTCGCCGGCGATGGCCTGGTAGATCGCGATCGGCGCGATCAGCATGCTCGGCCCGATGATCGGGACGAACTGTAACACGGCGGCGACGATCGCGAGCGTCAGCGCGCCCTCGTATCCCAGCGCCCAGAACAGCGGGTAGGCGACGGCGAACGTCGCGAGCGAGGTCGCCACCTGCAGGACGTAGATCGCGTACAGCGTCTCTCGAGCGCGCGTGGCGAGCGCGTAGACGACGTCGCGATAGTCGTAGGGGATCGGCGCGACGGCGGCCCGGCCCGCCTCGTCGCCTTTGAGCAGGACGCCGAAAATGAGGACGAGAAACAGCGCGAACTTGATCGCGAGGACCGGGAGGGAAAGCGCGAAGTCGGTCGCGACGCCGCTCAGGGAATCGACCGCCATCGATTGAACCTCACCGGCCTCGATGGTCTGGGTCGCCCCGAAGGCCGTGATCGACAGCTCACGCGGCAGGGCCTCGACCGCCTCGAGGACGCCCTCGATGCGGAAGTACAGCGTCACGACGATCGGCGCGAAGACGGCGGTTGCGCTCGCGAAGCCGATCACGGTCGCCGCGAGCGCGGCCGTCCACTCCGAGAGCCCGCGCCTGACGAGCCACCCCTGGACCGGCATGAGGACGTAGGCAACCGTCAGTGCGAAGAGGATCGTTCCCAGTACCTCGAGCAGGATCCCGCCGGTCACGACCCCGAGCGCGACGACGATCCCCGCGAGGACGTAGCGGCGCTTTCGTCTCGAGCGATCGTCCCCGCGAGCGGTCCCAGTCACAGCCGAGACTCTCACTCGAGCGGTAAAGTCTTTGTCCGATTGACGGGACCGATCGGCCGATCACGCCGTTTAAGACCACTCAGTGTAACCACCGAGTAATGGATCGACGGACGTTCATCGGGACGGTCGGTGCGGGGACGGTCACCGGCGTCGCCGGCTGTCTGACTCGCGACGGCGGCGGGAACGGCGACGGCGACGACGGAACGCTGCGGATCGCGACCTACGATTCGATGGTCAACACGGAGAACTCGGCCGGGCCGTGGCTCAAAGAGGCGTTCGAGGCCGAACACGACGCCGAAATCGAGTGGACGGTTCCCGACCAAGGGCTCACACAGTACGTGCGGAGCGCGCGGGAGAACGCGGACATCGACGCCGACGCCTACGTCGGGGTCAACGTCGACGACCTCGTCCGGATCGACGACGAACTCGGCGACGGCGAACTCCTGCAGGAACTCGAGGTCGATCGGCTCGACAACGCCGATCGGATCCGCGACGAACTCGAGATGGGCGACCCCCACGGTCGCGTGCTGCCCTACGACACGGGCTACATCTGTCTCGTCTACGACGAGACGCTCGTCGACGAACCCGAGACGTTCGCGGACCTGACCGAGCCGGCCTACGAGGACGCGTTGCTGGCTCAGAACGCCCAGAACTCGGATCCGGGACGGGCGTTCCTGCTGTGGACGATCGACGCCCACGGCGAGGGCGGCTACCTCGACTACTGGGGCGACCTCGAGGACAACGGCGTTCGCGTCCTCGACGGCTGGACGGAGTCCTACAGCGGCGCGTACATGGAGGGCGAGCGGGCGATGGTCGTCTCCTACTCGACCGATCAGGTGTACGCGAACGAGTTCGATTACGAGATGAGCCGCCATCAGGTCGCGTTCCCGAACGGGCAGGGCTACGCCAACCCCGAAGGAATGGGCATCCTCGAGGGAGCGACGGACGTCGACGTCGCCTACGACTTCTTCGATTTCGTCCTCTCGAGCGAGCCCCAGGCCGAAATCGCCCAGCGAAACGTCCAGTTCCCGGCCGTCGCGGACGATCACGTCGACCTCGATTCGACGTTCGACGAGTACGCCCACGAGCCGTCCGAAACGGTCGCATTCGACTACGAGGCGCTTCGGGGCAGCCTCGGCGGCTGGGTCGACGACTGGGCCCGCGAGTACGTCAGCCAGTAAGCCCGTGCCCGCATCGGATCGCCCTGGGCTCCGGAACGCGGTCGTGACCCTCCGGTCGCGCCTCGAGCGCCACGCCCTCTCGCTCGCGGCGCTCGCGACGGCCGCGGTGCTTGCGATCATGCTCTACCTGCCGGTCGGGGTCGTCTTCGTCGAGGCCGTCCTCGAGGCGGGCCGGCCGACGCTCGCCCATTTCCGCGCGGTCCTGACCGATCCGTTCTATGTCGGGGCGCTCGCGGACGTCCTCGCGGAGCCGCTCGCCGTCCGGACACATCTCGAGGGCGTCGCCGGCTGGCTCGGGGCCGTCTCGGTGTCCGGTACCGTCGTCCGGCCGATCCCCGGCCTCGACCTGCCGGTGCCGTGGCTCGCCCTCGAGACGCCGGGGGTCCGGTTGGGACTGTTCGGCTTTACGGCCTATCAGGCGGCGCTGTCGACGGTGGCAAGCGTCGCGCTCGGGCTGCCCGCGGCCTACGTCCTGGCGACCTACGAGTTCCGGGGCCGGCGGACGGTCCGGTCGCTGACGATCCTGCCCTTCGTCCTGCCCGGGATCATGGTCGCGGTCGGCTTCTACGCGATGTTCGGCCGGGGCGGGACGCTCAACGGCCTGCTCGGACTGGTCGGGCTCGGGCCGTACCCGTTCATCGAGTGGAACCCGCTGGCGATCGTGATCGTCGCCCACGCCTTTTACAACGCGCCGCTGGTGGCCCGCGTGACCGTCGCCGCGTGGGAGTCCGTCGACCGCCGGGCCGTCGAGACGGCCCGCAGCCTCGGCGCGAGTCCGCGACGGGCGTTCCGCGACGTGGTCGTCCCGCAACTGTTTCCCGCAGTGTTGACCGGCGCGTTGCTGACCTTCATCTTCACGTTCATGACCTTCCCCATCGTCCTCGCGCTGGGCGGGCTCCAGTTGGCGACCGTCGAGGTCTGGATCTACGACCGGGTGCGCCAGTTGGCCTACGGCGAGGCCGCGACGCTTGCCGTCCTCGAGACGCTGCTCTCGCTGGGACTGACGTACGCCTATCTCCGATACGAGTCCGCCCAGTCGGGACTGGCACGTGCGGCCGGGTCGACCGCGAGGCGGCCGCTCGTTCCCGACCTGCGGACCGCGCTGTCGCCGCGCCGGCTGGCGATCGTCGCTTACGGACTCGTCGTACTGGTGGTCTTCGTCGGACCGATGGCGAGCCTGATCGTCGGCAGCGTCACCGACGGGAGCGGGCTCACGGGTCGCCATTACGCGTTCCTGCTCGAGCGCCAGCTCGAGGGGGCCAGCTACCAGACGCTGCCGTGGATCGCGATCCGGAACTCGCTGCTGTTTGGCGTCGCGACGCTCGCGGTCGCCGTCCCGATGGGCGTCGTGATCTCGGTCGTAACTGCCCGGGCGGGCCGTGCGGGGGCCGTCGTCGACGCGCTGGCGATGTTGCCGCTTGCGGTCAGCGGCGTCGTCTTCGGGATCGGCCTGCTCCGAGGACTGGTCTTCGGGATTCCGTTGCCCGGCGGCTGGCGGTTTCAGGTGACCGGCGCGGTCGCGATCGTCGCGGCCCACGCGGTCGCGGCCTACCCGTTCGTCACGCGCAACGTCTCGCCGCTGCTCGCGAACCTGGATCCGGCGATGGTCGAGTCCGCCCGTGCGCTGGGTGCCTCCCGGTACCGCGCGCTCCGGGACGTCGAGTTGCCACTCGTGGCCAGCGGCATCGTCGCCGGCGCGGCCTTCGCCTTCGCTATCTCGATCGGGGAGTTCTCTTCGACGGTGATTTTGGCGGGCGGCGGCGACACCTACACGATGCCAGTCGCCGTCGAGCGCTATCTCGGCCGTCGCTCCGGCCCCGCGATCGCCATGGGAACGGTTCTGCTGTTCGTCACGGCCGCCAGTTTCGTCGTCGTCGACCGCGTCGGCGGGAGGTTCGAGCGATGACCGACCTCGAACTCGAGGGCGTCGCCAAACGCTACGACGGGACCGTCGCGCTCGAGGGGATCGACCTGACGGTCCGGGACGGGGAGTTTTTCACCCTCGTCGGCCCCTCGGGCTGCGGGAAGACGACGACGCTGCGGACCATCGCCGGCTTCGAGTCGCCGACGGCGGGGACCGTCCGATTCGACGGCCGGGCGATGGACGGCGTCCCGCCGGAGGCGCGAGACGTCGGCGTCGTCTTCCAGAGCTACGCGCTGTTTCCGCACATGAGCGTCGCCGAGAACGTCGGCTACGGGCTGCGGTTCCGGGAGCCGCCGGACGGGCAGACCGTCGACGAACGCGTCCGGGAACTGCTCGCGCTGGTCGACCTCGAGGGAATGGGCGAGCGCGACCCCGATCAGTTGTCGGGCGGGCAGCGCCAGCGGGTCGCGCTGGCGCGGGCGCTCGCGCCGGCTCCCGACCTGCTCTTGCTCGACGAGCCGATGAGCGCGCTCGACGCACAGCTCCGGGAGTCGCTGCGCCGGCAGGTCAAACGGATCCAGTCGGCACTCGCAATCACGACCGTCTACGTCACCCACGATCAGGCCGAGGCGCTGGCGATTTCCGATCGCGTGGCGGTGATGAACGGCGGCCGGGTCGAGCAGGTCGGCCGGCCACAGGCGATCTACCGCGAGCCCGCGACGCGGTTCGTCGCCGAGTTCGTCGGCGACAACAACGTTTTCGAGGGCACGGTTCGGGCTCGAGAGGAGGACCAGGCGCGGATCGACGTCGGCGGCGAGACCCTCGCGGTGTCGGCGGTCCCGCCGGGGGCCGACCGGGTCACCGTCTGCGTGCGACCGGGTGCGCTCTCCCGGAACGTCGGGACCAACCGGCTGCCGGTGACCGTCGAAACCAGCGAGTTCCTCGGCGAGACCGTCCGCGTCCACGGCCGCTGGAACGGGACCGAGATGGTCCTCCAACTGCCCGCGGTCCCCGAAGCCGACGAACTGACGGTCGGGTTCGACCCCGACGATGCCCACGTCGTCGCGACCGACTGAGCCGCGCGCGTGACGCGGCGCCCCGTCTCCGGACCGGAATACACAGGGTGGCCGCTTTTCGATCGGATCGTGTTACTTACCTGCATGCAAGTTACTCGTCGGCTCCGGGTCGACCTCGAGCGCCACGAGGTACCCGTCGGAACCGAGTTCACCGTTCGCGTCCGCGACGACCGGCGACGGCCGGTCGAAGGGGCGTTCGTCGAGGCGGGACGGAAATCGGCCCGCACGGACGAGCGGGGACTGTGTCGGCTGCGACTCGACGCGCCGGGCTTCTGGAAGCTCGTCGCCGCGAAGTCCCCGACCGACCGCGTGGCCTACGAGCCGGGGTCGGCGCTCGTTCGGGTCGTCTCGACGGCCTCGAGACGCCGACCGCGTCGTCTCGTCGGGTCCCGGTGACGAGCGCTCGGCGGGCGGACGGCGTTGAAGCGCCATGGCACAGCGTTATCCCCGTCGGCGATGTGTGTGGGATTATGGCAGACACCAAGGACGGGCGCGAGGACCAGGCCGACGACGCCGAGGAGCGCCAGCGCGAGCGGGAACTCGAGGAGGCCCTCGAGCGCGACGACGAGGACGAGCCGCCGGCCGACGAGGCGGGCGACGGGGACGAGTCGGCCGCGGACGACGAGGAATCGGCCGAGGAAGGCGACTCGAGCGACGAGTAGCGGTCGGGCGATACGCGAGGGCTACAGCCCCCAGAAGAAGTTGATCCCGAGGACGGTGACGATCGAGAGCAGGAACTGCAGCGGCGCGCCGACCCGGACGAAGTCCATGAACTTGTAGCCGCCGGGGCCGTAGACGAACAGGTTCGTCTGGTAGCCGACGGGCGTGAGAAACGCCGTCGAGGCCGCGAAGGTGACCGCCAGCACGAACGCGAAGGGGTTCGCACCGATCTGGGAGGCGGTCTCGACGGCCACCGGGAGCATCAACACGACGCTGGCGTTGTTCGAGATCACGCCCGTGATGAGCCCCGTCGCGAGGTAGAACACCCAGAGGACGCCGAGCGCCGGGAGGTAGGCCCCGGTCGACGCGACGAGCGACCCCAGGAGGTCGGCCCCGCCGGTCTGTTCTAAGGCGATCCCCAGCGGGATGATGCCCGCAAGCAGGAAGATCACGTCCCACTCGACGGCGTCGTAGATCTCGGTCGGCTTGAGGACGCCCGACGCGACCATCGCGACGACGCCGGCCAGTGCTGTGACCATGATCGGCAAGGAGAGCGCCGACATGGACTCGAGGGCGGCGACGCCGGTCACGCCGGCCAGCGCGGTCCCGACGGCCCCCCACGGGACGGCGACGAAGCCGACGACGCCGGCCATGATCGCCGCCGCGTGAGGGATCTTCTCCGTGCGGTAATCGGGCTCGTCGGGCTCGTGAGCCACGATGAAGTCGTCGTTCTGCGAGAGGCGGTCGATGCTGTCGGGCGCCGCCTGGACCAACAGCGTGTCGCCGACCCGAATGCGGCGTTCGTCCATGTCGCTGCGGACCGTCTCCCCGCGACTGCGGAAGGCCAACACGGTCGCGTCGTAGCGCTGGCGGAACGTCGACGTCTCGAGCGACTCGCCCACGAGGAACGAGCCCCGGGGGACGACGACCTCGACCAGCGTGCGGTCGGGGATCTCCTCGGGCTCGAGTTCGGCGTCGGTCTCCGGACCGCCGTCGATCGTGAGCGTCTCGCGTTCGACGAGTTGCTGGACGGTCGGCCGATCCGCGCGGAGTCGCAGCGTGTCGCCGGCGCGGATCGTCTTCTGACCGATGGGTTCGATGAACTCCTCGTCGTCGCGGACGACTTGCAGGATGTCGGCGTCGAACGCGACGCGGTCGATGGCGTCGGCGACGGTCGAGCCGACGATCGGGGACTCCTCGTCGACGATCACCTCGGTCAGGTACTCCTCGATGTCGTACTCCGTGACGTAGTCCTCGTCGACGGGGACCCGCTCGGGGAGCAGCCGGTGGCCGACGGTCATGAGATAGAGGCTGCCGACGAGGAGGACGATGACGCCGAGCTTGGTGAACTCGAACATCGAGAAGGGATGATCGAGCAAGCGCGCGGAGACGTCGCTCGCGAGGATGTTCGTCGAGGTGCCGATCAGCGTGAGCATCCCGCCGAACATTGACGCGTAGGAGAGCGGAATCAGCAGCTTCGACGGCGAGGTCTTGCCCTTGTGGGCGATGTCGGAGACGACGGGCACGAGGATGGCGACGACCGGCGTGTTGTTGATGAACCCGGAGATGGGGCCGCTGACGCCGATCGTCGCGAGCAGTTGTTTGTCGAGGTCCTCGCCGGCGAACGCGGACATCTTCCGGCCGATGATCTGGACGACCCCGGTCTGGCTAATTCCGGAACTCAGAATGAGCATCGCCAGCACGGTGATCGTCGCCGAGTTCGAGAACCCGGAGGTCCCTTCGGCCGTCGATATCTCGGTGAAGTTCGCGACGCCGTCCGCGCCCAGCACCATCAACAGGACCATCACGAGGATGGCGGTCACGTCGATCGGCAGCCACTCGGTCACGAAAAGCACCAGCGCGAGGAGGATGATCGCGAACACCACGAGCATCTGGGGCGTTACCGCGAGCCCGCCCGCCTCGGCTGCCAGCGGTGCGACTCCGCTCTCGAAGAAGAGACGTCCGGTCACGGTTGGTAGTACGGGTTCCCTTACGCCGCCGCTTGAAGTCCCCGGTTCGCCGACGCCGCCGCGATCGGCTGCCCGCCCGGCGACCGGCGTCGACTCGATCCGTCGGAGTGCGGCGAACATCATCGGCCACGTTCCTTTGGTTCGGGAACCGATGGGTGTACTCAAGTGACTGCTCCGAGGACGAACGGGTACGGAGACGGCCGGCGGTCGACCCCCTCGCGTCGCCGCAGCACCCCACCGGCTCTCGCGGCGACCGACTCGAGCGGGAGAGTCGGACGGCGGCCCCGGACCCACCGAGTCATGAACGAGTACACGCTCCCCATCGCGATCGCGAACACGGCGACGGTACTGACCGGCGGCGCAATCGCGTCGCTCGCCTATCGGGCCTTCCGCCGGACCGGGTCGGCGGCGCTGCGTGCCGTCGCCGGCGGCTTCGGCGTCATCGTCGTCGGCTCGATCCTCGGCGGCGGCGTCCACCTCCTCGGCGACACGATGGGACTGGGCATCGCCCTCCAGAGTTCGGCGACGGCGCTCGGGTTCGCGATCTTGCTCTACTCGCTGTACGCCGAAACGGGCGGCATTACCGTAACCACGGAGCTATCGACATGACCGACGGACCGTCCGGCCGAGCGACGCGGGTCGTCGCCCAGGGCACCTTCGATCTCCTGCATCCGGGCCACGTTCACTACCTCGAGGCGGCCGCGGACGCGGGCGACGAACTCCACGTCATCGTCGCCCGCGCGGCGGGCGTCACGCACAAACCCGACCCCGTGCTGCCGGGCGAACAGCGTCGGGACGCCGTCGCCGCGCTCGAGGCGGTCGATCACGCCCGACTGGGCCATCCGGAGGACTTCTCGGTGCCGATCCGCGAGATCGATCCCGACGTCGTCGTGCTGGGCCACGACCAGCACCACGACGAGGACGAGATCGCCGGGCTGCTCGCGGCGTGGGGGATCGACTGTCGGGTCGAGCGGGCCGGCGGCCTCGAGCCGACGGGGGAGCGCCTGCACTCGAGCAGCGACATCGTCGACCGGGTTCTCGCGCGGCGGCGGGGAGAGCGACGGCCGTCGCTCGAGGCCGAATCGGACGACTGAGCGGGGCAGTGATTATCGCCGGCTACTACTGCGAGGAGAGCCGCGACTGAAACCGATCGAGACCCACGTCGAGCATGTCGGGACTGACCGGCTGGAACTCGTTGTCGTCGGGGAGATACGGGCGGACCGAGTCCCAGCTGTCGCGGGCGTACCGTTCGTCGAGCAGGACGCGAACGCCGACGTCTTCGGGGCTGCGGATGACCCGACCGATGGCCTGTCGAGCCTTCCGGACCGCGGGGATCGTCAGGGCGTAGGTGAAGCCGTCGCCGAACTCGTCGTCGTAAGCCCGCCGGACGGCCTTCGTTCGCGGGCTCGAGGTGTTGACGATCGGCACGCCACAGACGACCGCGGCGGCGAGGCGGTCGCCGCTGTAGTCGACGCCCTCGGTCAGCGTGCCCCGCAGGCTCGTGACGAGTACCTTCCCCTCGCCCGCGAAGAACTCGTCTTTGAGCGACTCGGTGGTCTCGTCGTCGCTGGCGACGTCGAGCAGGACGGGTTTGTCGACCCGGCTCTCGAGCCGGCCGGCGATCCACTCGGCCTCAGCGTAACTGGGCATGCCGACGAGGACGTTGCCGGGGAGCCGGGCGACCGTCGCGACGGCGTTCGCGTAGGAGCGGCGGGTCGGGTTCTCCTCGCCCGGCCGGCCGCGGTTGTCGTAGGTGTACTTCGGCGCGGCGACCGCGAAGCTTTCGCGGTTCTCGGCGGGGAAGTGCAGGCCGTACCGGCGTTCGACGACCGGTCGGTCCTCCTCCCGTGCGAGGTACTGCAGGCCCGTCACCTCGGTGAAGGCCTCGATCGGCTCGAGGGTGGCACTCATCAGGACGCCGCCGCCGAAGTGCCCGAGTCGGTCGCCGATGGCGTCGCTTGGGACGCAGTTGTGAAGCGAGAGGCGAGCGTTGTAGGCCCGTCGCCACGAATCGGGCGGCTCGGTGTCGTCCCAGGTGCGCTCGAGTTCGATCTCGCGGAAGTAATCGGTGTGGCCGCGGCGGTACCACTCGCCGAGGACCCGCCCGACGGCGGGCGCGGCGCGGGTCCGGTCCTCGTCTTCCGCCTCGTTTAAGACCCGCTGGACGACCGCGCCGACGGCCTCGGCGCGGACCCAGTCGGCGTCACCGTACCCCGCCTCGCGGGCCCACTCGGTCAGTTCGTCCTCGGCGGGCGCTGCGGGGTCCCGGAGGGGAAGTTCCGCATCCTCGAGGTCGTTCAGGTTCGACTGCCAGCCCCGATACGACCGGTCGAGGTAGGCCGTCACGCGCCGATCGAGTTCGGCCCGGAGGTCCTGTACGAACTCGAGGGTGCGGTTGAGTTCCTCGTAGGAGACGTCGCTGTCGTTCAGCTCCGCGCGGACGAGGTCGGCGTCGGCGGTCTTGGAGCCGCCCTCGGCCTGTCGGCCCTCGCGCTCGAACTTGACCGGCTGGATGACCCGCGAGAGTTCGGTCTCGGCGTCTCGAAGCGTCGCGTCGGCGACGCCCTCGCTGACCAGGTCGCGGACCCGGGGCTCTAACATGTGGGCCTCGTCGCAGACGACGAACGTGGAGTCGTCGAGTAGCGCGCCGGTGAAAGAGCCGACGGTGCGGGGATCGAAGGCGTGGTAGTAGTTGCCGATGACGACCTCGGCCTCGCCGAGGGCGGCCCCCATCACGGAGTGGGGGCAGGTGCCGTGTGTCACCGATCGGGCCACGAGGTCCTCGGGCGTGATCATTCCCGCATCGGTGAAGTCGTAGGGTATCGCCTCCGCGGGCGATCCGTCCTCGTCGTCCGGCAGGTCCTCCAGATACTGTGCGTAGAACGGACAGTACTCGGTCTCGGCCCCGACCGGCCCGCCCTCGCCGTACTCCGGCAGGTCAGGCGGGTACGGCGTCGGCTCCCCGGCGGTCTCGAGGAAGGTGTTTTTCGATCGGGTCCCGCTGTCGGCCAGCCCGATCTGCTGGCTGCGGGCGCGGGCGGCCAGGTTCTTCGCGGTCGTGTCGCCGCCCTCGCCGGTGAGATCGCGGGTGCGGTCCCGCAGGGTTTCACAGCGGTCGTAGACGTTGCCGTCGTCGAACCCCGCCGTCTTCTCCCGGTTGTACGGGCAGACGTCGGCCTTCCCGACGAGTGTCAGTCCCGACACGGGGTTCCAGTCGGCCGGCAGGTTCTCGTTGATCGTCTCGAGGTCCGCTTCGAACTGGCGGAGTTGCTGTTTGACGCTCGTGAGGACGAACACGCGCTCGTAGTCGGTGTCGGGATCGCGCACCAGATCGATCCCGGCGGTGAGCGCGATCATCGTCTTCCCGGTGCCACAGGCCCCTTCGATAACGGTGTAACCGCCCTCCCGTCCGGTGTCGATGGCCGTCTCGATACCGTCGACCTGCGGCTCGTAGGGCTCGTCGTGGCCGAACACCGTCCGCCAGTCCGTCATTCTGCCAGTACTCATGGTCGGTCGTCCATAGCGTTGACGGACTGGAGTCGCCGCCCGATCAGTGATAAACGTCGGGTCGAGCAGCGGATCGGAACGCGATGACGGCCACCGAACCCTCCGCGATCGACTCGCCCGATTGCTGCCAGCGTGAGCCTTTACTTAGCTCAGTACCTACGACCGTATGTGAAGGTTCCCCACTCTCTCGAGAACGTCGACCGAGACGTCGTCGTTCGCACGTTCGAATACGATGACGGTAGCACCATCGCGGTCGATTTCGGCACCTCGGCCGCAGACATCTCGGTCGACGTCGTCGGGTCGACCGCGATCATCGTCGCGGACGGCGAGCAGTTCGAGTTCGAACTCCCGCCGGAAGCGACCGCCGTCTCGGCCCGGAACGGCGTCCTCACGATCGACGAGTAACGAGCCGGACTGTCGGAGAGCGACCGACCGGTCACAGAGAGGGCCCGCTTACGCGCCGTTTTCGACGCGCCGATCGAACGCGCCCCGCAGCGACCCCGCGAGCCGAAGCGCAACGCCTTCCCCACTCGGTCGACTACGTCGGCTATGAGCGATTCCATCGACGTCGACCGCTGGCGCACGGAACTCGAGTCCAAGCGCGCCGAGAAAGACGACTTTTTCGCCGATCATCCGCAGTCGCCGATCCCGCCCGAAGAGCGCGAGGACTTCGCGGGACTGGACTACTTCGAGCCGGATCCGGCCTACCGCGTGACCGCGACCGCGACGGTCCACGACGAGCCCGAGGTCGTGCTGATGGACACCACGGCGGGCCGAGAGATGCGCTATCTGCGGGTCGCGACGCTCGAGTTCGAACTGGATCGAGAGGACGAGGACCTCGAGGACGGGACGTTCGAACTCGCGGCCTACGAGCAGGAGAGCCCGAACGAACAGCCGCTGTTCGTTCCCTTCCGGGACAAGACGACGGGGCAGCAGAGCTACGACGGCGGCCGCTACATGGAACTCGAGCCCGATCGGGACCTCGCGGACGGCGACGAGATCGTCGTCGACTTCAACCTCGCGTACTCGCCGTTCTGTGCCTACAGCGAGACGTTCGACTGTCCGCTCCCGCCCGAGGAGAACTGGCTCGAGGTCGCGATTCCGGCCGGCGAACGCCACGAGTAGCGGCGGCGGAGTCACCGCGGTCACGATCCCGAGACTGTCACCGATCGGAGGGGACCGTTTCGACTCGAGTCAGCGGCCGTGTGACGGCCCCTCGAAGGGGGTTACGAACCTCGAGTGGAAACCGGGGGGTTTCGACCCACGACTCCGGATCGATCGCGGGCGGCAGAACGCGATTCTTGTGTGGCGGGCGGCCGAATGCGGGGAATCAGGGTGCGACGCCGACGGTCAAGAGGGTCCCGAACTCGCGGTAGCGTTCGACCATCGCCTCGCGGGTCTCCCAGTCCTCGGTCGGGAACTCGGCCGCGGGCGGAATCGTGATCTCGCGGTCGGGAATGTTGTCCTGTTCGGCGACGTGCAAGCCCGCCTCCCGGAAGGCGTCGCGGTACTGGTGGCGGTCCCACCGGGTCATCTCGATGGCGATGAACTCCTGCCACTCGTGGGAGTGGACGTTCTCCTCGTAGTAGTTGACCGCACAGTAGAAGGTACCGCCGGGCCGGAGAACCCGGGCGATCTCCTCGAGGGTGTGGTGGGGGTCGGCGGCGTAGTAGAACGCCTCCATGCTCCAGATGTGATCGATCGAATCGTCGGCGAAAGGCAACTCGTCGAAGTCCCCGACGAGGTAGCCAACGGCCGACTCGTCCGTGTAACCGGCCGCGTTGTGTGCCATTTCCGGCGAGCCGTCGAGGCCGTAGACCCGCCCTGCGTCCTTCGTGTCCCGCAGGGCGCGGCCGGCGTAGCCGCTCCCGCAGCCGAGATCGAGGACGGTGTCGCCGGACTCGATCGGCATCCGTGCGAGCGCGTGTTTTGCGGTGTGCCAGTGTCGTTCTTCCATGCCTCTATCCCGACCGCTGGCCGCCCAGTCGTCGAACTCCTCGCGAACGCTCATATCCACAAGCGTCGCGCCGCGACCCTAAACGCGTTCGCATCGAGACGGAAGCAACCCCGATGGAATGGGACAGCAGTAGCGCAGGGGTATCGATGGGACGACGATCACCGGTATCGGCGATCGTTCTCACTGCCACGAGAACCACCGACAGACTCTTTAGGCTGGCCTAAAAAGTAGTGGGCGAAGGGTCGTCGGATCGAAATCCGTGGGCATCCGGATTTCGTCTCGACGTTCGGTGAGTCGCACTGTCCCACCCCTCGCCAGTTTTTCAGACCCTTCCACCGCTTCCGACTTCCCCGGGAGAGACATCCGCACGCTTAAGGGAGTTCCCGGAGTTGTTGCGGCCAGTATGGAGTATACGCTCGAGATAGACGGGACACCGGCAACCATACCGGGCGGCACCGGGGTACTCCTGTTGCATCCGAGTACCGGCGAGACCGACCGTATCGACACCGACTTCTTCAAGACCGATACCGACAACTTCCTCGTCGTCTCCACCCGAACCACCGCCCGCGAAGTCAGACAGAAACTCGAGTACTACGATGTCGACGAGGAACGGGCCGAGATCCTAGACACGCTGAGCATCGAACGCGGCTACTCCCGGCGCTCCTCCGATACCGTCCACTACGTCGCTGCCCCCGACGACGTCGACGGCATCGTCGATCACATCGACGGCTTCCTCGCGGAACACGACGGCAAACGCCGCATCAGTATCGACTCCGTCACCGAACTCGCCTACTACGCCGGCGACGAGCAGGCCCTCGAGGCCGTCGACCGGATCCTCGAGTTGCTCGCCGAGTACGACGCGGTCGGACTGTTCCACCTCGCCAAGGACCCCCACGACGAGGAACTGGTCGACCGATTCCGCGACCGGTTCGACGGCGTAATCGACCTCGACGAGGACGGCAGCATCGACGCCGACTTCTGAGCGGCGATCAGCGGTGAGTTCGGGTTCCCGGTCACAGAAAAGCGTCGCAGCGTGGCGCGTGCTGTGTCATGACTCGTTTGGACGATCGAGTGCAGGCGTCTAGTTGCCGACAGCCGACGCCAAACGAACTAGTTCTCGAGCGACTCGAAGGTCGTCTCGGCCCACTGGATGGCGTACTCGGGGCCGTGATCGAGGTAGGCCTCGGTGTCGAGCGCGGCGAAGGGTGCCGGCAACTCGATCGCGTGCTTGATCGCCGCACACGCCAGTTCCGTCGCGTCGGCGAAGTCGGTGTCGCCGCGTGCGACCGCCCGCGGCAGGTCCGAAACACGATCCTCGAGGCGGGTCCCCGCGTCCTGCCAAGCGTCGGCGAGGCCGGGGTGGTCGTCGTGCCACTCGGCGAATACCTCCCGGGTCTGCAGTCCGACCCAGCCGTCGTACAGCGCCGCGGCGACCTGATAGGTGCCGTTCGGGTCCAGTTCGACCGCCCGATCGAGGGCGGGATAGGAGTCCTCGAAGAAGCCGATGAAGTGTTCCGGAACACCGAGATCGAGTTGGACCAGTGCCTCGGCGATCAGGAAGTCGATGAAGGCGTCGGGCGAGCCCTCGACGCGCGGTTTGACCAGCACGATCGGAGGCTCGGTCTGGCGGGTCCAGGCGACGCTGCCGTCGCCCGGCATCCCGATCGTCAGCTCCGAACTCGCGTAGCGAGCGAGCAGCGTCGGTGCGTCCTCGGGCAGCCACGCTGCCGGGTAGCTCGCGGGCTCGAGCGAGTCGACGACCAGCCCGAGATCCTCCGCGCGTGCCGGGTTCAACGTCTCGAAGTCGCGTTCGCAGTCGAGGACACGGACGTCGGGTGCGTGGCTCTCGCGGACGGCGTCGACCGCCGCCGAGAGCGCACGGGCCTCGAACATCAGGCGAGTGCGGTCTGGAAGACGAGCAGGATCGACAGGAGCGCCGATACTCCGACCGTCGCGAGAACGACCTTGGTTGCGGTACTCATGTTCGAGGGGTCGTAGCCGCGTCGTTTAAATCCATCTTTCTTCGTTCGGAGACTGCCCTCGAGCGGCTACAGTGGATTCGACGGTCACACCGAAGTTGCGTGAGACTCCGTCGTCGGATCGCCGTCAGTACGACCTGTTGGAGAGCCGGATTGTGGGCATCGTTTCCAATGGAACGGGTTTCACTGTGTGAGAGAGCCACGAAGGAGACGACAGGTGAATTACAATCGAAACGGAGGGGTGTCGGAGGCCGTGTCACTCGTCGTCGGCGTCTCGCCACGAGTCCGGTACGTCGATCACGTAGCGGCCGTCCTCCTGAAGCGAGATGATGTACTCCTCGCGGTTGTACAGCTCCATCAGGTTGAGTTCGTACTGACCCGGGCGGACGATCTTGATGCTCTCGAACTGTTCGTTGAGTTCCGCCCGGAGTTCCTCGATCGACGGGCGCTGGCCGCTCGGCTCCTGAACGACCCGTCCGTGGTCCGGTGGCGCGTCGGCGGCGTCGGTCACGGGTGAGGAGTCGCCCGTGGCATCGGTGCCGGGATGGGACTCGTCGCCACTCTCGGTCTCGAGTCGGGGTTCGTCACCCTCGTGTGCCGGCAGTTCGTCCGTGGGAACGACCTCGCTTCGGGCGTCGGCCTGTGCCGTGTTCTCGTCGTCGGCGTACGTCGTCGTCGGGCCCTCTGTCGGCCGGCTCGAGCCGTCCGACGACCGATCGGGCCGGTCGGTGTCGTCAACCGTCCGATCCGCCGGCGGGTCGGAGCGGTCCGCGGGTCGGCGAGCCGTCTCCGGCCATTCGTCGAATTCCCCTGCGGAACCGGCATCGTTGCCGGTTGCCGGCTCCGAACCGTCCGTCTCGGCGGCCCCGCCCGAGGGCCAGGAACCGTCGTCCACGGTCGGTTCCGTGTCCACGGTCGGTTCCGTGTCCACGGTCGGTTCCGTGTCCGCAGTCGGTTCCGTATCCGCCGGTCGTCGGTGGTCGGCACCGTCCGATTCGGCGTCGTCGGCCGAGCCGGCGGACATCAGGTTCCGGACGGTTTCGGCGGCTCGAGTCGCGACGCCGTCCGGGGACTCGGTGTCGCTCGAGTCCGGTGACGATCCGGCGTCGACTGCCCCTGAACCGTCGGTTTCGGCCTCCGTCGAGGCCGACGAATCGGCTGCGGCCGTCGTGGTCGGCGCGAACTGGAACTTGTTCCCGCCGCAGTCGGGACAGCCCGACAGCATCTCCTTCGAGCCGTCGGCGAATTGCCGGCCACAGTTCGTACACTGATGGGGCATTAGTTGCGGGACACGAGCGCGCTGATGAGCGTTTCGTCCTTGTGGAGCGTCTCGATCTGGTTGGCCGGGCCGATCACCGTCAGTTTCGCTTCCGTCTCGTTGCTGCCCATGATTCGGCCCAACAGCGACGAGTCGCGGGTCTCGGATTTGGGATAGGTCTCGATCTCGATCCCGTTGAACTCGTCGGGACTGATCTCGGCCATCGTCACCTCGATGAGCCGGCTTTCCTCGTCGGGCGTCAGCCCCTCCTCTAAGATGACGATATTGCCGTCGTGGACACCGTCGAGGATCATCCTGATCTTCTCCATCGTCGCCATGCCGGCCATGCGTTCGCCGCTGATCAGGTCGATCTGGACGCCGTCGGGGGCATCGGCATCGTCCGCGTTAGTTGCTTTTGGCATCGGTGGTCACCCGAAGTACTCCGCGATGTTGTCGTAGACTTCGTCCATGTTGTCCCCCTCTTTGGCCGACAGAGGGACGGTCTTGTGTTGGGGGAACGCGTCTTCGATCCGTTTGACGCTCGAGTCGTCGAGGTCGGTCTTGTTCGCGAAGATGAGAACGGGGAGATCGCGCGATTCGATGATGCCGATCAGCATCGTGTTGACCTGTGTGATCGGATCCTCGGCGCTGTCTAAGACGTAGATGACGCCGTCGACGTCCTCGCGCAGCCAGTGCATCGCCTCGGCGACGCCTTCGGTCGCTTCCCGGGAGCGACGGATGGCGTCTTCCTCGTCCATATCGTCGGTGAACTCCTCGTAGTCGACCTTCGTCGTCACGCCGGGCGTGTCGACGATATCGATGGTCACCGTCTTGCCGTCGCGTTCGATCTCGACGTTTTCTTTCCGGCGTGCGCGTCGCGTCTCGTGCGGGACGTGACTCTCCGCGCCGACCGCGTCACCGGTCCAGTCACGCGCGATGCGGTTCGCGAGCGTCGTCTTTCCAGCGTTGGGCGGACCGTAGATACCGATTCGTTTGGGCTCCTGTTCCGAAAACAGGCGATCCGTTGCCCGAGAGATACTATCTTTGAGTTCTGTGAACAGTCCCATCTGTGGGGCCTCCAGCACCGCGGGGTGCAGTTGCGCGTACTACAAACTGAACTCACTTAAGCCTACGTCAGACATGTAGACAATTCGATGAACGGGAGTTGTCGGTCGGACGGACAGTGGTTTACCTAGAACTGACGAGAAGTGACTGATAATCGAGGGAAAACGGCAGTAGGACTCGAGAACGCGTTCCTCTCCGAGCCGTTAGCATAGACCCGTGTTTCGAAGGGCAACATTGGTCTCTGGTAACGAGTGGCCCGATACGGTGTGTCGAACTGTATGTGATAAAGGACCACCTAGTAGGATCACGGAGCGGAGCCCCCCACCCCTTCGTTTCGAGTGGAGACCAACGAACGGGGGAGTGGATCAAGAGACGGAGTCGGTGCGGATTCTCCCTTGACTTCCACTCGAGCCGCCGTTCGGGAGGGTCTCGAGGCCGAACGCGGCGGAGGGATCGGTTCTAGTAACTCGAAGACTAATCTAGTAATTAGAGGAGCTATGAGGTGTCGATCTAGTAGGTACTAGCAATACCAAATAACCCTCTAGCAAAATACTGTTGTCTGCTAGTTCTGCGGATACTGTTTCTAGTCTATCTAAATAAAACTTTCTCTCCAAAATGACCCCCTCCCCCCACCCCACCCTTGGACTACGTTCCACCCGAAACGAAGGGGTGGGGGGGAGAGGTATCGGCTATTGGTATCGCACACCACACATTCTCTTCCAACTCTGTCAGTCGGTCCCACATCCACTTCCGATACAGAACTCGGCCGCACTCTTCGGTTACTACCCCAACATGTATCGTCGACATGTACGTCGACATGTAGATACCAACGCACACGCAGTACGTCCGTCCGTTCCAGTCGAAGCCAGCCCCCTGCCGGTCGACTCGAAATTCCGTTCCCAATGCTCTCCCCTGCCCCCGATCCCGGGTTCGAACTCACCTTTCGGACGGCGGTGTCGCTCGTGACTCAAGCGTGTGAACAGCGGCGATCGGTTCCGTTCGGCCACCGAACGGCGGACGCGACGTCGTTGGCAGGGCCGAGTCACAGCCATCGATCGGCGGCTGCTTCTCGATCCGGACGGGGAAGGGACAAATTTATTAGCGTGGTTTTCCTCTGTTTCGTTTGCATCAACTGGACCCGAATCGTGTAACCGGGATCGCGAATCCACTGAAGGAAGCCATCGTACGAGGCTCTTCCCGGCTGCCGGCTCGGTACTCCACCCGAAACCAGGGGGTTCGTGTACGACCGATGTCAGACGACGATTCAGAGATCACGGGTTCGGACGAGGTCGAGGTCGACGGAGCGAACGGGTTCTCGGGAAACTTCGAGAACGCTGATCTCGGCGACGAAGAGTCGAATCAGGGCCTGTTCGATGATCTGTTGAGCGGCGAACCGATCTTCGAGAACAAGGAGGTCCTGCGACCGTCCTATACCCCACACGAACTCCCCCATCGGAGCGATCAGATCAACAAGATGGCGACGATTCTGGTCGCCGCGCTCCGCGGGGAGACCCCCTCGAACATTCTCATCTACGGGAAAACCGGGACCGGCAAGACCGCGAGCGCGAAGTTCGTCAGCAAGGAACTCGAGAGTACATCACAGAAGTACTCGGTCCCCTGTGACGTCGAGTACATCAACTGCGAGGTCACCGACACCCAGTACCGGGTCCTCGCACAGCTCGCGAACAAGTTCATCGAGAAAAACGAGGCTCGAATCGACGAGCGGATCGACGAACTCCAGTCCCTGCTGGACGATCTCGAGGCGTACGACCGCGCTATCGACGTCGATGCCTCGAGCGACGAGCCGGCGGACGGGACGGCGTCGGACCCGTTCGATTTCGTCTCCGAGGACGAGGTTGACGGCGACGCCGAAACTTCGACTGGAACTGACATCGGACCGCAGTCCGGTGATTCTCCACTCGAAAAAGGGGGGTCCGGTGACCGAACAGATTCATCGTCCGAAACCGAACCGGCAGCACTCGAGAACGCTGCCGACGGGACCGAGGCGTCCGGAGATGGGGCCGCCGATCTGACGCCCGACCACCCGCTCGCATCGACGCCGTTCGACGACCGGGACGAGATCGAAGCCCGGATCGCGGGGTTACGAGACGACAAGGACTCCTTCGAAGAGGTACCGATGACCGGCTGGCCGACCGACCGGGTCTACAGCGTCTTCTTCGATGCCGTCGACTACGACGAGCGGGTCGTCGTCATCATGTTAGACGAGATCGACAAACTCGTCGAGAAAAGCGGTGACGACACGCTGTACAATCTCTCGCGGATGAACTCCGAACTCGAGAACTCGCGGGTCTCGATCATCGGCATCTCGAACGACCTGAAGTTTACCGACTTCCTCGATCCCCGCGTGAAGTCCTCGCTGGGGGAAGAGGAGATCGTCTTCCCGCCCTACGACGCCAATCAACTGCGGGACATCCTCGAACATCGCTCCGAAGTCGCGTTCAAGGGGGGCGCGCTTTCAGGCGACGTGATCCCGCTGTGTGCGGCCTTCGCCGCACAGGAACACGGGGACGCACGGCGTGCGCTGGACCTGCTGCGGACCGCCGGCGAACTCGCCGAGCGCTCCCAGTCGGAGACGATCGTCGAGGAACACGTCCGACAGGCTCAGGACAAGATCGAACTCGACCGCGTCGTCGAGGTCGTTCGCACCCTCCCCACCCAGAGCAAACTCGTCCTTTTCGCGATCATCCTGCTCGAGAAAAACGGCGTCCACAGCATCAACACGGGCGAGGTGTTCAACATCTACAAACGGCTCTGCGAGGAGATCGACGCGGACGTCCTTACGCAGCGTCGCGTAACGGACCTCATCAGTGAACTCGACATGCTCGGCATCGTCAACGCCGTCGTCGTCTCCAAGGGCCGGTACGGCCGGACCAAGGAGATCAGCCTCTCGGTCCCGCTCGAGGAGACGGAGGCCGTCCTCCTTTCCGATTCACGGCTTTCCGATATCGACGACGTCCAGCCGTTCGTACAGGCTCGGTTCGAGAACTGAGTTCCGCCGGTCTCCGATGGTCTTTTCGTCGCCGATTCGTTTCGCTGCCAGTACCGACGGGTGACGCTCCAAGAACGGAACTGCGAGTCAGGACCGGTAGCGACCGGCAGCGAGGACGGCACCGCCGGCGAGTCCGGCGATACCGGTCGCGCCGGCGACTGCCCCACCGAGTCCTGTCCCTGACGCTCCGGAGCCAGCAGCCGACGCGGTCGTCGCGGGAGCGGCCGAACCCGCAGGCGAGCCGGGGACGACCATGCCGCCCAGGAAGCTGTCGACGGTCAGTCGAACGTGGCCAAGCCACGGGATCCGGTACATGGCCTTGCCGGTCACCCACTCGGGTTTGACGACGGTCGTTCTGGCACCCGACCCCGGCAACTGATCGTAGCCGGGGTTGTTGTCGCCTTTCGTAATGAACCCGGCATAGGGAGCGGGACAGGACGCGATCTCTTCGCAGGTCGCGCCGTTGACGAACTCCTCGCTGGCCTTCGTTTCCACCCACCTCTCGTTCTTCTCGACCCAGAAGTGGGCGCGATGGATTATCGGCGTTGTTTCGGTCACGCCGTTCGGCCGGAAGACGATCACGTCGCCGGGATTCCCGAACTCCGAGTAGCCGGTTTCCTCGCCCCGCTGCATCGTGACGATGCCGGTGTCGCCGACGGCCCCGTCGCCGGTGAACCGCCCGTCCTCGACGATGAAGATCAGGTCGCCCCTGTGCATGTTCGGTTCCATGCTCGGACTTTCGACGGCGACCAACGGCGGCCAGAGTCCGCTGACCGCGAACAACAGGAGGCCGACGACGGCAACGAGAGCAACGCTGCTCGCGACGTCGCGAACCAACACGACGTTCTCGTCGTCGGTCTCGAGGAACCAGCGGACGATGCCGTCGTCCTCGATCGTGACGCCGTCGCCACTGGCGTGTTTGCGGTCATCGCGCTGCTGTGAACTCTCGGCGTTGTCATCCGGCGAGTCGCGGCCGGGACTCGCCGCCGACCGCTCGCGATCGTCGCCGGAATCGCCGGGGGGATCCCCGGAATCAGAACCGCTCATCGTGCCCCGTTTTGCCGGGGCCGCCAATCAACTTTCCGTTCGTCGCGACTGCCAATCGCCGCGACGGATCGCAGTGCCCGGCACGAAACGTCCTACGGATCGCGGCCGTCGGCAGCCGCGGCAAACAGCGCGATCGCGACCAGTCCTGCGACGACTGCGACGCCCGCCGGACCCACGCCCAAAAGCGAACGGGCGGAATCCACCGCCAGCCGGATCTCGCCGAGCCACGGGAGCCGAACCATCGCTTTGCTCCGGACCCACTCGGGTTTGACGACGGTCGTATCCGCCCCGGACCGCGGGATCTGATCGTATGCTGGGTTGGCGTCGCCTTTCGTGATGAACCCGTCGTAGGGAGCGGGACAGGACGCGATCTCTTCGCAGGCCGCGCCGTTGACGAACGCCGGGTCGGCCTTCGTCTCGATCCAGCGTTCCCCTTTCTCGACCCGAAACGCGACCCGGTGGATCGTCGGGGTCTGGTGCGGGTCGCCGTTCGGTCTGAAAACGACGACGTCGCCCGCATCGCCGAGCGTCTCGTGGCCCGTCTCCAGTCCGCGCTCGCGCGTGACGATACCGGTTCCGCCGACGGCACCGTCGCCGGCGAATCGCCCCTCGTCGACGACGATCACGAGATCTCCCCGCTCGAGGTGGGGTTCCATGCTGCCGCTCTCGACGGCGACCAGCGGCGGCCAGGTACCGGCGACGGCAAACAGCAGGAGGCCGACGACGGCGACGATCGCGAGGCTCGCAGCGATATCCCGACCCACGGCTGCCGCTCGGTCGTCGGCCTCGAGGAACCAGCGGACGATCCCGTCGTCGATCGTGACGCCTTCGCCCGGGCGGGGACGGGACGCGAGTCGGTCGTCGGCTCCGTCCCGCTCGGCCGCCGAATTGGACACGTCGGCGGTCGGCGGATCGTCGGGTGGCCCCGATCGGCCGCGGTCGCTCTCGCCGGCGTCGGGCCCGTCCATTGACGAGCAGTTGCGTCGAGTCGCGCATGAACCTTCCGGCGGCGGCCGGTCGGTCGACCGATCGCTCGTCCGGCTTCGGACGAACCCGTCCCGGCGACGGAGCAGCCCGATCGGTCGCCGGTTGCCGGCGGACCCGGCATTCGCTACCCTTTTTGTTCCGCTCGCGAATGTGACGGCTGTGCCACTCGAGGCCCCCGCGCGGATCGTCGGCGAACTCACGAGCCGCGGCTACAACGCCGAACGCGAGGCCGTGACGCGGCTCGCCGGGGCCTCGGATCCCGGTGCGGCCCTCGAACGCGTCCTCGAGGCGGTCCCCGAGGACGCCTTAGTCGTCCGGACCGAACACGTCGAGGCGGCGCTCTCGGCGGACGCCCCCGACGCCGCTCGTGCCGAGCCGACCGCCGTTCCCGACGGCGATTCGACCCCCTCCGTTTCAACTGGAACCGACCCGGACCCGGGCGACGAACCGGCCGGAGCCACTCCAGTTGAAACGGGGGGGTCCCTGCCCGCTGATCGCTCCGTCGATCCCGCGAAACGCGCTCTCGAGATCGTCGGCGACATGACCGGCCAGAGTACCGGGACGGGCGAGTACGAGGACTTCGTCTCGGTCTTTCGCGACCGGCTCGACCGGCTGGGCGGCAAGCTCAAGGGACGGGTCAACCACCGGCCGGCGACCGCCATTCAGGACATGCCGGGCGGCAGCGAGGTCGCGATGGTCGGACTGGTCAACGATATCCGATCGACTGCCAGCGGCCACTGGCTGATCGAACTCGAGGACGCCACGGGAACCTTTCCGTGGCTGGTGATGAAGGACCGGGAGTACGTCGATCTGGTCGACGAGTTGCTCTGTGACGAGGTGCTGGCGATGGAGGGGACCTTGGCGGACGACTCGGGGATCGCCTTCGTCGACTCGCTGCATTTCCCCGACGTTCCCCGGACCCACGAGCCGTCGACGGCCGACCGTCACGTCCAGGCGGCACTGATCAGCGACGTCCACGTCGGCAGTCAGGAGTTCATGGCCGACGCCTGGAACGCCTTCGCGGACTGGCTTCACACCGCGGAAGCGGAACACGTCGAGTACCTGCTGCTGGCCGGCGACATGGTCGAGGGCGTCGGCGTCTATCCCGATCAGGACGAGGAACTCGACATCGTCGACATCTACGAACAGTACGAGGCCTTCAGCGAACATCTCAAGAAGATCCCCGGCGACATCGAGATCGTCATGATCCCGGGCAACCACGACGCGGTCCGACTGGCCGAACCCCAGCCCGGCTTCGACGAGGAACTGCGCGAGATCATGTCCGCCCACGATCCCCGGATCGTGAGCAACCCCTCGATGGTGACCCTCGAGGGCGTCTCCGTCCTGATGTACCACGGCGTCAGTCTGGACGAGGTCATCGCGGAACTGCCCGAGGACAAAGCCAGCTACGACGACCCCCACAAGGCGATGTACCACCTCCTCAAGAAGCGCCACGTCGCGCCGCAGTTCGGCGGCCACACGCGGCTCGCACCGGAGGAGGAGGACTACCTCGTCATCGACGAGGTACCCGATATCTTCCACACCGGTCACGTCCACAAGCTCGGGTTCGGCAAGTACCACGACGTGCTGGCGATCAACTCCGGCTGCTGGCAGGCCCAGACGGACTTCCAGAAGAGCGTCAACATCGATCCCGACGCCGGCTTCGCGCCGATCGTCGATCTAGACACGCTCGACGTGACCGTCCAGAAGTTCAGTTAGCTCCGTGTCACTCGATGTGGCGTCCGAAGTCACACGTTAGATGCATCTCCAATCACTTCTACAACTCCTTTGGCAATATAGAGCAGGAGGAAAAAGAAGAGTGCGAGTCCGACCACGTCGGAGACTGCTCCCATTGTCCCTGAGAGGTGAGTCATATCGAGAGCGATTCGCACAACGTACCAGAGGAGTAATACTTGAACGAGGTCGGAAGCGTCCATGAATCTACATGTGTAGCGTCACACTGGTTAAAAACTTCCTTTGGTCCCCCTCATTTTTGTTGCGTAGGTCATTCGTGATCCACTCACCCGTACCGGTGCATCGCCGTTCCGAACAGCACCTCGAGTTGGGATCACGGTGGGGTCGAGTAAATCAAGTCCCAGCGAAAACGCTCTCGTCGCCGTACGCGAGTCGACCGTCGGCTGAGGCGGTCGCTACCGACCGGGGTCGAACCTAGGGCTCGAGTCGAAACCGGACCGTCGGGGAGCCGTTGAACCGCGGGCCGCGGCCCCGGCGCTCGAAGCCGAGGTCCTCGGCGGCGGTCTCGATCGGATCGGCGTCGCGAGCGGCCAGCACTTCGACGGCCATCGACTCGCGTTCGGCGAACCGGACCGGTTCGGCCAGCAGCCGTTTGCAGGCTTCGTCCGTCCCGTCGAGTTGGGTAACGTGAACAGTATCTTCGCGCGCGTCGAAGCTAATGAACCCGAGGAGGTCCTCCGGATCGGAGCCGTCGTATTGCGATCCCGAGACGTCGGCGTTGGGATCGTGATTCCCGTCTTCCGCGACCCGCACCGTCCGGTCGTGGACGAGATTCCGCATCACGTCGGTCGGGGAGTCGGCGATCGACGCGAGCGCGTCGGCGTCGGCCTCGAGAGCGTCCCGTACGTTCATCGGCATGTGGTAATGCTACGCACGACAATAAATCCCGGTCGCGAGTGTCTTCCCTGACTGGTATCGTTACTGTCAGTTTCGGGCCGTTGCGGGCCGAACGACCGGGGCAAAAACACGGTCGATGGGACACAGTTATCTGCACGCCTTGGTAACGGAACGAGTATGAGTCACACCACCGTCACGCACACGGTCAGCGAGGTGTCAGCATGCGCGTCGTAGCCAAGTTCGGCGGCACGAGTCTCGGTAGCGGCGACCGGATCAACCGCGCCGCGGACTCGATCGCCGCCGCCGTCGAGGACGGTCACGAGATCGCCGTCGTCGCCAGTGCGATGGGGTCGACCACCGACGAACTGCTCGAGGAGATCACCTTCGAGACCGACGAGGAAGACCGCGCCCAGATCGTCAGCATGGGCGAGCGCACGTCGGTTCGGATGCTCAAGGCCGCACTCACGGCCCGGGGCATCGACGCCGTCTTCCTGGAACCCGGCAGCGATCGCTGGCCCGTCGTCACCGACGAGTACGGCGAGGTCAACGTCGAGGAGACCCAGAAACGCGCCCAGGAGGTCGCCGCCGACCTCGACGGCACGGTTCCGGTCATCACCGGCTTCCTCGCGGAGGGGCCGGACGGCTCGATCACGACGCTGGGTCGGGGCGGCAGCGACACCACCGCCGTCATGATGGGCAAGTACATGGACGCCGACGAGGTCGTCATCGTGACCGACGTCGAGGGCGTCATGACCGGCGACCCCCACGTCGTCGAAGGGGCTCGCAACGTCGGCGAGATTTCGGTCGACGAACTCCGGAACCTCTCGTTTCGCGGGGCCGAGGTCGTCGCCCCTTCCGCGCTCTCCTACAAGGACGGCAAGCTAGACGTCCGCGTCGTCCACTACCAGCACGGTGACTTGCTGTCGGGCGGGACGAGCATCGAGGGCGAGTTCAAGAACCTCGTCGACCTGCGCGAGCGGCCCCTGGCCTGTCTCACGGTCGCCGGCCGGGCGATCCGTAACCAGCCCGGCATCTTCAACCACCTCTCGGAGGCGCTTGCCGAAAGCGACGTCAACGTCGACGCCGTCGCCAGCGGGATGGACACCATCACCTTCTACATCGACGAGGAGGAGGCCGAACGCGCCGAGAACATCCTTCACCGCGAGGTCATCGCCCGCGACGAACTCTCGAGTGTCACCGTCGACTCGCCGGTCGCGGTCGTCCGCGTCACCGGCGGCGAACTCCCCAACCAGCCCGGCATCATCAGCGAGATCGTCAACCCGCTGTCCGAGGCCCGGATCCACCTCAACGACATCATCACCAGCGCGACCAGCGTCGCGCTGTTCGTCGACTGGGAGGACCGAGAGAAGACCCTCGAGTTGACCCAGGACCTGTTCTAGGCACCGGTTTCCGGCGTCGGCTCCGCTCCGACGCCGCTCGATCGATTCCAGATCGTGACTGTCGCCCGATCGAGACAAATTTTAGTACGTGACTATCACTACCGAAACAACGGTAGCGACGCCGTAACGAAGGGGCGGTGCCGAATGGGGCGAGTCATGAGCCCGGATTCAACCCCGACTGAAGTGTTCCCCGACGTCGAGCCAGATCCAGACGCGGTCCTCGCCGAGTTCGGCGTCGATTCGCCGGCGGACCTCGAGGGTGACGGCGCTCACGACCCGATCCCCGACGACGCTGCCGTCGACGACACGACGGCGGCCGAACTCTTCGCCGACCTCCAGACCGTCACGCCGGCGGACGCGGACTCAGCGGCTGACCCGGACCCGCCCGATCGGAGCGACGCGGCCGACGGGGTGGCCGGTCCCGCCGCTGCCCTCGCGTTCGAATTCGTCGGCGATCCGGACGTCGTCGTCCGTGACGACGGCGACGTGATCGACGCGACGGCGACCGAACTCAGCGCCGTCACGGCGACCGGGTCGAGCGAGGACGCGTCGGCCGATACCGACAACGGCTCCGACGCCGCCTCGAGTGGCGGTGCCACGGCCTCGAGCCGGCGAGCCGAGACGATCGAGACCGGCGATGCGGGCGGGGACGGTGGCGACTCGAATTCCGCGCTCACCGTCCGGGCCGGAACCGATCTGGAACTCGTCGGTCCCGAACCGACGCCGACGCGGGTCGGGAACGACGCGTTCGGCGACACCGGTGCCCGTTGACTGCGGTCGACGAGGCGTTCGGCAGCCGCGTTCGACCGCAGGCCGCCCGTTTCGGCCGTCGATGAGCCGATCCATCCTGCAACGGACGGTTCGCGCCATCGATGGACACGGAGCCGCAACTAGACTGAACACGCGCGCCGTCCTCGTTGCCGTATGGTCGCCTACAAGTCGAAAGTCGTCGAACGGATCCGGCTCCCCTCTCGAGACCGTCGCGAACGAGCGCTCGCCGAGGCCGGCTACAACGTCTTCGATCTCGATGCCGAGGACGTCTTCGTCGATCTCCTGACCGACAGCGGCACCGGTGCGATGAGTGACGCCCAGTGGGCCGCACTGTTGCGTGGCGACGAGTCCTACGCGGGGTCGCGGAGCTTCGACGACCTCGAGTCCGCCGTTCGGGACGTGATGGGCTTCGAGCGTGTCGTCCCGACCCATCAGGGTCGCGGCGCGGAGAACGTCCTCTACGGCGCCCTTCTCGAGGAGGGCGACGTCGCGCTCAACAACACGCACTTCGATACGACGCGGGCCCACGTCGCGAATCAGGGGGCCGACCCGGTCGACTGTCCCGTCGAAGGAGCCCACGACCTCACGTCTGACGAGCCGTTCAAGGGCAACTTCTCGCTCGAGCGGGCCCGCTCGGTCGTCGACGAAGTGGGCGCTGAGCGCGTACCGTTGGTGATTCTGACGATCACGAACAACTCGACGTCGGGCCAGCCGGTCTCCGTCGAGAACACCCGTCGGGTGCGGGCGTTCGCCGACGAGATCGGCGCGACGTTCGTCGTCGACGCCTGCCGGTTCGCCGAGAATGCCGGCTTCGTTCGCCGCCGCGAGGACGAGTTCGCCGGCGCCGACATCGACGAGATCGCCCGCGAGCAACTCGGCTACGCCGACGCGATCGTCATGAGCGGCAAGAAAGACGGGCTCGCCAACGCGGGCGGCTTCGTCGCGACCGACAACGAGGCGCTGTTCGAGCGGTGCAAGCAGCGCGCGATCCTCTACGAGGGCTTTCCCACGTACGGCGGGATGTCCGGACGGGACCTCGCCGCGATGGCTACCGGCCTTCGCGAGGCCGTCGAAGCGGCCTACGTCGACGACCGCCTCGACGGCGTCCGCGCGTTCGCGGATCTGCTCGAGGACGCGGGCGTCCCGATCTACACGCCGCCCGGCGGTCACGCCGTCTACCTCGACGCCGGCGCGGCGCTTCCCCACCTCTCCGACGACGAGTTCCCGGGCCAGGCCCTGGTCTGTGAACTGTATCGCGAGGGCGGCGTCCGCGGGGTCGAACTCGGGAGCTTCGCGTTCCCCGACACCGACCGACCGGAACTGGTTCGCCTCGCAGTGCCACGCCGTACGTACCACGCGGAACACTTCGAACACGTCGCCGAGACCGCCGCGACCGTCCTCGAGAAGCGCGAAGCGGTCGACGGACTCGAGATCACGTCCGAGCCCGAAAACCGCGAACTGCGTCACTTCACTGCCAGCCTCGAGCCGATCCCGTCGTGAGAACGCGACCGATCGCTCGAGACGGTCGCTGTACTGGGCAATCAGCGACTCGAGAGGACGCGCTGGGCTCGATCCTTCAGGCTCGGTTCCGCTTGCGGTTCCGACACACGCCCGAGACGCTGTTTCGCGACGTTTCGCACGCCCCGCTTTGCCGGCTCGGAGGTCGCCAACTCGATCGCCCAGTCAGGGACCTGTGACTCGAGTTCCCGGCGCTTCTGGGCCCGCATCTTGCCGAACCGGCGCAGCGCCAGCCCGACGCCGAGGAACAGGCCGGCGTCGCGTAGCTCGCGTCGGAACCGCTCCCGGTCGTTGCGGACGGCGATCGCTTTCGCCAGCGAGAGCGCACCGATCGCCAGATAGACCTTCGAACGCTTCGACGGATCACCGCTGAGCAGCCGTTGGAGCGCCATGCGACGGTGGCTACCACGTTCCGTCGGGATAAAGCTGGGCCGGCAGGCGACGGGTCTCGGTCAATCGTCGTCTCCCTGCACCGCGACGCCGCGGTGTCGCCGGTCGTCGATCGCCTCGATCGTAAACCCCAGTCGCTCGTAGAACGGTCGGACGCTGTCGTCGAATCGGGCCGTGAGCCGGCGCTCGCGCTCCAAGGCGCGATCGATCAGGGCCGACCCGAGCCCCCGATCGCGGTGGCGACGGCGAACGCCGATCGACGCGACGTGGGCACCCCGCTCGTCCGGGAGGGGCTCGAGGACGACGGTGCCGAGGATCCGGTCGGTTCCGGCCGTTCCGTCGGCGCTCGCGTCGCGCCGGTCGCCCGCCACGAGGACGTCGCCGTCCTCGATTCGGGCCTCGACGTCGCCGGGCTCGAGCATGGCGGCGTCGAGGATCCGCCGCACGTCGAGGGACTCCTCGGGGGTCGCGGGACGGACGAACATCTCTACCGGCTGCCGCCCTTGATGAGCCGCAGCACGGTCACCTGCTCGCTCTCGACCGGTCGATCCTCGGGCACCGGACGGCCGTCGATGAGGACGCTCACCTCGTGGGGACTCAGGTCGATCTCGCGGAGGAGATCGGCGTAGGTCGGCGGCTCGGCGTCGCGGCCGTCGACCCCGCCGGCGTCGGCTCCTGCAACCGCCTCGAGATCGAACTCGTAGGTGTCCTCGCCCTTGACGTCGACGGTGACCTGCATACCCCCACTTGTAACGGGGCGTTCTTGAGCGCGTCGCTCGCAGTCGATGGCGGCGGAGCCGACCCCGTCTCGTCGGCCGCCGTCAGTCCACGGTCGGTTCGTCGGAGCCGGGAGCCGGCCGCTCGCGGTCGCGATCCCGTGCGGTCCGCCAGTGGCCGACGAGGCCGCGAACGAGTCCACCGAGCCCGAGCAGGAGGACGACCAGTCCGATCACCTCGCCGACGATCGGAACCGGTAGCCGCGAGAGGAGGGCACCGGCGACCAGCCCGACGATGAGTGCGAGCCAGCGGTTCCCGAGCCCGACGAGCGACAGGACCCAGGCGGCGATGGCAAAGCGACCGTAGATGACTCCGACCCATAGCAGCAGGGCGAACGCGAAGCCGCCGACGAACGCCAGTGGGAGGCCGACGATGCTGATCGCGAGCGCGATCAGGAGGACGGGAATCCCGATGAAGGCGGCCAGCCCGACCAGCCCCGACCGGAGCGGACTGCTTGCGACGCGGTCGGCCACGCCGTCGGAGAACCGCGGGAACAGCCCGAGCAAGAGCGCGCCCAGCAACAGGTTCACGGCGAAGGCGTAGGCCGTGAACAACCACGACGCGAACGGCTGGATCGTCGGCGCGACGTCAACTCCCAGCGAGGCGTCCTGCACGATTTCGCCCCCGACCGCGTCGGTGTTGCCCTCGAGGTCGCCGTCGTACCGCAGATCCCCGGCGATCGACGCCGTCTCGCCCAGCCGGATGGTATCGGCCCCGATCTCGGCGTCGCCCTCGATCGTGCCGTCGATCGTCGCGGTCCCGACGCCGGCCGTGAGGGTCCCGCCGACGGTTCCGTCTTCGGTGATCGTCAGACTCCCCGCGCCGGCGTCGACGTCGCCATCGACGGTACCAGCGATCGTCACGCTCCCGCCCGCGGCCTCGAGGTCGCCGCCGACCTCGCCGGTGCGTTCGATCCGGACGTCACCGCCCACGGCACTGACGTCGCCGGTGACGGTTCCCCGAACGACGACGCTGCCCCCGAATGCCTCGAGGCTGTCGACCGTTTCGTCCTCCTCGACGACGACGGTGCCGCCGGTCTGGCCGTTCGACTGGGCGGCGACCGTCAGCGGACCGATGCCGATGATCACGATTGTGACTAGCATCGCGACGAGGAGCCGTGAACCGTAGCGCTCTCCCTGCATACGCCTCCCGACCACGAGCAAATAGAAAAACGTGTTATGCGAGTATCAATACCCGTGCCGGTTCCGCTGTCGGCTCGAGATGCGAGAACTCCCTTCGGGCGATTTATCTTGCGTCCGCACCTTCGACCGGTATGAGCGAGGCCGACGCCGAGGCGGCGGAGCCCACCCCCGGGAAGACGGAGGTCTGGATCGAGAAGTACCGGCCGGAACTGCTCGCCGATATCAAGGGCCACACGGATATCGTCCCGCGACTCGAGAACTACGTCGAGCAGGACGACCTCCCCCATCTTCTTTTCGCCGGTCCTGCGGGTACGGGAAAGACCACGGCCGCACAGGCCATCGCCCGCGAGGTCTACGACGACGACTGGCGGGAGAACTTCCTCGAGCTGAACGCCTCCGACCAGCGCGGGATCGACGTTGTCCGCGACCGCATCAAGGACTTCGCACGTTCTTCGTTCGGCGGTTACTCGCATCGAATCATCTTCCTCGACGAGGCCGACGCGCTGACCTCCGACGCCCAGTCCGCGCTCCGGCGGACGATGGAGCAGTTCTCGAACAACACCCGTTTTATCCTCTCGTGTAACTACTCGAGTCAGATCATCGACCCCATTCAGTCGCGGTGTGCCGTCTTCCGGTTTACCGAACTCACGGAAGACGCCATCGAGGCACAGGTTCGTGAGATCGCCGCGAACGAGGGGATCGACGTCACCGACGACGGGGTCGACGCGCTAGTCTTCGCGGCCGACGGCGACATGCGGAAGGCGATCAACGGGCTGCAGGCCGCCGCCGTGATGGGCGAGACCGTCGACGAGGAGACGGTCTTCGCGATCACCGCCACCGCCCGCCCCGAGGAGGTCGAGGCGATGGTCGAACACGCCATCGACGGCGACTTCACCGCTGCCCGCGCCGCCCTCGAGGACCTCCTGACCGAGCGCGGGCTGGCCGGCGGCGACGTGATCGACCAACTGCACCGTTCCGCGTGGGAGTTCGACGTCCCCGAGCGGGCGACCGTGCGCCTGCTCGAGCGACTCGGCGAGGTCGATTACCGGATCACGGAGGGAGCGAACGAACGCCTGCAACTCGAGGCGATGCTGGCGTCGCTGGCCCTCGAGAACGAGCCCTAACGCGCTTTTCTACGCAGGTCCGTCGTCGGCCGAGTCGACGCCCCGGAAAGCGAAAGCGATGCGGTCGCCGTCCTCGGCGACGCCGACGTCCCAGCCGTGGGCGTCGGCGATCCGTTCGACGGTGCCGAGCCCGTACCCGGTGCCGTCGGCGGCGGCCAACTGGCCGGGTACGGGCTCCGTCGCCGGACTTCCCTCGTCGGCGTCCTCACTGGCCCGCCGGGCGACGTAGAACCCGTCGTCGGTCGCGCCGACGGTGACGACCGGTGGCGTCTCACTGGTGCCGTCGTCGCGCCCGCCGCCACCGTCCGTGCCGCCCTCGCTCTCGGCCGTCTCGTCGATAACGGCCGCCAGCACGTGTTCGAACAGCTCCCGGAGCCGCGCCTTGTCCGCCTCGAGGACGCGGTCGTTTGGCGCCTGCGTCACGAGCCGCGCGTCGCCGGTGTCGACGGCGACCCAGGCCCGCCGGGCGACGTCGTGGACCGCGACGGGTTCGGTCTCGACGAGGACGTCGTCCTCGCGGGCGATCGCGGCCAGTTCGTCGATCCGTTCCCGCAGCAGTTCCTGTGCCTCGTCGACCTCCGCGAAGTGGTCAGGGTCGCCGGTCTCGGCCGCGAGTTCGAGGTAGCCCCGGGCGACGTTCAGCGGCGTTCGAACGTCGTCGTCGACCAGGTCCGTGATCGTCTCGAGGCGCGCCCGCGCGGCGGCCAGTTCCCGCTCGGTCCGGTTGGCCGCGGTGACGTCGCTGTAGACGATCAGCCCCTCGGGGTTGTGATCGTCGCGCTCCGGGTCGGGCTCGACGGGGACCAGCGTCAGCAGGAACTCCCGGACTCCCTCGACCGACTCCCGGCGGCTGACGAGCTGGCGACGCTCGCCCGACCGGAGCGCGTCCGCCAGTGCGGTCTGTCGGTGTTCGAGTCCCGGCGGGACGGCGTCTTCGCCGACCGGCGTCCCCGTAATCGACTCGGGATCGACGTCGAACACCTCGTGGAACGCCGCGTTGACATCTCGGATGACCGGCTGGCCGTCGTCGGTCTCATAACGGACTGTCGGCTCCGGGACGTTCGCGAACAGCGCCCGGAAGCGATCGCGTTCGTCTTCGAGTCGGTCGCGTTCCTCGGCGAGTCGATCCCGCTCGCTCCGGAATCGATCCCGCTGGTTCTCGAGGCGGTCCCGCTCGCGTCGGCGACCCGTTTCGTCGTCGATCCGCTCGCGGACCGCGCCGGCGGCCCGACACCACGCCGAGAGGACCTCGCAGTCGGCCTCGTCGAACGCGTCAGGTTCGGCGGCGGCGACACAGAGCAGGCCGACGTCGCCGACGGGGACACAACACAGCGACGCCGCGTCCGCGAGCGGGGCGGCCAGCCGATCGTCGGCGGCGAGGTCGTCGATCCGAAGCGCCTCGCCGGACTGCAGGATGCCCTCGAGCGGTCCCTCGCGGGGAAGCGGCGATAGCTCGTCGGTCCCGACCGCCGATGTCGTCACCCGTGGCTCGAACGTCCCGAAGTTGACCGTCGACAGCCAGCAGCGATCCCGCTCGAGGGCGTCTGCGACCGTCTCGACGACCAGCTCGAAGAGCCGGTCGCGGTCGCGACAGGCGGCCAGCTCGGGGACCGCCTCGAGCAGTCGCTCGGCCGCCCGGTCGGTCGACGGCGCCCGGTCGCCGGCCAGCGCGATCGCATCGGGTTCGGACTCGGGCTCTCGTTCCGGCCCGTCGGCCACGGTCCCGGCCACCGCACAGACCCACTCGATCTCGTCGGCGAGATGCGAAACGGCGTCGTCGGTGTCCCGGCGAACGTAGCCGTCGATCCCGTCGGTCGATCGGGCGGCCGTCGGCGCGTACGACGACTCGGTAAAGAGGACCAGCGGCGTTTCCCCGCAGGCGTCGACGACCTCGAGCAGCGTCGCTCCCGCCGCCGTCGTCGGCGTCTCGGCGAAGACGACGCAGTCGGCCTCTGCCGCCCAGTTGCGGACCCGCTCGACCGTCGTCACGGCGTGGACCGACCGCGCCGGTCCCGACTCGACGGCCTCGAGCGCGGCGGCACCGTCGCTGGCGGCCCGTTCGGTGTCGGCCACGTAGAGAACCGTTCGGGGTCGCGAGGTCGCCGAAGGGGGTGTGCCGTCGCGGCTCACGTCTGTCCGACGTGACTGGACCGGCGGGATAAAGTTCTGTCGTCGCTATCGACCGGTGAGCCGGGTCGTCAGAGCGGCGGCCGTCGATCGGGAACGCCACGCCGACCGGAGCCGGCGGAGCCAGTAGCTCCCGACGACGACCGCAGGGACGAGCCAGAGGGCGCCGAAGGGCGCGTACCACTCGTAGACGTACGCGGGTGCGGCGGCGACGAACCGGGCTACGCCGAACGCGCCGACGAGCGACACCGCCGTGACGAACAGCAAGCCGTCGTCGTCGATCGGGGCCTCCCAGAACCGCAGCGAGCCAGCTCGCCGGGCGTCCGCCGCGACGAGCGCGAGCGCAGCCGCGCTCGCACCGACGGTCAGCCCGGTCGCGAGATCGAGATCGAGGACGTAGCTCCCGACGACGAGGTCGCCGAGCGCGACCGGGACCAGCGGGAGGAGCGCGGCCAGTCCGGGACCGCCGTTCCAGAGTGCATAGCAGACGGGAACGACCAGCAGCGTGAGCGTGACGAACGCGATAAAGACCATGCTGAGCGCGTCGAACCCCGTCGTCGAGACGGTGTCGAGGACGTCGCCGCCGACGCTCACTCGCGCCCCGAGGTAGCTCCCGGCGAACATCGCGATCAGTCCGCCCAGATACGCAATCGTCAGCGCCGTCCGTCGCCGATAGCGGCCGACGAGGGGATGCTCGAGCGCGGCACCGATCGACGTGGCCGCGCCCGTCGCGTTCCGGCCGTCCGTGCCGGGACTCATGGCTCCTCCGCGATGACGGTCGCGAGCCCGTCGTGGTCGGGCTCCGTCTCGTTTCGCAGGTCGATCGCGCGCGGGGAGACGCGCCACCCCTCGTCGGCGAAGATCCGTTCCATCGTCTCCCGGCCGCGCAGGTAGGACGTGACCCCGTGTGTCGGCCGGGCGGGGGTGTCCTCGTGGGCCTGCATGGAGACGACGCCCTCGAACGACCAGCACCGGACGTGTCGCCGCCCGTTGATCCCGTAGTAGGTCTGGGCGGCCGTCGCCTCCTGTCGGACGTACTCCTCGGCCGTCCGGTCCCAGGCGTACCGGGTGTACTCCTCGGGGTTGCGGACCCAGCCCTCGTCGATGAGGACCGACACGATCCGCTCGAGGCCGCTCTCGCCCTCTGCAGCCGGGAGGACGACGACGTTGAACGGTGCGGTCGCCCGGTAGCCGTCGAGCGTCGGCTCGTAGTGGTAGCGGCCGATCGGTGTCTCGTCCTCGTCGGTGATCGGGTCGTCGACCCAGTCGCCGGCTTCCGCGGGCGGTTCGGCGGCCTCGACCGTCCCGCTCGAGTCGGTCGCGTCCGGCGGCGACGGGAGCAGCGCCGCTCCGACGACCGTTCCGACGCCGGCCAGCCCGAACTTCCCGAGGAAGTCCCGTCGCGTCGACACGGTTACCTCCGCCGTCGCTGGCGTCCGACTCCCGAACCCGGAGTCGACGGCGGGCGCTCTCCGCCGTCGTCGCCGATCGCTCGTCGTTCGCCTCGGTTCCGCTGACCCTGTCTCATTGGTCACCAGTTCAACAAGATCTTATTTATTAGTTTTCCAATTTGACACGTGGACAATAACGCGCAGCGGCGGTCCCTTTCGGGACTCTCACGCCTGATCGTCGTCGGTCGACATCCGTGTCCGGCCGTTACGTTCCCGATCACGTTCGCCCCGCTCGCTGGCGGGCGGCGGGGTTGCGGAACTGTTTTACGCGCTGCAGGGCCAATAGACGCGTAATGAGCGAACTGGCGGCGGAATACCGCCTCGAGTACTTCGAGGAGGAAGGGTTCGAGCGCAAGGAGTGCCCGGAGTGTGGCGCGCACTTCTGGACGCGCGATCACGCCAGGGAGACCTGCGGTGAACCACCCTGCGAGGAGTACGGCTTCATCGACAACTCCGGCTTCGAGGAGTCGTACGACCTCTCGGGGATGCGCGAGGCCTTTCTCTCTTACTTCGAGGACCACGACCACGAGCGAATCGATCCCTACCCGGTCGCGGCGAACCGCTGGCGAGACGACGTCTTGCTGACTCAGGCGTCGATCTACGATTTCCAGCCGCTGGTGACCAGCGGCGAGACGCCCCCGCCCGCGAACCCGCTGACGGTCTCCCAGCCCTGCATCCGGATGCAGGACATCGACAACGTCGGCAAGACCGGGCGACACACGATGGCCTTCGAGATGATGGCCCATCACGCGTTCAACACGCGCGAGGAGGTCGAGGAAGACGAGTACGCCTACCACGGCGAGGTCTACTGGAAGGACCGCACCGTCGAACTCTGTGACGGCTTCTTCGACTCGATGGGCGTCGACCTCGAGGAAGTCATTTACATCGAGGACCCGTGGGTCGGCGGCGGCAACGCCGGCCCCGCCATCGAGGTCATCTACCGCGGCGTCGAACTCGCCACGCTGGTCTTCATGTCGATGGAACAGGACCCGGACGGCGAGTACGAGATGAAAGACGGGAACCGCTACAGCCCGATGGACACCTACATCGTCGACACGGGCTACGGCCTCGAGCGCTGGACCTGGGTCTCACAGGGGACCCCGACCGTCTACGAGGCGGTCTACCCCGACATGATCGCCTTTTTGAAGGACAACGCCGGCCTCGACCACACCGACGAGCAGGAGGCACTGATCCATCGGGCCGCGAAACTCGCGGGCCACATGGACATCGACGAGGCCGAGGACATGGAGACCGCCCGCGGCGAGATCGCGGCCGAACTCGACGTCGACGTCGACACCCTCGAGGAACTGATGGAGCCGCTCGAGGACATCTACGCGATCGCCGATCACTGCCGGACGCTGGCGTACATGCTCGGCGACGGCATCGTCCCCTCGAACGTCGGCACCGGCTACCTCGCACGGATGGTGCTTCGCCGCACCAAACGGCTCTGTGACACCGTCGGCGTCGACGCGCCGCTGGACGAACTCGTCGACATGCAGGCCGAACGGCTCGAGTACGAGAACCGCGACACGATCCGGGACATCGTCCGCACCGAGGTCGAGAAGTACCGCGAGACGCTCGAACGGGGCGGCCGCCGGGTCGAGACGCTGGCCGAGGAGTACGCGAAGAAAGGCGAGCCGATCCCGACCGACGAACTGATCGAACTCTACGACTCCCACGGTATCCAGCCGGACATGGTCGCGGAGATCGCCGCGGAGTCGGGGGCTGACGTCGAGATCCCCGACGACTTCTACAGCCTCGTCGCGAAGCGCCACGATACGCCCGAGGTCGTTGCGGAGGCCGAAGACGAGGAAGACGAACGTTTCGCCGACCTCCCCGAGACGGACAAGCTCTACTACGACGATCAGGGGCGCACCCAGTTCGAGGCGGTCGTGCTGGACGTCTTCGAGCGCGAGGAGGGCTACGACGTCGTCCTCGATCAGACGATGTTCTACCCCGAGGGCGGTGGCCAGCCCGCGGACACGGGGACACTCTCGACCGACGACACCACCGTCGAGGTCGAAGACGTCCAGATCGAGGACGGCGTGATCCTCCACCGGACCGACGAGAGCCCCGGCAAGGGCGAGTTCGTCAACGGGCAGGTCGACGGCGGTCGTCGCCGTCAGCTCATGCGCCACCACACGGCGACCCACATCGTCATCCACGCCGCCCGGCAGGTACTCGGTGAACACATCCGCCAGGCCGGCGCACAGAAGGGGGTCGACTCCTCGCGGATCGACGTCCGCCACTACGACCGGATCTCCCGGGCGGACGTCAAGGAGATCGAGTCCCTAGCAAACGAGATCGTCATGGACAACACGCAGGTCACACAGGAGTGGCCCGACCGCCACGACGCCGAGGCCGAACACGGCTTCGACCTCTATCAGGGCGGGATCCCGCCGGGCGAGCAGATCCGGCTGATCACCGTCGACGAGGACGTCCAGGCCTGCGGCGGGACCCACGTCGCCCGCACCGGCGACATCGGCACGATCAAGGTCCTCTCGACCGAGCGCGTCCAAGACGGCGTCGAGCGGATCACCTTCGCGGCCGGCGAGGCCGCCATCGAGGCCACGCAAGCGAAGGAGGACGCCCTCTACGAGGCCGCCGACACCCTCGACGTCTCCCCCGAGGACGTCCCCGAGACCGCCGAGCGATTCTTCGAGGAGTGGAAAGCTCGAGGCAAGGAGATCGAGGACCTGACCGAACAGCTCGCCGCGGCCCGCGCCGGCGGCGGTGGCGGCGGCGAGGAGGTCGAGGTCGGCGAGACGACCGCCGTCGTCGACCGCATCGACGCCGACATGGACGAACTCCGCGCGACCGCCAACGCCCTCGTCGAGGACGGCAAGATCGCCGTCCTCGGCAGCGGCGAGAGCGGTGCCCAGTTCGTCGTCGCCGTCCCCGACGACGTGGGCGTCAACGCCGGCGAGGTCGTCGGCGAACTCGCAGCCAAGGTCGGCGGCGGCGGCGGCGGCCCACCGGACTTCGCACAGGGCGGCGGCCCCAACGTCGAGGACCTCGACGACGCGCTCGAGGACGCCCCCGACGTGTTGCGCCAGATCTTGAACGCCTGATCGGCGGTTCGACGCCGTTCGATCTCCCGCTCGAGTCGAAACCGTCCCCTTCTTTCACCGCCGCCCCGTCGATTCTCTCATGCCGACCGCAACGAACGGCTCCGTCTCGCTGTACTACGACCGTGCGGGCGAGGGCGCGCCCGTCGTCTTCGTCCCCGAGGCCGGCCTCGGCGGCTGGCTGTGGGGCTGGCAACACGCCGCCGTCGCCGGCCCCCACGAGGCCGTCGTCTGGGATCTCCGTGGGACGGGTCGCTCGGATGCACCGCCCGGTCCCTACGACCTCGAGACGCTCGCCGCCGACCTCGAGGCGGTGCTGGCCGACTGCGGGATTCCGAACGCACATCTCGTCGGCTGCGGGCTCGGCGGTGCGATCGCACTTCGTGCCGCTCGAGACTCGAGTCGCGTCGCGACGCTGACGCTGTTCGGAACGGCGGCCGAGGGCGAGGCGTTCGACCTCGAACCGCTCTTTGCGCCGCCGGACGACCGTGACGCGCTTCGGGAGTCGCTCACGGCCGGCCTCTCGACGGACTTCCGCGAGGCCCAACCCGACGCACTCGAGGGGATCGTCGACTGGCGGGCCGACGGCGACGCCGAACGGGACGGCTGGGAGGCACAGGTCGCGGCGCTCGAGGGGTTCGACGCGACCGACTGGCTGGTCGAGGTGACCCAGCCCACGCGGGTGATCCACGGCGGCGCGGACGAACTCGTGTCGCCCGCGGCCGGGACGGCGTTGGCGCGGGGACTGCCCCGCGGGGAGTTCCGCAACCTCGAGGGCGCGGGGCATCTCTGTTTCATCGAGCGCTCGCGGACGGTCAACGATCTCCTGCTGGGCTTTCTCGCGGATCGGACGGATGAATCCACGTAACGGCTCGGCCGATGCGGGGAGTGCTTGCGACTGACCCCCGCCATACTACGTATGCGAGCGTGGAAGCGACCTCCGTGACCCTCTCGCTGGCCCGCTGGGCGGACCGCTTCCCGGATCGGACGGCGGTCGTCGACATCTCCGAGGATCGGCTGTACGCGCCCGCGGAGACGATTCACGAGGACCGGGTTTCCTACGGAGCGCTGTCGGCGATCGCAGACCGAACCGCCGAACGGCTCGCCACGCTCGGGATCGGACCCGGCGACACGGTCTGTCTCGTCACCCGAAACCGGGTCGCGACGCTGGGGCTGTTTTTCGCCTGTCGACGGCTCGGGGCGACGCTCGCGCCGGTTTCCCATCTGCTGACGCCTGCCTCCGTCGAGCGTCCCTTCGATGTCCTCGAGCCCGAGATCGTCGTCGCGGAGGCGGCCCAGCGCGATCTAGTGCGGTCGATCCCGTTCGACCGATCGGTGACGCTTGCGGAACTGTCCGAGACGGATCGCGCCGGTGTCGAAGTCGACGATCGCCGGCCGGGCGACGCTCCGCTGCTCGCCCTCCATGGCCAGTCAGGTCGACCGGTCGCGGGCTATGCGAGCGAGACCCTCAAACGCAACTGCCGGACGGCCGTCGCCGCGTGGGGACTGGCCGCGAACGACGTCGTTCCCCTCACGACGCCGCTGGCCGCGCCGGACGGGCTCGTCCGCGTCGCGCTGTCGGTGTTGTACGTCGGCGGAACGCTCCTGCTCGATCGGGCCTTCGACCCCGGCGACGCCGCGACCGCGATCGCCGAGGAGGGAGCGACGCTGTTGCCCGGCCGAGCGACGGTCCTCCGCGATATCGCAGCCGAAACCGGCTTCGACGCCGCCGCCGACCGGCTCGAGCGTGCGGTCTGCGAAGCGCCGGACGACGGGGCTGTGGTCCGGGCCTACCGAGATCGGGACGTGCCGGTCGCACGGGTCTACGGCCGCCTCGAGTGTCCGACGGCCCTGAGCGAGGGGTTCGTCGGCGACACCCGTGTCGACGAGTCCGAGGGGTCACCGGTCGGCCGTCCGGTTCCGGACTGTCGTGCCCGGCTGGTCGACGACGAGGGGACGGTCCTCGAGGGAGCGGCCGACGGCCGCCTCCAACTCTCGGGGCCGGTGGTGGCCGACGGTTACGTAAACGCTGCCGGAACCGCCGACGAACAGCGGGACGAGCCGACCGCACTCGAGCGTACCGGGGACGACGCCGGCGACCGCGGTTGGATCGCCGACGGCTGGTTCGATACGGGCGACCGGTTCCGGCGGGACGAAGCGGGGACCTACTACCTGCGATGAGTCGCAGTCGCGAGCGTGACCGAGTTCGATTCCGTCGGCGCTCGAGGCGCGGCGCTGGCCGTCGGCAGTTGCGGCAACCACGGCATCGGGCGGAACACCTATTCTTGTCCAGTGGGCAGTATGGCGTAATGAGTAAACCCCGAATCGCCGTCCTGAACGCGGCTCACCGGGACGAGAACACGACGCGGAACTTCCGACGTGAACTCGACGCCTCGCTGGCGGAGTTCGACGCCACCGACGGTACAGTCCCCGACGACTTCGACTACGACGGTGCCGTCGTCACCGGCTCCCGCTCGTCGGTCTACTGGGACGACGACTGGATGCGGCCCGTCAAGGAGTGGGTCGGCGAGGCGATCGATCGCGGGATCCCCTTCCTCGGGGTCTGTTGGGGCCACCAGCTGCTCGCCGACGTCCTCGGGGGCACCGTCGAGGACATGGGTGTCTACGAGGTCGGCTACAGCGAGATCGAACACACCGGCGACTCGCGGCTGTTCGACGGCATCGACGAGACCTTCCTGTCCTTTACCAGCCACTCCGACGCGGTTACTACCCTCCCGCCCGGTGCCGACCCCCTCGCCGAAAACGACTACTCGAACCACGGCTTCCGCACGGGCCGCGTCTTCGGCGTCCAGTTCCACCCCGAGTACGACGCGAAAACCGCCCGCGAACTCGTCCACCGCAAGGACCTCTCCGACGAGCGCCGCGAGTCGATCCTCGCCGAGATCACCGCGGAGAACTACCGGCAGGCCAGCGAAGCGAAACTCGTCTTCGACAACTTCCTCGAGTTCGTTCGCGAGGTGCGCGCGGACGGTGTCGATTCCGGGACCGACAATCGGACTGCGACTCGAGCCGGTCGCTCCGACTGACTAGCCGGTTCCCCCTCCGATTGCTATCTGCTCGAACGGCATTCGATAGCGACTGTAACGTTCTGAATTCGCCCGTCGGAAGACATTGCTCGTAGCGGGAGAACAGTTTTCTCAGTGGAGTCCGCTACTAGCGCATATGAGTACCTCGATCAAGGTCACGGATGTCACGAAATCGTACCTCGAGGAACTTCAAGCAGAGATTCGCCTCGAGACGGGAACGAACGTGACTCAACAGGACCTCCTCGAACGGATCGTTACGAACACGTACGAATCGAAAGACGAGATAATCGACTCGTATCGGGACGATTTCGAGCCACTGTCGGAGGACGAGATCGATCGGTGGCTGTCCGGAACCGTCGACTCAGGTGTCGAGACGACGGAAGAAGACATCGATGAGGTTCTGTACGGCGAATGAGCGTATTTATCGACACTGGTGTTTTCTTCGCGCAGCACGATCGTGCCGCAGCGAGGCATGAAGCGGCAGCCAATGCAATGCAGACAGTCCTCGCAGGCAGTCTCGGCCGTCCATACACGAGCGACTACGTGATCGACGAAGCGATCACGCTTACCCGGAAACGAACGGGTAGCTACGACGCCGCGTGGACTATCGGACGGCGAATCCTCGGTCGTGGTGGATACCCGGATCGGATCGAACTACAGCAGACGACACCGGAACTGTTCGAGGAGACGCTCGAAACGTTCGAGAACTATCGGGATCATTCGCTTAGTTTCACCGACGCGAACACGATCGCGATCGTTGAGCGGGACGGTATCGATTCCGTTCTCAGCTTCGACGACGACTTCGACGGCCTCGTCGATCGGATCGATCCGACGATAATCGGCGACGACTATAGTAGCCGTTGAAACGATTTACACACTGATCGCAACGCTGTCGTGCGATCAGGTGTGCAATGACTTTCAGCGGCTACTATAGCAGTACAACCGTTCGAATTCTCCCGTTCGACCGATCCGCAAAACGAATCCGATTCGTCGGCTACCGGACCGACCGGAGTGCCAATCAGTCCGCGGCGACTTCGACCTTCGCTTCGTCTGCCTTGCCGATGGCCTCGACGATGAGTTCGGCCACGTCGACGATCTCGATCTCGTCCTCGAAGTCGCCGGTCTTGCGGCCGTCCTCGTACATCGTCATACACATCGGACAGGCGACGACGAACTTCTCGATCCCGCTGCCGGCGTCGGTGTCCTCGAGCGCCTCTCGAATGCGTTCCTCGCTTGGCTTTGGCTCTTCCTCGAAGTCCATCCAGAGGCCGCCACCGCCGCCGCCACAGCAGAAGGAGTTGCTGCGGTTGCGGGGCATCTCGTCGAGCGTACAGCCGGTCGCTTTGATGAGTTCGCGCGGGGCCTCGTACTCGTCGTTGTATCGACCCAGATGACACGGGTCGTGGTAGGTGACCGTGTAGTCGAGTTCGGTCCCGTCCAGGTCGAGTTTGCCGTCCTCGACGAGCTCCTCGACGGCCTGGGTCCAGTGGTAGACGTCGATCTCGCCGTCGTCGTTCCACTGCTCGTCGTACTCGAAGGGCATCATCGGATCGTCCGAGAACTCGTCGAAGTTGAGTTCCGGGTACTCGTTCTTGAAGGTGTTGTAGGAGTGGGGGTCCGTACAGACGATCTTGTCGAACTCACAGTCCTCCCACGTCTCGACGTGGTGGCCGGCCAGTTCGACGTAGAGCAGTTCCTCGCCGACCCGCCGGATGTCGTTGCCATCGAACTTCTCGTCGTCGAAGAGGATGCCGAAGCTGACGTCGGCCTCCTTCAGAATCGTCGCCAGCGAGCGGGCGACCTGCTTGTTGCGCTCGTCGTAGCTCGGGAAGTCGCCGACGTACCAGAGGTAATCGACTTCCTCCTCGCGGGCGTCGGTGACGTCGAACTCGAGGTCCTCGGTCCAGTCGCCGCGATTGCGTGGCGAGTCACCGAAGGTGTTGCCGTTCTGCATGACGTTCTGGAAGACGTCCTGCATGCTCGAGGAGACGTCGCCCTGATCGGTCTGCTGGCGGTTGAGCCGGGTGAAGCTCTTGAGGTGTTCGATCTCGACGGGGCAGGCGTCCATACAGGCCATACAGGCCATACAGGAGTCCATCGTCTCGGAGTTAATCACCGAGGTACCGCCGTCGGCGATGATCGGTTTCTCCTCCCCGCCGGCCTCGAGAGCCTCCCGGTAGGACTTCAGGTCGAGGATGACGTTCCGCGGGTCGAGCGGCCGGTCGGAGGCCTTGGCCGGACAGACCGACGAACAGCGACCGCATTTGGTACAGGCGTCCTGGTCGAGGATCTCCTTCCAGGTGAAGTCGTCGATGGATTCGGCGTTCGTCGCGTCCAGATCCGAGGGGACGTTCGGCAGACGCGCGCCGGCCTTCTCGTCGCGCGTGACGACGTTCGCAAAGGAGGAGATCATGTGGAACGGCTTCGCGTAGGGGATCCACGCGATGAAGAAGAACGCGATCAGCGAGTGGGACCACCACGCGAGCCAGTGGAGGTTCTCGACGTTGAAGCCGCCCCCGTTCAGTCCGGCCTGGTCGGCACCCAGCGTCGGGAGCCCGACGGCGTCGAAGCCAAGCGCCATTCCGTAGGCGACGAAACTGACGACCTCGTGGTCCGGAATCCCGGCGCTGTAGACGCGCAGCCCCTCGAGCAGGAAGCCGCCGATGCCCAGCGCGAACAGCGTCCAGATGAAGATATCGTCCTCGTTGGAGGTGTGTCGGCCCCAGAGACGGTGGTTGCGCACCCAGTAGCGCCGATACATCGCCATCCCGATGCCGACGACGAACAGCAGCCCCAGCGCGTCGACCATGAACTGGTAGGCGAGATAGAAGTCACCGTCCCAGAACGACATGTGAAGGATCTTCTGGGCGGCGTACTCCTCGGCCATCAGGATCAGCGTCGCGATAAACAGCGTCAGGAATCCCCACAGGATAAACGAGTGCATCAGGCCGCCGTAGAGGTCCCTGTTGAACTGCTTCTCGTTCGAGAGCACGATCTTGGCCGAGCTCACGATGCGGTTCGGCAGGTCGTTCAGACGCGCGAAGGAGTCGTCGTCGCCCTGCGAGTAGCGGGCGAACCGCCGATAGACGCCGTAGGTGAAGACGGCGATGGCGGTAAACGCGAGGAAGTAAAACGTCGCGTACTCGACGCTGGTGATGCCCCAGTACGTCTCCCTCGCCACGTCTGACTGTGCTAGTGCATGCATATCCAATGACGGGGAGGGCGGTAACTTAATTCTTGCCACACTCGGTCGAAGGCAACCCCGACGCCGTCTTGCGAAAATTTTCCTACTATTTCGAGTTTATAATAGTCGTCCATGTTCGTTTCGCCCGCCCAACCTATCTGGCAACAGGCTTAAATAGCCGCCCGTCGGGAGTGTCCACCCATGAACGACAAAACCGAGGAACTCCGGGACATCTTCACCGACGTCACCGACGGCGAGGAGACCGTCACCGAATCCCAAGAAGACACCCGCGGCTCCTTAGAGCGGGACGAACGGACGGATCAGGAACGCCTCGAGAGCGTCGTCCAGCAGATGCGCGAGCGCTACGAGTTCGAGACGCCCCTCGCAGACGAGGAGTTGATAACGGTCGCCAGAGCCTTCTACGACGGTCGGAGCGACGACGAGATCGCCGACGAACTCGGCGTCGATGTGGACGCGGTCTTCGAGGCCCGCATGTCGTTGCATCTCGTGGACGAGGACGACGCCGACGAAGTCGACCTCGCGGCGATTCGCGATCGCGGCGAGGACGACGCGACGCTGGCGGCGGAGTACGGCGTCAGCGAGGACCGGATCCGTCGGTACCGCCGTGTCGCCGAGGCGGACGACCAGTCTCGGACGGCGAACGACCGCTACCGCGACGAGTTCGATAGTGTCCTCTCGGACGCCGACCTCTCCGAACGCATGGCCTCCGACCTCCGCGAGGACGGCCTCGAGGATGCGACCGAGGGGATGGAGACGGACGTGGAGTTCTAGAACCGAACTTTTTGCGCCTCGGGTTCGCCGCAGGCGAACCACTCGGCGCAAAAACTTCGATGAAAAAGGCCGAGCGCTCGCTCCGCTCGCGCTCGGCACGACCGATTGCACCGCCGTTTCCGGCGAGACTTCTTATACGAAGCCGCGGCCAGACGAGGCGTGACCCGCTCTCCCGTCTCGTTCAGCGACCTGCGGACCGCCGCCTACTGCCCTCGAAAGTGCTACTATCAGCAGCGACTGCCGGCCGAGGAGCGCGAGCCACCGCCCGAAGTCGACTCGATCCGGGCGCTCGAGCCCCGCTACGAATCGCTGCTCGCGGCCCCACCGGGAGATCTCGAGGACGAACCGATCGCCGTTCCGGCGGTTCGGTACCGGGATCGACTGGCGGCGACCCGGGACCGGCTCGCGGAGAGCGGGCAGTGGGACCGGCTTCGAGACCCGCACGACCGCGACGTGTTCGCCACCGGCCGCCACTGTCGCGGGATCGTTCACAAGGTCCTTTCCGACCCGCTCGAGCCGGTGCTGGTGTCTTCGGGAGACCCACCCGAGAACGGCGTCTGGGAGTCCCAGTCGGTCCAGGCGGTCGCGGCCGCGAAGGCAGTCGCCTGGGAACACGGGACGACGGTCGAACGGGCCTGGCTCGAGTATCCCGCCCATGGCGTGATCCGCTCGGTCGACATGACGACCCGCCGGAAAGCGACCTACAGAAGCGCGTTGCGGGCGGTCCGGGAGATCGACGGGCCGCCGGCGCGGACGACCAACCGCTCGAAATGTGAGTCCTGTGAGTTCGCGGCCGAGTGTGGTGTCACGACGCGGACGCTTCGATCGCTGCTGGGGCTGTAGGCTCGGCTACCGTGCCAGTACGTGTTTCAGGACCGCGGTCGTGACGGCGAAGACGAGCCCGAAGACGATGCCGATGGGCACCGCGCTCTCGGGCGACTGCCCGCCGATCACGATCCGGCTGCCGGCGTACACACCGCCGGGGACCGTCACGGTGAGGAGGTGCCATAGCACTGACCGCGTCCGAAACCACGAGTCGGTGATGGGCTGACTGCTCATGGGCGGCGTACGGAAACACGTCGTACCGTTGTCGTATGTGGGTTTCGTTGTCAAAGGGGGCAGCAGCGACGTGTTCGGAGCGACCGGCAGCCACGGCTGCTGCGGTTCAGTGTCGCTCGAGCCAGGCCTCGATCTCGTCGGCCATCGCACCGCGGCGGTGGATCGTTCCGCTCGAGACGTCGACGACGGTACTCTCGGTCCCGCCATCGGTCTCGCCGCTGCCGAGGACGACGGTCGCGGCTTCGCGGATTTCCGGATCGAGGTCGTCGATCCGGCGTGCGCTTTCCCGGCCGCTGACGTTCGCGCTGGTCGACGTAATCGGCGTCCCGGCCCGCTCACAGAGTCGCAACGCGACTGCGTGGTCCGGGACACGGATCCCGACGCGGTCCTGGCCAGCCGTGAGTTCGTCCGGAACCCTCTCGCGTCGCCGACAGAGGACCGTCACGGGGCCGGGGAGAAACGTGCCCATGAACTGCCGTTCCCGCTCGGTCGCGCGGACGTGCTGTAGCGCTGACGGGACCGACGGCACCGCCATGGAGACCGGCTTCGATCGGTCCCGGCCTTTCACCTCGAAGACCCGCTCGACGGCGGCGGGCGAGAGGGCGTCCGCGGCGAGGCCGTAGACCGTCTCCGTCGGGTAGACGACGAGTTTCCCCTCCTCGATCGCCTCGGCTGCGCGGTCGTACTCGCTCATTCGGGTCGAACTCGGCGGATCTCGGGCAAAAACCTGTCGCTCAGCGCCGGTCACTCGAGGCCGAGTTCGGCCTCGAGGGCGTCGTAGTCGGGGAAGTCGGGCCAGTCGGTGGCGACCCACGCGCCCTCGATCGTGCGGTCGTCCGCGAGCGCGAAGAAGGCGACGCGGGGTTCGCCGAGGCCGGTCATGTCGTCGAAGTCGTGGGCGATGCCGTAGGACGCGGCGACCTCGTTGCTCGGGTCGCTAAAGAACGTGAAGGGATAGTCGTTGTCCCCGAGGAACCGCTTAACGCCGTAGGGAGTCGAGGCCGTGAGGCCGACGACGCGGCCGGCGCGTTCGTCCCAGTTTCGCTCCGTCAGTTCGTCCCAGACGTACTTGGCGAGGAACGAGCCGGTCATCGGCGTGAACACGAGGATCGTCCGGCCGTCGGTCTCGGCGACGATCTCCGACAGCGTCCGGTCCTCCCAGAACTCGTCGGTGACGAGCGGCCGGGTGAAGTCGGGCGCGTCCGCGCCGGGCTCGGGGTGATCCGCCGGACCCAACTCGACGACGTCGAACTCCGGCATCAGTCGTCACCTCCGGCCGTCGCCGCGGCTCCCTCGCCATAGGTCGACTCGAGGTAGTCGACGATATTGGCGCTTTCGGCCATCGTGACGCCGGTGTTCTCGTCGACGACGACGGGAACGGTCCGGACGCCGGCGACGCGTTTGACGACGTCTCGCTCGGAGTGCATCGGTTCGACGAACCGCGAGCGATAGCCCAGCTCGTACTCCTCGAGGAGCCGCGCGACTCGCTCGCAGAACGGACAGCCTTGGAGCCGGTAGAACGTGATCTGTCGGTCGTCGGTGTCGCTCATCGTCGCGTCTAGGGGAAACAGCCGGGTAAACGTGTCGTCGGCGGCGGCGATGGCCGTCATTGTAAAATGGGAAACGGTTAACCGATCCGGCTATTAGGCTGTACATCAATGGCGTTGTCTCCGTCGCTTGCGGTCCCGATGGTTGCCTACGAGCTGCCGGTCGTGGGCGTCGAGTTCGATCAGTCGATAGTGGCGGCCCTCGGCGCACTCGTGATCGTCGTTCTCGTCGCCCTGTCGGCGTTTTTCTCCTCCTCGGAGATCGCGATGTTCAACCTCCCGAAACACCGTCTCGAGGGGATGTTAGAGGAAGAGATCACCGGCGCGGAGCTGGTGAAGTCGCTCAAAGACGATCCCCACCGGCTGCTCGTGACGATTCTGGTCGGCAACAACCTCGTCAACATCGCGATGTCGTCGATCGCGACGGCGCTGCTCGGCCTGTACTTCGAGTCGGGGCTGGTGCCGGTCGTGCTGTCGACGTTCGGCGTGACGGCGATCGTCCTCCTGTTCGGCGAGAGCGTCCCCAAGTCCTACGCCGTGGAGAACACCGAGTCGTGGTCGGTCCGCATCTCGAAACCGCTGAAGCTCACCGAGTACCTACTCTTTCCGCTGATCGTCCTCTTCGACTACCTCACCCGGCAGATCAACCGCCTCATCGGCTCGACGGGCGCGATCGAGTCGCCCTACGTCACCCGCGACGAGATCCAAGAGATGATCGAATCCGGCGAGCGCGAGGGCGTCCTGGAGGAAGAGGAACACGAGATGCTCACGCGGATCTTCCGCTTTAACAACACCATCGTCAAGGAGGTGATGACCCCGCGACTCGACATGACGGCGGTGCCGAAAGACGCCCCGATCGACGAGGCCATCGAGACCTGTATCCAGAGCGGTCACGCCCGCATCCCGGTCTACGAGGGCAGCCTCGACAACGTGCAAGGCGTCGTCCACATCCGCGATCTCGTCCGGGACCTGAACTACGGCGAGGCGGCAAACGACGAACTCGAGCTAGCGGATCTCATCCAGCCGACGCTACACGTTCCCGAGTCGAAAAACGTCGACGAACTGTTGACCGAGATGCGGGAAAACCGGATGCACATGGCCATCGTTATCGACGAGTTCGGCACCACCGAGGGGCTAGTGACGATGGAGGACATGATCGAGGAGATCATCGGCGAAATCTTGGAGGGCGGCGAGGAACAGCCCATCGAGGAGATCGCCGACGACACCGTCCTCGTCCGCGGCGAGGTCAACATCGAGGACGTCAACGAAGCGCTGGACATCGAACTCCCCGAGGGACAGGAGTTCGAGACCATCGCCGGCTTCATCTTCAACCGTGCCGGCCGGCTCGTCGAGGAGGGTGAGGAGATCACCTACGACGGCGTCCGTATCACCGTCGAGACCGTCGAGAACACCCGCATCCTGAAAGCCCGACTCACGAAACTCGAGCAGCCGGACGACGACGAACCGGAACCCGACGACGCAGCGCCGCTCGAGGCCGACAACGACCACGAGTAGCCCGCCGGGTCACTGCTTCCTGTCGATCGAGCGCGACCGCGGGCCGGATCAGCTCTCCGAACCGACGAGTGCGGCGACATCGCGTGCGACCGCCGGCGGGACGACGATTCGACGGGGTCCCTGCACGTACTGCCCGTCCGGCTGGGCGTACGTCAGCGAGAGGACGGCCGCGTCGCCGAGGCGGCGGATCGAAACCGCTTCGATGACTGCGAGATCGATCACCTGTTCGGGTTCGTAGAGATAGATCGTTCGCTCTTCGGGGTCGAGCCTGCCGACCGACTGGAGAAACGACGCGAGAACGAGCGCGACGAGCGCGAGCGGAACCGATACCGCCGCGACGAAGGTAAAGGGACTGGCACCGACGGCCAACAGTTCGTTTTGCGAGACGTACCGCCCGACCCCCATCAACAGGCCGATGACACCCCCCATCACGACGGTCCCGACGGCCGCGTCGACCGCGCGGTCCAGTCGCTTCTCGCCGGGGATGTCGACCGGGAGTCGCTCGAGGTGGCGTTCGGTGTCGCTCGAGGCGGCGACCGCGAGGACGGTCGCGGCGATGGCTGCGATGAGCGCGACGACGACGGTGTGGCCGGTCCCGCCGGCTGCCTCGCCGGCGAGCCTGTAGAGCCGCCAGCAGACGACCGTCAGGATCGCGGCGAAAAAGGTGCCGACGCCGAACGTCCACAGCAGTCGGACGGTACGTGAGGTACTGGCGTCGCGACGCCACTGGATCGTCTCGTCGGCGGCGTCGGTGACGTCGACGGCGTCCTCGTCCATACGTCGGACTCACGACCCGTCGGGTAAAGACCGTTCGATGTCGGCCGGCTCACAGCAGGACCGCGGCGACGGCGGTGTAGCCGACAAAGGAGACGGTGATCGCGCCGGCCAGCGACCCGATCCACGCGAGGACGGTCACGCCCATTTTGCGGGCGCTGACGCCGCCGCCGGCGCCGGCCGCGGCGTAGCCGCTCCCGATGATCGCGCTGACGATGATCTCGTTGAACGAGACCGGAATGCCGTAGAAGACGGCGGTCTGGGCGATGATAAACGAAGGAATGAGCGCGGCGATCGACCGCCGCGGACCCAGCGAGGAGTAGTCCTGCGAGATCGCCTTGATCATTCGTGGCGCACCGGTCCACGACCCCAGCAGGAGGCCGAACCCGCCACCGACCAGCATCGCGAGCAGCGGCAGATCGAGTTCGCCCGACAGCGGGATCAGCGGGCCGATCGCCAGCCCGACCTGACTGCCGCCGGCGGAAAAGGCCACGAGCCCGCCCAACACGAGCAGGAAGTGCCGCTCGCCCCGTTCGGTGCCGTTGCGGAGGTCCAGCCCGATCGCGACCGCCCACAGCACCGCGATCACGGCCGTTGCGAGGGCGGTCCCGGCGATCGCCGGCCCGGGAAGCGAGACGCTCGAGGCCTGTGCGATCGACTGTCCGCCCGCGTCCGCCGGGCCCAGCAGCGCGAACTCGATGTTGGCGACGATCGCGCCGACCACGGCGGCCAGCACGACGATGAGATACTCTTCGGGAACCACCTCGGCGCGCAGCGCGCGAGCGACCGCGTAGGCGATCGAGCCGCCGACGAACGGCGTGAGGACCCACAGGGTGGCGATCTCGGTGTATTTGGCCCACGCCGGATCGCCGCCCATCGCGAGGCCGACGCCGATGACCGCGCCCGTGACGGTAAACGCCGTCGCGATCGGATACCCCGTGAAGATCCCGATCGCCACCAGGGCGGCCGCGATCAGCAGCGCCAGCGTCGCGGCCAGCGAGGAGAGGGTCACGCCGCCGATCAGCTCCGTTCCGACCGCCTCGGAGACGTTCGCACCCTGTAAGACCGCGCCGGAAAAGCCGAGCAGTCCCACGAGAAAGCCCGCCCGCATCACCGAGATCGCGTTCGCACCGACCGCCGGCGCGAACGGGGTCGACCCGCTCGAGCCGGCACCGATCGCCCACGCCATGAAGAGGCTCGCGATCGCGGCGACGCCGAAGGTCCCGAGCGTGGCGATATCGACCATCTATCCGCTTCCTATTAGCGGCCCCTACAAGTGTGTGCCGACCTGCGGTCGCCAGTGGCGGCCGAGCGGCTAAACCGCGGAGTCTGCTCGAGTCAATGCGGTGGAAAGATCCGTGAGAAACTGTCCGATCACAGATCCGTTTTGTGCCGCGTCGGAAACCCGCATACATCACTTCACTGGCTCGGAATCGGTCGCGACGTACTCGAGAAAGAACGCCCTGTGTTTGTACAGGATCCATAGGCCAGTCAGCCAGAGTGTTGTGGCAGCCACGGCACTTAGTAGTAGATCGTCATCGCCTTGGACAGTACCTGAGTCGAGAATCCCAAGAAATCCCCCTGTAATATGAAAACTCCAACCGAGAAATCCACCGGCGAGGCCGATTGGCCGGCCAGTGATAATCGTCCAGCCGATACCGACTGTACACACACTGATGACGATTGCTGGCCAGATCTCCACGGGGTTCTCTCCACTACTGGCTTGAATACCGTTCCTAACTCCGTTGATTAGGATGAGCCAGCCCAGTATTCCGACGCTGAGCGGTGTCCCGTCGGCGGTCGGCTCGAGGAGCCATTTCGCGGTCGCGCATCCGTCGCGCTCCATACGATGCTTCTATCATTCAGACATATACCCTTTTTATTTTCTAGCGGATCGCTCCGGGACCGAGCGAGGCGGCGATCCGACGGGGCGTCTCAGTTCGTCGTCGACCGCGAGTTGTCGTCGGGCTCCGGCGGCGGCTCCGCGCCCTCGATGGCCTCGGCCGCGTCGGTGTCCTTTTCGACTTCGACGTGCCAGCGGTCGATCTCGTCCTCGTACTCGGCGAGTCGTTCCGAGACGGCTTCCTTGAGGTCGTCGTCGTTGACGTTGACCTCGAAGACGAACTGTTCGCCGTTGCCGCCGTTGCGCGTCGACTGCTGGACGTTGGCGCTGACGAGTTCGTTGTCGAAGTAGTACGGCGCGAGCTGGGTCATCACGTTCTGGTAGACCGTGTCCTCGACCCGACGCAGGGCCTTGCGGCTCGCTGAGTCGGCCGCGCGCGCGACGTAATCGATCGACTCCTTCCAGTTGTCGACCGCGGCCCCGGCGTCGTCGTCCTCGAGGCTCTCGTAGGACTCCGAGAGCTTCTCGCCGGCGGTCTTGATGTCCTCGTCGGGCTCTTTGCCCGCTTTCTCGCCTTTGCCTTCCTCGACGCTGGCCTGGTCGGCGGTCTTTTCACTGACGTCGGAATCGAGGGTTTCGTGGGCCTTGGGTCGCCACTCGTCCCACTCTTCGAAGGCGCGCGCGAAGCGCGCGCCCCACTCCTGGTCGGGATCGTGGACGTCGACGTCGCGGAGCGCGCGCGTGATTCGCTCCCCGTGTTCGACGATATCGCCCCAGTCACCGCGGACTTTGAACCCCGAGATGCTCTCTTCCATTCGGCTGGCCGAGTGGTAGCGTGCGGACAGGTATAAACTTCTCTGCCGTCGGTCACGTGGATCGGTACCGGGGGACGTTACCGCTGGCCGCTCGTCCCGCGGCCGCCCATCGACTGCTGTCCCATCCCCTGGCCGCCGGACCGTTCCATCGATCCCTGCGTTCCTTGGCCGCCATCGACTGCCCGCCGACCATCTCGAGCAGCGTCGTACAGGAGTCCATCGTCCGATCGATCGCTGAGATCGTCTCGGCGACGTGGGGATGTTGCTGGAACTGCTGGAGTTCCGGCAGGCCCTCCCGGGCGATCCGGACGAACGTGTCCGCGATTTCGGGGCCGAACATCGAGTCCCTGGCGATCAGCTTCTCGTTGAACGCGGCCAGTTCCGCGATGTCGCGACAGATCGCCGCACACGTCGCCAGCTGTGGCCCCTCCGAGGCACACATCTTCGCACACCAGTCGGCGACGTGGGACAGTTCGGTGAAGTCCTCGAGCGCGATTCGCAGTTCGTTGGTGAGGTGGTCCTCGAACGATCGCTGGCCCTGCGTTCCCTGGCTTCCCATCCGCTGGCCGCCGCCAATCGACTGCTGACCACCCGTTTGTTGGCCGCCGCTGGTCGGCTGCTGGCCGCTCATTCGTTGCCTGCCCATCGGTTGTTGCCCGCCCGTCCCCTGCATTCCGCCTCGGCTCGTCGGTTGCTCTCCCGTCGGTCCCTGTCGCGGCTGCTGGTGGTGCTGGTTGCTCATTGGAATTCCTCGCCCGTGATCGGGCACCGGTGGCTACGCCGATCGGCCGATTAAACCGGAGCCACCGTTACGACCGTTTCGGCCGGACGAAGGCCGGTTTCGGGTATCGTAGCGACCGCCCGAACTTCGGGCGAAGTGTGGCTTGCGCCTCGGTAAAACCCTGTTAGCGGTCACAATTCATCCTTTCCCCCGGTGCGACCGTCTCGACACGGTGTCGCGTCGCACGGTCGTCGCCGCTGATCGACACTGTGAACTACCCGGCGGGTGGCCATACGGGTATGCCGATCGAAGACCGGGACAACGCCTATCTCATCACTCACGCACTGGCCAAGGACACGCTGAGTCGGCTCCGCGACGTCGAAACCGAGCAGGTCAGCTTCCGGAAGGGACTGGTCAAACTCGGTCGGATCTGTGGCTACGAGATCATCGACGGCCGCATGGAGACCGAGTACGTCGAGATCGAGACGCCCTTAGAGCAGACGATGGGCGAGCGCGTTCGCGGCCTCGACGACGTCGTGATCATCAACGTCTTGCGCGCGGCGACGCCGTTCGTCGAGGGACTGCTGAAGGCCTTCCCGCGGGCGCGACAGGGCGTCATTAGCGCGAGCCGCGACGAGGAGGCCGGCCGCGAGGCGGACGGCTCGTTCCCCATCACGGTCGACTACGTGAAACTGCCCGAGATCACCGAGGACGACACGGTCATCATCGCCGACCCGATGCTCGCGACCGGGAGTACGATGTGTACCGTCCTCGATCACGTCGTCGAGAACGCGGTCCAGCCGGAGAACCTGATCGTCCTCTCGGCGGTGTCGGCACCGGAGGGACTGCTCCGTGTCGACGAGGAGTTCGACGAGGCCGACCTGCTGACGGTGTCGATCGACGACCGACTCGACGAGAACGGCTTCATCGTCCCCGGACTGGGCGACGCCGGCGACCGCGCGTTCCGCACGACCTGATACGGTTTGCTGTCCCGATGTCCTGGCGGGACTGCAGGGCGGTCGCGGTCCCACCGGTAATGACGGACAGTCGACCGTATGAACTCGCGCTCGAGGTATCACCGAGCGGACTGGTGGCGACGGACTTTTGCGGACCGCCTCGTACAGACCCCCATGGAGTACAGCGTCGTCGATCCGGACGACCTCGAGTACGTCGACGAACGGCCTTGTGACCGCCGCCGACTGAGCGACGCGGCCGGCCTGGACAACGTCGCGATCAACCGCTTCGACGCGGCACCGGGCGAACAGTTACCGCTGGCCTATCACGTCCACGACACCCAAGAGGAGGCGTTCCTCGTCCTCTCTGGGACGCTCCACGTCGAGACGCCCGAGGGCGACCTCGAGGTTCCCGAGGGATCATTGTTCGCGGCCCGGCCGGAGTCGCCACACCGGGCCTACAATCCCGAAGACGCCGACGAACGGGTGTCGGTCGTGGCGATCGGTGCGCCGGCGGTCGACGACGTCGCGCCCTACGAACCCGAGGCGTAACCTCGAGCGTCCGCCACCTCCTCGCTGCAGGCATCGATTCCCAGCGCCGCGTTCACCGGCTACTGCTGGCTGACCGCGGTGGCGAGCAGGTCACTGCCGGCGATGAACGTGGGGTGCCGATCGGCCGGATATGGTCCGGTAGCCGATTGAGACGCACTGCGAGGACGATGCAACCGAGACCGCCGACGTTTCTGGCCGTGTTCATTCGAACGATCCCGGTGTGAGTATGGGTGTCCGCGACCCCTTCGTTTCCAGTCGAACCCGACTTTTGTCTTCCCCTCATCTGTCGCGAGGAATATAAGGCTATATAGATAATTATGTTTTTGAACGAATATTCGTCATTAGGGCCTGTAATGTAGTGATGCAAACTAATACTGGGGATACGATTGACAATCAATAATGTATATATAGCCCCGTTACTTGGAATCGAAGTATGTCATCTCATTTCAACAGGCGCAATTTTGTCAAGGCAGCGGGTGCTGCTGGGATCGCCGGTCTCGCCGGCTGTCTCAGTGGCGGCGGTGACGGAAACACGCTTTCGTGGCACGCGGGCGGTACTGGCGGCACGTACTACCCGCTCTCGAATAACTTCAAAACGATCGTCGAAGACAACACGGAGTACTCCCTGCAGGTCCAGTCGACGGGCGCGAGTCTCGAGAACGTCGGAAGCCTCAACCGTGAGGACGCCGAGTTCGCACTGATTCAAAACGACATCGCTTACTTCGCGGTCAACGGCACGGGTCACAAGGACCTCGAAGGCAACGCGATGGAGAACATCCGGGGCGTCGCGACGCTGTACCCTGAGACGATTCACGTCATCACGCAGGCCGATTCGGACATCGAGACGGTCGCGGACCTCGACGGCAAAACGGTCAACACCGGCGATGCAGGCAGCGGGACGCAGGTCAACGCGTTGCAGATTCTCGAAACTGCCGGCATCGAACAGGGCGACTTCACCGAGCAAAACACCGACTTCGATACGGCGACCGACCAGATCCGCGACGGCGACGTCGACGCGGCGTTCGTCGTCGGTGGCTGGCCGGTCGGCTCCATCGAGAACCTCGCGACCAGTGCGGGTATTTCTATCGTCGAGATCGGCGGCGAGACCCGCGAAAACGTAATGAACGAGGCCGACTGGTTCGCCGAGGACACGATCCCTGCCGACACCTACGACGGGGTCAGTGAGGCCGTCGAGACGGTGTCGGTCCAGGCGATGATCGCGACCCACGAGGGGGTCGACGAGGAGACCGTCGAGGCCGTTACGACGGCGATCTTCGACCACACCGGCGACATCGATCAGAAGGCGGAGTTCATCGATGTCGAGTCGGCACAGAACGGGATGTCGATCGATCTCCACTCGGGCGCTGCAGCGTACTTCGACTGATCGGCTCCGCCGTTCTTGATACGCACTCACTGACCGTGACCCGCTCAATGTCGCGCTACTTGGCCGGTATACTGGCTCTTCTCGTCCTGCTCGGAGCGGCAGCGACCGTCGCGCCGACGGCGTCAGCGGATCGGACGCTCGTCGTTACCGACACGGAAACCGACGAGCAACTGCTTTCGGTGCCGGTAGACGACGGCGACGTCGTTACGCTCTCGTATACGCACAGCGTCGAGAAGACGCCCGTCGAGGATATCTACGTCGTCGACGGCACCCAGCTCCGAATGGATCGGATGGTCTTTCACTCACACGGTGCTGGGCTGCCCTCGGACGCGCCGATCGAGACGACCGACGAGGGGCTCGTCCTCGACCTCAACGAATCGTACGACGAAGTCGGGGTCGTTCCGGGATCGATCGCCGGACACGAACTCATCGTCGACGGCGAGCGCTACGATCTGGTCTCGCTCTCCGATGGGGCAGTTTCCCTCTCCATACTCGAGCCGACGTTCGTCGACGATTTCCTCCGGACCGAGGCTCGCTTCGCGTCGATAGACGATCCGAGATCACTACACATGCAACCATGAGTACGGACACACGAGACGAAGACGCGCTTTCGACTGAGGAACAGGACGACGTACTACAGGAGGTCGATCGAAGCCGAACCCATCAGGGACTCTCGGCTGCGCTCGTCGCCCTGATCGGGATCACGTTTTCGGCGTTCCAGATGTGGATCGCGGCCCGGAGCTATCAGTTCAGCGTGACGCTACCGGTCGTCGGATCCGTCGAGATCGCCTCGCTACAGCCACTGCAGGTGTACTCGATCCACGTGACGTTCGCGCTCGTCCTCGCGTTCCTGTTGTTCCCGGCGAGCGGCGGCGACGGGCGCATCGCCCGTCGACTCGGCGCGATCGTTCCCGCTGCCCGACGCCGATTCGGTCCGGACAGCTCCGTTACCCGGGCCGTCGAACGGCTCGGAGACGGGCTCCGTTGGGCGGCCGTCGATCCGAACCTGCGACGGATTACGCCGCTCGACGCCGTCCTCGCCGTCCTCTCGCTGTTCCCGATGTACTACGTCGTCACCTCGTACGACGAGATCAAGCGGCTGGCGACCTTCGGTATCCAGTCGGGCGAGCCGCTCGGCGAGGCCATCCCGCTACTCGAGCCGTTCGTGGTCGCACTGGCCACGTTCGGCGTACCGATCGACGAGCAGTCCGGTGCGTTCCTGCTTGGCGCGCTCGGTATCGTGCTGGTGCTTGAGGCGACGCGCCGGACCCTCGGCGTCGTCCTCATGTCGCTGATCGCGTCGTTCATCGCCTACGCTCGCTGGGGATATTTCATCCCGCACGACTCGGCGATCGGGGCGCTGGCGATCCAGCCCGATACCTGGGCGAGTATCGTCTACGACCTCTGGTACACCACCGAAGCGGGCATCATGAGTACGCCCGTCGCGGTCAGCGTTCGTTTCATCTACATCTTTATTCTCTTCGGTGCCTTCCTCGAGATGAGCGGTGCCGGCAAGTGGTTCATCGACCTCGCGTACTCGCTGACCGGCACCAGAAAGGGCGGCCCGGCGAAAGCGAGCGTCGTCTCGAGCGGCTTCATGGGAATGCTCAGTGGCTCGTCGATCGCCAACACGGTGACGACGGGCGCGTTCACGATCCCGCTGATGAAACGGTCGGGTTACTCGCCATCGTTCTCCGGCGCGGTGGAGGCCTCGGCGTCGTCGGGCGGGCAGGTCCTCCCGCCGGTGATGGGTGCGGCCGCGTTCCTCATCGTCGAGTTCACCGGGACGGCGTATTCGGACGTGATCGTGGCGGCGACTCTGCCCGCGATCGCCTTCTTCTTCGGGATGTGGGTCATGGTCCATTTCGAGGCGGTTCGTGGCGGGATCGGCGGGATCGCACGCGGTGAGCTTCCGAACGGTCTCGAGAACTTCCGCACCGGATGGTTCTATCTGATCCCGCTCGTCCTCCTGATTCACTTCCTGGTCATCGCTCGACTGTCGATCAACCGCGCCGGCTGGTATACGATCATCGCTATCGTCGCGTTGATCGCCGTCGTGGCCGCCTACGACGAACGCAGTCGCGGCCCGCTGTTCGGATCGATCGCCGCGATTACGCTCGCCCACGCCGCGGCGTTCGCGACCTACGGCGTCGGGCTCGGGACCGCGATTCAGGTCCCGATCGGCCTCGAGTCGGCGGCCGATCCGTACGCGCTCGGTGCTGCGGCGACCGCCGCCGCGTCGGACCTCGGGACGATCGCGATCCTCGTCAGCGTCGGCTTCCTGCTCGCTCGGCCGCGGTCGGACGCACCGCTGCTCGAACTCGACAGTGCGGTCGACGACTCCGCACGCCGGAGCGCGGAAGCGATCGGCCGTCCGTCGATCGCCGGCAACGCCGGCTACCGCTTCGGCACGTTCGTCGTGAAATCGATGGATTCGGGCGCGCGGACCGCAACGACGGTCGTCATCGCCGTCGCAGCGGCGGGCGTCGTCCCTGGCGTGATCAGCGTCTCCGGGCTCGGCCCGAACCTCGCCGCGCTCATCGAGGCCGTCAGCGGTGGGTCGATCCTGATCCTGCTCGCCCTGACGGGCGTCGCGGCGATCATCTTCGGAATGGGGATGCCGACGACCGCGATGTACATCATCCTGGTCGCGATGCTCGGCGGACCGATGGAGGACCTCGGCGTTTGGGTCGTCGCCGCCCACCTCTTTATCCTCTACTTCGGGCTGATGGCGGACGTCACGCCACCCGTCGCAGTCGCCGCGTTCGCCGGTGCAGGCGTCGCGAAAGCCGACGAACTCAAAACCGCGATCACTGCGTTCCTCCTCTCGCTGAACAAGATCCTCGTCCCGTTCGCGTTCGTCTTCTCGCCGGGTATCCTGCTCGTCCGAGAGACCGGTGGTGAATGGGGACTCATCGGCTGGGCCGATATCTCGGACCTCGGCTTCTTCCTCCCCGAGGTCGTCGTTCCCGTCCTCGGAATGTTCCTCGGCGTGTACGCACTCGGCGTCACGATCATCGGCTGTCAGTACTCCCCGGTCGACTCCGGTCGCCGGACGCTGTACGCGGCCGCGTCGATCTTCCTGATGGTCCCCGAGGTGCCGCTCCTCGTCCTCGAGGGCGTCCTCTCGCTGGCCGGACTGTCCGTCGGCCTCACCGACCTCCTCGTCACGCTCCCGATCCGGGCGCTCGGACTGGCGATTCTCGTCTCGCTTTCCTACCGCAACTCCGCCCGTGCATCCGGTGCCGAGTTGGGGGCCGCCACACCGACGCCGAACGACGTGTAATCGAACCGTCGACCCATTACTGTTTTAACATAATCTGCCCAAGAGTCGTTCGTGACTGCTCGAGAGTCTGATCGCTCGCTCGTTCCTAACGACGTGCCCTCACCGGACCGCGTGTTTCGACTCGCGTTCGGCGGCTACGTCGGCGTTCTCGTTGCGGGTCTCGTGACGGTACTGGTCGTGCTGGTCCGTCCGGAGACGACTTCGAACGGCGTGGCGGGAACGTACGCCGCTGGACTGGGCGGCGGCTGTCTCGTCGGCGTCGTCCTCGCGAGTCGAATCCGTGGGCTGGCCGTCCGGCTCGGCCGAACGTGGGGTCGACGGGCCGCGCTCGTCCTCTTGCCAGTTCCAGTCGGGATCGCGGCCGGCGTCTCGCTGGTGACACCGCTCGAGTCGCCCGTCGGCGTCGTGGCGCTCGCGGCGTCGATCGCCGCCGCCGTCGCGGGTCTGGTCCTCCGCTGGCTGGTCGCGACCCGCTATACCGACGCGTACACGCCCAGTGACCCCATCGCAACGTGGCGATGGAATCCGCCGAGTAGCCCCAAGCTGGACGCCCTCCTCCTTGCGATGTGGCTCCTGTTGGGAATCGGCGACGCACTCACCGGGAACTGGGTGGGCACGCTCGTCTGGACCGGGCTGGCGATCGCGTGGGTTGCCAGCGGACTCGTCGAGGGTCGCTGGCGGCTCGGCGCGTTCGGAGCCACGCCCGAGATACGGGTCTACGCGGACGGTCTCGTCAAGCGTCGGCCCTACACCCGGGAGTTCGTTCCCTGGGACGATGTCGCTCACGTCCGACTCCGCGAAGACGAACTCGTCCTCGATCGGGGACTCTTCGACGTGCGTTTCGACCGCGAGGAACTCCCGGACCTCGAGGCGCTCCGGGCCGAGATCGAGGGCCGGCTCCCGAACGGCGCGGCGGGGTGATTTCAGTCGAGGTCCGCCCGACCGCTCGTGGCACTCCGGATTCGATCCCGGACGGCGTCGCCCTCGGGGAGGGGAACGCGAACGGCAAAACGGACCTCGGCCTCGTACTCGGCGTCGAACTCGTGGCCCTCGCTTTCCAGGATCGAGCGGACGGTCCCCGAGTCGTCGTAATCGACGGTGATCTCGAGCCGTTCGTGGGGGCGTTCCTCGACGACGCCGGCCCGGTCGAGGGCGTCTTTCACCGCCCGCGAGTAGGCCCGGACGAGGCCGCCGACGCCGAGGTTCGTCCCGCCGTAGTACCGCGTCACGACGACCGCACAGTTCTCGATCTCCCGCTGGGTGAGGACGTTCAGCGCCGGCTTGCCGGCCGAACCGGAGGGTTCGCCGTCGTCGCTCGAGTACTCCCGGAGGAACTCGCCGTCGTCGCCGGCCCGGACCCGGTACGCGGGCACGTTGTGGGTCGCGTCGGCGTACTCCTCGCGGACGGTCTCGACGAACGCTTCGGCCGCTGAGACGGAGTCCACGGGACGGACGTGGCCGAGAAACTCCGATCCCTGGACGACGAACTCGGCGGTGGCCGACGCCGCGACGGTCCGGTAGGTGTCGCTCACGGGCGTTCCCTCCGCGATCGAGTCCGGACGCGTGTCATATTTGCCGCTACAACGGTCGGCGAAAAGAGCCCGTCGGTTGGCGCTCGTCGGGACCGCCTCGACCGGCTCACAAGCGTTTGCCCGGTGTCACGCGCCGGCGGTTCGTCGCTTCTCACGGGGTATGTCGCTGGCTCCCATACGCTATTATTCCCCCATGCCCAATGAGGACACATGGACGGCGATGCAATCCATTCCGACCTCGCAGATGAGATCCACAGCGTCTGCCGAACGACGGTCGGCGACGAACTCCGCAGTATCACCTACTTCACCGAGGACGACGTCGAACAGTTGTATCTCCGGTCGGACTTGGAGCAGACGGCCGATCTGATCGGCTTCGCCGAACACGAACGGCTCGGGTTCCACTCGCAGTCGGCCTACCGGAACACCCAACTCGGCGAGTACGAGGCGACGATTCGAATGTTCGAGAACGGGTTCCTCTCGCGAGTCATCCGGGGGCCCCACGGCGTCTGGGTGACGACCGACGACATGTCGATCGAGCGCTTCGAGGAACTAACGAGCGCGCTTGCGTCGGTGTTAGACGAGTACGCCGACAGCGTCGACGCGCCGACCCCCGACGGGACCGACGCCGCCTGACCCGTTACTGGAGTTCGATCTTCCGGACGAACTCGAGATCGCGGATCTCGGTGATCACCTCGCCCGGCAGGTCGCCGTCGGCGATCAGGTAGAGTTTCGGCTCGTCGGTGAACTCGGGGTCCTCGCTGATCGTCTGTCGGATCGAGATGCCGTTGTCAGCGAGCGTTCCCGTGACCTCGGCGACGATCCCCTCCTGTTCGGCGTTCTGAACCGCGACCGACAGGACGGTCAGATCCAACACCGGGGCGAGATCCATCAGGCTCGGTACCTGCGAGATGTTCTGGAAGATACGCCGCAGTTCGGGATCCTCGAGGATGACGTCGGTCGTCGAGTCGACGACCCGCCGATCGACGCCGATCTCGCGGGCGATGCCGGTGTTCGGGATCTCGATCCCGCCGGAGACGACCCGGCCGTCGTCGTTGACCGAAAAGCCCCGCTCGAGTAGCAACCTGATGACCGCCTGCTGGCTCGGTGATCCCTCGAACTTCTCCATGATCTCGTCGAACATTCGTTGTCGTCCCTACGGCCGGGGTGGTATAATGTCCGGTGATTGACCTCGTTCGACGACGGCGTCCCCGATACCCGTCTGACGTGTGCTTTTGTACGCCCCGTCCGATACCGTCCGTATGCGCCAACTCCGGACCTGCGACTTCTGTGCGGGCGACGCCGCCGGGACCTTCGAGATCGTCCCGCCCGAACTCGAGCCGACCGAAGCCGAACAGCGACGGGTCGTTCTCTGTCCCGACTGTCGGGAGCGACTCGAGGGGCTGCTCGAACCGTTGCTCGCCCGGGCCCGCGACGGCGCGGCTGCCGGTGGGACGGACACCGATGCGACCGGCGACGACCGATCCGACGGGGGCAGTTCGGCCGCGACGGTTCCGACGACTGCCGACGCGGCAGAAGCCGATTCAGTCCCCGAGAGTGGCTCCAACGACGCCGCCACCGCGACGGCCGACGCCGATGCTGCCGACGCATCGCTCGAGGACGGGATCACGTTCGAACGCGACGAACGCGGTGCCGCCACCGAGTCGGCCGACGAGACGGCGGCCGATACCGCTGGCGACGACGGTGCCGGCGCGGCCGACGCCGCCGATGGCGAGCCCGACCGAGGCGACGATCGGGACGGGACCGCGACCGGCCGACCGGCGGCCTACGCCAAGGTCGTTCGGCTCCTGCGCAATCGCGAGTTTCCCATGGACCGCAGCGCCGTCGAGGAACTGGCCGCCGGGGCCTACGACCTCGAGCCCCGCGAGGCCGAGGCGATCGTCGATTACGCGATCGAAGACGGAGAGTTCGTCGAGAAGGGGGAGACGCTTCGGCGACCGTGACTAGAGCGTCCCTTTCGTACTGGGCGTCCCCTCCCGGCGCTCGTCGATTCGGGTCGCGTCGTCGAGCGTCCGCGCCAGCGCCTTGAACAGCGCCTCGACCTCGTGGTGGGCGTTCTCGCCGTCGACCTCGAGATGGAGCGTCAGGCCGCCGTTCATCGCCAGCGATTCCCCGAAATGACGGGCCATGTCGCTGGTGAACCCGCCGATCGACGCCTGAGAGAACGTCCCCTCGAAGTAAAAGCGTGGGCGGCCGCTGACGTCGACGACGGCCCCCGCGACCGCCTCGTCCAACGGAACGCGTCGGTCGGCGTACCGGACGATACCCGATCGATCGCCAAGCGCCGCGTCAAATGCCTCGCCGAGGACGATCGCGACGTCCTCGACCGTGTGGTGGTCGTCGATCTCGAGATCGCCGTCGCAGTCGACCTCGAGGTCGAACAGGCCGTGTTTCGCGAACGACGTCAGCATGTGATCGAAGAAGCCGATGCCGGTGTCGACCGCGGCCGTCCCGCTCCCGTCGATCTCGAGAGTACACTCGATCGACGTCTCGGCCGTCTCGCGCGTGACCGTTGCCGTTCGCTCGCTCATGTCGAACCCATGCCGCCCCCGATACAAGGCGGTTCCGCTCGTCGGTACTCGCATCGCACCGCCTCCCGAATCGACCGCCGAATTCGGCGACTCAGCTCTGCACTCCCGATAGCGGAGGAGATGCTATAATAAAACGTCTAAAGGGATTTCAGACGCCATAAAAAAGTCATTCACTCGCCACGTACGGGCTGAAACGGGCCGAAACGACGCCAACCGTCGACCCGTTATATGACGTTTGCAGTGAATCTCACAGTCGAGACGAGGTGCCCCGATCCGATGTCAAACCCCTCCCCACTGTCGAACGAATCGATCGCTCCGTCGAACCCCGAGACGGAGCGTGACCGCGGCCGACTCCGCCGGTCGGTCAAACGCCCCGCACAGTTCCTGTCGTTCTGGGGCGCCATCGCGTTGCCCTTCGTCCATGTGCCGCTTCTCATGCAGGGACTGGGCGATCCCCACGTGACGCTGGCCTTCCTCGCCCTGCTTGCGATCAACGTCCTCGCACTCTACCTCGGTCACGGCTACAACCAGTAACGCTGCATCGCGAGGCGGTTTCGCACCCGGTTCGACCGGTCGGTCGCCGCCCACCGTCCGAACCGGTCCGTCGTTCTCCCGCGACTGGCCGCCACTACCGATCCGCGACGCTACTCGGCGGCGTCGACCGCCGCCTGTGCTTCCTCGAGCGTGAACTGTCCCTCGTAGAGCGCGCTCCCGACGACAACGGCTGCTGCGCCGGCGTCCGCGAGGTCGCGGACGTCCGCGAGGGTCGCGACGCCGCCGCTGGCGATCACGGGGATGTCCGTCGCCGCGACCAGTTCGCGGACCGGTTCGGTCGCGACCCCCTCGAGTCGCCCCTCGACGTCGACGTTGGTAAAGAGGATCCCGGCGGCACCGAGATCCTCGTACCGTTTGGCTGCCTCAACGGGGCTAATCCCCGCGCCTTCGGTCCAGCCCTCGACGACGACCTCGCCGTCTTTCGCGTCGAGGCTGACGACGACGCTCTCGGGGTGGCGCTCGCTGATCTCGCCGACGATCTCGGGGTTCTCGACCGCCGCCGTCCCGAGGATCACCCGGTCGACGCCCCGCTCGAGCAGGTCGACGGCGTCGTCGACGGTGCGGATGCCCCCGCCCAGTTGCGTGGGGACGTCGACGGCGTCGATCACCGCATCGATGGCGTCGGCGTTCCCCCGTTCGCCCTCGAACGCCCCGTCGAGATCGACCAGGTGCAGCGACTCCGCACCGGCGTCGAGCCACCGCTGAGCGGCCTCGATCGGCTCGCCGTAGCTCTTTTCCGTGCCGCGTTCTCCCTGGACGAGTTGGACGACTTCGCCGTCCTGTACGTCGACCGCCGGGATCACCTCGAACGTCCCGCTTCCGTCGTTGCCATCAGTACCCATACTCGAGTGCGCGAGGCCGGCGCGAGTAAAGGCGACGGTTTCGTCGACTGCCGTCGCCGCGTTGTGGGCGTCGTCGCGGTGGGCACAATCGGCGTCTTAGCGCCTATCGCCTTCGATGAGGCCGTCGAGTGGGAGATCAACTTCCTGTGGGCGGTGCGATTCCGCGTGGGATCGGGCTCGAGGAGGCCGGTGGCGGGACATTGGCTGGTCGTCCAGCCGACGGGGTTCCTATCGACTCGGCGATGTCCTCCTGATTCCGACCCCGGCAGCTACCGGTTCGGTACCGTCGGCCGGATCGGTGTACCTTACAGCTGCTTCCGTCGCTCGGGACGGTGTTTGCGATCGCGTCCCTCCGGGCCGTTCGATGCAGATTCCCCAAAGTGCTTTCACACGTTGTCCTGAAATGACGGTATGTGATGCGATCCCGTATGGCTCGAGTTCGAAACCGACCCGCGACTGCGCTGAAGGGGCTGACCGAGCGATGAAGCCACGCTATATCGACGCGATCATCGATCTCGCCTACGGCGGTCTGATTTTCGTGTCGGTCGTTTTGATCGTCGTCGAGGGAACACGAGTCGGGTTAGCGCTCGGGTTAGGCGTCCTCGTCTCGTACGCACTACACGTCATCTGGAAGATGGCACGCTTCGATCCGGAATGGATGACGACGGAGATGGAGGAGACGGTCGAAGAGGCCGTCGAACAGACGATCGGTGAGCAAGTCGATACGGTCCAGCAACGGATCGAAACCGTCGACGAACGCATCGATCGTCGGCCACGCGAGGACGAAATCGAGAATCTCCTCGAGGAGACTGTCGTCGACACCGACGAATCGGACGAGACCGACGACCCCGCCCGATAGTCCCTCGTCGACGATCGAAACCCGTGTCCGACGGCCGTCGATCCTCTCTGCGTACGAGACGGCACAACGAATATCCGAATCGACGTGATAGCTACCTCTCAGTATGGTGTCCGCGTTGCTTCTCGTCGGGATCCTCGTGGCCGTTTTCGTCGGATACAACGTCGGCGGTGCGACGACAGGACCGGCGTTCGGCCCGGCCGTCGGTGCCGATGCGATCTCGAAGACCGCGGCCGGCGTGTTGATGACGGTGTTTTTCTTCGTCGGAGCGTGGACGATCGGTCGCCGCGTCGTCGATACCCTCGGCCGCGAACTCGTCCGGGATCCCGGCGTCTTCACGCTCGAGGCGAGTATCGGCGTCCTCTTCTTTATCGGCGCTGCGTTGTTCGTCGGGAACTTCTTCGGCGTCCCCGCCTCGACGTCGATGACGGCCGTCGGCTCGATCGCGGGACTCGGCCTCGCCGCCGGCGAACTCAACGTCGCGGTCATGGGTGAGATCGCTATCTGGTGGGTCGTCTCGCCGTTTATCGGGTTCTGGGTCTCGCTGATCATCGGCCGCTACTTCTACTCGTCTCTCAACCGACGGCTCGCGATGGTTCGCAGTGAGGGCCCTCTCTACCGAATCGATCGGTCCCGTCGGGTTCCGGTTCCGGTCCCGACCGAGACCACGAATCGGCGCGAGCTGGGGGGCATCGCGATGGTGATCGTCATCGGCTGTCTGATGGCGTTCTCCTCGGGGACCTCGAACATCGCGAACGCGGTCGCCCCGCTCGTCGGCAGCGGCGAACTCGCGATGAACCCCGCGATCGTCATCGGCTGTGCCGCGGTCGGGATCGGCACGGTCACGATCGCGCGCCGCACCCTCGAGACGATGGGGAACGATCTCACGGAGCTGCCGTTGACGGCGGCGATCGTCACCGCGACGGTAAGTGCCTCGCTCGTCATCTTTCTCTCCGCGATCGGCATTCCCGCGAGTTTCGTCATCATCGCGACGATGTGTATCATCGGCCTCGGCTGGGGACGGGCGACGCGCCCGATAACCGTGGCCGATGCCGTCCGGGGCGAGGAATCGGTCCCGATCTCCGTCGACGCCTTGACCGCCGATGCGGAGGGCGAAACGCTGCCGCCGATCGGCGACGAGGACCCGGAACGGATCCCACGTGCGTCCGATCTCTTCGATCCGGCAACGACGGCCCGCGTGGTCCTCATGCAGAACATCGTCCCGGTCATCGCGACGGCCGGCGCGTACGCCACCTTCCGGTTCGTTCCAGTCTTCGGCCTCTGACTCGACGTGCCCGCTCAGCTCGACCCGGCCCCCGCGTGTTTATTCGTCCCAACGGTGAAGGGGACGTATGGTCTCACGTGTCCTGGTCCCGATGGAGGACTCGGAAATGAGCGACCGTGCCCTCGAGTACGCCCTCGAGGTCTTCCCGAACGCCGAGATAACCGCCTTACACGTCGTCGGCGAACCGTCACAGATGTGGGGACACGCGACGGGGCTCGCGCTCGCCGACGATCTCGAGGAAGCGGCGGAGGAACGCGCGAAAGAGGTGTTCGATCGCGCACGCGACATCGTCGCGGACGCCGACGGCGACGCGGAACTCGAGACCGCGATCGAATTCGGCCATCCCGCGCGTGCGATCATCAACCGGGCGGACGACTACGAGACGGTCGTTATCGGGACTCACAGTGGATCCGTCGCGGATCGTATCTTCGTTGGCAACGTCGCCGAGAAGGTCTTCCGGAGTTCCCCGGTTCCGGTCGTCGTCGTCCGGTAAGCCGCGGGCCGACGACCCGCCGGTCGGCACGGCGATCGATCACGACCCGCTCGCCGCCTTCCGCGACTCCCTCGAGCGTGCGGTTCCGTGGTGTGGTCCACCGTCGTGACTGTAGCAGACGCGCGCCGATTCCGTCAGCTGCGAGTTCCTTCCCTGACGACACGAGCGGACGACCAGAGCTACGAATAGGCGTATTTTTAATATCCGATCGCATGACTACTGACCGTGAACGCGGAACCGCTGCTTATCGTCGGGATCCTCACCGCCATCTTCGTCGGCTACAACATCGGCGGCTCGACGACCGGCCCCGCGTTCGGGCCGGCCGTCGGCGCGAACGTGATCACGAAGGTGATGGCCGCCGGCCTGATGTCGATCTTCTTCTTCGTCGGGGCCTACACCATCGGTCCGCAGGTCGTTACGACGCTCGGCGAGGAACTCGTTACCGACACCTCGATCTTCACGCTGCGCTCGAACGTCGCCGTCCTCTTCTTTATCGGCGGCGCACTGTTCGTCGGCAACTACGCCGGCGTCCCCGCCTCGACGTCGATGACCGCGGTCGGCGCTATCGCCGCGCTGGGGATGGCGACCGGCGAACTCAACTGGAACGAACTCGGCGAAATCGCCGTTTGGTGGATCGTCGCGCCGATCATCGGGTTCTGGGTGGCCGGCGTGGTCGGACGATACTTCTATCCGCAGATCAACGCCTGGATCGCCATCGAATCCAAAGACGAGGGCCGGCCGATGGTCTCGATCGACCGGTCGGGGCTCGTCCCGCGGCTCCAGTTCGGCGCCGATGCCGACCGCCGGGAAATCACTGGCGCACTGACTGTCGTCGCCATCGGGTGTCTGATGGGCTTTGCGTCCGGGACGAGCAACATCGCCAACGCGATCGCGCCGATCTACGGCACCGGCGACGTCGACATGGTGCCGCTGATCCTGATCGGCTGTGCGGCGGTCGCGGTCGGCTGTTTCACGATCGCTCGCCGGACCCTCGACACGCTCGGGAGCGACATCACGAACCTCCCGCTGACCGCGGCGATCGTCGTCGCGGTTATCAGTTCGGGGATCGTCGTCAGCCTCTCGTGGATCGGGATCCCCGCGAGCTTCGTCGTCATCGCGACGATGAGCATCGTCGGGCTGGGCTGGGGGCGAGCCACCCGGACGACGACGCTGTCCGACGCCGCCCGCGGCGAGGAAACCCGCGTCTCCGTCGGCGCGCTGACCGCGGAAGCGGAGGGCGAACGCTCCCCCGAAATCGGCGAGGAAGACGTCGAGGACATCCCGAAGGCGTCGGATCTATTCGATCCCTCGACGACCGCCCGCGTGATCCTGATGCAAAACGTCGTCCCGGCCATCTCGACGATCGGGGCCTACTTCACCTTCCGGTTCGTCCCGATCTTCGGGTTCTGACCGCCCGCGGGTCCCGGTCGGTTCGTCGCGTACCCTCTCATTGGTCTCTCCGTTTTGGCCGGATTGTTCGATACGTTCGTTCCGTCGTCCCGCTGTGGCCGGACCGTACGCGATCCGGAGCCGTCGCTGACGGCGACCAGCAACGATTCATGTCCGTACAGCGGCGGGTTTCGGATTCGGCAAATACCACCACCATTTGGCGGGTTCTTTCCGACATTTCTTTTTCTTCTCGTTCCTATCCACTGATTCTATAACGAACACGGGGATTCTTTCCTTCGAATTAGTCGATTCTGACTCATAGACAATTTAGGACTGAACAGCAAGCTATACCAGTGCGGGACCCGAACCGAAGACTGATGCCCACGGTAGAATACCTCAACTACGAAGTACTGGACGACCACGGCTGGGACATGGACGACGAGGACCTCTTCGACGAGGCCGCAGACGCCGGCCTCGACGACGAGGACTACGGCTCGCTCGACGTCGCCGAGGGCGAATACATCCTCGAGGCGGCCGAGGCCCAGGGCTACGACTGGCCGTTCTCGTGTCGCGCGGGTGCCTGTGCGAACTGTGCGGCGATCGTCAAGGAGGGCGAGATCGACATGGACATGCAGCAGATCCTCTCCGACGAGGAAGTCGAAGAGAAGAACGTCCGCCTGACCTGCATCGGCTCGCCCGAGACCGACGAGGTCAAGATCGTCTACAACGCCAAGCACCTCGACTACCTGCAGAACCGCGTCATTTAAAATTTGAGCGGGCCACATCGTGGCCACAACAACGTTTTTTCGAACCGACAAGTGCCGCCCAACCCGCGGGTAGTCTCGACTCTTTTCTACCGTGTCTCCGGCGACGACAGGAACTGCCGGCAGCCGTTCTCAGTCAGGTACGGACGAGATTCCGCCCGAGAGTATCCCCATCTTCGGCGAATTCCACGATTCCATCACCGATTTACCGCTTCGACGGCGACCGCTACGGTATCAGTAGTCTCCCACTGTTTACCGCGTCGAACGTAACGAGGTGATTCGGTACGGGCGTACGCGAACGTCGCGTTCATTCGATGGCGATAACACCGTCAACGGTCACTGCTGCCCCTCCGAGGAGTTCACAGACGCCCACCGTCGTACGTGCGGGGCATGTCGTCTCGAAGAACTGCTCGTACGTGTCATTGATTTCCCCGTACGCATCCATGTCTGTGAGATACACCGTTAATTGAAGAACGTCTGACGGGTCTTTGCCATACCGGTCCAGTTCCGCTTTGAGCGTTTGGAGACAGATTTCTAGCTGCCGTGACGGCGGTTCCCTACGAGCGACCTCACCGTCCCGTTCTGGGAGCAACCCCTCGAGAAAGACGAGATCGGAACTCCCGGTTTTCTTCCCGAACGCACCGACGAATTCTGCTCCGTCCCGTTGCTTCCGACTGCTTTCACTGACACGATCGAGACGAGACTCGCCTCTCTGCTGATTCTCCATACGACAGTTTAGAAAATGCTCAACTAAAAGTATTCGGCTGATTCCAAAACTCTAGTCCTATGCCCGCTATATAGGGCTCTTTCCACTAGCATGGATTTCTACCGGAAGCATTAATTGAGCTACTACTCAACCAACTAGCGATGGCACGAGCGACGGAGCGACTCCAACGATATCTCGAGGACGAACTCGGGGAGTGTCGCAGCGAAGATGTCGAAGAACGGCTCGACGAACTCAGTACGCTCGAGGCAGCGATCGGGCCGGAACAGGTCAACACCGAACTCGACGTTCTTTCCGCACTGGCCAACGAGACGCGTTATACGCTCGTTCGCGTTCTCGTCGCCGCAGAGGCAGAACTCTGTGTCTGCGAACTCCACGCGGTCGTCGACGTCACCGAGAGCGGGCTCAGTCACGCGCTCTCGGGGCTGGTCGAGGCCGGCCTCGTCGAGGGCCGCAAGGACGGCCGCTGGAAGAAGTACCGGGCGACCAACCGCGCCGTAGCGCTCGTGACCGTCCTCGAGGGGAGCGTGGATGGGTAGCGCGACACACGACCACGGGCCGGACTGCGGCTGCGAGAGCTGTGGGGATCCGCGGTCGATGGATTTCCTCGACAAGTACCTCACCGTGTGGATCTTCGCCGCGATGATCGTCGGCGTCGGCCTGGGGCAGGTCGCGCCGTCGGTGACCGAGCCGATTCGAGACCTGCACCTCGTGGAGATCGGACTCGTCGCGATGATGTACCCGCCCCTGGCGAAGGCCGACTACTCGCGGCTCCCGACGGTCTTCAGCAACTGGCGGGTGCTGGGTCTGAGTCTCGTCCAGAACTGGCTCATCGGGCCGACGCTGATGTTCGGACTGGCGGTGTTTTTCTTCAGCGGGCTCGTGCCCGGCCTGCCCGCCCGCCCGGAGTACTTCCTGGGGCTCGTCTTCATCGGGATGGCCCGGTGTATCGCCATGGTGTTGGTCTGGAACGAACTCGCAGAGGGCTCGACCGAGTACGTGACCGGCCTCGTGGCCTTTAACAGCCTCTTCCAGATCGTCACCTACGGGGTGTACGTCTGGTTCTTCGCGCTCGTCCTCCCGCCGCTGCTCGGAATGGAGGCGCTCGCGGCCGAGATCACGACGTTCAACGTCTCGCCCGAACAGGTGTTCTGGGCGATCGCCGTCTTCCTCGGGATCCCCTTCGCCGGGGGCATTCTCACCCGATACGTCGGGACCCGAACCAAAGGCGAGGAGTGGTACGACGACGAGTTCGTCCCGACGATCGACCCGCTCACGCTGGTCGCCCTGCTGTTCACCATCGTCGTGATGTTCGCCACGCAGGGCGAGAACATCGTCGCCGCGCCTGCCGACGTGTTGCTGATCGCCGTCCCGCTGACGATCTACTTCGTCGTCATGTTCCTCGTCAGCTTCGGGATGGGCCGGGGGATCGGTGCGGACTACTCGACGACGACCGCGATCGGCTTCACCGCGGCCTCGAACAACTTCGAACTCGCGATCGCCGTCGCCGTCGCCGTCTTCGGCGTCGGCTCCGGCGTCGCCTTCGCCACCGTCGTCGGCCCGCTCATCGAGGTCCCCGTCCTGCTCGCGCTGGTCAACGTCGCGCTGTACTTCCAGCGCCGGTTCGACTGGGGTGAGCGCGATACGGGGAGCCTCGAGCCGACACCGCGAGAGACACCGACCGACGACTGATTACGAGAACACACCATGTCAATCGATACCGACTCCGACGACCCGATCCGCATCGCTTTCGTCTGCGTGCAAAACGCCGGCCGCTCCCAGATGTCGACCGCCTTCGCCGAGCGCGAACGCGAGCGTCGCGGCCTCGCGGACTCCCTCGAGATTCTGACCGGCGGCACGGACCCGGCCGACGAGGTTCACGCGGGCGTGATCGACGCCATGGCCGAACTCGAGTTCGACCTGTCCGACCGAACGCCGCGGGAGGTCACCACCGAGGAACTCCGCTCGTGTGACTACGTCGCGACGATGGGTTGTTCGACGCTCGAGCTGGGCGACGTCGACGGCGTCGACGTCCGCGACTGGGCGCTGCCCGATCCGGACGGCGGCGATCCCGAGGCGGTACGGGAGATCCGCGACGAGATCGAGCGCCGAGTGGCCGCGCTGTTCGACGAGTTCAGCGACGCACCCTGAGGGCGCCCTTAGCGCCCGATCGGGAGGTCTTCGCGGAACGGACGGCCGTGGGTGACCAGTTCGTGGACGCCGACGAGGACGACGACGGCCAGCGCGATGAGTGTGCCCTCGAGCGGCGACGCCAGCAGCCCCAGCGAGACGATCAGCGTCGTCGCGCAGGCGGGCGGGTGGACCGTCTCGGTCGCGAGCATCCCACCCGCGGTCAGTGCGACGGCGGCGACGCCGCTCGTGACCAGCCGTAGCTGGCCGACCGCGAACATCGGTGCAGCCGTCGTGACCGCGAGGCCGGGCGCGATGGTGTGGTAGGCGATGAGCCCGGCGACGATCCCGACGACGTGGCCGCCGATGACCCGCCGCGGCGCGGTCACCTCTCCCTCCCGAACTGTCGCCAGCAGGAACGCCGTGGGCCCCAGGCTCGGAAAGAGCAGTGCCTGCCCGGTCACCCACGCCAGCAGGCCCGGTACCGCGAGTAAGACGCCGGTGTACAGAGTCGAGAAGGCCGCGCCGTCCCTCATGCTCGAGGCGTTCGGGGGACGGACGGATATGCCGTTTGCTGTGACGATCACCGGCCGAACGCGCGAGCCGGTGTCGGAATTCGACCGTGAGCGACCACCGCTGCTCTTGCGTTCAGTTCCCGGCCGGTTCGCTGTCCGATACCGGCACACCCGGGGAAACCGGTACGGTCGCGGTCGCCCCCGATGCCGCCCGGAGGCCGAAAACGTAACGGCACCGCGCTTCGCAGGGACGCCCGTGACGCTCGCTGGTACCGTTGCGACCGGGCCGGACCTCCTTCGACTCGTCGCCGTCCCCGTCTTCGCCTGGACCGCCTACCGCGACATCGAGACCAGGCGCGTCTCGAGTACCGTCTGGATCCCCCTCGCGCTCCTCGGGGCCGTCCTGCTGCTCTGGGACGCCCGACTGGCGTGGGCCGCCGGCGGGACCGCCTGGAGCTACGACTTCCTCGTCCCGACGGCGATCAGCCTGGGGCTGGTCGTCCCCATCGCCTACCTGTTCTGGTGGGTCGGCGGCTTCGGCGGGGCCGACGCGAAGGCCTTACTCGTCCTCGCGGTCCTGTTCCCAACCTTCCCCGAGTACGCGCTGGGGCCGGTGACGCTGCCGCTCGAGCCGACCCGGATCGGTGCCTTCTCGTTTACGATCCTGACCAACGCCGTCCTCGTCGCGGTCGCGCTCCCGGTCGTGCTGGCGATCCGCAACGCCGCCGCGGGTCGGATCGCGCCCGTGATGCTCGTCGGCTGGCCGGTCCCGTGGGAGCGGATTCCGGAGACCCACGGCCGCCTGCTCGAGACGCCGACGGGGCTCTCGCGGGGCGGCCTCGACCTCGACGCCCTGCGGATGTACCTGCGCTGGCGGGGACTCTCGCTGGCGCAGTTGCGCGAAGCCCCCGAGCGGTACCGCGACCCCGCCACCCTCCCCGACGAGCCGAACCCGCCGACCGACGGTGCGGTGACTGCCGACGCCGATCTCCGGGGCGACGGCGGCGCGCTCGAGGGGGCCGAAACCGAGACGGCCGTGACCGCGGCGACCGACCCGCAGGGAGCGCCCACGGTCGACGATCCGTGGGGTGCCGAGGCGTTCCTCGACGACATCGAGGGCTCGGCCTACGGGACGACGCCCGAGACGCTCCGGGAGGGACTCGCGGTGCTAAGCGAAAACGAGACGGTCTGGATCTCGCCGGGGACGCCGTTCCTGGTGCCGATCTTCGCCGGGTTGGTGATCGCACTGGTCTACGGCGACCTGCTGCTTGGGACCCTACTCTAGGGTCCGCTCGTAGAGCGGCACCAGCGCCGTCCAGAAGAGGACGAACGCGACACCGATCCCGATCAGGACGAGCCACGGGTCGCCCCGCCCGGTCGGCACGCCAGTCGAGAGCAGGACGAAGGTACCGGCAAACAGCAGACAGCAGACGAGGACGCTGCCGAGTTCGAGGACGGTGGCAACGGGGTGGGCGCGAAACTGGGCGACGATGCCGGCGAAGGCCATACGCCAGCGTCGCGTGCGGACGGCAAAAACGTCACGACAGCCATACCGTGGCAGCCAACGGGTCGTCCACCGACGGCACCGCCGTCAGTCCACGACGTAGGACTGGTGGTCGCCCCGTGTTTCGGTATCGACGAACTGGTGACGCGTTCCGTCTTCTAACTCGCCCGCGAACGAGGGATCATCCGCGTCGGTGTCGTACTCCGCGTTCGCCCCACGAAGGTCGTGGGCCGCAAGCAGCTCGCGGATCTCCGTCGGCATCGACTCCCCGTCCTCGAGGTCGACCAGCAGGTGGTGATCGGTGAAGCTCTTCGCGACGAACGCGTCGGCGACGGCCTCCTTCTCGCACAGCTGCGCCGCCAGCTCCCGCAGGGTCTCCTCCCGATCGCACATTCGTTCCCGACCTCGGGGCGACGGTGCAAAGCCCTCGGGACGAATATATTCGCCGGCGGCGGACGACCGAGGGACGAGCGCTTCGCTCACGGAACGTGGCCGGCGCGCTCGAGCGGGTGGGCCGCTCGAGCGACGGCGAGAACTGAGCCGCCGATCTCAGGCGCTGGCCTCGATGTCGGCGGCGATGTCGTCGAGTTCGTCGTCGTCGAGATCCGGGCGGTCGCCCGCGACGGCGTGGATCGGGCCGCCGCCGTCGCCCTCGAATCGGGGGACGATGTGACAGTGGACGTGGGGTACTTCCTGGCCGGCTTCTTCGCCGTTGTTGAACGCGACGGTGGTCGCGTCGGCATCGACCGCGTCCTCGACGACGGGGACCATGTGGTGGACGGTCTCGTAGAGGTCCGCGGCGACGTCGTCAGGGACGTCGTTCAGCCGCTCGTACTCGTCTTTCGGGATGACGAGCGTGTGGCCCGGCGCGAGCGGATTGGCATCCAGGAAGGCGATCGTTGTCTCGTCCTCGTACACGATCCGTGCGGGGATCTCCCCCGCCACGATCTGGCTGAAGATCGTACTCATACGCGGGTATGTGTCGTCTCGTCGTAAGAAGCTTACTCGCCGCTACCGCTGTCCCGGCCACGACACAGGTCGTCGAGCGTCTCGGCGATCGCCGCGAGATACTCTTCGGGTTCGTATCCCAGCCGGCCGATCCAGACGTCCTGATACGAGGGATGGAGGATCGGTACGAGCCACACGCCGAGGCGGTCACACCACACCGGCTCGAGGACGCTGTCGAGAAATCCCTCGAGGTCACGGCTCTCGGCCGCGAGTACCGTCTCCGTCGCGTGCTTGCCGGTCGCGAGGACGATCGTCGGATCGATCGCCTCGAGTTCGGTCAGCAGATGCGATCGGCAGTTCGTTCGTTCCTCGGGCGTCGGTTCGCGATTCGTGGTGGGGTCGTCCGGATCGGCTGGAAAACACTTCACCGCGTTCGTGTAGTAGGCGTCGTCGCCGTAGCCGACTCGCTCGAGCATGCGACGGATCCGGCGGCCGGAGTGACGCGAGGTGTAGGCCTTGCCGGTCCAGTTGCCGCCCTGCCAGCGGTCCGCGTCGGGGGTCCCGTAGCCGGGTGCTTCGCCGACGACCACGACGCTCGCGTCGAGCGGGCCGGTCCCCCACGAGATGCATTCGCGGCTCTCGGCCAGTTTCGGACAGCGCGTACAGTCGGGCTCGAGGACGTTGCGCTCGGTCGGAACGGCGGGTTCGTCGCTGGTCGCCGACCCGTCGTCGGCGTCGGTCTCGGAATCGGACGCGGGCACGGTCCGGACTACGTTCCCAGCGGTTTAGCCGAGTCGGTTCTCGGTCGCGGCTGCCGGTCGAGTAGTCGTCGCCGACCGTGTGGATGCGTCGCACTCGAGGGGACAGGTTTACGTTGGGTGGGTGGGTAGAGAAGTCCTAATGACATCCCTCGGCCCGGAACTGCTCGCGGAATCACTGCAACTGGTCCTGTATACCGTCGTCGCCGGCGTCTTGACGGTCGGTGGCGTCCTCGTCGAGCAGGCGAGTCTCCAACACCTCGGTACCGGCGAGGCGATGATCGCCCTGTGGCTCGGCGCGCTCGGCGGCCTCATGCTGTATGCCGGTGCGTACGGCGTCGGCTACCAGAAGGTCCTCTCGGAGTACGTCTGAGTCGTCCGTTCGCCGGTCTATTTTGAACCCCGCGTCGCAACTGCTCTACCGACCAGCCGCTGACAGTGCGTCACGGCCGATCGCACGACGGACGTGCGATCGTCGTGAGCGCCGCTTCGAATTCCGCTTGCCGGTCGTCAGTGACGCCGGTCAGTTACGCTGCGTTGGTTTTCCAGACGACCGTCGAGCCGTCGGTGTCGATCCGGCTACTCTCACTGGCTTCGAGCAGCGTAGCCGCATCGACCGACACGTTGCCGCTGGACGGGGAGACGACGACTGCCGTCTCGGGGTTGTCACCCGGTGCAGTAGCGTCGACGTGTACGTCTCCGCTTGGCTCGACGCCGTGGACGGTCAGCGTGATCGTCTCGGCGGTCGGGAACCGATCCCGTAACCGCTCCGTCGCCGCTTCGTCGTTCGTCACGAGCGTTCGAACCGTCTCGAGTTCGGCGTCGGTCAGTTCATCGTTCGGATCGCGGACCGCGAGATCGGCGTCGGTCGTCGCTCGCTCGGTGTCGTCGGCGTCGGTATCGACGGTGAACGTCTCCCCGTCGTCGACGGTCGCTACCGATCGGATGTCGAACCGGGTGATGGACTCCACGGTGGACACCACGTCGGTCGTCAGTTCGTCCACGACCGCGCCGTCGTCGACGAGTGTGACCCGTCGGTCGGACATGTCGATATCGGTCGATTCGGCGGCCTCGAGTCGGTGAGCCGACTCGACGGGCTCGGTGTCGGTGCCGACGACGTCGACGGTGCCGGTCTCGGTGTCGACCGTCGCTTCCAGCAGGGGACGCGCGTCCCCGTGTTCGGCCGTTCGGTCCGGATGGATGCGGACGTGTGCGCTGTCGTCGTCTCGCTGTAGCGAGCCGTAGACTTCGAGGACGAGGTCGTCGTCCGTTCCGACGTGATCGCGGAGCCAGTCCCCGGCTTCGTCGTCGTTCAGTACCATCGCCGGTATCGCCTCGAGGTCGGCGGTTCGATCCGCGCCGAACCCGTCGTCTTCGGTCGAAACCGTGAACTCGTATCCGTCGACGTCGACCGTCGACTGGTGGTGCGGTTCGTCGGCCAGTTCGTCAGTCCCGGAACTCGCGCCGGTCGCGGCGGCGATGCCACCGGTCCCGATGGCAAGCAACACTGCGAGCGCGAGTGCGGTCAGTTTCGTTTTCGTTTCCATGATGTCTCTCTCGGGCGAGCGCGTCGACCGGCCGTCGACGAGCGTCGGTCGTTCGTCGGGTCGGTCGTTCGCGCCGCCCGGTTACGGGTCGTTTGAAAGCCCCCTTAGTCACCCGTTGAAAACGTGTTTCGGAACGGTTACGGGCCGAATTTCGGCCGATACGCCGGTTGTGGCTACAACAGCAAGACCGTGTTCCCCATCCCGCGGCGCTTCCGCTCGACGAGGTTCTTGGTCTCGAGGCCGTCCAATCCCCGACTGACGGTCGCTTTCGAGAGGTCGGTCCGCTCGACGATCTCGCTCTGGGGCAACACGCCGTCGGCCTCGAGCAGCGTCTCGTAGATCGTCCGCTCGTTGTTCGCGAGCCGCTCGGCCGTCTCCTCCCACTCTCGGCGGCGGGCCTCGAGGAGTTCGTCGCTCGGTTCGCCGTTGGGTTCCGTCTCGACGGGAGCCGGCCCCGCTACGTCCCCGTCGCTGGTTCGCCGTTCCCGTGCGCTCGCCGGGTCCCCGACAGACCCGCCGAGGAGGACGTACGTGCCGCTCGCGCCGAGCGAACACGCTGCGATCGCGATTACTGCAACGTCGGTGTATTCGAAGTAACCGCCCAGCTCGGCGACTTCGGTCCCGTTTTCGCCGACCGTGACCATGACCGGCGACGGGTTGATCAGCTGGATCGCCAGTACGACCGTCGATGCGAGAAAGAGGACCGCCGCAAAGAGTTGTCTCGTGTGGAGGGCCCGCAGATCCATAGTTCGCCATTCGAACACGTCTCCTAATGACCACCGATTCTGACCGGGAGAACCGCCGTGAAACACCACTGAAACGCGCTTGAAACGCGTTTCAAACGAGTTTCGACACAACGTTGATGAGGGCTTCCGGACAACGGAGAACGTATGAACCGTCCCGTCGCCGTCCGGCTGATCGCGCTGCTCGCTCTCGCGTCGTTCGGCGTCGGAACGGCGTGGGCGGGGGCCGCCGTCGGACTCGGCGACCCGATCGCGACCGGCTCCGGCGGCGAGTTCAGCGTCTCCGAGAACGGGGTGACGTTTTCGGACGGCGACAGCGAGGTCACCGTCCTCGAGAACGTCTCCGGAACCGAATCGATCGAGATCGCGGCGGCCGACGGTCGGCTGACCGTCGATTCCGAGCCGGCCGATCCGCTGACGGACGCGGAACGAGACCGCGCGCTCGAGATCGCGCGCGCCAACGAGACCGTCACGCGGCGGCTCGAATCGATGGACGACTACGAACTCGCGGTCGAACCCATCAAGGGGATCCACGCCGACTCGATGCACCGGATGTCGATCTCCCTCTCGGAGACGACGACCGTCGAGGCGGAAAACGGGACCACGACCCGGACGTTCACCGGCGAATCCGGGGACTTCACCGTCGAGCGGGGAGCCGACGCAGTCGTGGTTTCGCCGGCCGAGCAGACGTACGCCGAGGACGACGTCACCGTCGCGATCAGCGATCCCGACTCGAACGAGGTACGATACGAAGCGCAGGTCGATCTGGCGGCCGAGCGGGTCGTCGTCGTCACGGACTGAGCTGCCCGCCACGACGCCGAGCCGACACTGCGGCTAGCGCGGGACCCGCGATATCGATTCCTCTTTACTGCCGGAGGCGATTAGGTCGGGTATGAGCAGGTTCGCCGAGGTCGACGACCAGTACGACCCCCACGAACTCGAGCAGCGGGTCTTCGAGTACTGGGACGACGTCGACGCCTACGAGCAGACGGTCGAGCATCGGTCGGACGGTGAGTCCTTCTTCTTCGTCGACGGCCCGCCGTACACGTCGGGTTCGGCCCACATGGGGACGACCTGGAACAAGTCGCTGAAGGACGTCTACCTCCGCTTCTTCCGAATGCAGGGGTACGACGTCACCGACCGTCCGGGCTACGACATGCACGGGCTCCCGATCGAGACCCGCGTCGAGGAGCGGCTGGGTTTCGAGAACAAGAAGGACATCGAGGAGTTCGGCGAGGAGAACTTCATCCAGGAGTGCAAGGACTACGCCGACGAGCAACTCGAGGGCCTGCAGGCGGACTTCCAGGACTTCGGCGTCTGGATGGACTGGGACGACCCCTACCGGACGGTCGAACCGGAGTACATGGAGGCCGCCTGGTGGGGCTTTTCGAACGCCGCCGACCGCGGACTCGTCGAGAAGGGCCACCGCTCGATCTCGCAGTGTCCCCGGTGTGAGACCGCGATCGCGAACAACGAGGTCGAGTACGAGGACGTCGAGGACCCCTCGATCTACGTCAAGTTCGACCTCGAGGATCGGGACGGGAAACTCGTCATCTGGACGACGACGCCGTGGACCATCCCCGCCAACACCTTCGTCGCGGTCGACGAGGCGGGCGACTACGTCGGTGTCCGCGCCGAGAAAGATGGCGAGGAGGAACTGCTGTACGTCGCCGAACCGAAGTTCGAGGACGTGCTGAAAGCGGGCCGCTACGATGACTACGAAGTCGTCGAAGAACACACCGGCGAGGACCTGCTGGGCTGGGCCTACGACCACCCGATGGCCGACCGCGTTCCGGACCACCCCGACCACGAGGGAGCCTGTCAGGTCTATGCCGCCGACTACGTCGACACGCACGGCGACGGTACCGGACTGGTCCACTCCGCGCCCGGCCACGGTGAGGAGGACTTCGAGCGCGGTCGCGAACTGGACTTCCCGATCTTCTGTCCAGTCGGCAGCGACGGCGTCTACACCGAACAGGGCGGCGACTACGAGGGGCAGTTCGTCCGCGACGCCAACGAGGACATCATCGCCGACCTCGAGGCCGACGGTGACCTGCTCGCGTCGGAGACGATCTCCCACAGCTACGGCCACTGCTGGCGCTGTGACACGGGGATCGTCCAGATCGTCACCGACCAGTGGTTCATCACGATCACCGACGTGAAAGACGAGCTGCTCGACAACATCGAGGACAGCGAGTGGCACCCCGAGTGGGCCCGCGACAACCGCTTCCGGGACTTCGTCGAGGAAGCGCCGGACTGGAACGTCTCCCGCCAGCGCTACTGGGGCATCCCGCTGCCCGTCTGGACCCCCGAGGACCGCGACGACGACGAGGACCGAATCGTCATCAGCGACCGCGAGGAACTCGCCGAGCGGGTCGATCAGGAGATCGATTCCCAAACCGTGGACCTCCACAAGGACACCGTCGACGAGTTGACGATCACCGAGGACGGCACCACCTACACCCGCGTCCCCGACGTCTTCGACGTCTGGCTCGACTCCTCGGTCGCCTCGTGGGGCACCCTGAACTACCCCGAGGACGACAGCCGGTTCGACGAACTCTGGCCCGCCGACTTCATCCTCGAGGCCCACGACCAGACCCGGGGCTGGTTCTGGTCCCAGCTGGGGATGGGAACCGCCGCGCTCGGCGAGAGTCCCTATCAGGAGGTCCTGATGCACGGCCACGCGCTGATGCCCGACGGCCGCGCGATGTCCAAGTCCAAGGACATCCTGATCGATCCCCACGAGGCGATCGACCGCCACGGCCGGGACGTGATGCGGCTGTTCCTGCTGTCGAACAACCCACAGGGCGAGGACATGCGCTTCGACTGGGACGGGATGCAGACGATGGAGAACCACCTCCGGACGCTGTGGAACGTCTTCCGGTTCCCGCTGCCGTACATGCGGCTGGACGAGTTCGACCCCACTGAGACCACCCTCGAGTCGGTCGACGACCACCTCGAGCCCCTCGACGAGTGGGTGCTGGCCCGACTGCAGTCCACGAAGGCCGAGATGACCGCGGCCTTCGAGGAGTTCCGCCAGGACAAGGCGATCGATGCCCTCCTCGAGTTCGTCGTCGAGGACGTCTCGCGGTTCTACGTGCAGGCGGTCCGCGAGCGTATGTGGGACGAGGCCGACAGCGATTCGAAGCGGGCCGCCTACGCGACGCTCTACCGCGTGCTGCGGGAGACGGTCGCGCTGCTTGCTCCCTATGCGCCGTTCATCAGCGAGGAGATCTACGGGACGCTGACCGGCGACGACGGCCACCCGACCGTCCACATGGAGGACTGGCCCGCCGTCGAGGAGTACTGGGCCGACGAGCAACTCGAGACCGACGTCGCGCTCCTCCGCGCGATCGAGGAGGCCGGCGCGAACGCCCGTCAGCAGGCCGGCCGGAAGCTGCGCTGGCCCGTCCCGCGGGTCGTCGTCGCCGCCGACGACGAGCGGGTCGTCGAGGCCGTGTCCCGCCACCCCGGCCTGCTCGAGGAGCGGCTCAACGCCCGCGAGATCGAACTCGTCTCGCCCGACGAACGCTGGGGCGAACTCTCCTACAGCGCCGAGGCCGACATGAGCGAACTCGGGCCGGCCTTCGGGGACCGCGCCGGACAGGTCATGAACGCGCTCAACGAGGCCCGCATCGACGAGCCCGGCCTCGAGGCGATCGAAGCGGCCGTTTCGGACGTCCTCGAGGACGACGAGGGGATCACCGACGAGATGGTTTCCTTCGTCACCCAGACGCCCGACGGCGTCGCCGGCACCGCCTTCGGCCTCGACGGCGACGACCGGGGCGTCGTCTACGTCGACGCCTCGCTGACCGACGACATCGAGAGCGAGGGCTATGCCCGCGAAGTCATCCGCCGGGTCCAGGAGATGCGTAAGGACCTCGACCTCGACGTCGAGGAACGGATCGCGCTGGATCTCACGATCGAGGACGACCGCGTGGCCGATCTCGTCGCCGAGCGCACGGACCTCATCAGCGAGGAAGTCCGTGCCGACGAGCGCCGCGAGGTCGAGGACGGCCACCGCAAGGAGTGGGAAGTCGAAGGTGTGACGATGGAAATCGCGCTCGAGCCGCTGGCGGCTGCTGAAGCCTCCGATTAAGTCCCGTCGAGCGTAGCGAGACGGCTTTTTTGGTCCAGATTTTTACGCGAGTGGTGAGGGAGGAAAGCGAGGGCGAACAGAGTGAGTCCTCGGACAGCGAGCGGTGACCAACGGGAACCGTGAGCAGCGACCGAACCCGACGCGTAAAAAGGTGGATGTCGAGGTCGCGCTCGAGCCGCTGGCGGCCGCCGAGCCGTCGGACTGAGACCGGGAGGCGAAGCCGACCGGTCTGCGTTTTGGAATCTCGAGAAACTCGCGATGGCCGCTCTTTCGTCGTCGAGTGACACTACGGCTGCCATAAAAGTCTTGTCCGCTGATTCACCAGTGGGGGGTAGTGACCTCCCGGTTCGTGACCCTCGCGTTCGTCGTCTTGCTCGCCTGTAGCCTCCCGGCCGGCATCGCCGCCGGGACACCGACCGATCGAGCGCCCGCGAGCGCCGATCTCGAGAGTCCATCCGTCGGCGCGGCAGCGACTGGGAGTTCGTCGGACGTCCTCCATCGAACGACGACGCTCCGCCATCGACCGACCGATACTGATGTCTTCGAGACGGAAACGACGTTTCGGGTGCCCGACTCGGTGACTGAACTCGAGATCGAACTCGAGCGAGGTGCGGCCGTCGAGTCGACGACGGGGTTCGAGCGGACCGGCGAGCGGACCCTCGAGTGGACGGGGACGACTGACGAGCCGACGGTCCGATATACGATGCCGGCCGACCGAACGGGTACCCAGGGTGCCAGCGCGACCGGCGAGGGATATTCCTTCGTCGACACCGGCGAGTGGGCGGTCGTCCCGGTCCCGGACGTGGCGATCTCGCTGCGTCGGACGGATCCGGTCGGCATCGAGGAGACGGTTCGGGTGGACGGCCCCGGCGCGACCGGCGGCGATATCGCCTTCTTCGGCGCGGTGACCGAACGCGAACGGACCGTCGATGGGGAGCGGTTCCGGCTGGCCATCCCCGAGGCCGCGACGCTCGAGGAGTCGCCCGACACGATCCTCTCCGCACTGGTCGACGCGAGCGACCGGCTCGAGGTCGGAGCGCGACCCGACGAGACGTTCGTCGTCGCGGTCCCCGACACCGTCGACTGGGGTCCCCGGGGCATCCAGTACGGCGAGTCCGACGCCTGGGTCGTCGCGGACGAACCGCTCGACAGCCCGAACCCGGCCTGGCTCCACGAGTACGTCCACGTCCGCCAGCGCTTTGCCAACACCGCCGACGGGACGACGACCGAGACGGAGTGGGTCGTCGAGGGACAGGCCGATTACCACGCTGGACTGCTTGCTCTCGAGGCCGGATACACCGATTTCGAGCAGTTCAGTCGACTGCTCGAGCGCGGGACGGAGTCGCCCTACGCCGACGGCGCGCTCGCCGACCCCGCGACGTGGGACCACGAGCGCACCGATTACGTCAAAGGCGCGCTCGTGGCCGGCGAGATCGACCGCCAGTTACGAGTCGCGACCGACGGGGATCGGACCCTGTCGGACGTCGTCCGGGAACTGAACGCCGACGACGACGAGGTGACCGAGGCGGACCTCCTGGGATCGATCGAGGCCTACGCCGGGACGGCCGTTCGGACCGACGCCGAGCGCTACACCCGAACGGACGCGACGCCCGACGTGTGGAGCCGATCGGATCACGGGGCCGCGTTCGACCAGTCGGTCGCGAGCTTCGCGTCCGGGTTCGGCACCGGCCCGATCGAGGTCGCCGGCGAGGAGTGGCCGCGGTGGTCGGCGTCCGAAGCGGGCGTCGAGGCCGGCACTGACGAGGCGATCGTCGTGCCCGCCGGCGAGTCGGTGACGCTCCCGGCGACGGTCACCAACGTCGGCGAGCGCGAGGGGACGTACGATTTGACGCTGGGGGCCGACGGCCGAACCGTCGCTCATCGGCAGGGGACGCTCGCACCCGGCGGGGAGCGCTCTCACCGGCTCTCGTGGACGCCCGAAGACCCCGGGACGTACGTCCTGCGCGTCGGTTCGGAGCGGCTGACGGCCGTCGTCCGCTCGTCGCCGAGCGTGACCGTCACCGACCTCCGGCTCGAGCCCGAGGCGGTCGACCCCGGCGAGCCGGTGACGGCGACCGCAACCGTCGAGGCCGCCGGTGACGGGCCCGGGGCTGCCGTTCTCGCGTTCCGGACCGTCGACGGCGTCGCCGCCAAGCGACCGGTAGCGGTTCGTCCCGACGGGACGGCGACGGTCGAAGCCGAACTCCGGTTCGACGAGGCGGGTCGGTACGAGGTCGGCGTCGGCGAGCGAACGGCGACGGTCGGCGTCGGTGAGACGGGGACGGGCGCGGCGATCGACGACGTCCCCGGCTTCGGGGTTTCGGCGACGCTCGGCGCGGTTCTACTGCTGTTCGCGACGGTACTGGCAGTCCGGCGACGGTAAGTTCCGTGCCGGCGCTCACTCGAAGTCGACCCGGAACCGACAGGCGTCGGCCCCGTCTTCGACGCAGTCGGTTTTCGTGACCGTCGCGTCGGCGTCGAACGCAGCGACGAGCCCGTCGAGAATTCCGTGGGCGAGCCCGCAGTACTGGCGATCTCGGTGAGTGTCGTACGTGACGATCGCGTGATCGGACTCGCGAGTACAGGACAGCTTCGGCAGCGACGTCTCGTCGGTTGCGGTTTCGATGTCGTCGTAGACGTCTTCGAGACCGACCAGCAACTCGGGCAGGTCCCAGTCGCTGCCGACGTGTGCGCTGAACGTCGAGAGTAGTTCCGGGGCCAGCCGCCGGCCGAAATCGCGTTCGATCGCGTCCCTGTCCTGCGTCGCCATCCCCGAGAGCGTCTCGAGGATGGCGTCGATCTCGTCGTCGTCGTAATGCGAGACGGGCAGGTACAGCTGCGGCTCCAGTTCCGAGCGCTCGACGATCGTGTCCCAGGTGTCGTCGTCGGTCCGTTCAACGACGTACTCCTCGAGGGTCTTGTGGACGATTCCGTGCATCGGGCTCCCCCGCGTCGCCGAGCGGTCGACCCGACCGCAGTCGTGCGACGCGATACCACCTAGACCCGTGTTCGGCGGCTACTTAATCGTTTACTTACAGGTGTTCGGCGATCGTGGGGGCGACCGAGACGGTATCGACGCCCCGCTCGATGGTGTCGGTGCCGTAGATCGCTTCGACACCGGCTCGAGAGAGCTTCGTGACGGCATCGCGGGCCAACAGCGGGTGAACGCAGGTGACGAACAGGCGGCCGGCGTCGCGATCGCAGAGGACGCTGACGGCCTCGCTCATCGTCGATCCCGTCGCGATGATGTCGTCGACGACGACGACGTCGCGGCCGGCCACGTCGACGTCGCTTGGCGAGATTTCGACCTCGGTACCGGAGTGGCGGGTCTTCTCGAAGTAGTCGGTTTCGCCCGTCCCGTAGGCGTCGCGGGCCGTCTCGGCCAACTCGATCGCGCCAGCGTCCGGCGAGAGAAAGACGGGTTCGGTGAGGTCGTCGGGAAGGGGATCGGCTAGCCGGCCCGCCGCGTCGACGGCCGTCGCCGTCGGCTCGAAGAACTCGCAGACGGCGGTTTCGTGGGGGTTGACCGTCAGCACGCGGTCGCTCCCGGTCGAAATCGCGCGGGCGACCGCTCGCGCGGAGACGGGATGGCCCGGTTCGAACGCCGCGTCCTGACGGCCGTATCCCATGTAGGGGAGGACGGTGACGACCTCCTCGACGCCAGCCTCGCGGACGGCGTCCTGGAGCTGGAGCAGTTCGAGGTGGGCGTCGCTCGAGACGGTCGAGGCGACGATCACGGCTCGATCGGGGTCGGCCTCGGCAACGCCGGGGGCGGCCGCGAGCAGTTCGCCGTCGGGAAAGCGGTCGTACTCGACGGCGGCGAGCGATTCCTCGAGTTCGCGTGCCAGCGCCGCGGCCAGGGCCTGCGACGCGGATCCGCTGACGATCATAGTCGGTTCGACAGCGCGGGGGCTAAACCAGTTTTCGTTCTGGACCCACACCCTCGTTCGGGCAGGCGTGAGCGCGGCCGGCGGGGCCTGTCACGTGTCGGTGTCGTCGACGCTCGGATCGCCGGCACCACACGGTCCGCTGGTCGTATCGCTCAGGAGCGTCAGTTCCCCGTTCCGATCGATCCGAACGAAGAGGTTCAGACACGACGGGTCGTTCCAGTCCGCCGGCGTGACTTCGACCGGCTCGCCCTGATCGAGCCGCGTCGTCACGCGGAACTGCCCCGACTCGGTCGGCCAGTTTCGATCGAGGGTCGTCCCGCCGCCGGCCTCGAGTTCCTCGGTCGCCCAGTCCTCGATTTCCCGGTCGAATTCGACGATGATGTCGACCGTGTGGGCATCGCCGTCTAGGTTGTCGACGGTGATCTCGCCGAGGATCGTTCCGTCGACGGTTTCGCTTTCGGTCTCCCCGTCGGCGGGGTCGTCGGTCCCGCCGTCCCCGGACCCGTCACCGTTCCCGTCGGCGCCGTCGTCACCGCCCATGCAGCCGGCGACCGCGCCGGTGAGGGCAGTACCGCTTACGGCTAGCAGTTTCCGTCGTGGTAGCTCTCCCATATATCCCGTGGGTAGCAGCCCACGTAATTAAACCTCCGTCAGACGCGGATCGGCGGTCTCCCGCTATCGCACGGCCAGCCCGGTCACGTCTCGGACCCCGATCGGGTGCGGTCGCCATCCGTCCTCGGCGGCCGCTAGGAAGGTTCCGTCCTCGGTCACGGCGTAGACCGTCTCGCCGTAGCCGACGTCGACGATCGGTTCGCTCGCGTCCGGGAGCGCGTCCCACTCGTCGTCGCCGGCGTAGCCGTATACTTCCTCGCTCGCGACTGCGTGTGCGCGCGTCAGCGTCCCCTGTTCCGATCGGGGGTCCGCCGAGACGGCATCGAACGGTCCCTCGCGGATCGCCATCCACCCGTTGCCCAGTTTGTATAGGCCCTCGGCGGTGGCCGCGAGCGGGACGCCGGCGGCCGAGACGTCTCGTACGTCGGTCAGACCGGCGTGGTCGAGTCCGCCGTCTTGGATCCGATAGACGCCGTCTTCCGTTCCGACGAGATCGCCGTCGATCGCCCGTACCGACGCGACGGTCTCATCCGTGAGCGTGGTCCACTCCGTGGCCCCTGCCGGCCGGCGGGCGACCCGGCCATCGGGACTGGCCGCGAGCAGCTCGCCGCCGTCGGCACCGACGGCGACCGCCGGACCGAACCCGGTTTCGGCGAACGACTCCTCGCCCCCGTCTCCGTCCTCGAGCGGGGCCACCCGGACGTCCTCGTCGGTCGCGATCGCGACGCTCTCGTCGGTCGTCGCGACGCCTCGACCCTCGCAGCGTTCGCAGAGGCCGAACTCGCCGACGGTGTCGCCGGCGACGCGGACCCGAACGACACCGAACGCGCTCGCGACGTAGGCGGTGATCGCGCCCTCTCGGTCGCCGTAGACGCGTTTCTCCTCGATCGAGTGCATACGTGACCGTGGACGGGACGGGCCGAAAACGTTCCGTCCCGGGGCCGTCTTCGGGAGCGGTTTGCGGAATCACTATGGGGCGGCCCCGCTGACTAACGCGTAATGGAGATATTCGGATCGAGCGGGACGCGGGGCGTCGCCAACGAGGAGTTGACGCCCGCGTTCGTCCTCCGCGTCGCGAAGGCGGCGGGGACGATCTGGGCCGAGGACGCCGGCGCGGAGCGGGTCGGGATCGCTCGCGACACCCGCTACACCGGCCGCATGCTGGCCGATGCGGCCGCCAGTGGGTTAGCGAGCATCGGCATCGACGTCGACCGACTGGGGATCGTTCCGACGCCGGGGGCACAAACCTACGCCGAACACGAGGCGGTCCCGGTGATCGTCGTCACGGCCTCGCACAACCCGCCCCAGTACAACGGGATCAAACTCGTCGGGGCCGACGGCGTCGAGCTCTCGGTCGCGACCCTCGAGACCATCGAGGACCGACTGCTGACCGAATCGTTCACCGCGGCCGCCTGGGACGAGACGGGCCGGGTCCGCGAGATCGACGGCGTTCGCCGGGCCTACGTCGAGGGGTTGCTCGCGGCCGCCGACCGCCAGCCGATCGCCGACGCGGACCTGACCGTCGCGTTGGATCCCGGCCACGGCGCGGGCGCGCTGACCAGCCCGGAGTTCTTCCGGGAACTGGGCTGTCGGGTCGTTACCGTCAACGGCCAGCCGGACGGCCACTTCCCCGGTCGTGACCCCGAACCCGTCCCCGACAACCTCGCCGATCTGGGCCGGCTCGTCCGATCGACCGATGCCGACGTCGGGATCGCCCACGACGGCGACGCCGACCGGGCCATCTTCTTCGACGAGGACGGCGAGTACGTCGAGGGCGACGCCACGCTCGCGGCGCTTGCGGCCGCCGAACTCGAGGCCGGCGACACGACCGTCTCGGCGGTCAACGTCTCCCAGCGGCTCGTCGACGTCGTGAACGAGGTCGGGGCCGACCTCGAACTCACCCCGATCGGTTCGACGAACATCATCACCCGCATCCGCGAACTCGAGGCCTCGGGCCAGCGGGTCCCGATCGCCGGCGAGGGCAACGGCGGGATCTTCTTCCCGAACTACCGGCTCTCCCGGGACGGGGCCTTCACCGCCGCCCGGTTTCTCGAACTGGTCGCCGAGCGGCCGGTCAGCGAGATCGTCGCCCCCTACGACGGCTACGTCAACGTCCGGCGCAACCTCGAGTACGAGTCGACGGCGGAACGCGACGCGATGCTCGATGCGGCCGCCAACCAGGCCAAAGCGGCCGACGCGGACCTCAACACTCGAGACGGCTACCGGCTGGATTACGGCGACGCGTGGGTGCTGGCCCGTCCCTCCGGCACCGAGCCGCTCGTCCGGGTCTACGCCGAAGCCCGCGAGGGCGACCGCGCCGAGGAACTCGTTGCGGACATGTACGAGGCGCTGGCCGACGCGAAGGCCGACGCCTGAACCCGGTTTCTATCGTCCGCTCGAGCGGCCTAACTGTTCAGTACAGGCCATGCAGGTCTCGAAGTAGTAATTAGCTCTACCCTCTATTAACAGAAGGCATATATTATAGAAATACTATATATTATCTATGAATGACGATCAGTATTTGCTGTTAACAGCACATCTCCGTTCGATTCGTTCGGCTATCGTTGCCTTAGCGTTTGCAGTTCTTGCTGTTGTGACTATTATAAGTGGAGACAAATCGTGGACAGTATATCTGATTTTCATTAGTATCGCTATTTGTCTGTATTCTCTCTTTCAAACTGCTGACAATTCGTAGCTCAATCTATCGTGTTTCATACGCATCTGTACTGAACAGCGCGACCGACTCAGGGAACAATCGTTACCGGAACCGCGGCCCGCCGCGTAACCCCCTCTGCGACGCTGCCCAACAACAGCCGCGAGACGCCCGCCTTCCCCTCGCTGCCCATCACGATCGCGTCGACGTCGGCCTCGTCGACGTACTCGAGGATCGCCTCGGCCGCCCCCTCGCCCTCGACGACGGTCGTCTCGAGCGACCGGCCATACTCCTCGGCGATCGCCCGCGCGTCGGCGAAGAAATCCGGCTCGTCGGCCCCCGAAACGATGCCCTCGTAGTCGGCCGTGAGGTCGTCGACCGCGTGGACGACCGTCACGCGGTCGGCCGGCACCCACTCGAGGGCGTGGTCCAGTGCCGCCCGCGCCGGCTCGGAGTCGTCCATCGGCACGAGGACGTGTCTGCCCATACGCGTCGTTCGGCTGGCGGCGGCTAAAGTACGGGGGGCGGCTCGAGGGGGGTGCGCCGACGCGGAGACTCGCGTCCGGTCGACGCCTCAGACCGGGTCCTCGGTTTCGAGCGCGTCCTCGAGCCGCTCGCGTTCGTCCCGCAACTCCTCGAGTTCGGCTTCGACGCGGCCGTCGGTCAGCCGTCGGCGCTGGTCGGCCGAGAGCTGTGTGACCGCCTGGGCGGCCGTCTGGAGCCGATCGTAGTCGGGATCGGTCGCGAGCAGCCGGACCTCGCGGAGGTTCGCCACGACGTCCTCGTCTGCGATCCGGGCGACGAAGGGGCGATACTCCCGCGCCCGGCGGCGCAGTGCGCCGGCCGGTTCGGGCGGCCAGTCGACCGTCAGCGGTTCGGCGTCGATCCCGTCGAGAAACGTCTGCTGGGTCGCCACGTTGCGCTTGAGTTCGTCCGCGCTGTCGACGTAATGAGAGAGCTTCGACCGGGAGTAGTCGGCGTACTCGAGCAGTTCGGGGATCGTGTACTCGCCGGCGTCGTTCTCGCGGACGTACCGCGACAGGTCCGCCGGTGGCCGCTCGTAGCCCACGAACGGGTACCACCGACTCCGCTCGAGCAGGTCGAACACTTCGCGAGCGCTCGCCTCGAGCCGGTACTCGCGGAACGCCTCGCGGACGGCCTCGTTGTAGCGCTCGATCGGCTCGCGGAGCCGCTCGACGGGGGCGTCTAAGTCGGCGGTCGCGAGTTCGAGCAGGCGCTTGCGGTCGTCGATCTCGTCCTCGACGGTCCGGAGGCGCTTGCTCGCGGTCTTCCGGGCCTCGGCCAACTCCGCGCGGGCGCTCTCGCGGTCGTCGAGCAAATCGGCGTACTCGGCGGCGGGTTCGAGGGCCTCGCGGGCCCGTTCGAAGTCCGACTCGCTGAGCCGGCGCTTGTCGATCGCCTCGAGGGCGTCCTCGAAGGCCTCGTGTTCGGGCAGGTCCTCGGAGAGCCCGGAGACGAGCCCGTCGAACTTCCCCTCGAGTTCGATGTAGGCTTGGAAGTTCTCCTTGCCGGTGCCGGTCGCGCGGTCGACGTAGTCCTCGAGCAGGGTCTCGGTCCGCCGATAGGCCGTCGCGACCTCGTCGACGGTGTCCTCGCCGTGGTCGGCGATGCGGTCCTCGATCGTCTCGAGACGGTTCCGGGCGGCCTCGAGTTCCTCGAGCGGGGTCGGCCCGTCGTCGCTCCCTGCGGTAGCGCCTGCGCGCGCGTCGGAGGGCGGAGCGCGTTCGCTCATCCTATTCGTAGACGGCGTCGGGGTCGAACACTTGTTCGCCGACGGTCTCGCCCTCGATCGTCCGGTAGAAGCACGACCGGTGGCCGGTGTGACACGCGCCGCCCTCCTGGTCGACCAGATAGAGCAGGGTGTCGGCGTCGCAGTCGACGCGGACCTCCCTGACGGACTGGACGTGGCCGCTGGTTGCGCCCTTTTCCCATAACTCCTCGCGGCTCCGCGAGTAGTAGTGGGCCCGCCCCGTCTCGCGGGTCCGCTCTAAGGCCTCCGGCGAGACGTACGCGAGCATGAGTACCTCGCCGGAGTCGGCGTCCTGTGCCACGGCGGGGACGAGTCCGTCCTCGCCGAAGTCGACCGAAACTGCCTCGTCCATACTCGCGGTATCGGTCGTCCGAGCGATAGGTCTTTTGCCGCGACTCGGTCGTCGCAAGCGCGTCGAAAAATGATCCCCTAGCGTCCCTGCCAACTCCAGCGGCCGACGACGACAAGCGCGACCGCGACCGCCAGCAGGCCGACCGTGATGGCGACCGTCGACGCCGCTTCGGCCAGTCCTGGAGCCAGCAGCAGGCCGACCACCAGGAACAACAGCCCGAAGATCGAGACCAGCGAGACGCCGATCCCCTCCCGGATACCCCATCTCGTGTCGGCAGCGTCCTCGCGGGCGCTGTCGGTCGGCTGCTGTACGGTCCCGCGATCCTGAATTGTCATGTCGTTCGCCTCCGCTAGAACTGAGGCTCCCGACGGGGATAAAGCGCGTTCACGAGCGGCTGGACTGTCCGTGTGGTGGAGGGATCAGGTTCGCTCGAGCGTGAGTGTCCGGCCTCTAGTAGCGGACGGTACTGCTACTACGGTGCTTTTAGTAAGATACGGCACTAAGAGTACAACTAAGAATGAGTGGTAATACAACTAGTCCAGAGGTAGTACGCGTTTCGCAGAAGGGGCAGGCAACCATCCCGAAGGCGTTACGTGAGAAATTCGGTATCGAGACGCCTGGCGAGGTGTTCGTCTACGAGGAGAGTGATCGAATCGTCATCGAACCGGTTCCGTCACCGGACGAACTCCACGGAATCCACGCCGACGCACACGAACCCGGCTCGATTACCGAACGGATGCACGAACTCAAAGACGAAGACCGCCGCCGTGAGGCAGAGCGCTTCGAACGACTACGGCCCGATAGCGACGAATGACCGAGTGCTACGTTTTCGACACCGAAGCCATCATCGCATACTTCTACGGCGAACCCGGACACGAAGTCGTTGCAGACCTCCTTTCGGACGTTTTCGCCGGTGACGCGGACGGCTTTCTCGCGGACGCGAACGCCAGCGAAGTGTTCTATCTCGTCGCTCGGTTCGAGGGGGCCAACGACGGAACGCCGACCACCCATTCGTTTCGCGTCGCCGACCGCGATCTCCGTGCCCTCGAGCGACGCGGAGTGGCCGTCGCAACTCCCGACTGGCGACTCGTCGGGGAAGTAAAGGGCGACGGACGCATTTCGCTGGCCGACGCGGCCGCCGTTGCACTCGCGTCCGAACGCGACGCGACGCTCGTCGTCGGTGGCGATGACGATTTCGACGATCTCCCGCTCGAGGTGTCGTGCGAGCGGTTCCGTGACCACGGCGTATAGCCCTACTAGATCGGATCGGGAGGAACGCTCCGCCGGTCAGAATCGGTTCTACGCTTTGTCCGATCAGTTTTGACCGTTCAGCGTGATGTCGTTGATCCCGATGATCCGCTCGTCGGACTCGAGTTCCTCCTTGGCCTCGACCGGGACCTCGCTGTCGACGTTGTAGACGGTCAGGGCCTCGCCGCCGATGGTCTCGCGGGCGTTGAACATGCCGGCGATGTTGACGTCGTACTCGCCCATCACGGAGCCGATCTGGCCGATGACGCCGGGTTCGTCGGTGTTGCGGGCGATGACCATCCGGCCGTGGGGGATGGCGTCGACGCGGTAGCCGTCCACGCGGACGATCCGGGGATCGTTGCCGGCGAACAGGGTCCCGTCGACGGAGACCTCGTCGTCGTCGTTGCTGACGGTCACCGAGATCAGGCTCTGGAAGTCCTCGGCCTGTCGCGTTTTCGATTCCGTCACATCGACGCCCCGATCCTCGGCGATCTGGGGTGCGTTGACGGCGTTGACCTGCCACTCGAGGGGCTGGAAGACGCCCTTGAGCGCCGAGGCGGTGACGAACTCGATGTCCTCGTCGGCGATCTCGCCCTCGTAGACGACTTCGACGTCCTCGATGCGGCCCTCGAGCAGTTGCGCGGCGACCTTGCCCGCGGTCTCGGCGATCTCGATGTAGGGCTCGACGCGGGGGAACGCGCTCTCGTCGATCGAGGGGGCGTTCAGGGCGTTCGCGACGGGTTCCTCGGCCAGTGCAGCGTTGACCTGACTGGCGGTCGAGGTGGCGACGTTCTCCTGAGCGGCCTCCGTCGAGGCACCCAGGTGGGGCGTGACGATGATCTCGTCGTGTTCTAGAAGCGGTGAGTCAGCGGACAGGGGCTCCTCGGCGAAGACGTCGATCGCCGCGCCGGCCAGCGTTCCGTCCTCGACCTTGGCGGCCAGCGCATCCTCGTCGACGACGCCCCCGCGGGCGCAGTTGACGAGGTAGCCGTCGCCCAGCAGATCGAGTTCGTCCTCGCCGATCAGCCCCTCCGTCTCGGGGGTCAGCGGCGTGTGGACGGTCACGAAGTCGGCGGCCTCGAGACAGTCCTCGAACTCGACGAGTTCGGCACCGATGCGGTCGGCGCGCTCCTCGCTGATGTAGGGGTCGTAGGCGACGATGTCCATGCCCAGCGAGTCGAGTTTCTTGGCGACCTCCTGGCCGACGCGGCCGAGGCCGACGACGCCCAAGGTCTTGCCGTCGAGTTCGGCTCCGAGATAGTCGCTTTTGGCCCACTCGCCGTTTTTCAGGCGGATGTGTGCCTGGGGAATCGAGCGAGCGGTCGCGAACGTCATCGCGACGGTGTGTTCGGCGGCCGCCCGAACGTTGCCCTCGGGGGCGTTGGCGACGATGACGCCGTTGTCCGTTGCGGCGTCGATGTCGATGTTGTCGACGCCGATGCCGGCCCGGCCGACGATGGCCAGCTCTTCGGCGGCCTCGAGGACCTCCTCGGTGACCTCGGTCCCGGAGCGAACGATCATGCCGTTGGCGTCCGAAACCGCCTCGAGGAGTGCCTCGCCCTCGAGTTCGTAGCCCGTTTCGACCTCGTGGCCGGCGTCTCTGAGTACGTCCAGACCCGCGTCCGCGATCGGATCCGTGACGAGAACCTTCATGCGCGAGACAACCGGGCGGAACACGTAAACCCTTCCGTTGTGGTCGGGGCCGGCAAAAAATACCGCTGTCTGTCCGCCCTCGTCGTCCCATCGACCGAGAATTACGGCCAAGAGTTATCAATCGACGGACGACAGTATGTACGTATGTACGACAAAATTCTGCTGCCGACCGACGCTGCGGAAGGAACGGAACTCGCGATCGAACACGCCGTCGCCGTCGCCGAGGACACCGGTGCGGACCTCCACCTGCTGTACGTCGTCGACAGCGACGTCTATAACTCCTACAGCGGGGACGAGTACGTCCACGAGTTCGAGAGCCTCGAGGCCGCGCTGGAACACGTCGGCGAGGAGGCCCTCGAGTCGGCCGCCGAAGCGGCCCGAGACGCGGGTCTCGAGCCCACGACGGTCGTCAGACACGGCCGCCCCCACGAACAGATCCTCGAGTACGCCGACGAGGCCGACGTCGACATGCTCGTAATGGGGTCGAAGGAACGGTCCGGCGACTACCGCCAGCTGCTCGGGAGCGTCACCGATCGCGTCGCGCGATTGGCCTCTCGTCCGGTGACGATCGTCAAGACCCCGGTCGAGGACGGCGAGTAGGATCGTCCGTTATTTCGCTCGCGGGAGGCGGACGACGACGCAACTCCCCGCGCCATCGCGGGACGTGTAGTCGAGATAGCCCCCGTAGTCGTCGACGATGAGGCTGGCGAGCCACAGCCCCAGCCCGTTGCCGTGTCTGACCTGCGTGATCGGTTCGTCGTTGAAGATGCCGGCCCGCTCGGATGCGGGGATGCCGGGCCCGGTGTCGGCGATCCGAACGGCGACCGTTTCGGCGCTTTCGTCGACGCCGATTTCGACGGCCGGCTCGGCCGCGTCGGCGTGGACGATCGCGTTGTGGACGAGTTCCTCGAGAACGGTCGCGAGCCGATCGTCGCCGGCGACGACGGCGGCCGTCGCCCCGGTGATCGTGATCGTACTCGCGGGATGTCGGTCACGGAGATCGTCGACGACCGTCTCGAGGACGTCACCGACGGCCACCGGCCGCCGCGGGCGACCGTCCTCGAGGGTCACGTCGGCGAGTTCCTTCGCCGACTCGTTGAGATCGATCAACGACGCGGCCGTCGCCGCGATTTCGGCCGCGTACTCGCGGTGGGTCTCGTCCTCGAGTTCCGCCAGCAGTGTCTCCGCGAACCCGCTGATGACGTTGAGTTCGTTGCGGAGGTTGTGACGGAGCAGTCGGTGGAGGACTCGTAGGTGCTGTTCCCGGAGTTTCAGCGGCGTGATGTCCCGTCCCTCGGTGACGAGCAGCTGAATCTCGCCCCGTTCGTCGGTGATCGGCCGGATCGAAAAGTCGATGATCGCGGTTCGGTCGGCACCTCGGATCCGGAGTTCGTCCCGGAACAGCTCTCCGTCACCGGCGCGTTTGACGGCCTCGAGTGCGGTTTCGCGCGCCGCGTCGTCCAGTTGGAACCAGTCGGTGTCCCAGACCGGCTTGCCGACGACGTCGGTTCGTTCGACCCCGGCGAAGGAAAGCGCCGTCCGGTTGACTTCGAGGACGGTCCCGTCGGGCTCGAGGAGACCGGTGAACTGGTAGGTGTTGTTGAAGACGGCCTCGAAGCGGCGCTGTCGGGCCTTCCGGTCGGAGAGATCACGAAAGAGGCCGGTGAACAGCCGCTGGCCCTCGTGGGTGTGTTCCCGGAGGCTTACCAGCACGGGGACTTCGTGGCCGTCCTTGTGTAACGCGGGGAGTTCGATCCCGTCCCAGTCGATGTGTTTCTCGCCGGTTCGGAGATACTTCTCCAACCCGGCGGCGTGGGCGTCCTGCAGCCGTTCGGGGATCAATGTCATCTTCGAGGAGCCGATGAGTTCCGCGGGGCTGTAGCCGAGGATTTCCTCGATCGCGGGGTTGGCGAAGACGATGGTACTCTCCTCGTCGATGGTCAGCAACCCCTCGGAAGTGTTGGCGACCAACTGCCGGAAGAACTCGCCCTCCTCGAAGGGAAACAGCGGCGACTCGAGGTCGTCGGTCGAACTCGACCGCTCACGCGCCCGGTCGCCGTCGGTCACGCCAGGGAAACAGTGCGCTGAACCTATATAAACATCGGCCACCGGGCGGAAACGTGAGACGATCGGCGTCGGTTACCGAGCCGGTCCGGCCAGTCGCGAAACGGCGGCGACGGCGGCCCCGACCACGACCGCGAACGCGCTCACGCCGGCGGCGAGTCCCCTTTCCAAGGCGCGACGGCGATTCCCGTCGGCCGACCGCTCTCCGCTGGGTCGGCGTCGCTCTCGTTGGCGTCCGCGTCGCCGTCCGACCGGTCCGCTTCCTCGAGACTCGACCCCTTCTCGTACTCGAAACATAGTATCTCTGACACATACGCGCTACTGTGGGCGGCTCGATACTACGTTTCGGTTCGGCTCTGGCTGAACGAACGGCAACTCTCGCGATGGGAAACCTGAACTGGTTTATCCCGGGACGGTCAACCGGCGAGCGATGACAGTCGTCGCTTTCGACTTCGATGGGACGCTTTCCGATTCCGAGATGACGGTCCTGCTGGGTGACCGCCGTGGCGTCGCCGCGGACATGGACGAGATCACCGAGCGTGCGATGAACGACGAGATCGAGTACGCCGAAAGCCTGCGCAAGCGCGCGGCCCTGCTCGAGGGACTGCCCGAAGCCGAGGCCGAGGCCGCTTTCGACGAGGTCGTCCTCCGCGAGGGCGCGGCCGACCTCATCGCCGAGTTGAACGACGCCGGCGTCACGACCGCCATCCTCACGGGTGGGTTCGAGCGCGGGGTCGCGGCCGCGTTGGAGCGCGAGGGCGTCTCCGTTGATCACATCGTCTCGAACCGGCTGCCGATGAAAGCGGGCGAGAGCGAGGCGACAGCCTCGGACAGTACGAGCGGCGATCAGCCGCGAGTACTCACCGGCGCGGTCGAGGGGCCGCTGATCGAGGGCACCAAGGACGACGCGCTGGCGGACCTCGCCGACGAGGTCGGCGTCGACCTCGCCGACACCGTCGCGGTCGGCGACGGGGCCAACGACCTGCCGATGCTCGAGGTCGCAGGGCTGGCGATCGGGTTCGAACCCAAGCCGGCGGTCGAACCCCACTGTGATACCGTCGTCTCGACGATGGCTGAGGCCCGCGAGACGCTCGTCGCGGACGACGTCCTCGACGACAAGTGACCGTCCCGTAATCGCTGGTTGTATCACTCGCCGATATTCGATCTCCGCCACTGGCCGTCTCCCTTCGCCGTTTCCGCTCGTCCTCTAGTTCGGCGTGAATCTCGGGTCTAACTGCCGATTTCGGCACCGGGGGAGTTATTAACTCGTGACCGAGTAAGTACTGATGATGATGTGGCAAGACCTCGTATTCATGCTCGGTAGCGGCCTCTCGATCGTCTTCCTCGCGCCGACCCTGCGCGACTCGAGCGCGCGGGTCCCCCTCGGCACGAGTCTCCCGTCGATGGGGATCGGCTTCGTCTACGCGACGACGTTCTTCACGCTCGGGATGACTTTTTCGGCGATGGGCGCGTTCGCCGCCGGCTCGATGTGGTCGCTGATCGCACTGTTCCGATCGCCCCAGGGCATCTCGATGAAGTTGTTCGCCCGGGAGAACCTCGCGCTGTTCGTCTCCGATCTCCAGTACTGGCTCGCGCGCCGCCGATCGGCCGATTCTCACGCTGAACAGTACCTCGCGCTCGAGCAGGGTCGCGAACAACAGTACTGACTCCTTCGACTATAGTCTCGTGCTGAACCCGCCATTCTACCATCCCACGGTCGTGACAGTCCGTTTGTGTTCGTCTCGACCGGGTGAGAAACCGATTGGTTCGGTCTATTGAGCGAGTCGGCTCCGTGCGTCGATGCGGACCGATCGTTACTGGATCTTCGCCATCACCGTTTCGAGGGCGTCGCGGGGCTGGGTGAGCAGGCCGCCGACGGCACCAAGGATCGCCGGCACGATGATCCCAGCGAAGAGGAGCGCGTCGGTCATCGACGGACCGAATTTGGCGTTAGTGGTGACCGAATCGCCCGCGTCGTTGAGGTACTCGGTGACCTCGAGGCCCAGCACACCGCTGCCCTCGGAACCGATGAGGCTCGCGACGGTGGGCACTTCGGAGTAGCTGTGGCTCATCAGGAACGCCGCGATGGCGGCGAACGCAACGTAGGGGAGCGCGACGGTGACACCCGCCTTCGCGGCGTCGACGGTATCGTCGGCGTCGGTGTACTTGGCGACCGCGTACCCGGCAGCAACGATCCCCCCGACCGTCACGAGGAAGAGAAACAGCGCCGACAGGAAAAATGGGCTACCCGGGCCGCTGCCGAACGCGGCAGCGTGATTCGGGGCATCGCCGAGCGCCGCGGCTTCGCCGTCGACTTCGAATCCCGTCCCGAACACACTGAGGTAACTCCACCCGGCAGCCTTCCAGGAAGGAACCATCTCCGTGATGACCAACGAGTCCTCACCCGTTCCGACCGCCTCGGCGATCGGCGATGACTGTGCCGTCGCGATCATCGTCAGGAGCAGGTGCGTGAGATACGTCGCGACGACGGCGATGGCCCCGAACACCGCCCCCTCTTTGACCGGCAGTTCGTTCCCGCTGCCCTGCGGGACCTGCCGCTGTACATCCGATTCATCCTCGTAATCGAGTTGCTTCCCGTCTGACATCACCAATACATCAGCCAGACAGGTATTATAATTTACGGCACTGTTTCCCGCTGATACCGATATTGGCTGGCGAAATACCGTGTGAACCGTCCCAACTACCTGTCGACTTTCCGTCTGGTATCGGTGCTGGCACGATCTCACTCGGAGAACAGGCTCGTGTGGACCGGCGCGAACTCACCGGAGTCGTCGGACTCGGATTCCGGTTCGGTGTCGGTGATCGCCCGCCCCTCGAGCCCGCTTGCGAGCAGGTCCGACAGCGGCGGGCCGACCTTCTCGGGTTCGACGAGGAAGGCGTCGTGGCCGTGATCGGACTCGACGACGTGGTGGGCGACGTCGACGCCGGCCGCGCGGGCGGCCTCGGCCAGCGCTTCGGCCTGCTCGGTGGTGAAGTGCCAGTCGCCGGTAAAGGAGAGCAAGAGGAGTTCGCCCTCGAAGGCCGCCAGCGCATCGGCGTCTCCCTCGTAGCCCGCCGACAGATCGAAGTCGTCCATCGCGCGGGTCATGTAGAGGTAGCTGTTGGCGTCGAACCGATCGACGAACTTGTCGGCCTGATAGTCCAGATAGGACTCGACCTCCCGATACGGGAAGAAGGCGGCCGCGGGGTCTGGCTGTTCCTCGCGGACCGTCTCCCGGCCCGCCGACCGCCGGCCGAACTTCCGGCCCATCGAGGCCTTCGAGAGGTACATGATGTGGCCGATCTGGCGGGCTCGAGCCAGCCCCTCCTCGGGTTCGGCCCTCCCGTCGGACGAGTCCGACGACCCTCCGTTCGCGTCGCTCTCGGAGGCGCCGTAGTAGTGGCCGCCGTTCCAGTTGGGATCGCTCGTGATGGCCCGGCGGGCGACGGTATCGAGCGCGAGACACTGCGGATCGAGGCGGGCGGCGGTCGCGACCGCACCGGCGCGTTCGACGTCGTCCGGATAGCGCCGGAGCCAGTCCAGGACGTTCATCCCGCCGACGCTGCCGCCGACGACCGCGCGGAGCCGGCCGACGCCGAGTTCGTCGAGCAGTTTCCGCTGGGCGCGGGTCCAGTCGCCGACCGTGACCGGCGGGAAGTCGGTGCCGTAGGGTTTGCCCGTCTCGGGGTTCTCGCTGGCTGGGCCGGTCGTCCCGTAGCACGATCCCGGCACGTTCGCACAGACGACGTAGTACTCCGTCGTGTCGATGGCCTTCCCGGGGCCGACCACGTCGCCCCACCAGGCTCGAGCCTGGCCCGCGGTCTCGTCGCCCGCGTCCGGCCGGCGGGCGACGTGGGCGCTGCCGGTCAGCGCGTGACAGATCAGCACCGCGTTATCGCCGGTGAACTCGCCGTAGGTCTCGTAGGCCACCTCGAGGGTCGGGATCGACTCCCCCGAGAGGAACTGGAACTCCCCGAGGTCGGCCGTCTCTTTCGTCGTCACGCCGTCTCACCCGCCGCTTGCGTCGCGGCGGCGATCGCACTCTCGAGGTCCGCGAGGATGTCTTCGGGGTCCTCGATACCCACCGACATTCGGACCAGATCGTCGGTGACGCCGGCCTCCTTGCGCTCTTCGGGCGTGAGTTGGCCGTGGGTGGTGCTGGCTGGGTGGATCACCAGCGTCTTCGCGTCGCCGATGTTCGCGAGGAACGAGGCCAACTCGACGTTCTCGCAGAAGGCCTTGCCCGCCTCGTACCCCTTCTCGAGGCCGAACGCGACCATCCCGCCGTAGTCCTCGAGATATCGCTCGGCGTTGTCGTGGGTCGGGTGGTCCGCGAGGCCGGGATGGGTGACCCAGGCCACGGCCTCGTGATCGTCGAGGTAGTCGGCGACGATCCGGGCGTTCTCGCAGTGTTTCCCGACGCGCAGCGGCATCGACTCGAGGCCCTGCAGCGTCTGCCAGGCGTCGAACGGCGACTGCTGGTTACCGAGGCTGCGCAGCGAGCGGAACCTGGCCGCGGCGGCGAAGGGAGCCTCGGGGAAGTCCCGCGAGAAGTCGATGTCGTGATAGGCGTGGTTCTGGCCCGCGATCTCGTCGTAGCCGTGGTCGCCCCAGGGAAACGAGCCGCCGTCGACGAGGACGCCGCCGACCGTGGTCCCGGAGCCGTGGAGCCACTTGGTCGTCGACTCCCAGACGACGTCGGCCCCGTGTTCCAGCGGTCGACACAGCGCCGGCGTCGCGAACGTATTATCGACGACGAGGGGGACGCCGTTGTCGTGGGCGATCTCGGCGACCCGCTCGAAATCCGGCGTCACCAGCGAGGGGTTGCCGATCGTCTCGACGTGGACGAAAGCGGTGTCCTCGTCGATGGCCTCGGCGTAGGCGTCGTACTCGAGCGTGGGGACGAACGTCGGTTCGATGTCCCGCCGAGTTGCGGTTTTCGAGAAGTAGGCCGTCGTCCCGCCGTAGGTGTCGGTCGAACAGACCACGTTGTCGCCCGCCTCGGCGAGGATCAGGACGGCGGCGTCAAGGGCGGCCATGCCGCTGCCGGTCGCGACCGCGCCCGCACCCCCCTCGAGGTCGGCGAGGCGGTCCTCGAGCGTGGTGACCGTGGGATTGGCCATCCGCGAGTAGATGTAGCCGTCGTCCTCGAGGGCGTATCGGTCGGCGGCAGTATCGGCGTCCTCGAAGACGTAGGAGGTCGTCTGGTAGATCGGCGGTGCCATCGCACCGGTTTCCGGATCGGGAGACTGGCCGGCGTGGACGCTGCGGGTGCCGAGCCCGCGCTCCTCGCTATCGGCGGTGTCACCGCCTCCATCCCGGGACACCTCCGGTGTCTCACCGTCGGCGTCGTACCCGTCGCTGGCGTCGTCGCTCATGTTTCATATGCATACTTCTCCACATTCATATGCACCGCAGTAACGGCAAAAATAGCAGCCTAGACATTCACACGCACGGGCTCCGTCGACGACTCCACGTCACCTGCAGGCTCAATCGCTATCCGCGGGGGCCGCTACCCTCGAGCCGTGCAGACAGTGTTTCACCTCATCGCCGACGAGTCGGCACAGCGAGCGACCGCACTCACGATCGCGCAGAACCTCACCGAGGACGACTCCGTCGATGTGGACGACATCGCTATCGTCGCACAGGCCGACGGCATCGAACCGTTGACGGCCGGCGGCGACGGCAGCGGAATGGTCGAATCGCTGCTCGAGACGGGTGTCGCGGTCAAGGCCTGCGGGAACACGCTCGACCTGAAAGACCTCGCCGAATCGGACCTGGTCGAGGGCGTCGAGACCGTCCCCTCGGGCGGCGGCGAACTCACGCGACTACAGAACGAAGGCTACGCTTATATTCGTCCGTAGCCCGCCTCCGCACGGCCTCGGCTCGGGCGTCGCTACGCGTGTTCGAGCGACTCGAGCATCGTCCGAACGGCCCCGGACTCGGTCTCGAACCCGTGAACCCGGGGGAAGACCGCGACGGGAATCACGAAATCGTCGCCGTGGGTCACCGGTTCGCCGACCAGTAGGAAGACCTCGAGCGATGCGCCGGCGCTGACGAGTCGTGCGCGCGCCTCGTACCGCGCGAGCGTCGTCTCGGTCCCCAGGACCGACACCGACTCCGATCCGACGCGCTCGACGTTCTCGAGTCGGTCGTATCGGTCCTGGAGCAACGCGACGAGTTCGTCCGTCGAGTAGTCACCGACGGGGTTGAACGTCTTCCCGAGGACCGACACCTGCGGCGTCGAGAGGACGGCGACGACCGCCGCCTGGACGCGCGTCAGTCCGACGGCAGCGAGCGAAATCGAGCGGTCGTACTCGGCGTACCAGTTCCGGGCCTCGATCGTCCGTTCGATCCCGAACCGGCTCACGGTCCGTTCGACGGGCACGTCCTCGACGGTGCGTTCCTCGTACCCGGTCTCCTCGAGCGCGGCCGGGGCGACGGTCGCCGCCTCCGAGGCCAGTTCGTCCTCGAGGACTCCGGCACAGCCGGCGACAGTCGCGGTCCCGGCGGTCATACCCGTGGCGAGCAGTCGGCGACGCGTGAGTGCCATCGATCGATGCAGGTCGTTCGCCGACGAAAGCGCGTCGGTTTCGGCTACACGGGGGACCGGCCGAAGGCGTCGTCGGAGACGGACGACTTGATACCCCCGTAGTACCAAGGGCCGCCCGTGCACTCGAGTGACCGTGATCGGGTCGTGCTGGCAGCCCTCGTCTTCGCAGTGATGTTCTCCCAGCTGCTGCTTTATCCGGGCGTCGCGACGCTCGTCGAGGCGCTGGGGGCCGACGCGGCGACGTCGGCGTTCGCGGCGACGCCACTCGACGCGAGCATGTGGTTCCTCGTGGCCGAGTTCGCCGCCTACGTCGGCTTCGTCGGCGTCTGGGGGGTCGCGAGCGACGCGACCGGGCGACGGGTCCCGTTCATCGTCGCGGGCTCGTTCGCCGGCGCGGTCGGCTACGCGTCCCTCGCCGCGGTGCCGGCGGTCGGTTCGATTCCCTTCGAAGGCATCCTCGCCCTCCGGGTCCTCCAGGGTGCGATGACCATCGGCGCGTTCTCGCTGACGATGACCATGCTGATGGACCTCGAGGGGGGCCACGGACGAAACATGGGAGCGGCGGGAATCGCCATCGGCACCGGCGCGGCCCTGGGTGCGCCGATCGGCGGCCAGTTGACCGAGGTCGATCCGCTCGCGCCGCTGCTGGTCGCCGCCGGGCTCCTCGTCTGCGTCGGGGCGCTCGTGACCCGCGTCGAGGACCGAACGCCCGACCGTGGGCGGAGCGCTCGCGCCCTCGTCGACGGTCTCCGGCGGCAACCGGTCCTGTCGATCCCGTACGCCTTCGGCTTCGTCGACCGGCTCACCGCGGGGTTTTTCGCGCTCGTCGGCACGCTGTACTTCCAGGAGACGTTCGGACTCGACGCCGGGGCGACCGGTCTCATGCTGGCGTGTTTCTTCGGTCCGTTCGCCCTGTTGCAGTACCCCATGGGCGCGCTCTCGGACCGGATCGGACGAACCGTCCCCATCGTCGTCGGCTCGGCCTGCTACGGTGGCGGGATCCTCCTCGTCGGGGCGTCCCCGTCGGTCGCTACCGCCGCCATCGCGATGATCGGCGTCGGGATCCTCGGTGCGCTCGTCTCCCCCGCGACGATGGCGCTGGTTACCGACCTCGCCGACGAGAGCGAACGCGGCGTCGCCATGGCCGGGTTCAACCTCGCCGGAAGCCTCGGCTTCCTCGGTGGCTTCCTCGTCGGCGGCACCGTCGCCAGCAACCACGGCTACGACCTGGCCTTCCTCGTCGTCGGCGGCTTCGAGATCGCGATCGCCGTCGTCACGATCCCGGCGTTTCTCCGGCTCTCGCTCGAGCCGACCGAGCGGTTCCGATCCGGCGACCGGGGCGATGCCTGACGGTGGCCGTGCGTCCGACAGGCCAACCCGTCTTGATCGTACAAATATTGTGGTATGTATATTCACATCATTGTAGTGGGAGAAGGTATCAACTTTTATGCTCTCAGTCCCTATTCCCGGTGATGGCACGAGATAATCCGGTTTCACGGCGGACAGCGCTGAAGGTGACGGGCGCGGCGGCGACGACTGCGCTCCTCGCCGGTTGTAGCGGTGGCGACGACAGCGGCAACGGTAACGGCAACGGCGACAGTGAGGGCCCGTACACGATCGAGTCCGGCACGACCATCGAACTCAAATCGCTGGCCCAGTCCTGGGAAGGCGTCGCGCCGTCCAAGATCGAAGGCGTGGAGAACCCCGACCTCAGCCTCACCGAGGGCGAGACCTACACGATCGAGTGGGTCGAGAACGAGCAGGGTACACACAACCTCGCGGTCTACGACGACAGCCAGTCGGCCGTCGCAGGACCGACTGAAAAGACCAGCGAACCCAGCGGCGCGTCGGTCGAATTCGACGCCTCGAGTGACACCGTCGAGTACGTCTGCGAGCCCCACTACGACATCGGGATGGCTGGCAGCATCCAGCTCGAATAACGGCGTCGACGCCACGATTCGGGCGGAACGGTCGATACCGTCTGACCGTTGCAGTTTCGGATCGCTTTCTGACGGTTTTCTTCGGCGGGCGACGACGGCGACACAGCAGTCGGTAGCGATCGCTGTTCTACGTCGAACCGGGTAACTTTAGTCCCGTTGACGTTTTACCGAATCTATGGGAAACGACAGCGGTCCGACTCGTCGTCGTCTGCTTCGGATTTCTGGATTGACGGCTGTAACCGGTGTCCTCACGGGGTGTCTGGACGAGAGTACAACCGACGATGACCCCGGCGACTCGACTGACGACGACGACGATGGCGACGAACCCGGGACTGGCGGTGAAACCGACGTAGATGACGGGTCGGGCGCGGACGGGTCCGACGGCGAGGCGGCGTCGAACGGGGACAATACCGTCGATACCGACGACACTGATTCGAAGGACGGGGAGGGCGAACCGACCGAGACTGATCGCGGGTACGAGATTGAGCCCGGGACGACCGTCGTGTTCCGATCGTTGGCCATGTCTTGGGAAGGGGTCGCGCCGTCACCGATCGAAGGCGCAGAGAACCCGAACCTCATCCTTCAAGAGGGCGAGAGCTACACGATTACCTGGGCAGAGAACGAGCAGGGGATGCACAACCTCGCGATCTACGACGACAGCGAGTCGGCCGTCGCCGGACCGACTGAACTGGTCAGCGAGGACGAACCCGACCTGAGCGTCGAGTTCGAAGCCTCGAGTGACACCGTCGAGTACGTCTGCGAGCCCCACTACGGCGTGGGAATGGCGGGCGATATCGAGGTCCGTACCGAGTGACGCCGGCGGCGATCGGGCATCAAAAGTACCATACCGCCTCGTTCCGCAGTAGCCCGTATCAGGTGATATCCGTGACCGAAAAACGCGAATACACGGGCGACTACCCCGACAAGACGCTGTATATTCCGGGCCCGACCGAGGTGCGCGAGGACGTCATCGAGGCGATGTGCGAGCCGATGTTCGGCCACCGCATGGACCGGATGACCGACCTCTATACGACCATCGTCGAGGACACCAAGGAGTTCCTCGGTACCGACAACGAGGTCGTCATCCTGACGGGATCGGGCACGGAGTTCTGGGAGGCGTCGACGCTCAACCTCGTCGACGAGAACATCCTCGTTCCGACCTGTGGTAGCTTCAGCGAGCGCCATGCCAACGTCGCCGAGCGACTGGGCAAGAACGTCGACCGCCTCGAGTACGACTGGGGCCAAGCGATCAAACCCGAGGACATCCGCGAGGAACTCGAGGCAAGCGACAAACACTACGACGTCGTCGCGACCGTGATGAACGAGTCCTCGACGGGCGTGCGCAACCCCATCGAGGAGATCGGCGACGTCGTCGCCGAGTATCCGGACACCTACTTCGTCGTCGACGCCGTCTCCTCGCTGGGCGGGGACTACGTCGACATCGACGAACACAATATCGACGTCATCTTCGCGTCGACCCAGAAGGCGTTCGCGATGCCGCCGGGGCTGGCGGTCTGTGTCGTCAGTGACGAGGCCTACGAACGCGAACTCGAGAAGGACTCCGCCTCGTGGTACGGCGGCTTCCAGCGGACGATCGACTACTACGAGCGGAAGGGCCAGACCCACTCGACGCCGGCGATCCCGATCATGCTGGCCTACCGCAAGCAGATGAAACACATGCTCTCCGAGGGCCACGATGCCCGGGACGAGCGCCACCGCGAAATGGCCGAGTACACCCGCGAGTGGGCGCGTGACCACTTCGACATGTTCCCCGAGGAGGGCTACGAGTCCCAGACGGTCAGCTGCATCGAGAACACGCGGGACATCGACGTCGCCGCGACGATCGAGGCCGTCTCCGAGGAGTACGACTTCGTCTTCTCGAACGGCTACGGCTCGCAACTCGGCGAGAAGACCTTCCGCATCGGCCACATGGGCGAACACGACCTCGAGTCGATCAAAGAACTGACCGACGCGATCGAGGACGTCGCCGGGCTCTAGAGTCGGTCGTCGCCGCGGCTACGAGAACAGTCCCCGGAGCCACTCGAAGAAGTCGGCGATCAGATCGACGACCCGCTCGAGAAGCGATCGCAGTCCGGCGACGACGCCGTCGTTCCAGGTGGTACCCTCGGTCGCGCGTTCGTCGCCGACCGCCGCCCGGGCGTTGACGAGCCCGTCTCCCTCCGCACACGTTCCGAGGACCGTCTCGGCCGTCCCGCCGAGGATCTCCCGGACTGGATCGTTCGGTCCCGGCCCGTTTTCATCGCGTCTCTCCCAGACGAGCGCCGCGACGCCGGTGACGAACGGACAGGCCATGCTCGTCCCGCTCGCCTGTGCGTACCGGTTGTCGACGGTCGTCGAGTTGATCTCCGTTCCCGGAGCCAACAGGTCGACGGCCGACCCGACGCTGCTGTAGGACGCCAGCGTCTCGTCCTCGTTCATCGCGGTGACCGCGACGACGTTCTCGTGGGTCGCCGGGTAGGTCATCGTCGCCGCGTCGCAGGAGTCGGGCCCGTCGTTGCCCTCGTTGCCGGCCGCACAGAGCAGGAGGTGTCCCGCCGAGTGTGCTTTGTCGATGGCCCGAGCCAGCGAGGAACTCTCGGACTCACCGCCGAGGCTCATCGAGATCAGTTCGATGTCGTTCGACATGCACCAGTCGATCCCGGCGACCAGTTGGCTGTAGCGGCCGGAGCCGTCGTCGTTGAGGACCTTCACCGCGTGCAGGTTCACGTCGGGGGCGACGCCGACGACGCCGCGGTCGTTGTCCAGCGCGCCGACGATCCCGGCGACGTGTGTCCCGTGGCCGTGGCGATCCTCGTAGTCCCCGGGCGGCCCATCGCCGGTGAAGTTCCGCCCGCCGGCGACCGACAGACTGCAGTGTCCCGACTGGATCCCCGTGTCGAGGATCCCCATGTCGACGCCCGCTCCGTTCTGCTCGACGCCGTCGGCACCGATGCGTTCCAGCCCCCACGACGGTCGCTGGTCGGGATGGGTGGCACAGTCGGCGCCGTCCGGGGGGTCCAGGAGGTCCGGCAGGGACGGCGACCAGTCACCGGGGATTCCGGTCTCGTCGTCGTCTTCGACGAACGCTACCCGGTCGTCGCGACGCAACTCCTCTAGTCCGGCCGACGGGACCTCCGCGACCACGAACTCGAAGTTGTCGAACTCGAGGAGCGTGGTTCCGCCGACGGCATCGACGAGGTCGAACAGGTCGCTGAGTCCGTCGAGCAGCCCCGTTTCGGGGTGGACGAACACCCGCTCGGTGTCGGGTTCGAACTCCGTAGCCGACGCGGGCGTGCCGACCAGCCCGGCCACAGCGCCGGCCCCGATACCGCCGAGTACTCGCCGCCGGCTGCATTTCATGCGCGGGTCGATGCACAACGACCGAATAAGTCTTCTGTGTCGGCCGACAGTCAGTCGGAGCGATCTGTCTCGTCCTTGAGCGGTATCGGTGCCGGCGATAGTGAATAGTGTCGGAAAGCGGAACTAACCCCACTCGTATCGTCGGCGAGTGAGCGGTGCGCGGTTCGGAACGAGCGGAGCGAGTGAGAACCGCGAGAACGTGAACGGGGAGCGTAGCGACCCGTGAGCGGTTCGAAGAACCCGAACGACGCCGCTCACCGCGAGCGCCACAGGCGCTCGCGGGCCGACGACTGACCCGTAATGAACGCAGTGAATGGAGGGGAAGGAGGAGTGTCCTCGTGAGTGAAAACGAACGAGGGCTCGGAAGACGCTTTGCGTCTTCCGGCGCTTTTCATCGAAGTTTTCCCGAGGGTGCGCCTTCGGCGCACCCGCAGAGGAAAAGTTCGGTCTACTGTATATGGCCTTCGTCGCGAAGCTGGTCGGCTTCGCTTTTCTCGTAGCGCCAGGTGATGTCGGCTTTCTCGTCCTGCCAGTCCCAGGGTTCGACGAGGACGACGTCGTCCTCACGGATCCAGATGCGTTTTTGCATCTTCCCGGGAATCCGCGCGGTGCGTTCGGTGCCGTCGGCACAGCGTACCTTGACTCGATTCGCCCCGAGCATGTTCGTGACGGTCGCGAAGACCTCGTCGTCCTCGGGCATCCGGAGGTTCTTCCGACCGCCCTCGCCGTCGTCGCTCATGGCCCCAGATTGGCGGTCGAGGGGTTTAACCCTTTACTGATTGCGTGGACGGAATCGCTAGCCGTCGCGGTTACGGCCCGATCGCTCGGCCCCCGAAACCACGCCGCTTATTTCGCTTGGCTCTGCAACCCAGCGTATGCTCCGTAATCTCGGCGCGCTCGGTCTCGCCGGTATCGTCCTCTTGCTCGCGGGAATCGGCCTCATCGCGTACGCGAACTGGATCGTCGCCGTCGGGATGGCGCTGGTCCTGGCCGGGCTCGGGCTCGTGGTCAAATCCCTGATCTCCAGCATGCTCCAGAATTTCGGCATGTTCTGACGGTCTCGAGCCCGTTCCGTTCTCCTGCTGTGTTTTGGTCTCCCTCTCGTCGGTTCCGGTATGGGGCCGTCGCTTCACTACTCCGACCTCGTGTTGCTCGCCATCGCGGCGAGTCTCGGGACCGGTGCCCTCGTGGAGGACGCGACGCCGGTCCCGTCACCGATGGCGATCCTCGCCCTCGGCGTCGTCGCGGTTGCCTTCATCGGACACGCGCTGTTTATCAACGGCCCGGTCGACGATACCGAGGATCTCGGCGCAGAACTCGATCTCGAGGAGGTGCCGCAGGTGCTGTCGTCGACCGAGTCGGCCGACTGACTCACACTTCGTTGTCGCCGGCCCGGTGTTCGCTGATCACCTGGTCGACCATCGAGGCCTTGCGCTGTTTCCGTCGTTCGCGGGCCCGGTCGTGCCAGTCGTCGATGACGGCCTCGACGTCGTCCTCGCGGGCGACGGCGAGTTCGTCGACTTCCTGCATCGCCACGTCGTCGGCGGGGCCGACCGGAACCTCGGCCTCGAAGAGGATCTCATCGGCGATCTCCGAGAGGCCGCCCTCTTTGAGGATCACACGGGGGTCGAACTCCGCCATGAGCTGGGCCGTCGAGCGACCCGCGCCGCTGGCATCCCGGATGTAGACTACGTCGCCGCCGGCGATCCCGTATTGCTCGTCGGCCTCGCGGATCGCACCCTTGGTGAACTTCTCGACGACCTTGACCGGAACCAGCCCCTCCTTCTCCGCCGAGACGTCGCTGAAATTCGAGTGATCGAGCTTCCAGAGCGCCTTCATGCGCTCGACTTTCTGCTCGAGGTCCTCGACTTCCTCGCGGGCCTCGTCGCGCTCGCGCTCCAGACGGTTCGCCTTCTGTTCCAGACGGTTCACCTCGCGGTCCTTGCGGACCTGCGTGCGTTCCTCGCGCCGAGCGAGGGAGAGTTCGGACTCGAGTTCGTCGATGCGGTCGTCGCGGTCCTCGACCCGGCCCTCGAGGGTCTCGACGTGTGACTGCAGCCGTTCGACCTGCCGCTCCAAGTCCTTGATCCGCTGTTCTTCCTCGGTGAGTTCGCGGGGCTCGTGTTCGGCGGCCTCGTCGTCCTCGCCGCCGCCGTCGTCACGCAGGTCCGTCAGGACGGCCTCGACGCTCTCCTCGCCGGCGACGACGCGGGCGGTGACCTCGCCGCGGTCGATCCCCGGCGGGAGCTTGTCGGCGATCCGGTCGAACTGATCCGCGTGGTCGTCGATCGCGTAGAGGGCGGCGGCCATCGCGTCGCGTTGGTGGTCGTTGTCGTAGGGCTGTTCGCGAGTGCGGTGTTGCTTCTCGTCGACCGGGAGGTCGCTGTCGGGCGTCCAGCCGGCGGCGTCGAAGCTCCGGCGGAACTTCTCGACGGTCTCGGGTATCGGCGTCACGTCCGCGGCGACGATGACCGGCCGGCCGCGCTCGACGATCCACTCGATCACGTCGGCGGTGTCGCTGGTCCGTGAACTCCAGACGTCTAACACCTCGCCCTCGAGGGAGACGATGGCGACGGCGGTCGTCGTCCCGGGGTCGATGCCGACGACGACGTGATCGCGCCGTTTCGCGAGCGGGCGGAACTCGATGCCGTCCCGGCGCTCTCGTTCGATCTCGACGCGGACGTCGCCCGAGCGGTTGCGCGAGACGGGGATGTCCTGTGGGCGCGCTTCGACGGTGAACACGGCGTTTGCGAAGCCGCCGTAGGCCTCCCGGACCTCGCGTTCGTAGGCGAGATTCGCGTCCTCGAGTTCGGACTCGACCTCGCGGGCCCGCTTCTTGACCGAGCCGTGGATGCGGCGGGTGTAGCGGTCCTCGCTCCAGCCGCCGCTGCCGGTCGAGCGACCCCGTGAAACCTTCACTTCGGTCGTGTCGGTAAATGCCGACACCTCGTGGCCGACGTTGTGGGCGGCCAGTCGGGCCGCGGCCTCGGCTTCCTGCATGGGGTCTTTCCCGTAGGGGACGCCGTGGCGTTTCGCGACCCGCGAGAGGGGTTCGGGTTGCTCGGCACCCGTCACCTGAACGAGCATGGTGTCGGCGGGCAGCGATCCCAGGAAGTGGATGAGCTGGTCCTTGTCGGCGGCCAGCTCGTACATGTTGTCGGTCGCGACGATCGCCGGCTCCTCGTCGTCGATCAGTCGCCGGAGTTTCCGGTGGGTGACGACGTCACGTGTGACGCCGTCGCCGTCGTAGACGGCCAGTGCGTACGATGGCGCGTCGCCGCGTACGTCACCGCTCTGGATGTCGACACCGAAGACGACTGCATCGAGCGCACTCGTTCGGGTACTCACAGGGGGTCGTAGGGACGAGACGGCTATAAATCCGACGCGGGGTCGCACCTGCTTCGACTGCGGGCCGGAATCGAGCGTGGCACACACTCGACCGGTTCGCCGTCGATCACGTCTCGTCGCCGTCGGGGTACGGAATCTCGAGAGCGTCCCCGTCGTCGGGGACGAACACGGCGTCGGGGTCGCCCGCGAAGACCTCCCGGGCTTGCTCCTCGTGATCGGCGGTGTAGCCGGCGTAGCGCGAGGACAGATGCAGCAGTGCGAGCCGGTCCGCACCCGCCCGGTTCGCGATCTCGGCGGCCTGTCTCGCGGTGGCGTGGGCGGTTTCGGCCGCGCGGTCGGCGCGGTCGTCGGCGAAGGTGGCGTCGTGGATCAGGAGGTCGGGGTCGTCGGCGACCTCGATCGTCGCCTCGGTCGGGCGGGTGTCGCCGGTGTAGACGATCGACCGGCCGGGGCGGGAGTCACCGACGACCTGTTCGGGGTCGACGACGGTGCCGTCCTCGAGTTCGACCGACTCGCCCTCGTGGAGTCGTGAGAACTTCGGGCCGACGGGGACACCGAGTTCCTCGGCGCGCTCGCGGTCGAACCGGCCCTTGCGGTCGTCCTCGAGGAGCGCGTAGCCGACCGAGCGGGTGTCGTGATCGGTTCCGAACGCGCGGACCTCGTACTCGTCGGCGCGGTAGGCGACGTCGCCGTCCCCGACTTCGTTGATCCGCACGGGAAACGAGGGGCGGTTTCCGAGCGCGTTGATCAGGCCCTTGATCTGCCCGCGCGTCCCGTGGGGGGTGTGGATCGCCAGCGGCTCCTCGCGGTCGTTGAACGCCATCGTCTGGAGCAGCCCCGGGATCCCGAGGACGTGATCGCCGTGACAGTGCGTGACGAATAGCTGCGAGACGGAAAATCCCGTACCGAAGCGCATCATCTGGCGCTGTGTCCCCTCGCCGGCGTCGAACAGCAACTCCTCGCCCTCGCGGGCGACGAAGACGCTGCTCGGATTCCGGTCGGTCGTCGGGATCGCCCCGGCCGTCCCCAGAAACGTCACGCGCAGTGGCATCGCCCAAGACTCGGCGGGCCGCGACTAAACCGGCTTCGGATCGCTCGAGGGCGGCGTTCGACACCGCCGTGCGATAGTAGGCGGTGACAAACGCCGTAGCGGGGGCGCGTGCCGGTCGAGTTTCGGGTCGGCGTCCGAACGGACAGCCTCCGTGAACTGTGGTAAGCGGAGACTATTCGGGGAAACCGATTCGAACCGATTCGCCGTCCTGCGAACGGACGACGCGTTTTACCACCGTCGGCCCGAATGGGGGAACGACTCCCAGATGAGCCCGCAACTGACGTTCGGCACGGTAAAGCGGATCGGCGCAATCCTGCTCGCGATCGCGATCGTCCTCGCCGCCGGGATCGTGGTCGGGCAGGCCCCCGCCATCTTCGGCGTCGAGGAGGACCCCGAGGCCTCGGTCACGTTCGAGGACCAGCAGGGCAACGGTACCGCGGTCACGATCCGCGAGGTCTCACTCTCCGAGGGCGGCTACGTCGTCGTCACCGACGGCGGCGACGAGCCGCTCGCGGTGTCGAACCGGCTCGAGGCCGGCACTCACGAGGACGTCACCGTCGAACGCGCCGACGACGCGACCCGCGAACTCGTCGGCCAGCTGACGGCGACGGTCCACCGGGATACCTCGGACCAGGAGGGCTACGCCTACGGCGAGACCGACGGCGAGGAGGACCAGCCCTACCTCGAGGACGGGTTCCCGGTCAGCGACACCGCGACGGTGACCACGAGCGAGGAAGACGCCCTGAGCGATTCCTTCGCCGTCGAATCGATCGACGCGCCGGCGTCGGCGACGACCAACGAGACGATCCGGGTGAACGCGACGATCCGCAACCCGACCGAGTTCCAGACCCAACAGCCCGTCGAGGTCCGCATCGACGGCGCGGTCTTCGAACGGCAGATCCTGGAACTCGAGGGTGGCGAGTCCCGAACCGTCACCTTCGAGACCGATACGAGCGGCGCGCCGCCGGGCGAGCGGACGATCGGGATCTACACCGACGCCGACGGCGCGGTCTCGACGATCGACCTCGAGTTCCACACTGAGCCGAGCGTCTCGGTCACCGATGCGAGCAACGGGAGCGTGACGGTGGCCGCCGCCACGCCTGAGGAGGGGTTCGTGGCCGTCGAAGACAACGGGTCGGTGGTCGGTACGAGTGACCAGCTCGAGCCGGGCGAACACGAGAACGTGACGATCGATCTGGCCGACGACGCGTCGATCGATGAAGACGACGAACTGACGGCCGCCCTCTACGCGGGGAGCCCGGCCGACGCCGAGGCGGCGTCGCCGATCGAGTTCGAGGGTGAGCCAGTCGAGACGACGTTCACGATCGTGGACGTGGGAGATGGCGCGGACGACGGCGGCGGAAACGAGTCCGACGGCGGGTAGCCGACCCGCCCCGGCCGACGACTAACCGACCGATTCTTACCCGCCTGTCCCCTATCTGCTGGCGATGGACGCGCCGCTGTGGACCGAAACCCACGCCCCGGAGCTGGCCGAGTTGCCACAGGACGACGCTCGCGAGTACTTGGAGCGAGCCGTCGAGGAGCCGATCAACCTCCTCCTGCAGGGCCCGCCCGGGAGCGGGAAGACCGCCGCGGCGCGCGCACTGGCCCGCGAGGCCCACGCGGACCCGGACAACGACTTCGTCGAGATCAACGTCGCCGACTTCTTCGGCCGGACCAAGACCGAGATCAAGAACGATCCGCGATTCGAACACTTCCTCGTCGGGCGCTCGTCGCTGTCCAAACGGGATATGATCAACCACGTCCTCAAGGAGTCCGCGAGCTACGCGCCCGTTTCGGGCGGGTACACCACTATTTTGCTGGACAACGCCGAGGACGTCCGCGAGGACTTCCAGCAGGCCCTGCGCCGGATCATGGAGCAACACCATCGGACGACGCAGTTTATCATCGGGACGCGCCAGCCCACCAAGCTCATCCCGCCGATCCGCTCGCGGTGTTTCCCCGTCTCCTTCCCCTCGCCGACCAGCGAGGAGATCGTGGCCGTCCTCGAGCGCATCGTCGAGCGCGAGGGCGTCGACTACGACGCCGACGGCCTCGAGTTCGTCGCGGGCTACGCCGATGGCAACCTCCGGCAGGCAATTCTCGCGGCGCAGACGACCGTCGAAGACGCGGGCGAACTCACGATGAGCGCGGCCTACGAGACCCTCGGCGAGGTCGGCCTCGAGGACGAGATCGAGTCGATGCTCGACGACGCCGAGGCCGGCGACTTTACCGACGCCCGGTCGACGCTGGACGACCTGCTCGTCGACGAGGGGTTGGACGGCAACGAGGTCCTCGAGAGTATCCTCAGGATCGCTCGCAAGCGATATCAGGGCGAGCAACTCGCCGAGATCCACCGGCTGGCGGCCGACGTCGACTTCGAGATGCACGAGGGGACCAGCGATCGGCTTCACGTCTCGGGGCTGCTTGCGGAACTCGGCCGGGACGGGTAGCGTCACAGCGGACAAATCGACCGATCAATACTGTTTTTGCGTCAACTGATCGGATACGACGGGCGAGTACCGGCCGGACGGTCTGATCACCAGTACGACATTCCGGTGTTCTGTTTCCAGAGAACCCCACTAGGAAACATCTTCCTGGCTGTTAGGATTTTTATCTGAAACATAAGAATACTATCTTATAGATGGTAGATGAAAAAGACGATACCTATAAATTGAACCGACGAGAGATCTTGCGGAGAACTGCTGCGAGCAGTGTCGGTGCGGGATCGGCGTTGAGCACCCTTTTCGGGACTGTAAGCGCCGAGAAGACGACTCGGGACGATCTCGACCAGATCGAGGAGGCGCCCGGAGTGTGGGAGATTCTCACTGAACTCGGCGTTCAGCGCCTCCCCGGACCGGGACGCGCCGAAAAGCGACGAATCGAAGACGACGGACGCCTCACCGAAGGTGAACTCGTCACGTGGAAGATCGAGATCCGCCCGTACGGTATCTTGCACGCATTCGAATACGAGGAGCGAATTGGTGCGGTATTCACGTTCGATCTCGACACTGCGAGGATCCCTGCAGGGTACTCGATGGCGGCGGAAGCGAACGCGTCGCTGGGTGCCAGCGGATCAGATCTCGTTTTCAGTCGCAACGCCACCGATGCCGAAACTGAACACGTACTGTCGGTGATCGACGTCGACGGCGACATCGACAGCGCGAGAGTACACGCCACGACGGCGGCCAACGGATTCCGGGCGACCGTGCAGGTTGCGTCCGAAGAACCGGACGAACTCGATACGCGCGAGTACGTCATTTCCGTCGGCCCTGACTTTGACCCGCGGTCTGAGTCGATGTCGGACGTACTCACCGTTGAGGACGACGCGGCTGACATTCTGACAGCTGAACCGCTCGTCCAGACGGCTGCGATTTCGTACCCCAATCCCAAGGATATCGTTCTCGATATCATCGAAAGTTGGCTCGTCGACAAGGTGGTCTCGGAAAGCCTCGAGTTCCTGGGGCGCGAATGTGATTCCTGTGGTGACTGTGCGAACGTCATTATCAGCATCCTAGGCGGTTGCTCCCTGTGTAGACCTCTCATGGGAACCGGCGCATCTGGTGTCGGTGCGATACTGTTCGTGACGTGTTACTATGCGTGGTGTGGCAAAGTGTCGGACAAGGTAGAGTGCGCCGCCTGTTTCGCATGCCTGCTCACGAACGAAGATCCCGATATCCCCGACGAGGCGGATGCGCTTGCGTGGGTGTGGGACGAGTTGCCGTCTCCTCCGTCGCGCCCCTCCATCCCCTGAGCGGACGCGAGCCTTCCTGGGCCGTCTCGACCGACTCACAACTGCCCGCGCGAGAACTCAATGATTCCGATTGAGGAGGTCGGGCTTCACAAGTATTGCCACGCCGTAGCCGATCGAAAAGAGACCGAGGTAGATGGTCCCGGAACGGAGGTGACCCACCGCACCTAACCAAAACGCGATCCCTCCCGCTACGGCCAGTAGTGCGCCGACGAACCGACTGTTTTCGGAACTGTCCATGAGTACGTAGATCAGGACGAGGAGGAACCCAGCGGCAAAGTACCCGTCGTATTCGGTATTGTCTACTCCCGTTACGAGACCGATCAGCCACGCCAGAAGGGCGACGAGGAGTACGGCGACGAGGATCCACTTGAGACCGTCGTCGAGCAGACGTTCTCTGACGCCTTCTAGTTCCATAATTCAACTCCTAAAGAGTACTTGATAACTGTTTCGTCCCGACTCGGGACGGCGGTTCCTGATGTCGAACCGACGGCGCTGGTCGTCACGGCATCGACTTCGAGATGCACGAGGGGACCAGCGATCGGCTTCACGTCTCGGGGCTGCTGGCCGAATTGGGCCGAGAGGCCTGACTGACGACGCTTCTGGGAGACTGTGGCTCATTCCCGATCAGCCGGTCCCGTTCTCGAGTCGTTCCATCGCGTTCGGTTTCCAGACGTGCAGGCAGCCGATCACGAGGCAGATTCCGCCGGTGCTAATCGCATCGAGCGATCGCTCGGTTCCGTGGGCGGTCAGCCCGATGCCGACGATGCCGACGCCCGCAGCCGAGACGAGGACGCCGAACGCGCGACTCGAGAGGGAGACGTACCGCGAGAGAACCAACGCGAGCGCGAAGGGGATCGCCGCGGCGAAGGTGATCGCCAACTCGCGGTCCAGCCACTGCCCGTCGGCGGCCGTCAGCAGGGAAAGCACCGCGGCGGTAATCGCCAGACAGCCGAGTAACGCCAGCCCGGCCCGGGCGTTGCGATCGCGCCAGCGGGTCCGCGAGACGTAGCCGTAGCCGAGCCACAGGCAGAGTAGCCCGACACCGCCGAGTCCCCGGACCGCGTCCTGTACCGACGCCGCGTCCACGAGGGTCCGATACGTGAGTCCAACGACGATCACAGCAACGAGCCCGAGACCGAGGAGGTGGGCCCACCGCGGCGGCTCCCGGGCTGGGGTCTCTCGACTCATGGGATTTCCTCCGAGTTCGGTGCGAAAAAACGTCTCCTCTCTCACACGTGGGGGTCGTTTTCTTCAGGTCGTCGTGCGAACGTCTCCGTATGCCAACGCTTCTCGAGACCCACATCCGGAACAGGTTCCGCGTCCAGCCCAATCACGCGAACAACAACGACACGCTCCACGGCGGCAACCTGATGAAGTGGCTCGACGAGGTGAGCGCGATGTCGGCGATGCGCTTTGCCGGCGAGACCTGCGTCACCGCTCGCGTGAACGAACTCGACTTCGAGCGCCCGATCCGGATCGGCGACACGGCCCTCGTGGAGGCCTACGTCTACGACGCCGGCCGGACGAGCGTCCACGTCGCACTGCGCGCGTGGCGCGAGGAACCCCGCAGCGGCGAGACCGAGAAGACCACCGAGTCGACGTTTACCTTCGTCGCGATCGACGAGAACGGCGAGACGGTCCCGGTCCCCGATATCACCGTCGAGACCGAGAAGGGGGAACGGCTTCGGGATCGCGTCCACGAGCTCGGGGACTGACTCTGTCTCACTCGAGCAAGAGAATCCACGGCAATGCGTTCAGAGTTTGGAGCCGAAGGAGGAAGTAATCAGGTCGTTGTCCCTGTCGACGAGGTTCAGATTCACGGACTTGGGGCGTGACCGGGCCAAGATAGGGCGCCGTCGAAGTTCCGACGAGCGAGGTACTCCACCCCAGTTCGTTCACGAGTGTCCCGTCACAGCCAGTGCGTGCGCCCGCGAACAGCGCATTGACGGGGCCGAACTTACCATACCAGAGCGTACCGTGGTGGATGGCTCTGCGATCCCAGTTTTGTGCAACGTGTCGGCGGTGTCGGCAATGTGTGCATCTGATGTCCGGGACTAGCCGCCCACTTCTCGTGAGTTGGCTGGGGATGATCGGTGGCGTCGATCCTGTATCATTGGCCGTGTCCTTTAGGTCTCAACCAGTGTTTGTCCAACTCATTGTTAAGATAAGGTGGGAAAAAAATGAAATGTGGGGGAGATGTAAAAACAATATGGTGGATACACAGAGGTTAGGCCGCGCTCTTGCAGCGGTTGCGGGTATGGGAATTGCAGCAGTAGTTGGTGTTCTATTCTTAGATTGGGACGTATCTACTGCGGTCTTGTTCGTCGTGATTGGATTCCCCGTTTTTTCACATTATTCTACTTGTTCTACGTCCCAAAAAACCCTGATATAGATAATCGTAGTCAATAGATAGCCTAGCAGAATCCTAATTTACTGCAAGTTGTTTCTGCATTGATATAATCGTTTCCAGCCGGCATACAAGCATCTTGGCCAAATTTATCGAAGACTATACAGATGACTGATGCTAATGCGCCACAGGCCAGCGACCCGATTCCGACGGTGGCAGTTAAACAGATAGTGCCAATTGATACACCGCATCCTATTGTACAGGCGGCTTCGTACGTTCCCTTACAATCGCCACAAGAGGGATCTATATCGGGCATCCCAGGGATGTCGTCCCAGTGAGGGATATCTTCCGGCCCATCTATCTCAGGAAGTTCAGGATCGAAACTAGGCACATCCGGAATAAGTCCGGCCGCTGTAACACTCTTGTCGTGTTCACTGGTAGAAACGGAGTGTGAACCGAGATCATTGAGGTTTACACCAGCCCGTGAAACCTGAACATCATAATTACCAGTGCTGAGAACACCCGGACCGGAGGAATTAGACTCTCCTCCGTCTGCTGTCAGCCGCTCCAGAACTAATCTCTGTTCACCGGACCAGTTCTTGTAAGCCCAACTTCTCATCGACTGACTTGCTTGGATACGGCCATCTTGAACCAAAAACGCCAGATCAGCGATTGGTTGTCCGTCAGACTCAACGAGCAAGGAAACGACGTATCCAGCGTTCTTCCGCTGGTATTTGTAGACACTTGTATCGCTCTCGGCAATTCCACCGCCCCATTCATTCCGTATGTATTCTCTATATTTTGCTAGCTCATTACTCTCGAGAACTAGTTCTTTCAGTCTGTCTGCCTGCTTGTTTTCGATCTCCTCGATAAGCGGATCTGTTTCCGAACCGACTGCTCCTACAGAACTGGATCCGGTCCCGAGCGCTCCAAGGCCGATGCCTGCAGCGGCAGTATTTCGAAGAACTGATCGTCGTGAGAATGGGCTTTCACGTCTATTTCCCATGGCCCAGATTAATGTTGACGCATATGAATATAAATTTTTCTATTAGGATGATATTAATGGTGGCTTCTAATTCTGTTCAATTATATATGGGTTGGTTCTGGCCGAATTCAGCTCGGGTCTCAGTACGACACCGATTCGAATCACTCCATTTTCGAGCCCGACCAGATTCAGAAATCACAACGATACCGGGAACACGCCGAGCGGTTCAGGTTACTGAAATAGCCTAGCCGCTGTGGTTCAGCCGTTTCGGCCTCCGACGGACTCGAGGAATCGATCAAGACGGGCGCCGCTCGAGGATCAGCACGTACCGCGTCAGCGACCGATGGACGCGGCGCTCGAAGGCCGACTCGAGTTCCCATCCCGCGGCCCGCGCCTCGTCGGCCCACGAGCGGTCGGCGATCATGACGGCCCGCGGCGCGACCCGGTGGGCCTCCGCGAGCGCGCCCGCGACGAGGTCCTCGAGCCGGTGGGTGTCGATCTTCGACTGGCGGCCGTAGGGCGCGTCGAAGACGACGCCGTCGACCGCGTCGTCGGCCAGCGGCAGCCGGGTCCCGTCGCTGCGGGCGACGTGCCAGTCCCCGCGGGCGACGCCGGTCGGCGACGGGCGCTCGGGCTCGAGGAAGTGGGTCAGGTTCTCCCGCGCGCCCCGGACCATCTTCGCCTGCGCGTCGGTACCGATCACGTCCGCGCCGACGAGGCCGGCCTCGACGAGGCCGCCACCGGTCCCACACATCGGGTCGAGGATCGTCGCTCCCGCTCGAGCGCCCGCGACGTTTGCGACCGCCCGCGCGAGCAGGGGGTCCATGCTGCCGGGCTGGAAGAACGGTTTGTCCGTCGGTGCGCGTGTGCCGAAATCGCGGACGCTCTCGGCCGCGAGCCAGCCAAGCGCACAGACCGAGGCCGGGTCGCCGTCGGTTCCGGCCCCGACACTCGTCTCGTCGCCGGCCGACTCGAGGACGTCACCGCTGCCCGCGAGCGCCCCCTCCGAAAAGACGACCCGCAGGCAGTGATCGGGGTCCTCGAGGTCGACCGAAAACCCCCGGTCGACCAACACCGCGCCCAGCTCGCGTTCGGCCCGTTCGGTACTCACGCCCGTCGAGCCGTGGACGTCCGTCGCGCGCACGGCGACCGACCCCTCGCGGTCGATCGCGGCGGCCTCGAGGATCGCGCGGGCGCTCGCGAGGTCGGCGTCGCCCCGCCCGACCAGTTCGCTCGCGCGGTGGGTGTAGGCGAGGCCGCGGACCCGCTCGGGGACGACCGCGTCGGCGACGGCCAGCCCGGGCGCGATCCTTTCGACGCCGACCGCGGCGCTTTCGGCCTCTCGGGCCGCGAAGGCGTCGTCCTCGCCGCCCAATTCGAGCAGATACACGCCCGATGGTCGCGGCGGCGCGGCCATGAGCCTACCGCTTTCCGCGAACCGTATACTGTGATCGAATACCACGGCCTGAAACCGCAAGCAGCCCGGAATCGGCGTCTCGGCCGCTTCGGCACGGAGGGTATATACCGGATATATCAGGTGGCGGTACCAACCTTTATAAACCTTAAATACGTCTTTTTAAGCGACTAATGACGGATCCGAAGGACACCATCAACATCGAAAACGTGGTGGCGTCGACCGGCATCGGACAGGAACTCGACCTCCAGAGCGTCGCGATGGACCTCGAGGGGGCCGACTACGATCCCGAGCAGTTCCCCGGTCTCGTCTACCGCACCCAGAATCCCAAGTCCGCCGCGCTGATCTTCCGGTCGGGGAAGATCGTCTGTACCGGCGCGAAAAGCACCGACGACGTTCACGAGAGTCTTCGAATCGTCTTCGACAAGCTCCGTGAACTCCAGATCCAGGTCAACGAGGACCCCGAGATCGTCGTCCAGAACATCGTCACCAGCGCCGACCTCGGTCGGAACCTCAACCTGAACGCGATCGCGATCGGGCTGGGGCTGGAGAACATCGAGTACGAGCCCGAGCAGTTCCCCGGGCTCGTCTATCGACTCGACGACCCCGAGGTCGTCGCCCTCCTGTTCGGCTCGGGCAAGCTCGTCATCACCGGCGGCAAGAAGCCCGAAGACGCCGAACACGCCGTCGACAAGATCGTCTCCCGGCTCGAGGACCTCGGCCTGCTCGAGTAACGGCGTCCGTTTTCGTGCCGCGTCACCCGCGGCCGACGCTACCACCTCTTCAGTCGCGGACACGCCGGTCGATGCCGGCGCATCCGACGGCACTGTTTCCTTCCTCTCGTGTGGACTGTTGTCCGTCGTTTTCGGCACAACCGCGATCGTCCTGCGGTCGCGCCGTGAAATCGGTCCAACGGTTCCAGCAACAGCGGATCCAACAGTGACTCGCCGCGAGCAGCGATGGCGGTATCGTCCACCGGTAATCCCGATTTACTCGCCTTCAGTGTCGTCCGTTCCGTTCGGCCCGCATCGCTCGCTTCGATAGTCGCCTGTTCAATCGTCTCTTTCACCGAATTATCGACTGTTCAATTCCCGCCCAGCGCGTCCCACTCGCCTGAATCGAGTCGGACTCGTCGAAACGACCGCTCGCGTTTATCGGGGTCTCCGTCCCTGACTCTCACGTGCCCATGACGATCCACCCAGACCGCTCGACGGTCGTTTCGGACCGGTCGCGGCTCGGCAACGACGGCGGGATCGGTCGCCGACCGCCCTCGCGAGAGACGATCCGTCAGGCCGTCGACAGCGACCGGCGGCGCGAGGTCATCCGCTGTGTCCTCGTCGCCGACGGCCCCGTCCCATTGCGGACGTTGGTCGGCCGACTCGCAGACGCCGAATACGATCCGACCGTCGGGACGACGATCCACCGACTGCGCCAGCGGATCCACACCTCGCTGTGTCGAACCCACCTGCCGCTGCTAGAGGATCACGATATCGTTACCTGGGACCGCACCCGGAGCCTCGTCGGCCCGGCCGCCAACTGCGGAGCGTTCGAATCCGTCCTCGAGATCGACTCGCTCGAGCGGCCGATCTCCGCTCGCTTGGAGTAAGGAGTACCGCCCGCGGCTACTCGACGAGTCGCTCGATCTCGGTCACCAGAATATCGCTTGCGCCGGCCTCCTTGACCGCCGTGATCGTTTCGAAGACGTCGCTCTCGTCGACGACCGCGTGGACGGCCACCTTCTCGCCGTCCTCGTCGTCGGCGATGTCCATGACCGTCGGCCCGCCCAGTCCCGGAATGACGTCACGGACCGCCTCGAGTCGGTCCTGTGGGACGTTCATCATCAGGTAGCGTTTGCCTTCGGCCTGCTTGACGGAGCCCAGGGCGGTCCGGACCTCGTCGACTTTCGGGTCGTCGAGGACGTCCTCGCGACCGAACAGCCGGACCGAACTGGCAAGGACCTCCTCGACGACCGCCAGCCGGTTCATCTTCAGCGTGGTCCCGGTACTCGTGATGTCGACGATGGCGTCGGCCATCTCGACGTGGGGGGTGAGTTCGGTCGCGCCCGACACCTCGACGATGTCGGGGTCGATGCCGGTTTCGGCGAAGAAGTCCGCCGTGATGTTCGGGAACTCGGTCGCGACCGTCTTGCCCGCCAGATCATCGACACCATCGATACCGCCGTCCTCGGGTGCCGCGAGGACCAGTCGGCAGCGCCCGAACTCGAGATCCAGTAGCTCCGAGACGTTGTCAACGCGTGCTTCCTGCACTTGGTCGAAGCCCGTAATGCCCAGATCGGCCGCGCCGTCGGCGACGTACTCCGGGATGTCCGCGGCGCGGGCGAACAGCACCGTCACGCCGGGGTCGACGGTGTCCGCGTAGAGCTTTCGGTCCGCTCCGTTCTCGAGGTGCAGCCCCGCCCGCTCTAAGAGATCGATCGTCGGCTCGTGCAGGCGGCCCTTGTTGGGAACGGCGATTCGCATATGCACGTCCTTGGACGGCGGCGGGGAACTGTCTTTTCATCCGAGCGGTCGGCTCGAGGGACCGCGATTCGTGCGTCAGGTAAACGGGCCCATTGAGGGGACGCCGGTACCCTGGCCGCGCGGTATCGGGTCCGATGACGTGGGGGCCGCGCTGGGACGACTTCCCGGCACGGGCTCGGTCGAAACGCTCGAGGAGTAGATCGGCACGGTCCGTCACGATCCCTGCAGCCGTCGATACCCCTCGTAGAGTGCGGGCAGCCCCAGGGGAAGCGACAGCGTTCCGAACCCGACGATGGCGATCGGTGCGAGCCCATGACGTCGAATCGCAAGCGCCGCCGCTCCGAGCCCGAGCAGCGCCACGGCGTAGGCGGCGTTGCTCCAGAGCGGGTCGTAGGACGAACAGTACAGCCAACAGACCAGCGTGTACGACGGCGCGTTCCACGTCGCGGGCTCGAGTTTCGGCCAAAAGAACCGACAGTAGGTCGTCAGGCTGAGCATCGAAAGCGCCGGGAGGCCGACGAGCCACAGCTCGGCCCCGCGTCGGACCCGCGATCCCCACCGCCGGTAGCCGGCCAGAAACAGCGACGGGAAACAACCGACCCACAGCCAGATCCCGACCGTGTAGCTGATCGGCCAGTGTTCGATGCGGGGCTGTTCGATCGGGAGCCGGAGCGACGGCGGCAGCGTCAGCCACGGAAACGACGGGTCGGGGACCGGGTTCGTCACGAGCGCCGCAAGACAGAGCCCCGTCCCGACGACGAGCCCGACGAGTCCGACCGTCGTATACTGCTCGAGCCACCGGGAGACCGCGTGCCGATCGGGGCCGACGACCGCCGTGCTAGTGTCGGGCATCGGTCTCCGTTTACTCGTCCCGCTCGAGCGCGTCTCGGCGCTGTTCGTACTCCTCGTCGCTCAGGTCGCCCCGAGCGTACGCCAGCCGCAGTTCCTCGAGCGCGCGGTCGGTGTCGTCTCCGCCGGCGATCGCCCGGTAGACGAGGTAGCCGCCGCCGACGACGGCGGCGACGAACAGGAGCTGCATCAGGACGGCGACGAGCGGCAGCCAGCCGGGTGTCGTTCCGCCGTCCCACATCCCGTGGCCCCACATGCCGCCCATCATGGGGCCGAATCCCATCATTCCAACCCCCATGAACGCCATTGGCAGTACCACGAGGGCACCGATGGCGATGAGGACGATCGTGGCGAGTCGCGTGTCGCGTGTGTCGGTTGCCATGAGATCTCACCGGCGACGGAACGGTCCGTCTCCGGCTAGGGATACGGGGTTGTGACTCAATGCGGTTCTCCTTTGGAATGCAATGTCTGAAAATGCCCTCACTTCGACTTTCACAGTTCTATCGTCGGCCACTGACGCGATCGAACCGTGATCCCTCGCTGTCACAGTGAGGCGGTTCCCGCCCCATCGGGAGTTCGACGCGAGACGGCCACGAGGAGACGGTGCTTGTAACCCGGAGATCACCGTGTAGTCTTCCTGAACCGGTTTCTGGTGCTTCTGGGCGGTCGGTCCGTACCACTACGGCGTGTGGTTCGCCGACCGCTTTCGACCCCGTCGTTCCGGACGGGCGATGACATCGGTTTCCCAAGGGAAATCGCAATAGTCGATTCCCACGACCTCCTACACATGGACGTATCACTCGTCGAGGGAGTCCTCGAGTCGCTCCGGATCGGCGTCGGATTCCTCTGGACGGCGGCGTGGGCGATCATCATGGGACTGACGATCACTAGCCTCGTGCAGGTCTACGTCTCGAAGGAGCGGATGGCGGGCGTTCTCGGGGAGAGCGACCTCTCGAGTCTCGCGACGGCGACGGTGTTCGGCGCGGCCAGCAGCGGCTGTAGTTTCGGTGCCGTCGCCATCGGGAAGGGGCTGTTCGCGAAGGGCGCGCACGCGGTGAACGTCCTCGCGTTCATGTTCGCTTCGACGAACCTCATCGTCGAACTCGGCCTGATGATCCTGCTCCTGCTCGGCTGGGAGTTCCTCGTCGCGGAACTGCTCGGCGGTCTCGTCCTCATCGCGGTCATGGCAGTCATCGTCCGGCTGACGCTCCCGGAGCCGCTGTTCGACGAGGTCCGTGCGGAACTCGAGCGCGAGGACCGCGAGAGCGGCGGAATGACGGATCCGACCTGCGGCATGGAGGGGTCGGACGAACACACGATCGTGACCGACGGTGGCGAGACGCTCCGATTCTGCTCCGAGGGCTGTCTCGAGACCTATCGGCAACAGACCGCCAGCAACGGCGCGTGGACCGACGAACTCCGGTCGTGGGGCGGCTGGTACAAGATCGCGAACCAGTACCGGAAGGAGTGGTCGATGCTCTGGACGGACGTCGTCGCGGGGTTTCTCGTCTCGGGCTTCGTCATCGTGTTCGTCCCCCAGTCGGTCTGGAACGCGCTGTTTCTCGGGGGCGACGGCCTGCTCGTGACCGCCGAGAACGCAGTGATGGGCGTCGTGATCGCCGTCATCAGCTTCGTCGGGAGCATGGGCAACGTCCCGTTCGCGGTCGCCCTCTGGGGTGGCGGGATCAGCTTCGCCGGCGTCATCGCGTTCGTCTACGCCGACCTCATCACGGTGCCGGTGTTGAACGTCTACCGGAAGTACTACGGCTGGTCCGTCATGCTGTATATCCTCGGCGTCTTCTTCGTGACGATGGCGTTTACCGGCTTTCTCATGGAACTGCTGTTCGACGCGCTCGGCATCGTCCCGAACCTGGCCGGCGGCGAGACGGCGACCGAGCAGCGGTACTTCGAACTGAACTATACCTTCTATCTCAACCTCGTCGCCTTCGCCGTCTCCGGGTTCCTCCTGTTCGTGTACCGTCGCGGGCTCGGTGCCCCCGGGAAGTACCGCGACCCGGTCTGTGGGATGCGAACCGACGACGACGGCCCGAGCGCGACACACGACGGCGAGACCTACTACTTCTGTTCGACCACCTGCAAGCGGGCGTTCGAGGACGCGCCGGCCGACTTCGCGGCGCACCCGCCGCGGGTGTCGGACGACGGGTCGTCGCACGACCACCACTGACGCCGCCGTCAGTCGTTGAAAAAACGGGTTAGGCCGACGCGTCGTAGCCGGCCTCGTCGACCGCGCTGACGAGCGCTTGCGGGTCCGCATCTCCCTCGACGGTGGCCTGTTGGGTCTCCCGGTCGACGGCTACCGATTCGACGCCGTCGACGCCCTCGAGCGCCTCTTCGACGGTCTGTTCGCAGTGTTCACAGGACATGCCTTCGACGGTGATGGTCCGACTCATACGCGGGTGTAGGGACGCCGGCTCTTTGTACGTTATCGCTTTCGAGACGAGGGACGGACAACTCTCGAGTTCGGATTCCAAAGCGAGAGTCGACACGAACTTTGCGCTCGAGTCCCAACGGGCGGTATGCGCGACCTCGACGAGACCGACATGAAAATCCTGCGACTGCTGGGCGAGAACGCCCGGCGGCCGTTCAGCGAGATCGCCGACGAAGTCGACCTCTCCGGACCCGCCGTCTCCGACCGCGTCGACCGCCTCGAGGAGGCCGGGATTATCAACCGGTTTACGATCGACGTAGACCAGTCACAGCTCCGGGCGGGGGTGCCGGTGTTCGTGCAGGTCACGGCCCCGCCGGGCACAGTCGAGGACTGCCGAACGGCGGCCGCCGAGGCCGACGCCGTCGAACACGTGTTCGTCACCGCCGACGGCGGGGTCTGGTTCTACGCCCGCGCACAGGTCCAGCGGGTCCGCGAGTGGCTCGAGGGACTGCTCCCCGACGCTGCGGGCATCGCCTACGACGTGACGCTGATGGACGACGCCGAGTGGACGCCGTCGCTCGATGGGACGCAGTTCGCCTTGACCTGCGCGGAGTGTGGCAACACCGTCGACAGCGAAGGGGAATCGAGCCGGATCGACGGCGACGTCTATCACTTCTGCTGTTCGTCCTGTCAGGGTCGGTTCGAGGACCGCTACGACCGGCTCGAGGAGGGTGCCTGACTTTCGACTCGAAAGTAAACACCTCGATATCCTTTGGATTCTGGTCAGTAAAGGGGGTAAGACGGGATCCCCTACTAGCTGGTAATGAGTACTGAGACCACACACTTGGACATCCGGGGCATGAGCTGTGCGAACTGCTCACAGACTATCAGTGACGCCCTGGAATCCCGTGACGGCGTGGCGCAAGCGACCGTCAACTTCGCGACCGACGACGGCACCGTCGAATACGATTCCGAGACGATCACGCTGGCCGAGATCTACGAGACGATCGACGAGGCCGGCTACGAGGCCGACCGTGCGAGCCGCTCGATCGGGATCACCGACATGAGCTGTGCGAACTGCGCTGAGACCAACGAGACGGCTCTCGAGTCCGTGCCCGGCGTCATCGACGCGGAGGTCAACTATGCGACCGACGAGGCGACCGTCACGTACAACCCGGCCGATGTCTCGCTCGAGGCCCTCTACGAGGCCGTCGAGGACGCCGGCTACACGCCCGTTCGAGACGGGGACGGGGGCGACGAAGCGTCCGATCAGGACCGCCGTGACGCGGCCCGTCAGGCGGAGATCCGCAAACAGCTCCGGCTGACCCTCTTCGGTGCAGTGCTTTCCGCCCCGTTCCTGTTCTTCCTCGCCGACAAGTTCCTGCTCGGCGGGACCTACGTCCCGGAGACGGTCTTCGGGGTCTCCTTCGGCTGGGTCGAGTTCCTGCTCGCGACGCCGGTCTACGTCCTGCTGGGGCGGGAGTTCCTCGTCAATTCCTACACGGCGCTGGTACGCAACCGGACCGCCAACATGGACGTCCTGATCGCGCTCGGCTCCTCGACGGCGTACGTCTACAGCCTCGTCGTCCTGCTTGACCTGCTCGCGGGCAATCTCTACTTCGACACCGCCGCGATGATCCTCGTGTTCATCACGCTGGGCAACTACCTCGAGGCCCGTTCGAAGGGCCAGGCCGGCGAGGCCCTGCGGAAGCTCCTCGAGATGGAAGCCGAGACGGCCACGCTGGTCGACGACGGGGGGACCGAGGAGGAAGTGCCGCTCGAGGACGTCGCGGTCGGCGACCGGATGAAGGTCCGGCCGGGCGAGAAGGTGCCGACGGACGGCGTCGTCGTCGACGGCCAGTCGGCGGTCGACGAGTCGATGGTGACCGGCGAATCGGTCCCCGTCGAGAAGGAAGCGGGCGACGAGGTGATCGGCTCGACGATCAACGAGAACGGCGTGCTGGTCGTCGAGGCGACGAAGGTCGGCGAGGACACGGCCCTGCAGGGGATCGTCCAGACGGTCAAGGAGGCCCAGTCGCGCCAGCCGGAGATTCAGAACCTCGCGGATCGGATCTCGGCGTACTTCGTCCCCGCGGTCATCCTGAACGCGACGTTTTGGGGCCTGATCTGGTTCCTCTTCCCCGAGGCGCTGGCCGGCGTCGTCGGGTCGCTGCCGCTGTGGGGGCTGGTCGGTGGCGGTCCGGCGACCCTCTCGGCGTTCGAGTTCGCGATCGTCGTCTTCGCCTCTTCCGTGTTGATCGCCTGTCCCTGCGCGCTCGGGCTGGCGACCCCCGCCGCGACGATGGTCGGCTCCACGTTGGGTGCCCAAAACGGCGTCCTGTTCAAGGGTGGTGACATCCTGGAGCGCGCGCGAGACATCGACACCGTCGTCTTCGACAAGACCGGGACGCTGACCACCGGCGAGATGACGCTGACCGACGTGGTCGCACTCGAGGGTGAGGTGACTGCAGCGGACGGCGGCGAGACGGCGGCCGACGGCGGGGCGGTAGTGACCCGCGACTCGCTCGACGAGGACGCCGTCCTCCGTCTGGCCGCCAGCGCCGAGCGCAACAGCGAACACCCGCTCGCGCAGGCCATCGTCGAGGGCGCTGAAGAGCGGGGCCTCGAGCTAGCCGACCCCGAGGAGTTCGAGAACGTCCCCGGACAGGGCGTCCGGACGACCGTCGAGGGCCGCGAGGTGCTGGTCGGCAACCGGCGGCTACTCGAGGGCGAGGGCGTCGATCCCGCGCCTGCCGCCGCGGAGATGGAGCGGTTAGAGCGCGAGGGCAAGACGGCGATGCTGGTCGCGGTCGACGGCGCGGTCGCGGGCGTGGTCGCGGACGCCGACACCGTCAAGGACAGTGCCGCGGACGCGGTCGCGGCCCTGCGCGAGCGCGGCCTCGACGTCATGCTGATCACCGGCGACAACGAGCGGACGGCTCGCGCCGTCGCCGAGCGCGTGGGGATCGACCCCGACAACGTCCGCGCGGGGGTCCTCCCCGAGGACAAGGCCGACGCCCTCGAGGACATCCAGTCGACGGGTCGCAAGGCGATGATGGTCGGCGACGGGGTCAACGACGCGCCCGCGCTGGCGGTCGCCCACGTCGGCACCGCCATCGGCTCCGGGACGGACGTGGCCATCGAGGCCGCGGACGTGACCCTGATGCGCGACGACCCGCTCGACGTGGTGAAGGCGATCCGGATCTCCGAGGCCACGCTGGCGAAGATCAAGCAGAACCTCGTCTGGGCGCTGGGGTACAACACCGCGATGATCCCGCTGGCCTCGCTCGGGCTGCTCCAGCCCGTCCTCGCGGCCGGCGCGATGGCGCTGTCGTCGGTGTCGGTCCTCTCGAACAGCCTGCTGTTCCGCCGGTACACGCCGGACCGGGACTACGAACTGCTCGGCCGACTCCGGCGCTGATCGGCGCTCGAGCGACCGTCGATCCGTTTCAGAAGAAGTCTGCCACGTCGCTCCTCGAGCGTGCCGCGCTCGAGGAGGTATGACCGTGCGGTCGACCGATCAGTCGTCGGCGTTCGCTTCGGGCGCACCGTTTCCGTTCCCGCCGTTGCCGCCGCCGTTGCCGCGGTTCTCCTTGCCTTCCTTCTCGTCGTCCTTGTCGACGTCGCGGATCTCGACGTCGTCGCCCGTGCCGCTCCCGCTGATCACCGGCTTGAGGATGTACTTCCCGCTCTTGCCGGCCTTGTGGGGCGCGATGTCGTAGACGAAGTCGACCGATTCGTTGTTGCCGATGGTGAACTCCGTGTTCAGATGGAGCTTGCTGCTCGGGAGCTTCACCCGCGTCGTACTCCCGTCGGTCAGGACGCCCTCGGTGTCGCTGACGTAGATGAAGACCTTCTCGTAGTCGCCGGCGGGGAGTTCGAACTCGTCGATCATGGACGCGTTCGCACCCTTCAGTTCGGTGAGATCGACCGTCCGCTCGTCGACGTCGTACTCGACCCAGTCGTCGCCGCCGTCTTTTTCGTCACCATCGCCCTCCTCCTCTTTTGGGTCACCGTCTTTCTCGCTGTCGCCTTCCTCCTCTTTTTCGTCGCCGTCTTTCTCGTCGTCCTCTCCGTCCCCGTCGCCTTCCCCGTCGTCTTCCGTCTGCTCCTCCCAGTCGGCGTCAGTCTCGTTGGCCGCGCCGTCGTCGTCGCTTTCGCTTTCTTCACCGCCAGTTTCGTCGTCCGTCTCGTTCCCGTCGTCCGTTTCGTCGTCGCTCTCGTTTCCGTCGTCCGCGCCGGACGACCCGCCGGCCTTCTTGAAGCCGACCTTCGTGATCGTCACGTTGAGGTGTTCGAAGTCGTCGATCACGTTCGGTTCGTCGCTGACATAGAAGGCGGCCGTTCCCATGCCGTCGTCGCTCGAGTCGTCCATGCTCGAGGGATCGTCGCCCGCCGAGTCGGTCGCCGGTTGTCCGCCCATGCCGCCGGCACAGCCGGCGACGGCCACGAGGGCCGCGACGACTACCAGTTGGATCGTGCGTCTGTCCATAGCCACTGACAGTCAGTGTGCCTGTAAAAAGGGGCGCGACGATTGGCTCCGTTCAGGACCGTTCATCCGGGCTGAACTGGCCGAAACCGTCGGGTCGCGTCCTAGGGCGCCCCCGTCCCCCCGAGCCGCTCGGCGAACAGCGCCTCGAGCAGGGCGGGCGTGACGAAGGCCTCGACGAACGCGGCGACGACCAGCAGGAGCCAGCCGGCGAGGACGAGGAGGCCGGTCCGGTAGAGGTACCGCTTCGTGAGGATCGCATCGCGGCTGCCCCGAAGCCGTTGTCCGACCCGGTATAGCAGCCGGAAGCCGACGCCGGCGGCGATAAACAGGGCGGGCAGTTCGAAGATCCCGTGGGGGAGCAGGCCGACGAGGATGAAGCCCGGCCCCACGTCGGCGGCGATGGCGGCACCGACGTTGCCGACGATGATCCCGTTAAACACCATCGCCCACGCGGTCAGGAGCCCCAGCGATAGCGCGCCGACGATCGAGAGCAGGAACGCCCGGCTGTTGTTCACGAGCAGGAACCGCGCCAGTTCGAGCCCGGAGAAGTCGGCGATCTCCTCGGGGAAGAGACCCTCGCCGAGCAGGTCGGCGATGATCTCGAGGAGGTTGTGGCCGGCCGCCAGCAGGAGGACGCCGACGACGACGCCGATAGCGAACAGGCCGGCCGCGAAGCCGACGAACCGACTGTGTTCGTCCCAGGCGTCGGCCAGTGCCGCTCTCGGCGGGTAGCCGGCGACGAACGCGCTGACTCCGTTCCGTCGGGGTGGGTCGTCCATACCGGATGTTCCGTCACCGAACTGTTAAACCCGCCGACTGGTCCGGTCGGGCTCGAGCCGTCGATCCTCGCCGAAACCGAACTCGGTACGCCAGATCGACAGTATAAGGCCACCCGGCGAGAACCCTCGAGCAATGACGACGCTTGCGATCACCGGCGGGCGGGTCCTCCGACCCGATCTGACGGTGACGACCGCGGACGTACTGATCGATGGGGATGCCGGCGAGGTTCTCGAGGTCGGTCCCGACCTCGGCGGCGCGGCCGACGAGACCCTCGACGCCGACGGATCGCTAGTCACCCCGGGGTTCGTCAATGGCCACTGCCACGTCGCGATGACGCTGCTGCGGGGGTATGCCGACGACAAACCGCTGGATGCCTGGCTCCAAGAGGACATCTGGCCGGCCGAGGCCGAACTGACCGCCGAGACCGTCCGCGCGGGGACCGAACTCGGCGTCCTCGAGATGATCAAGTCCGGCGTCACCGCCTTTGCGGACATGTACTTCTTCGTGCCGACGATCGCCGAGACGGTCGCCGACGCCGGCCTGCGGGCCCGACTCGGCCACGGCGTGATCTCGGTGGGCAAGGACGACGAGGCGGCCCGCGAGGACGCCCGCGAGGGGCTCGCGGTCGCCGAGGAGATCGACGGACTGGCCGACGGCCGGATCTCGTCGGCCTTTATGCCCCACTCGCTGACGACCGTCGACGGCGAGTACCTGTCGGAGTTCGTGCCACAGGCCCGCGACCTCGACGTTCCGATCCACTACCACGCCAACGAGACCGCCGAGGAGGTCGCGCCGATCGTCGACGAACACGGCGAGCGTCCCCTCGAGTACGCCGCGGAACGGGGGATGCTCGAGTCCGAGGACTTCATCGCCCACGGCGTCCACGTCGACGACCGAGAGATCGAACTGCTGGCCGAGGCCGGGACCGGCGTGATCCACTGTCCGGCCTCGAACATGAAACTGGCCAGCGGGATGGCACCCGTCCAGCGGCTGCGCGAGGCCGGCGTCACCGTCGGGCTCGGCACCGACGGCGCGGCCTCGAACAACGACCTCTCGATGCTCGACGAGGCACGCGACGCGGCCATGCTGGGCAAACTCGCCGCCGACGACGCGAGCGCGGTGCCCGCCGAGGCGGTCGTCGAGATGATGACTCGAGGGAGCGCCGACGCGATCGGCCTCGAGTCGGGCCGGCTCGAGGCGGGCGCGCCGGCCGACCTCGCGGTGATCGACCTCGAGACGCCACATCTGACGCCGCGTCACGACCTCGTGAGCCACCTCGCGTACGCGGCCGCAGCGGCCGACGTGCGCCACACCGTCTGTGACGGCCGGGTACTCATGCGCGACCACGAGGTCCTGACCCTCGACGAGGCGGCGGTCCGGGACCGAGCGCTCGAGTCCGCCGAGTCGTTGGTGGCTCGCGCCAGCGAGTGAACCAGTGAGACACTCCACCGACTCACTCGAGATAAACGCTCAAAACGCTCCATAAACGCTTAAACCTCGTTTGAATCCGTTTTAACACGAAGCAAACGCCGAGAACTGCCGGCGGGGTTTATCTAATAAACCGGGAAAGTCAGGAGCGGATGAAGAACAAACTGCTCACGATGACGCTGGTCGCCGTTATGGTCACGTCCGTGTTCGCCTCGGCGGGCGCGGCCGCGGCCACCGTCGACGGTGACCTCGACGTGTCCGTCGACGACGGCGAGGACGTCGTCGTCGGCGTCACGGCAAACGACACTGCGGTCGCGAACGCGACCGTCGACGTATCGACAACTGACGAGAACGCGACCTACGAGGGGACCGGGACGTACACGACGGACAACGACGGGACGGTCGAACTTCCCGACCCCGTCGAAAACGTCACCGTCTCGGTGACCGCGACGGCCGACAATCGGACGGCCTCGACCACGGCGACGCTGACCGCAGCGAGCAACGAGACGCTGGACGGCAACGAGACCGTGGATGGGAACGAGACCGACAACGAGTCGGCCAACGAGACGAGCTTCGGTTCGCTCGTCTCCGATTTCGTTGAGACCCAGCAAAACGAGTCCAACGAGTCGACCGGTATCGCCGTCGCGAACTTCGTCGTCGCCAACAACCCCGGCAACGCGCCGAGCCACGCCGGTCCGCCGAGCCACGCCGGCCCGCCGGACGCGGATGACGACGAGGACGACGAGGATGAAGACGATGACGACAAACGCGGTCCGCCGGAACACGCCGGCCCGCCGACTGACGGCGACGACGAGGACGAAGGCGACGACGAGCAGGTCGACGACGATGACGACAAACGCGGTCCGCCGGAACACGCCGGCCCGCCGACTGACGGCGACGACGAGGACGAAGGCGACGACGAGCAGGTCGACGACGATGACGACGAACACGGTCCGCCGGAACACGCCGGTCCGCCGGCTGACGGCGACGACGAGGAGGACACCGACGACACTGACGAAGACGACACCGACGACGAGGAGGACACCGACGACACTGACGAAGACGACACCGACGACGAGGAGGACGCCGACGACACCGACGATTCGGACGCTGACACTCCCGACAGCGAGCAGTAATCCCCCTCGAAATCGATACCAGACACCGGGGATGACCGAGCGGATCGGCGTCGCCGGTGGCGGAACCCGATCGCGGCCGTCTCCGGATCGCCGCGATCGTGCGGGCACGTAGTGCGGCCGATCCACCCACCACTTTCGTTACGCCTTTTTCACAGTCGCCGAGTCGGTACGCGGCCGCCTCGAGTCCCGGAAACCGTTCGGAGCCGAACCGGGTTCGGTAGCGTTTTGGCCACGGTCCCACTCTGTCGAGCCATGACCGACACCGAGTATCCCCCGATCAGCGAGCAACTCGACGACCTCGAGTCCGCTCGCGAGGAGGGCCGTCGGAAGATGGACTGGGCCGCCCAACACATGCCGATCTGCGAGTCCGTCCGCGAGGAGTTCGTCGCCGACCAGCCCTTCGCGGGCGAGCGTATCGGGATGGCGATGCACGTCGAGGCCAAGACGGCGATCCTCGTCGAGACGCTCGCGGAGGGCGGCGCGGAGGTCGCCGTCACGGGCTGTAATCCGCTCTCGACCCACGACGACGTCTCGGCGGCGCTCGACACCCACGAGAACATCACCAGCTATGCCAAACGCGGCGTCGACGACGACGAGTATTACGCCGCGATCGAGGCCGTCATCGCCCACGAGCCGACGATCACGGTCGACGACGGGATGGACCTCGTGGCCGCGATCCACGAGGACTACCCCGAACTGATCGACGGCATCGTCGGCGGCGCGGAGGAGACCACCACCGGCGTCCACCGCCTGCGCGCGATGGACGACGACGGGGCCCTGGAGTACCCCGTCTTCGCCGTCAACGACACGCCGATGAAACGACTCTTCGACAACGTTCACGGCACCGGCGAGTCCTCGCTGGCCTCGATCGCCATGACCACGAACCTCTCGTGGGCCGGCAAGAACGTCGTCGTCGCCGGCTACGGCTACTGCGGGAAAGGCGTCGCGCAGAAGGCCGCGGGCCAGAACGCCAACGTCATCGTCACCGAGGTCGAGCCCCGGCGCGCGCTCGAGGCCCACATGGAGGGCTACGAGGTCATGCCGATGGCCGAAGCGGCCGAAGTCGGCGACGTCTTCCTGACGACGACGGGTAACCGCGACGTCATCGTCGAGGACCACTTCGAGAAAATGCAGGACGGCGTCTTGCTCGCGAACGCGGGCCACTTCGACATCGAAATCGACCTCGAGGCCTTGGACGATCTCGCGGTCGAGCGCTACGAGGCTCGCGACGGCGTCGAGGCCTACGAGATGGACGACGGCCGCAAACTGAACGTCATCGCCGAGGGCCGACTCGTGAACCTCGCCGCGCCCGTCTCGCTGGGCCATCCCGTCGAGGTCATGGACCAGTCGTTCGGGATTCAGGCCGTCTGTGTCCGAGAAATGCTCGAAAACGGTGACGCATACGACGCTGGGGTCCACGACGTCCCCGACGAACTCGACAAGGAGATCGCCGAGATCAAACTCGAGGCCGAGGGCGTCGACTTTGACTCGCTGACCGACACCCAACACGAGTATATGGACAGCTGGGACCACGGGACATAGCGGTCAGCGCTCCGGTCCGTCGTCGCCACTATCGACCACGAACACCAGACTCCCGTCCGCGAGCCCGCCCAGTCGCAACTGGACGGGGAACGTCTCTCCGTCCCGCCGCATCGCCGTACAGCCGCCGGTCCACCGCCAGCCGTCGGCGACCGTCGGGATCGCCGTCGACTCGAGTCGGTCGACGGTCGCGTCGGGAAACAGCGCCCGCCAGTCGGTCCCCGAGAGCGTCTCGAGGTCGTAGCCGAACCGCACCGCGAGCGAGCGGCTCGCGAACTGGATCTCATCGTCGGGAGTGACGATCGCGATCGATTCTCCGACGAACTCGACGCTCGCCAGCGAGCGCCGCGACAGCGCGGCCAGCCGCCGCCGCTCGACGAGGTCCCACGCCCGCGCCGGCAGCCGCTCGAGGGTGTCCCGCTCGAGGACGGCAGTCAGCCGGCGCTCGTAACGGTGATCCGAACCGGTACCGGTGCCGTCGGCGACGACGATCATCGGTTCGTCGGCCGCGACCGTTCCGTCTCCCCCGTGGCAGTCGGCATCCTCGGTCGTCCGTTCGTCGCCACCGAGCGCCGCCGCCGGAACGACGAGACAGTCGGCGTCGCTGCCGGCTTTCTGCGCGGCCGAAAGCGACGGCACCGTCTCGAGGGCGTAGTCATCGCGCTCGCCGCAGGCAGTGGCGACCGCCTCACGGAGGTCGTCGCCGACGACACAGAGCTGCAGCTCGGTCGGTCGTACTCGAATTCCGTCATCGGCTGCGTCGGTGAGCGGACTCAGCATCGTCGATCACCGGCGTCGGGTCGTGATCGGCGGTCGGTTTCGGTGTGGTCGAACCGTCCCGACCTATCTACTCCCATGGACCGTCCCGTTGACCGTGACGGTGCCGTCGCCTCGGACTTCGACGGGCATGCCGTGATACTCGAACTCGACACGGACGGCTGCCCCCGAACCCGACTGGAAGAGCTGGTCGAGCGCCTCGGGATCGACCACGTCGTACAGCGGCTCGAGGTCGCTGGCGTCGGTGTTCGTCGCGTCCGCAATTGCGTCGATTACTTGCAGACTGACGGAGTCAGTGTGGTAGTCGAGAGTAGCGCCGGTCATTGTAGACTCACCAATGCGTCCCGGTGGTATCGGGCTGGCCGTTATACACGTAATCTCCTCGCGACCCCGACACTATGTGTATAGCGTCGTCCCGACGATGGGACGGTCGGGGGCAGACCGACTGGGTGGCTATCGTCACGCTGTCCCCGGAACCGCCGCTCGAGCCGCCGACCGATCGGAGTCCGTGACAGTACTATTGGGACGACCCACAGGGCGTGAAAGTAACCGCTCGTATCATTGTGTGTGGTTTCGTAGGGAACGTATGATCGCTGCCGTGGCTCCTCTCGAGGCGCTCGCGGGACGGCGGGGACGGCTCACGGTCGTTGGGACGATCGCCGTTCTCGTCGCGCTCGTCCTCGGGACGACGCCCGCCGTCTCGCTCCCGGCCGAGCAGATTCCCGGACTCGTCGTCTTCGGGCTCGCCGCCCGTCGGGACGCCGACCGTCCGACCGATATCGAACGACTCACGGACGAACTCCGGGGGTTCGTCTCGCGGCTCGAGGACGCCGATCCGACCGCCGACGACGGCTCCCTCCCGGCCGAGCCGGATCTGGCCGAGTGCGGGCGCGACCGAGACGACGAGATCGGCCGACTCTCCGCGGCCGTCGACGACCTGGCGACGGCGGTCCGGGACCGCGAACGGCAACGGGCCGAGAGCGAGCGCTACCGGCGGGAAATCGCCCGGATCACGTCCGAATCGGGGCTGGGGACCGAGACGAAGATCCGCCGGCTGCTCGAGTTGGGCTGTGAGCGGCTCGGTCTCGAGACGGGACTCGTCTCGCACGTCGACGAACCGGCCGACCGGTACGAGATCGAGGCGGCTGTCGGAGCCGAGGCCGACCTCGAGGGAGCGGTACTGGACCTTTCGGAGACCCATTGCCGGAACACCGTTACGTCGGACGACGTGGTCGGGATCTCGGAGACGCCGGCGGCCGACGTCGACGTGGGTGCGGCCGTCGAATCCGTCGTCGGCTGTTACATCGGCGGGAAGATACGCGTCGACGGGGACCTCTACGGCACGGTCTGTTTCGTGAGCGACGATCCGCGGGACCGGCCGTTCTCGCCGGCGGAACGGTCGTTCGTCGATCTGCTCGCCCGGTGGGTCAGCGGGGCGTTCGAACGCCGCGAGTACGTCGCGGCCATCGAAGAACGGGAGCGTCGCCTCGAGCGGACACAGGCGTTTACCGACGACATGTTAGACGCCGTCGACGACGTTGTCTACCTGCTCGAGGAAGACGGCGACCTCAGGCGGTGGAACGAGACGCTGGTCGACGTGACGGGCTATTCGGACGCGGAGATCGCGGAGATGAACGCGCTCGACTTCTTCGACGCCGAGAACGAGGGGGCGATTCGGGAGTCGATGCAGGAGGCGTTCGAGACCGGCGAGACCCTCGTCGAGGCCGAACTCCGGACGAAATCGGGGGAGCGGATCCCCTACGAGTTCATCGCGTCGGTACTCGAGGATCCGAACGGGAACCCGGTCGAGGTCGGGATCGGCCGCGACATCAGCGACCGCAAGGAACGCGAGCGCCGCCTCGAACGGACGACGTCCCTGCTCGAGCAGTCCCAGCGGCTGGCCGACGTCGGCGCGTGGGAACTGGACGTCTCCACGGAGCCGTACGACCTCCAGTGGACCGCCGAGATCCGCCGCATTCTCGGCGTTTCACCGGACGAACCGATCGACCTCGAGAGTGCGTTCGAGTTCTACCACCCCGAGGACCGTCCCCGCATTCGCGAGGCGGTCGAGCGTGCGATCACCGACGGGGAGCCCTACGACATAGAGCTTCGCATGTGGACGGCCGACGGCGATCGGCGGTGGGTGCGGACGATCGGCGAACCGGTCCGTGAGGACGGCGAGATCGTCACGCTCCGTGGCTCGTTCCAGGACGTTACGGAGCGGAAAGAGCGCGAACGCGATCTCGAGCGCGCCGAGACGGTCCTCCAGGTGCTGGACGAACTCGTCTACACGATCGACGCGGACGGGGAGTTTACCTACCTGAACGACGCCCTCGAGGGGATCACCGGCTACGAGCCCGACGACCTGATCGGCGACCACGTCTCGACGATGATGGACGACGACGACCTCGAGACGGCCCGGGACCGGATCCGTGACCTCCGCAGTGCCGGCGAGCCCACTCGAACCTTCGAGATGGACCTCGAGACCGCCGATGGCGACGTGATCGACGTCGAAAATCACATGGCGCTGTTGCCCAGCGACGACGGCGAGTTCGCCGGGACCGCGGGGGTCCTTCGCGATATCACCGATCGCAAGGAACGGGAACGCGACCTAGAGCGGTTCGAGGCGATCGTACAGGCGCTGGACGAACTGGTCTACACGCTCGACGAAGAGGGACGATTCACCTATTTGAACGACGCTGCCAAGCCGATCCTCGGCTACGAGCCCGAGGAACTGATCGGCAAACCCGCGGCGACAGTGATCCCGGCGGCGGACGTCGAGCGGGCACAGGACCGGATCCGCGAACTCCTTCGGTCGGACGTTCCCTCCCAGACGGTCGAGATCGTCCTCGAGACCGCCGACGACGAGGTGATCGACGTCGAAAACCACATCGCGTTGTTGCCAAGCGACGACGGCGAGTTCGTGGGGTCCGCGGGGGTCGTCCGCGACATCACGGCGCGCAAGGAGCGCGAACGCGACTTGGAGCGGACGACCGAACTCCTCAAACAGGCCGAGCGCCTCGCCGGCATCGGCGGCTGGGAACTCGACCTCAGCGGCGAGACGCGGGACGTGACATTTACCGACGGCTTGCATCGTCTCTACGACCTCCCGCTGGACGCGACGGTCGACTCGGAGCTGGCGACCTCGTTCCCCCATCCCGAGGACCGGGAACGCGTCCTCGAGATCGTCGATCGCACGATCGAAGCGGGCGAGGGATACGACATCGAACACCGAATGCGGACCATGACGGGGGACGAACGGTGGGTCCGTTCGACCGGCGAGCCGATCCGTGCGGACGGTGCCGATGACGCCGGCATCGTCGGCGTCCGCGGGACGATTCAGGACATCACCGACCGCAAGGAGCGCGAACTGACCCTCGAGTCGCTACACGACGCGGCCAGGGACCTGCTCGGCACCGACACCGAAGCGGAGGTGTCGGCGCTGGTCGTCGAGACCGCTGCGGACATCCTCGAGGCGTCGGGCGCGGCCGTGTACCGGCTCGATCCGGCGGTCAATCGACTCGTCCCCGCCGCCTCGACCGAGGCGTTCGACCGCCTCTGTAACGGGGCTCCGTCGGTCGCCATCGGCGACGGCGAGTCCGCCCTCTGGAGTACCTACGTGACCGGGACGGGGACCGTCGTCGACGATCCGTCGTCGGTCGATCGGTCGCAGGTCTTCGGTCCGACCGTCGAGAGCGGGGTCATCGTCCCGATCGGCGATTACGGCGTCTTCACGGTCGCGACCGACGCGGAGCCGATCGACGCCGAGGCGAGGCGGCTGATCGAGACGCTCGTCGCGACGACCGAGGCCGCGTTCGACCGCCTCGAGAGCGAGGCCAGCCTCCGCGAGCGGGAGGCACAACTCGAGGCCCGAAACGAGCGGCTCAACAGACAGATCGAGACGACGGAACTGATCAGGCGGATCGATCAGGTCCTCATCGGGGCCGAGAGCCGCGGGGAGATCGAGCGGACCGTTCCCGAGCGACTACTGGAGGCCGACTCGGTCGCGTTCGCCTGGATCGGCGACCGCGACCCGAGCGGGACCCGTCTCGAGCCCCGTGCCTGGGCCGGCGACGGGGAGGCGTATCTCGACGACGTCTCGCTCGCGGACGACGCCGCCGAGCCGGCCGTCCGAACCGCCATCGACGGGACGCCGACGGTCGTCTCCAACGTCGTCGAGGGGCTGCAGGGCGATCCCTGGCGGCGTCGGGCGGTCGACCGGGGGTTCCAGTCGGTCATCAGTGTCCCGCTGTCCCACGCGGAGTACTCCTACGGCGTCCTGACGATCTACGCCGACGAACCCGACGCCTTCGGCGACCTCGAGCGGACGGTCCTGACGGAACTGGGTGAAGGAATCGCCAACTCGATCACCGCGATGAAAACCCGGGAGGCGCTCCACGCCGAACGGTTGCTCGAACTTACGCTCCGGATCGCCGGCGACGAGGACCCCCTCTCGCGGCTCGCGGCGAAGACAGGGGCCGACGTCGAGTACGCGGGCATGGGGTCACACTCGAGCGACGAGACGCTGCTGTTCGTCGAGACCGACGGCGTTGCGCCCGACGACGTTCGATCGGCGCTCGCGGAGCTGGTGTCGGTCACCGACTCCCGGCTGATCAGCGAAGCCGACGGGACGTGTCGGTTCGAGGCGACCGTCTCCGGCGACCCACTGGCCGCCCGGCTGGTCCGTCACGGCGGCAGTCCGCGCTCGATACGGGCCGACGGCGAGGGGCTCGAGGTCGTCGTCGACGTCCCGACCGGGACCGACGTCCGCGAGTTCGTCGAGACGCTCGGGGAGGGACACGGTGGCGTCGAGTTGCGGGCGCGTCGCCACGTCGAGCGGTCGATGGGGACGCGCAGCGAACTCGTGACGTCGCTGTTCGACGCCCTGACCGACCGCCAGCTCGAGGTTCTCCGGACCGCCTACTTCGCCGGCTTCTTCGAGTGGCCCCGCGAGAGTACCGGCGAGGAGATCGCCGAGATGCTCGCGGTAACGCAGCCGACGGTCAACCGTCACCTGCGGCTCGCACAGGGCCGACTGCTGGCACAGCTGTTCGAGGATCAGATCCCGCTCGACTCGAACTGAGTTCGAGTCGGCTCGAGCGACCGTCTCCATGGCCGGGAGTGAAACGCCCAAGGGTCCGGTGGCCGTACGACCGGTCATGGCAACATCAACGCGCCGCCGGACCGACGGGCCGCTCCGCTCGACGCTCGTCGCCGCCGGACTCGCGATCGTCGGCCTGCTCGCGACGCAGTTCACGACGCTGCCCGCACTCCTGCTCGATGTCCGGCTGGCCACGGCACCGACCGAGACGTCGATCGCCAGCCGAACGCTCTTTTTCGTCCTCAACTTCGCGGGGTTCGTGCTGGTCGGGGCCGTCTATCTCGTCGTCACCGACCGGGGCTGGTCGTACGTCGACGTTCGGCCGCCGACGCGACGCGGCTGGGCGTACGTCCTGCTCGGTATCGTCGCCAGCGTCGCGTTTTACGTCCTGATCAGCGTGACCATTCAACTGCTCTCGCTGCCGGCCTCGGAGAACCAGGTCGCGAGCTTCATCGGCGACGACCAGACGATGGTCCTCGTCATGATCGCGATCGTCTTCTTCTTCAACGCGCCGGCCGAGGAGTTCCTCTACCGGAACATCGTCCAGAAACGCCTCTACGACGCCTTCACCCGGCTGCAGGCGGTCGCCATCGCCAGTCTCGTCTTCGGACTGATCCACTTCCCCGTCTACGCGGTCAGTTCGCCATCGCTGCTCGCGACCATGGTCCCGGTCGCGGTCGTCATGGGCGGTGCCGCCGTCTTCGGCTACCTCTACGCGAAGACCGACAACCTGCTAGTCCCGATCGCCGCTCATGCGGCCTTTAACGCCCTCCAGTTCGGCCTGCTGTATTTCGCCCTCGAGTACGACCTCGAGGAGGCGACGCCGGCCGGCGAGGCGATCCTCGCGGTCGTCACGGCGATCCCGCTGTAACGCCTGCTGCATCGGCGACCACTTTCACTGCGCCATCCGCCGCCGTCCGGTCCTTTATTACCGCCCGCGGAAGAGAATCGTCCATGTCTCAGGCGAAGGGCGACCGCCGCGAGCGGGAACTCGTCAACGAACTCGACGAGGCCGGCTTCGCGGTGATGCGAGCGCCCGCCAGCGGCTCCGCGACCGAGCGGGAACTCCCCGACGTGCTGGCCGGCGACGGCGAGCGCTTCTACGCGATCGAGGCCAAATCGAGTTCGGGCGACCCGATCTATCTCACCGGCGAGGAGGTCGAGGCGCTGACCTTCTTCGCGCGGAACTTCGGCGCGAAACCCCGGATCGGCGTCCGCTTCGACCGCGAGGACTGGTACTTCTTCCACCCCGGCGATCTCTACGTCACCGACGGGGGCAACTACCGCGTCAAGAAGGAAACGGCGCTGGCGGAGGGCACGGACTTCCCCGAATTCACTGGGCAGTCCGAGAAGGTCACCCTCGAGGAGGCCGCCGACGGGGGCGACGACGACACCGACGAGGACCTGCGGCGCGTCCTCAACGCCGTCAAGCAGGGCGTGATGGACGTCGACGAGGCCGCCGACGCCCTCGAGTAGCCTATCTCAGTCGTCTGCCGGCACCGCCTCCGCGACCGCCTCGGGATCGACCGCCGCGTGGTGGACGATCGGCTCGAACGCCTCGAGGACGAACCGGTCGCCGTCGGTGATCCCCCGCGCCTCCTCGGCTTCGAGTTCGTTCGTGACGAACCGCCGTGCGACCATCGCCGTCCGTCCGTCGCCGTCCTCGAGGTCGGCCTGTGCCTCTTCGAGCAACAGCGCGGCCGTGAACACCTCGAAGAGGTAGTGTGCCAGCCGCTTGGCCGACAGTTGGGCGTACTCCGAATCCTCGCCGGCCAGCGTCAGTAGCGCGCCGGTCAGGTCCTCGTACTCGGCGGCGACGGTTTCGGCCGCGTCCGCGAGCGCGGGGTGGGTGACGGCCTCGAGTCGCCGCTCGACCGTCTCCGTGAACGGCTCGTGGGCCTCCTCGCGCTCGAGGGCGCGGACGACGTCGAGCGAGAGAACGTTCTCGGTCCCCTCCCAGATCGGCAGCACCTGCGCGTCCCGGAGCAGGCGGTTGGTGACGAAGTCGTCGACGTAGCCGTTCCCGCCCTGGATCTCCATGGCGTAGGAGGCGGTGTCGACGGCCATCCGACCCGTGCGGAGCTTAGCGATCGGGATCAGCAGTCGCAGCAGCCGGTAGGCATCCTCGTCCTCGGTCGCCGCATCGCTGCGTCGCGCCCGTTCGCGCGCCGAGAACAGCCGCCCGACCTCGTGGACGTACGCCGTCGCGGCCTCGTAGTCGACGGTCATGTCGACGAGGTCCTCGCGCATCAGCGGGAACTCGTCGATCGTCGTCCCGAAGGCCTCGCGGGTGGCCGCCTGCACCTTGCTCTCGAGCAGGGCCCGCCCCATCAGTCCGCAGGAGGCCGCGGCGTTCGCGAGCCGCTCGAGGTTCAGCATCTCGGTCATCTGTCTGAAGCCGGCTTCCTCCTCGCCGACGAGGGCGGCCTTCGTCTCGTCGAACTCGACCTCGCCGGTCGGAACGGCGGTGGTTCCGAGTTTGTCCTTCAGGCGGCGGTACAGCTGGTCGTTGAGCGCGTCGCCCGGCGGCGGGCCCTCGAACTCGCGGCGATCCCCCTTCGTCAGGACCCCCTCGTCGGGATCGCCGTGGGGCACGAGAAACATCGAGAGGCCGTCGGTCCCCGAGGGGGCGTCCTCGGTCCGAGCGAGCGCGAGCGTCCCCTCGGCGTCGATGTTCGAGCAGAACCACTTCTCCCCGGTGAGCCGCCAGCAGTCCGCCTCGTCGTCGTACCGCGCCGTCGTCTCGTTGGCTCCCACGTCGCTGCCGCCTTGCTCTTCGGTGAGGAACATCGCGCCCTCGATCAGGTCGTCGTAGTCGCGGCTGGTCAGCGCCCGGTAGTACGGCTCGAGGTCGCCGTCGTCGAAGCGCTCGAGGACCAGCGCCGACCCGGCGGTCATCGCGACGGGACAGCCGAACCCGGCGTCGGCGTAACACAGCAGCTGCAACATCCCGAGGAAGTGACTGATCGGCATCGGCTCGTCGCGGTCCGGCGGGGCCTCGAAGGCGTCGGCCACGATGCCCGCCCCGTAGGCCAGTTCGTCGTTCTCGAGCTGTTCGGCCGGATACCGGACGGCGTTGTGTACGTCGCCGTACTTGTCGTAGGTCTCGAGTTCCGGCCCGTGGTCGTCGACGTAATCGGCGTTGTCGGCGACGGTGTGCCCGATCAGCTCGCCGAACTCGGCGAGTCGGGGCTCGGCCCACTCGAACTCGTCGGCGTCGTACACCCGCCGTAGTTCCCGCTGGAGCGTGCGGTCGAGTTCCCAGTAGTTCACGTGCCGTCCCTCGTCGAACTCGCCGTACTCGATACCGGTTCCCATGGGTCGTCATTCGATACCGGGTCACAAGAAACGGGACGATAGCAACGACACGCGCGTTGCAAGCCGTTGTCTCCCGACTGGAGGGAACGGCGGTCTCAGTCGCTCGCCCTCGGTGTCGCTCGCTCGAGGCGGGTCCGCGGGAAGACGTACACTTTCAGCGACGAGGGGACGACACCGTTCGCGGCGACGGTTGCGTGGGGGTAGACCGCGCCGACGACCGGGACGTCGGGATCGTAGTCCTCGTTGGACCCGTACTCGGCGACGGTACAGTCGGCCGCCCCGATCTCGACGGCGTCGGAACGGAGTTCGGAGATGTCGACGACAGTGAGCCGGTCGCCGGTCTCGCGATCGACGACGATGTCGCCCGGCGAAATTGCGTGGTCGTCGCAGTAACACGGCGCGGGGTCGTTGTCCGCGACGAAACACGTCTCGCCGCAGTCGTGACACGCGACGGCGATCTCGCCCGGCGGCGGGGTCCGACCCTCCGTGATCTCGATCGCGACCCGGCGGACGTGCTTACAGCGGGCCTCGCGGAAGACGTGATCCGGGCAGGTACACCTGCCGGCCTCGAGATCGACGAGATAGGTGTGGTCGCTCGCGGACTCGACCTCGTAGAGGCCGTCGCCCAGCGCCAGCACCGACATCGGTTCGGTGCGGGCGCGGCGGGATCGCTCGGTGAGGTGATCCGCGGACGGTACTGGCAGCGGCGCTTTCGGTGACGCTGTTGTTTTCATGGATGCGTCAAGGGGTGAACTCGGTGGTCGGCTGGCGATTCGAGCGCGCTAGGGGGCCGATGGGGATAACGAACTCGCCTGAACTCGCAAGGTCGGCGTTTAAAGGAGCAAGCGAGACGGCTCCCGTCCGACCACCGCCGAGGCCCCCTTCGAAGCGCTTTTCACCGGGCCGACGAAACCGATCCGACAATGCTCGATCGCGAACAGCTCATCGAAATCGTTTCGGCGGTCGGTGCGGTCCTCCTATTGCTTGCGACGATGATCGCCATCGGCTCTTCCTACACTGCCGACAACGGCAGTCTCTCCTCCGAAGGGGCACAGCTGCTCGTTGTGGCTATTACTGGCTTTATCCTCCTGGTGACGGCAGTCGGTATCGGGCTGGCCTACACCCTGAAAGACGAGGAGGACCTCGACGCGACGGCCGACGAGACGGAAACGAACGGAACGTTCTGAGGCGGTATTCGGTCACCGTTTTCGGTTCGTCCCGGCCGATACTGCTCGAGAACCGACCGTGCAGTACCACTTCCTCCGCGCGAGCGAACGCCGTCAGTCGCCGCTCGCGGCGCTGCCGTCGCTCCCGTCGTCGTTCTCCCGCCAGTCCTCTAACTCCTCGTCGTCGGCGTCGTCGATCCGCTGTTCGTAGTAGGCCATCGGGTGGGGGATCCGCTCGCAGAGGTCGTCCTTGTTCACGCAGTCGCCGTAGGACTGCATCGTGGCACACGAGGGCGGCGAGTATTCCGTCGGCGAGGTGTCCCCGCGGATGTGGTCGGTCTGGTAGCGGGTCATCTCCTCGCCGAACGACGAGTTGACCCGATAGAGGTCGACGATCTCGTCGGTGTCCATCCCGATGCTCGTCAGGAAGGCCGTGATCGCAAACCGGGAGTGATGTGGCAGATGCTCGCCCTTCTGGATCTGGTCGAGCAGCGCCTTCATACACGGCGGGAAGAGGTCGGGGACGACGGTGTCGATGTCCTGTGTTAGGTCCATCTCCGCGAGTACCTCGCGGATCTCGTCGGCCTCGTCCTCGAGGGCGGTCGCGATGGACTCGGGCACCTCGAAGGGGAGCCCGTCGTCGATCCGGCCCCGGATCGCCTCGCGGACCAGCGTCAGGAGTTCGTCCTCGTCGACGGGGACCTCGCCGGCCGCGAGGGGCTGGTTGACGAGCCGCCAGCCGTCGTCCCAGAGGTCCTCGGCCAGCGGCAGGTAGGTCCCGACGTCGATCCGGTACTCGTCGTCGGCCCCTTCGCGGACCGCGTCCCGCAGGTCGAACTCGGCGAGGAGGTCCGAGAGGTCCAGTCCCGTCGACTCGACGCTTTTCAGTTCGGTCGTGTCGGTCATGTCCTCGGTGAACCGGTCGTAGGCCGTCGCGGCCTCGGCGCGGGCGTACTTGCGTACGAGGACGCGTTCGTCGACCATCGAGACCAGTACCCGCGCGACCGGATACGAGAGCAACTCGATCCGAGTATCGCGGTGTGGCTCCCCCGTCTCCCCCGACTCGATCGCGGTAATAACCCGTTGACGCGCCCGGTTGACGACCGCTTCGTCCCCCTCGACGACGGTCGCCAGATCGACCGCTTCCGTGGCGACGGTCTCGCGAGCGGCCTCGAGGAACGGATACCGGGCGTGGAGTCGCTGCATCGGTAATTACGTTTTACTCCGGCGGGATAAACACCCTGATTGCGATAATCGTCTTTTATATGTGGCAGTCGGGCTCGCCGATCCGAGACGGGCGACCGGCCGCCGAGATCTCGCCCCCACTCGACCCTTGCAGCGACGGTATACCCGTATTACCCGACGCCATCGGGCGATCGCCGATCGGTCCCGGCCGGCGGTCGTCGTCCCGCCCAGCCTCGAGGATCGATTTCAAGGGCGTTCGACACGTCGGTTCGGCCATGCCACAGGCGACGAGAGACGGCGTGTCGATCTATTACGAGTACGAGCGAAGCGACGGCGACGGTCGGTCGCCCGTCGTCTTCGTGCAGGGGCTCGGGTTCGGACGGTGGATGTGGCGCTGGCAGCGGGAAGCCGTCGCCGACGAGTACGACGTGATCGCCCCCGACAACCGGGGGACGGGTCGCTCCGACGTCGGCCTCCCGCCGCTCGTCGCGCGGCTGCCCGGCACGCTTCGGGGGCTCGTGTTGCTCAAACTCGCCGGCTACTCGATCGGCGGGCTGGCAGCCGACCTCGAGGCGGTCCTCGACGACGCGGGGGTCTACGACGCCCACATCGTCGGGGCGAGCATGGGCGGGATGATCGCCCAGCGCTACGCCCTCGAGTACTCCCGGACGAAGTCGCTGACGCTGTTTTGTACGAGCCACGGCGGCCCCGACGCCGCGCCGGTCCCCGACGAGACGCAGGAACACATGTTCGATACGCCGGACGGCGCAACCGAACGCCAGGTGTTGCGCCACCGCATGCGGCCGGCGTTCAACGACCGGTTCACCAACCGCAACCCCCACCTCATCGACCGGATCCTCGAGTGGCGACTCGAACAGGACGCTGACGACCCCGCACGCGAGGCACAGGCCGCCGCAGTCCAGAACTTCGACGTCAGCGACCGCCTCGAGCGACTCCGCGTACCGACACTGGTCTGTCACGGGACGAACGACGAGGTGGTCCCCGTTACGAACGCGCGGCTGCTCGAGGAGAAGATCCGGGACAGTCGACTCGAACTCGTCGAGGGCGGTTCTCACCTGTTTTTCATCGAGGAAGCCGACACCGTCACCGACTTGCTGCGTTCGTTTCTGGACGAGCAGGACTGACGGACGACCCCGCGTCCCGCTCCGAGACGGTTCGAAACCGCCTCAGTCGGCCGTCACGGTCGCGTCCCGGAGCCGAACCTCGCCGTCGGTGCGAACGGCGATGTCGAACCCCTCGTAGGTGAACCAGACCTGATGGCTGCCCGCGGTGCCGACCCGGTCGGCGTGGCCGACCAGCGAATCGAGCGCGTCCGGATCGACGACCGCGTGTAGCGGCTCGAGCGCGGCCGGTTTCGAGCCACGGACCGCAGCGACGGCGGTGACGACGGCTTCGCTGGCCGGCTCACCGTCGGGGTCGAACGTCGTCACGAACTCGAGATCGTCCGGTTCCTGGTCGTCGGTCGTATCGTTCGCGGAGGGCATACCCGATCGTCGGCTAGCGGTCGGGTAGCAACTCCCCTTCGCATATCGAACGTTTAAGTGGTTGTGAGAACGGTCGAGTCGGTCAGTCGCTCTGGATGCGCGGCGCGAGCATGTAGGTGACCTGCCCCTGTCCCTCGGCGAAGCCGAAGTAGATCTTGACGGGGAACTCCTCGCCCAGCGCCAGCGTGACCTCGGTGTCGCCGGGGATCGCCTTGTTCATGTCCTTGAGATAGTCCAGCGAGAACAGCGAGTGGGCGGGCCCGAGCTGGAGGTCGATCAGATCTTCCTGGGTCAGCTCGAGGTGGACGTCGTCGGTGTCGCCCGCGGCGTCGACGTAGAAGTACTCCTCGCCCTCGTCGACGCCCAGGGCGATGTGGTCGGAGACCATGTCGGCGGCGGTCACCGAGCGGTTGACGTCTTTCCCCTCGAGGACGACCTCGGCAGGGAGGTCGAGGTCCGGGATGTCGGGCTCCTGTCGGATGGAGTCGGGGTCGATGAGCGCGAGCGTGTACTCGAGCCCGTCGATCTGGATGTGGAGCTTGCGGGTCTCCTCGTCGAGTTCGAGCTGGATGAGCTGGCCGGCGTCGGCCATGCCCGCGATGTCTTCGAGCCGCGAGAGATCGACACCGATCAGCCCGCCGTCGGCCTCGTAGGACTCGAACGCAGACGCATCGAGCGAGAGGTCGACCATCCCGACGTTGGCCGGATCGACGGCCCGGATCTCCAGCCCGTCTTCCTCGAGGTGGATTTTGCACTCGTCGACCAGCACGCTGATCGAATCGAGCGCGCTGGTGAGCGTTTCGGCGCTCACGATGGCCTTGAACATATAGATCGGGGTACGGACGGTCGGCATAAAAAGGCACCCTTTACGCGCGGGCGGGAGGGTGGAGCGTCCTCGAGCCGGCCGACGCGACTGCCGATCTCGAGGCCGGACTCGAGCCTGCCTCGGACCTCGACCATCGACGCGGCTCGGCCGGCCCGAGCGAGCAGCGCGCGCGGCCCGCTCTCGCCACACCTATCCGTCCCGGCCGCTTAGCCCGTTCAAGAACGATATATGGCTCGCGACCACTACTACAACAAGGCCAAACAGGAGGGGTATCGCTCCCGAGCGGCCTACAAGCTCAAACAACTGGACCGACTCGAGGACGTCATCGACCGCGGCGACACCGTCGTCGACCTCGGGGCCGCGCCCGGCGGCTGGCTCGAGGTCGCCGCCGAGGAGGTCGGCCCGGAGGGACAGGTCATCGGCGTCGACTTCCAGCGGATCGACGACTTCGCGGACCATGACAACGTCGAGACGCTCCGCGGGGACATGACCGAAGAGAAGACCCGCAAGCGGGTCGTCGACGCCGCCGACGGCACCGTCGATGCGGTCATCTCGGACATGGCACCCAACATGTCCGGCGAGTACTCGCTGGATCAGGCCCGGTCGCTGCATCTCGCGCGCCAGGCCTTCGAGACCGCGTGCGAACTGCTCGAGGCCGGCGGCGACTTCGTCGTGAAGGTCTTCGAAGGCCCCGACGTCGACGACTTCCGGGCCGACGTCGAGGAGGAGTTCCAGTACGTCCGCGCGACCTCGCCCGACGCGAGCCGCGACGAGTCCTCCGAGGTCTACTTCATCGGGAAGGGGCGGCTCACCGCCCCCGTGCGCCCCGGCGACGAACTCGAGGTCGAGATCACCGACGTCGGCAGCGAGGGCGACGGCATCGCCTCGGTCGAGGGCTACCGGCTGTTCGTGCCCGGAGCCGAGGACGGCGAGACGGTCGCGGTCCGCGTCGAGGACGTCAAACCGACGTTCGGGTTCGCCCAGCGCGTCGACCGGGAGTAGTCACTCCCCGTCGCTCTCGAGGCGGTCGTGGCGTTCGTCGATCTCGTCTAAGATATCGAGATTCTTTCTGATCGAGGACCGGATCGCGTCGCTGCGGTTGACGAACTTGCCGTCGTCGCCGACGTGGTCGTCGAGATCATCGAGGAGTTCCTGCGGAATTTCGACGCTGATCTTTGGCATCAGTCGGTCGATCGTTCACAAGTCGCGGCCTTAAGCGTAGCTGGTCGGCGACGTTCGTCTCGCTCGAGGGAGAACTGCGCTTCTCGGTCGCTCGAGCGGCGATCCGCTATCGTGGCACGGGGGACGGTTCGAAAGTGCGTCGTCTCGTCGGTCGATCCTCACTCCGGGGCCGCGCCTGTCTCGTCGGGTTCGGCGGTCGATCCGCCGCCACCACCGCCGAACAGCCGGCCACCGCCGGTCAGGACGTAGAGGATCCCCAGCCCGAGCAGGTAGGTAAGCGCGATCGGGATCGAGAAGATGAGCATCATCAGCACGCCCTTCGGGCTGAAGAAAGCCGCGAGGACGAAGATGCCCACGACCACCGGCCGCCAGCGCTCGAGCATCGAGCGATAGCTGACGACCCCGCCGACGTGGAACAGCGCCATCGTGACGATGATGTTCAGCAGGAAGCCGATCCCGACGGTCGTGAAGATCACGAGCCAGAAGAAGCTCTTGATCCGATAGGAGACGACCATCTGATTGGCAAGCGCGTCGGAGACCAGATACGAGATGACCGACGGCGCGATCCAGAAGAACCCGAGGTAGGTTCCGAGGGCGAAGCCGGCCAGCAGACCGCCACCCCAGACGACGAACGTGCGTCGGTCGCCGTAGACCAGTCCGCGCTCCTTGGCGGCCGGCCAGGCGTAGTACAGGATCAGCGGGAGGACGGCGACGATGCCGGCGAGCGCGCTCACCTTCGCCTCGAAGATGAGGACCTCGACGGGATGGAGCGCGACGACGATATCCATCGCTTCGATGAGTTCGTCGAGGCTCATCTGGCTGGGATCGATATCGTTGCGGGCCGCGACCTCGTCGAGGACGTGTTGGGGGACCCGATCGAGGAAGAGCCGCAACACGTCGCCGAGGCCGCCGGAGTACAGCCAGAAGAAGGTCCCGCCCATGACGACCATGAAGAGGCCGACGATGCGGAACACCTTCGAGGTGAGGCTGTTGAGGATGAAGGCGATGTCGTAGGCGTAGCCACCGATGTCGTCCTCGGTGGTCTCGTCCTCCGTGAACGGATCGAGCATGCCGGCGGCGGTACTCGCGAAGAGCCCGTCGTCGTCGGCCTCGCCGGCACCGGCCGCCGCCCCCGCACCGCCCGCCGCCGCGCCCCCGTCTCCGGCGTCCGCCGACTCCTGAATCGAGTCGAAGCGATCGAGGATCGCTTGGGCCTTCTCCCGGTCGTCGTCGTACATCGCCTGCCGGGAGTACTCCAGGGCCTGATCCTCGCTCATCGTCCGGAAGACCTGTGCCGACACGTCCGCGATGTCCTCGGTCGAGAGCGTCTCGAAGTCGACGTCCTCGTGGCTGTCTGCCCGCCGGATGTCGTCCGGCCGCGGATAGACCGGCTGTTGCAGCGCGTAGATCGTGTAGCCGAGCAGGACGAGGAAGCCGACGCCGGCGGCGACGACGAGCCCGACCGCCGCTTCGCCGGCGAGCCCGTTCGCCGCCATCGTCTCGAGGGGACCCGCTCCGCTGGGGCGGATCACCGAGGGGAACGCGGGATACACCGATTCGCGGAGGTAGCCGAACGCGCCCTGATTGACGGCGACGGTGGCCGCGACCGCGACGACCGCGAGGACCCCGCCGAACTGGAGGAGACGCCCTTTCACGTGGCCGGTCCCGGTGCCAGCCGATTTCGCCGCCCCGCGTCGCCGGACGTTCGTGAGGACCTTGGCCAGCCCGAGGCTGAAGACGTAGAGGACGACCATCGGCATCGCCCACATGACCTGCGTGAACGGGTCCGGCGGCGAGAACAGGGCCCCGAAGATCACGATCCCGACGACGGCGAACCGCCACTTGTCGCGGAAGGTCTCGTAGGGGATGATCTCGGTGTACGAGAGCGCCCCCATCAACAGCGGGAGCTGGGCGGCGAGCCCGAAGGAAAGCGTCAGCAGCGCCATGAACTCGGTGAACTCGGTGATGCCGTAGCTCGGTTTGACGCCGGCGCTGACGGCGTTCTTCGCGAGGAAGCCGAACGCGTAGGGGAAGAAGACGGTGTAGGCGTAGACGACGCCGGTCACGAACAGCGACAGCGCCAGCAGGACGAAGCCGGCGATATACCCCTTCGAGATCGGGACGGCGCTGGTGTAGCCTCGACGGCGAAGCGCCTTCCGCGAGAAAAAGAGAAGCGCAGGAATCGCGACGATGATTCCGGTTATCATCCCGATCTTGGCCTGTAACAGGATCACCTCGAACGGCGTCCGGGTGATGATGTCGGTCGATCCGGCGACCCCCTCGCTCATCCGAGCTTTGGCGGTCGCCTCGAGGAAGTCCCAGACGACGATCCGAAGCGCGTAGAAGGAGCCGAGGAACCCGAGCAGAAAGACGACGAACACCTTCTTGAGGTGTTGCTGGGCGCCCGAGAGTAGTGCGCCGATCGTCTCCCGGCCGGTGTTTATGGCCTGGGCGGTGTCCTCGTCGACGGCAGAACTCATTGGGTAGGTGGTAACTGACATCCAGTTATCAACCTTTCGTGTGGATACGGGCGAGTCAGCGGGCTTCTCACTCTCTCGGGGTCACCGTAAGAAAAAGGCCTATAACCGGTGGCCTATCAATATCCCGTAGATGTCGGACGAGCCGGTGGACGGACGGGACGCCGAGGCGCCCGAAGAGCCGCGGGAGGACGCTCCCTCGGAATCGCCGGACGAGCCCGAGTTCGATCGGCCGGCGTCCGACCCCGCCGCGGAGCGGCCCGACCTCGAGACGGACGGCGAGGGCGTCGTCGGCGATCGACACGATCCGACGCCGACCTATCCCGACGCCGACGAGGAGATCGGCGGGATCGAGACGCCGCCGGACGACGAGGAGATGCCGCTGGCCGACCACATCGAGGAGATGGTCCTCCGGCTGGCGGTCGTGTTGCTGTTCGGGGCCGGCGGGACGGCGATCGGCCTGCTGTGGGCCTCCGACGCGATCCAGTACGTCTGGTTCAACGTCTTCCCCTATGCCGAGGGAGAGGTGCCGCCGCCGCATCTCTACAACCCGCTCGAGCTGTGGCTGACCCGGATCAAGATCTCCTCGCTGCTGGGGATCATGGTCGCGCTGCCGGCGTTCGTCTACGAGTGTTACCTGTTTATGCGACCGGGGCTGTACCCCCACGAACGGAAGTATTACCTCGCGGCCGTGCCGACGAGCGTCGTCCTCGGCGCGCTCGGGATGCTGTTCTCGTACGTGCTGGTGTTGCCGATCCTCTTTCGATACTTCACCTACTACGCCGAGGGCAGCGCCGACGTCGCCTATGCGCTGGGCGATACGTTTAACCTGATCATCACGCTGACGGGCTTTCTGGCGATCGTCTTCCAGATTCCGCTGTTTATCATGCTGGCGATCATGATGGGCGTGACGACCCGCCGCTGGCTGGCCCAGAAGCGACTGTACTTCTGGGCGGCCTTCGCGGGGCTGTCGTTCATGTTCACCCTCGACCCGACGGGGATGGCGCCCATCCTGGTCGCGGTCACGATGATCCTGCTGTTCGAGGGGACGCTGTTCGTCCTCAAGTGGGTCGGAACCGAGTAGCCGTCCCGGATCGCGCCCGCTCGCCGCCGTCGCTATTCGGCCCCCAATCGGTCCAGCGGACTCGAGTTTCGTGACCGAACGGCCACATCGACCCGGCGATACTCGACGGATAATTCCCTTATACACCTCCTATCCGTTCGCATACTGTCGGGGCCAGCTCCTCTCCGAAAGAAAAGCAATAGTTCGTAAACGATCAGCGTTTAGTGGGTGCAAACGTTTCCCTGTCCCGTGAACAGCCCCATGATATCGAGCAAATACTCTCGCGGAGGGTGTGATTGTAAATCACACGCCGTGATTCGAGCCGGCCCACGGCGGTGGTCCCGTGACTGATCTCGTTCCGACCACGTGTATGCGGTGTGCGGTCGGCTGCGGACACGTCCAGCAGGCCCCCGACCGCGGGTACGGTCTCGACACCGTCCGGGGCGACGCCGGCCACCCGGTCAATCAGGGACTGGCGTGTCAACGCGGCGTCAGCGAAACCGCCGACCCGGACGGGGAGTGGCTGACCCGGCCGCTCGTCCGCGAGGACGGCGATTTCATACCGACGACCTGGGAGTCGGCCGTAGAACGCGCCGCGGAGGGACTCGAGGCCGCGCTCGAGGGTGGCGACGACGGCGTCGCGGTCCTCGGGAGCGGCCAGCAGACCAACGAGGCCGCCTACGCGCTGGGCAAACTCGCTCGTGGCGGCTTCGGGACGCCCTACTACGACGCCAACACGACGCTGTGTATGGCGTCGGCCGTCACCGCGTACTACGACGCCTTCGGCAGCGACGCGCCGCCGCCGACCTACGACGACATCCCCGAGGCCGAGAGCCACGTCGTCTGGGGAGCGAACCCGGCGGCCGCCCACCCGGTCATGTTTCGCTGGATCCGGCAGTCCGCCGACGCGGACGACTCGGAACTGATCGTCGTCGATCCCGTCCACAGCGAGACCGCCGAGGCCGCCGACCACCACGTTCCGCTCGAGCCGGGCGCGGACCTCGCGCTGGCTCGAGCCGTCCTGGCGCGGGTCGTCGAGACCGGCCGCATCGACCGCGAGTTCGTCGACGAGGCGACCGTCGGCTTCGAGGAGCTCCGCGCGGAACTGCCCGACGCCGCCGAGGCGGCCGAGATAGCGGGCGTCTCCCTGGCCGACGTCGACCGGCTGGCCGAGGCGCTCGACGATCCCACCCTGCTGTACTGGGGAATGGGGATCAACCAGAGCGTCAACGGGACCGCGGCCGCCGGCGCGCTGATCGATCTCTGTCTGGCGACCGGCAACCTCCGGCCCGGCTCCGGCCCGTTCTCGCTGACCGGACAGGCCAACTCGATGGGGACTCGCGTCTGCTCCTCGAAGGGGTCCTGGCCCGGCCACCGCCCGTTCGGCGATCCGGCCCACCGCCGCGAGGTCGCCGAGACCTGGGACGTTCCCGTCTCGCGGTTTCCCGACGACTCCGGCCCGGGCCCGGTCGGTATCGTCGACGCCGTCGGCGACGACGTCGAGGCCGTCTATGCGGTCGCGACTAACCCCGTTGCGGGCATGCCCGACGCGACCCGCGTCCGTGAGACGTTCGAGGACGCGTTCCTCGTCGTGCAGGACGCCTTCCGCAGCGAGACCGTCGAGTACGCCGATGTCGTTCTCCCCGCGGCGACGTGGGGCGAGTCCGAGGGGACGACGACCAACATGGAACGGACCGTCTCCCGCGTGCGGGCCGCGACCGAGACGCCTCCGGGGGTCAAGACCGATCTCGAACTGATCGGCCTGCTCGCCGACCGGCTCGTGCCCGACCTGTTCGACGACCCGCTCGAGCCCGCGTCGGTCTTCGCGGAGTTCGTCGGGCTGACCGAGGGCACCCCCGCGGACCTTTCGGGGATCAGCTACGACCGCCTCGAGGACGAGACCGCGGTCCGCTGGCCGGCCCCGGAGCCGGACGTCTCGGGTGGCTACCGATACTACGAGGGGCCCGACGCCGACGAGCGGGACGGCGCTGCCGACGACCTCGACGAGTCGTGGTCGTTCTACACGTCCTCGGGACGCGCCGCGTTCTCGACCGGCGAGGCCCGCCCGCTGCCGGAGCCGACCGACGAGTCCTATCCGTTCACCCTGACGACTGCCCGCCGGCCGGACGCGTACAACACCGGCGTGCGGACCCGCGAGGACGAGCCGCCGACGGCCCGGGTCAGCCCGGCGACCGCGGCCGCGTTCGCCGACGAATTCGAGAGTCGGGTCGAGACCGCCGACGAGGGCGACGAGCGGTACGCCCGCGTCGTCTCCCGGCGAGCGTCAGTGATGGCTCGTGTCGAGGTCGACGAGGTGATCCCCGACGGCGTCGTCTGGCTGCCGATCCACCACCCCGCCGTCAACGACCTCACGCTGCCCGCCGTCGATCCCCGCTCGAACGAACCGAACTTCAAGCAGTGTGCGGTCCGTCTCGAGCCCCCGCGGGACCGAGACGTCGCGGCGGTCGCGGAAGCGAGCGCCTGATCGCCGACGCTAACGACGCTGTTGTCTTCCTCGGGCTCGCGGTCTTCTCGGTCGTCCTTCCCGGCAGACTGTATCGGACCCGCGTCGCGCCGTCGCCGGACGGGCCGATGCCGACCGGCGGGTGAACCCATCCACGCGTTGAGGCTCAAACTGTTTGTTCGTCGAAGGCTCCGCCGGTTCGTCACTGTTGTGTTCTCACGACCGGCATTTTTGTCCCGTCCGGCGGCGGACGCGTCTCGAGTCGGTCGCGTCGTCCGTCCCCGCGAATCAGGATCGGTCGCGCCCATCGCGGTTGACATTCCCCAGTCTCTGCTCGCGTGTCTCGCGACATACGTCCTTATACAGACTATATTCCATTGGAGATACGACGCCCACCACTGAAACTGGGAGAAAACCAATTGAATGTGAACGATTACTGTTATATGATTCAGTACCGTGCCAACAAAACGTGAATTACGACATGGTTGGAGAGGAAACTCGCGATTTCGAGTCCGATCGTCAGGTCAGTGAGGTGGTCGTCGATGGCGCATAAGAAAGAGGAGCGCAAGGAGGACTGTTACGGCGACGAGGTCCGCGACCACATCCTCGAGTTCGCGGACAACGGCGGCTACGAGGCCATCCCCGAGGACGAACGCGAGACGTGGTTCACCCGCTTCAAGTTCTGGGGGCTGTTCCACCAGCGCGACGGGCAAGAGTCGTATTTCATGATGCGGCTGACCAACGCCAGCGGCATCTTAGAGCCCGACCAGCTCCGGACGATCGGCGAGGTCGCCCGCGAGTACGCGAAGGGGCCAGTCGCAAACCCCGAGTTCGGCAACGGCTGGATCGACCTGACGACCCGCCAATCGGTGCAACTACACTGGCTCAAACTCGAGGACATCCCCGAGATCTGGGAGCAACTCGAGGCCGCGGGCGTCCACTCCCGCTCGGCGGGCGGGGACACGATGCGCAACATCTCGGGCTGTCCGCTCCACGGCAAGGCCGAGGAGTTCGTCGAGGCCGGCCCGCTGCTCGAGCGCTTCGAGGAGGAGCTTCGCACGGACGACTCGCTGGCGAACATGCCCCGGAAGTTCAACATCAGTGCCTCGGGCTGTACGGTCGGCTGCGCCCAGGACTCGCTCAACGACATCGGGTTCGAGCCGGCGACCAAGCAGATCGAGGGCGAGGAAGTCCGCGGGTTCAACGTCCGGATCGGCGGTGGGCTCGGCGGTCGCCAGCCCCGCGCCGCGACGCCGCTTGACATCTTTGTCCGCCCGGAGAATGCCTACGAGGTCGGCCGCGGCTTCGTCGAGTTGTACCACGACTACGGCGACCGCCAGAACCGTTCGAAGAACCGCGCCCGGTTCTTCGCCGAGGACTGGGGGATGGAGAAAATTCGGGACACGCTCCAGGCGGAGTACGTCGACTTCGAGATGCACACCGCGGGCGAGGACTTCCGCGAGGAGTACACCTACAACGCCGGCCGCCCGGTCGAGGACGGCCAGCACGATCACGTCGGCGTCGGCGACCAGAAAGACGGGGGGAACTACGTCGGCCTGAGCGTCCCCGTCGGTCGCCTCCCCGCCGAGGACGCCATCGAACTGGCCGATCTGGCCGACGAGTACGGCTCCGGCGAGGTCAGACTGACCCGCCGCCAGAACCCCGTCATCGTCGACGTCGCCGACGAGGACCTCGCGGCCCTGCTCGCGGAGCCGCTCCTCGAGACGTATCCCGCCGAACCGAGCCCCTTCGAGCGTGGCGCGATGGCCTGCACGGGAACGGAATTTTGCTCGATTGCGTTGACCGAGACGAAAGCGCGGATGGCCCGCATGCTGCGCTGGTTCAACGCGAACGTCGAACTGCCCGACGACGTCGGCAAGATCAAGATGCACTACTCCGGCTGTACCGCGGACTGCGGGCAGGCGATGACCGCCGACATCGGCCTGCAGGGGATGCGCGCCCGCAAGAACGGCGAGATGGTCGAGGCCTTCGACATCGGCGTCGGCGGCGGCGTCGGCGAGGACCCCTCGTTCATCGACTGGGTCCAGCAACGGGTCCCCGCCGACGAGGCCCCCGGCGCGATCCGGAACCTGCTCGAGGCCTACGCGGCCCACCGTGTCGACGGGCAGTCGTTTCGTGAGTGGGTCGACGCCACTGCCGAGGAACAGCTCGTCGAGTTCTGCGAGCCCGAGGAGACGGACTTCGAGGCCCCCTATATGGCCGACGCCAAGCAGTCGTGGTACCCCTTCGCCGAGAGCGAGTCCGCGGCCGCCGCCGGCGAGGGGTCCGCGGTTCCCTCGGACGACTGAGACACCGGCGATGCCACGGGCTCGGTGAGTCGCTTCTTCGAGCGTGTGTTTATCAGTTCACGGACCGTACTGTCACCCATGCCCGAAGAAGTACTCTTCAAATCGGAAACCGAACAGAGCCGAGCGGAGATCGCGTCGATGCTGCGTCGCGTCGCCGACAACTTGGACGACGGAAAATCGATCACGCTCACGGCCGGTGCCGACTCCGTGACGATGGAGCCGCCCGCCCGGCCCACCTTCGAGGTCAAGGCCGAGCGCGAGGGACCGGCCGACGGTCCGGGCGAACTGAGCGTCGAGTTCGAACTCGAGTGGGACGAGGACAACGGTGGAGACGGCGGGAGCGGGGAGTTGGAGATCGAGTAAGCGACCGCCGGCCGGCCCCCGATCGGCCCCGAAGCGCGCCGTCAGCGGTGTTCGCGCGTTCGCTCGTGGGCGTAGTCCAGCGCCTCCTCGAGCGAGCCCGGGCCGTCGTAGCTGGCCGAAAACAGGTCCATGAAATCGCTGGCGATCCGGTTACAGCGTTCGAACGTCAGAACGGTTCTGACCCGGATGGTCTCCGAGAGATCGAGCCCGGGATAGCTCGTGGCCGTCAGCGCGTAGCCGGGGTGGTCCTCGCCCTCCAGCGAGGCCGGCGCGACCTTCAGCCGCAGGTCTCCCGATTCGTGACGATACGTCCGATACTGCATCTCTCGGTCCGTATCGGCCGGGGTATACGTCCGAGACTCTTCGGTGGTCCACTCGAGCGGCACGTCGGCTTCCATCGGTCACTGATACCGACCCGAGTGCCACGTTCGTATCGCAATGTGCAATATTATCGGACGGTAGTCCAGGTATTCGAGAGATGGGGAATTTCCTGCCGAGAATTGGATTATATTCTGACTGTGCGTGTTCGTATCCGTGGTCTATTCGGACGATCGGTGAACTCCCGGAAATCGACGGCGGGGTTCGATATCCGGTCGGTCGCCACCGGTCGGTTCCGACGGCGCGCACCCGGGGCGGTCAGTCGTCCCGTATGACGGTCTGTTCGCCGCCGGACGCCTCGTCGGGGCTGACGCTGCCGGTCCGGTAGCCGTGTAGATCGAGCGTGACGTGGTCGAACCCCAGCTCCGAGAGTTCCGCGCGGACCGTCTCGACGAACTCGCGTTCGAGCGCCCGCTCGAGTTCGTCGGGTGCGACTTCGATGCGGGCCAGCCCGTCGTGGTCACGGACCCGGAACTGGTCGAACCCCCATTGTCGGAGCAGGGCCTCGGCCCGCTCGATCCGGGTCAGTCGGTCTTCGGTGACCTCGAGTCCGGTCGGGATCCGCGAGGAGAGACAGGCCATCGAGGGTTTGTCCGCGACCGAGAGATCGTATCGGTCGGCGATCTCGCGGACCTCGTCCTTCGAGATGTCGTGAGCCAGCAGCGGCGAGTGGACGTCCAGTTCCTCGACGGCCTGCAGCCCGGGCCGGTGGCCAGCGCCCGGATCGTCCGCGTTCGTCCCGTCACAGACCGTCCCGACGCCGAGTTCCCGGGCGGTCTCGAGCATCTCGCCCAGCCGCATCGTCCGGCAGTGATAGCAGCGATCGTCGTCGTTTTCGACGAACGCGTTGCTTTCCAGTTCGGAGAAGGAAACGATCTCGTGGCGGATCCCGATCTCGTCGGCTACCCGGCGGGCGTCCGCGAGTTCGGCCTCGGGGAGGGTCTCGCTTTTGGCGGTGCAGGCGATCGCGTCCTCGCCGAGCGCGTCGTGGGCGATCGCGGCCACGGCGCTCGAGTCGACGCCGCCGGAAAAGGCCACGACGACCCCGTCACGTGCGGCGAGATCCGCGCGGGCGGCCTCGAGTTTCGCCTCGAGCGTTGTCATGGTCCGGCGTTGGGTCCCGACGGGCAAAAGCACGTTGTCGTCGGTCCGACGGCCGTAATCCGCGCGCCGAGCCGTTAAGACGCCGTCGGTGGTAGGGCGCGTGTTCAGACCATCATGGCTGTCTCAGATCACCTGCGACGGTTGCGGTCGATCACCGACACGGAGGGCCACACCAGCGATGTCGACGCCCACTCCCGCGAGGAACACCTCGCCGACGCGGTGGCCCGCGGGCTCCAGGGCGGAGTCGTCGCGACGCTGCTTATGACCGCCTTCAGACTCCCACTCTTGCGATCGCTGCCGCCGTCGGCGAACTTCTGGTCGCAGTACGTCGCCGGCGGCGACCCCGACGAGCAGCCGCTGGCCGGCCTCGTCTTGCATCTCGTCTACGGAGTTAGCTCGGGCGCGATCTTCGGCGGGCTGTTCTCCCTGTACACCGCCGGACGGTCCATCGAACCCGAACAGCGCGGCCTCGTCTGGGGCTCGGTCTACGGCATGGTCCTGTCGGCGTTCGGCGCGCAGGTCATGCTGGAGAAACTGCTCGATGTCCGCCTCGAGGCCGACGAACTCGCCCTGTTCCACGCCGGCCACCTCGTCTACGGCCTGTCGCTGGGGGCCTGGGTCGGCTCCCGGACCGAGGGCGTCGCGGACCCCGAACGGGAGTACGAGTACGACGACGGCAACTGACCGCGGCTCCGATCGCGCGTCTTCGGTGGCCCCCTCAGTTTCGTCTCCACCCTCGTGACGATCAGCGGGATCTGAACGAACGCGTTTCCCCGACTCCGCTGTCTCGTCGCGACGCCGCCGTCGGCCTCGACACGAGGCGCGGAACGCGATACGTCGGCGCGGTCGTCGGTCACTCCGGATCGAAGCCGCCGACGAGCCGCTCGAGCGCGAACAGGGCGATCGCGCCGACGGCGGCCCACGCCGCGGTCAACGCCGTCGTCTCGGCCGTCCAGGCGTGGGTTTCACTGATGTTGTGCAGGGGCGCGGGGACGGAGCCGGCGATGAGACCGACCAGGAAGAGCAGCGTCACCCCGCGATTGCGCGTCAGCGCGGCACGGACGACGCGGGCGATCGTGACGAGGCCGACGACGCCACCGGTGACGAACAGTGCGACGGTCGTCCCCGGATCGACGACGGCCGAGAGCGAGCCGCCGCCGAGCAGGTCCAACGCGGCGCGGACGAACGCGCTCAGCTCGCCCGAGAGGTAGACGTACTGGCCCAGCAGGATCAGGATGAGCGAACCGGAGATGCCGGGGAGGATCATCGCGCTGATCGCGACCGCGCCGGCGACGAGGATCACCACGGGGCCGCTTCCGGGCAGTTGGACGACATCGGCGGCGACCAGTAGGGCCAGCGTCGTTCCCGCGATCCCAGCGGCGACGTGGGTCGGCGAGGCGAACTCGAGGCTGCGCCCGAGCGTGATCGCCGAGGCGGCGATCAGCCCGGTGAAAAAGCCGAAGATCGCGACCGGATGGGATTCGGCCAGCGACGAGACGAGATCGGCGATGAGGACGACGGCGGTGACCATTCCGACGCCCAACGGAAGCAGGAAGTCGAGATCCAACTCGAGGAGTGCCTCCCGCGCCCGGGCCCGGCGATCGGGATGGTAGCCACGCAGGACGGCGATGGCCCGGCCCGGCGTGAACGCGGTGACGGCGGCGATCAGCCGGCCGTAAAAGCCCAGCAGGAGCGCGACGGTGCCGCCCGAGACGCCCGGCAGGGCGTCGGCGGTCCCCATACAAAGCCCGTAGCCGTAGGTCCGAAGCAACTCGAGGCGGTCGCCGACGGCCTCGGATCGGTCATACTCCATGGGTTCGGTTCCGTCGTTCCGGTCCTGTAGTGGGGGTCGGTCGCGATCGCCGGTTCGACTGCATGTCCGGTAGGTTCCCGTCCACTCGTATAAATGGTCGACAACGCTGTCAGCCCGTGTGTCGCGGGGACGACACGTGAGCCTGATCGTGCGCCTGCCGACGTGGGCGGGAACTTTTTCTCGCTCCGGTTTGATACGCCGGTCGAGACTATGGACCTCGAGTCGATTCCGGGCGTCGGCGAGAAGACGGCCCGAGCGCTGGCCGAACTCGACGATCCCGAGCGCGCGCTGCGGGCCGGCGACGTGGCCGCGATCGCGGCCGCGCCGGGGATTTCACAGGGGCGGGCCGCCCGCATCGCGCGGGGGGCAATCCGTCGCGATCACGACGACCCTGGCGGGTTCCTCGCGACCGACCGTGCCCGGGAGATCTACCGCGAGGTCCTCGCGTTGCTCGAGGAGCGTACCGTGACCGACTACGCCGCCCAGCGCCTCGAGACGATCTACCCGAGTCCGACGCGCTCGCGCATCGAGGAGGTGCGGGCGTTCGCGGCCGAGGCCCTCGAGCGCGAGCCCGATCCCGCCGTCCTCGAGGCCCTCGAGGGGCTCGAGCCGCTCCGGGAGCCGGGCGACGTGCGGGTCCGCGAGCGGTGTCTGGCGACGACCGACGCCGAGCGCTACTCGGCGGCCCGCGAGGCGATTCCGGAACTCTCCGTCGAGGTCGTCGAGGACGCACAGGGGCTGGCCGAACTCGCGCGGGGGTACTCGACGGTGATCGCCCTCGACGAGTCCTTCGCCGGGGTCACCATCGAGGGCGACGTGCAGGTCCGGCCCGACGCCCTCGAGAACCCGGCCGAAGTCGTTCCCGAGCGTCCCCTCGCGTTCTTCGCGCGGAACCGCGATCGGTTGGGGGCCGCCGTCGCGGTCCACCGGGCCGCCGACATGGACGCGGCCTGTGACCTCGCGGCCTTGGAGAACGGCCTCTCGCGGCTGGCAGAGGACGGCACGGTCGCGGGCGACGACGAACTCGACCGCCTGACGACGGCGGTCGACGATCTGGACGCGGCGGCAAGCGCGGCCGAGAGCGTCGCCAACGACCGCCTACGGGAGGCGATCCGTGAGCAGGACGTCACGATCGAGGGCTCGGACCTGCTATCGCTGGTCGAGCGCGGGGCCGGCGTCGACTCCTTGCTCTCGCGGGAGCTGGCCGACGAGTACGCCGCGGCCGTCGAGGCCGCCCGCGACCACCTCGTGGACGCGCTCGATCTCGATCAGGGCGAGAGCGAGATCGCCCGCCGCGCGTTCGGCGACGAGCCCACGTTTCCCGTCGAACGCGACGAGGACGCGATCGGCCGGCTTCGCGAGGAGCTGACCGCGGCCAAGGAGCGCCGCGCCGGCCGCCTGAAACGCGAGCTCGCTGCCGACCTCGCCGACCAGCGCGAGGGAGCCCGCCAACTGGTCCGGGACGCACTCGAGCTGGACGTGGAGCTGGCGATCGCCCGCTTCGCGCGGGATTTCGGGTGTACGATGCCCGAGTTCGTCCCGGCGGGCGAGGCGAGAGGGACCGGCTTCGCGATCGAGGGCGGCCGGTCGCCGCTGCTCGACGAACCCCTCGAGGCGATCGACCCCGTCGACTACGCGGTCTCGGGCGTCGCCTTGCTGTCGGGGGTCAACAGCGGCGGGAAGACGTCCACGCTGGACCTGGTGGCAAGCGTCGTCGTGCTGGCCCACATGGGGTTGCCGGTCCCCGCCGAGAACGTGCGCCTGCGGCGGTTCGACGACCTGCACTATCACGCCAAGACCCAGGGGACGCTAGACGCGGGGGCCTTCGAATCGACGGTGCGGGAGTTCGCCGACCTCGCCCAGGGCGGCGAGGGGTCGCTGGTGCTGGTCGACGAACTCGAGAGCATCACCGAGCCCGGCGCCTCGGCGAAGATCATCGCGGGCATCTTGGAGGCACTGTCGGAGAACGGCGCGACCGCGGTGTTCGTCTCCCATCTGGCGGGCGAGATCCGCGAGATGGCCGGCTTCGACGTGACCGTCGACGGCATCGAGGCGGTGGGTCTCGTCGATGGCGAACTCGAGGTCAACCGCTCGCCGGTCAAAGACCACCTGGCGCGGTCGACGCCGGAGTTGATCGTCGAGAAGTTGGCCGACGAGGCCCGGGACGAGGCGGTCGCAGCGAACGGCGGCGCTCCGAACGACGGCGACCCCGAGCCGGTCTTCTACGATCGCCTGCTCGAGAAGTTCGACTAGTACAGCGGGACGAACCGGCGACGTGAGCAGTCGGCCTCCCGGCTCACCCTACTTCTGTGGGCTCCCGCCGTGCCACTCGAGGATGTTCTTGTGCCCCCACTTCTCGCCGTCATCCCCGTCGTCGGTCAGCGCCGCGAGCGACTCGGCGTCGTTCATCTCGAGGAACTCGGCGAGGTCGTCGACGTAGGCGGCGACGGCGGCGACCGTCTCGTCGTCCTGGAGTGCGAACGCCTCCTTCACCGAGTCGGGCATCCCGTCGGGTGCGATGTACGTCTCCGAGCGGGCGTACTCGCCGATTCCCCGTAGGGTCTCGGGCGAGCAGTCCTCGAACTGCTCGAGCAGGAAGTCGGGGATCGCCTCGGGTGGGTCCGGTCCGATCATATCCATGATACCCATCCATATGGTGAATATTAACAATTATGTATTGTTACACAGAGGCATGATTGGTATCGATCGAGCGTGTGAGCCGGTCACCAACCCTTAAGACGCTGCGGAAGCAGGGTGAAAGTGATGGGAGACGACCCCGAAGAGGGGATGTTGTCGTGGGACGAATCCGTGTTCAGGGACGAACACGTCTTCGAGATCGACTACGTCCCCGAGACGTTCAAGCACCGCGAGGGCCAGACCGAGAGTCTGACCTATGCCTTGCGCCCGGCGGTGCGGGGGTCGCGCCCGCTGAACGTCGTCGTCCGCGGCCCGCCCGGGACGGGCAAGACGACGGCGATCCAGAAGCTATTCGACGAGGTCGGGGCCCAGACGAGCGACGCGCGGACGATTCGGGTCAACTGTCAGGTCAACGCGACCCGCTACTCCGTGTTCTCGCGGCTCTTCGAGGGTACCTTCGACTACGAGCCGCCCTCCTCCGGCATCTCCTTTAAGAAGCTGTTCGGCCAGATCGCCGAGAAACTCGTCGAGGAGGACAAGGTCCTCGTGGTCGCCTTGGACGACGTTAACTACCTCTTCTACGAGAACGAGGCGAGCGACACGCTCTATTCGCTGTTGCGCGCCCACGAGGAGTATCCCGGCGCGAAGATCGGCGTCGTCGTCGTCTCCTCCGACCCCGCGCTCGACGTGATCGACGAACTCGACTCGAGAGTCCAGAGCGTCTTCCGCCCGGAGGACGTCTACTTCCCGGTCTACGATCAACCCGAGATCGTCGACATCCTCGCGGAACGTGTCACACGGGGCTTCCACGAGGGCGTCATCGACCGCGATACCCTCGAGTACGTCGCCGAACTTACCGCCGAGAGCGGCGATCTGCGGGTCGGGATCGACCTGCTGCGCCGGGCCGGACTCAACGCCGAGATGCGGGCCAGCCGTACCGTCGAGCGCGAGGACGTCGAGACGGCCTACGAGAAGTCCAAATACATCAACCTCTCGCGGTCGCTGTCGGGGCTGACCGACACCGAGCAGGCGCTGCTCGAGGTCATCGCCCACAACGACGGCGAGCAGGCCGGCGCGGTCTACGAGGCCTTCCACGAGCGGACCGATCTGGGCTACACGCGCTACTCCGAGATCGTCAACAAGCTCGACCAGCTCGGGCTGATCGACGCGGACTACGCCGACGTCGAGGGGCGGGGCCGCTCCCGGTCGCTCTCGCTGTCCTACGAGAAAGACGCGGTACTGGAACGACTCGAGTAGCACCTGTCCGCGGTCGATACCGCCAGCTCAGACCTGGTCGATGGTCCTGCGGTAGTCCTCGGCCGCCTCGATGGCCGACTCGAGTTTCGCCTCCGTGTCGCCGTCGGCCCGCTCGCGGGCCTGCCGGAGGGCGTTGAGCCGCTCGTCGAGGACGGCGTGGTCGGGTTTCGTGTCGCTCATCGCGTAGTCGGCGAACGCGTCGGTCGTCTCGCGGATGTCCTCGCGGACCTCGTCGCTCTCGGCCGACTTCGCGGCCGCCTCGAGGGCGTCTCGGGCCTGCTGGAGTTGCTCCGTCATGGGCGGACCGACGGCGACTCGAGTCATAACGATTGGGCGGGCAATCGCCACGTGGGGGCAAACGAGCGGCCGCTCGGGGTGAGACTGCGAGTGCTGTAGCCGTCCGCTACGGACTGGCACGTCTCGAATACGAGGGGCCTACCGACGACAGGAGCCGGATACGCGCGGGTCGTCCCGTGGAAACGGCGACACTACTCGTGATACTGACTGCGGGCTTTTTTCGGTCCCAGTCCCCGGATCCGGTTGCATCATGCCAGTATCACGACGAACGGCCCTGAAAACGATGGGCATCGCGGGCGGACTGACTGCGGTGAGTGGCACCGCGTTCGCCGTCGGCGAATATAAAGACGACGAGCGATCGGTCGACGGGAAATCCGACGACGATGGCTCGACGGGCACGCAGGGAGCGGCCGTCCGGATCGCACACTTCTCGCCGGACGCACCGAACGTCGACGTCTACGTCGCGGGCGACCGCGTCCTCTCGGACGTGGCTTACGGTGACGTCTCGCCCTATCTCGAGATCGACCCGGGAACCTACACGGTGATGATCACGGCCGCAGGCGATCCGGAGACGGTCGCGTTCGAGGGCGACGTGACGTTCGGCGCCGCGTTCTACACCGTCGCCGCGATCGGCGAACTCGAGGCCGACACCTTCCAGCCAGCGGTCCTGGTCGACGCCGGCTCGGCGCTCGTCCGGCTCGTTCACGCGTCGCCGGACGCGCCGGCCGTCGACGTCTACGCCGACGGCGAGCCGGTCTTCGAGGACGTGGCATTTACCGACGCGACCGACTACGTCCCGGTGCCGGCCGGGGCACGCACCGTCTCGGTCCGACCGGCCGGCGGCGAGGCGGCCGTCGCCTCGTTCGACGTGACCCTCGAGCGGGGCACCGCCTACACCGCCTACGCGATCGGCTACCTCGAGCCGCCGACCGCGGACGATCCCATGTTCGCCGTCGAGCCGACGGTCGACGGGCCGATGGCCGACGCCGACGAGGACGACGGGATGGACACGTCCCACTAACGGGAGCGCGCCACGAACGGCGCGGTCGTTTCAGTGGTGGCGCACCATCGAAACCGGCGGGCCGGTCGACCAACTGGGTGCTGGAAGCCGACCGACGGCTCCGGCGGTTGCCGCGGTCGCCACGACCCGCGGCTGACCCGACGCGACATGCGAGCGGGTCAAGTGGCTCGAGCCCCTGATCCCGCTAATGAGCGACGCGCAAGGACCCCTCCAGCCGGACCGTCCCGACGTCGACCGGCCGTTTTCGGTCGACGCGCCGTTCGAGCCCGCGGGCGACCAGCCCGAGGCGATCGAACAGCTGGCCGCGGGTTTCCGCGAGGGGATGGACAAACAGACCCTGCTGGGTGTGACCGGCTCCGGGAAGACCAACACCGTCTCGTGGGTCGTCGAGGAGATCCAGAAACCGACGCTGGTGATCGCCCACAACAAGACGCTGGCGGCCCAGCTCTACGAGGAGTTTCGCAACCTCTTCCCGGACAACGCCGTCGAGTACTTCGTCTCCTACTACGACTACTACCAGCCCGAGGCCTACGTCGAGCAGAGCGACACCTACATCGACAAGGACGCCTCGATCAACGACGAGATCGACCGCCTGCGCCACTCCGCAACCCGCTCGCTGCTCACCCGGGAGGACGTCATCGTCGTCGCCTCCGTCTCCGCGATCTACGGCCTCGGTGACCCGCGCAACTACGTCGACATGTCCCTGCGCCTCGAGGTGGGCCAGGAGATCGGCCGCGACGAGCTACTCGCCCAACTGGTCGACCTGAACTACGAGCGCAACGACGTCGACTTCACGCAGGGCACCTTCCGAGTCCGGGGCGACACCATCGAGATCTACCCGATGTACGGCCGGTACGCGGTGCGGGTCGAGCTGTGGGGCGACGAGATCGACCGCATGGTCAAGGTCGATCCCCTCGAGGGCAAGACGCAGGGCGACCAGCAGGCGGTGCTGGTCCACCCCGCGGAACACTACTCGATCCCGGAGACGAAACTCGAGCGGGCGATGGACGAGATCCGCGACGATCTCGACGACCGGATCGCCTACTTCGAACGGCAGGGCGACATGATCGCCGCCCAGCGCATCGAGGAGCGGACGACGTTCGACCTCGAGATGATGGAAGAGACGGGCTACTGTTCGGGGATCGAGAACTACTCGGTCTACCTCTCGGACCGCCGGTCGGGCGAAGCGCCCTACACCCTGCTCGACTACTTCCCCGACGACTTCCTCACCGTCGTCGACGAGTCCCACCAGACCCTGCCCCAGATCAAGGGCCAGTACGAGGGCGACAAGTCCCGCAAGGACTCGCTGGTCGAGAACGGCTTTCGACTTCCTACCGCGTACGACAACCGCCCGCTGACCTTCGAGGAGTTCGAGGAGAAAACGGATCAGACGCTGTACGTCTCGGCGACGCCGGCCGACTACGAACGCGAGGAAAGCGAGCAGATCGTCGAACAGATCGTCCGGCCGACCCACCTCGTCGACCCCGCGATCGAAGTCGCGGACGCGACGGGGCAGGTCGAGGACCTGCTGGACCGCATCGACGACCGCATCGACCGCGGCGAGCGGACCCTCGTGACGACGCTCACTAAGCGCATGGCCGAGGACCTGACCGAGTACCTCGAGGAAGCGGGGGTCGACGTCGCCTACATGCACGACGAGACCGACACCTTGGAGCGCCACGAGATCATCCGCTCGCTCCGGCTGGGCGAGATCGACGTCCTCGTCGGCATCAACCTCCTGCGGGAGGGACTCGACATCCCCGAGGTCTCGCTAGTGGCGATCTTGGACGCCGATCAGGAGGGCTTCCTCCGGAGCGAAACGACGCTCGTCCAGACGATGGGCCGAGCCGCGCGAAACGTCAACGGCGAGGTCGTCCTCTACGCCGACGAACCCTCGAACGCGATGGAGTCGGCGATCGAGGAGACCCAGCGCCGCCGGGAGATCCAGCAGCAGTACAACGAGGACCACGACCTCGAGCCGACCACCATCGAGAAGGAGATCGGCGAGACCAACCTCCCCGGGGCCAAGACCGACACCACGGAGGTCTCCGGCCGGGAACTCGAGGACGAGGACGACGCCGCCCGCTACATCGACGAACTCGAGACCCAGATGCAGGAGGCCGCGAACAACCTCGAGTTCGAGTTGGCTGCCGACATTCGGGATCGGATTCGGGAGGTTCGGGCGGAGTTCGACCTCGCAGGCGAGGAAGACGAGGGGATCGCGCCGCCGACCGAGGAGTTCTAGCGCTTCGATTCCGTGCCGTTCTCCCGCTCGAGGCTACCCGGCACCACGGGACAGCCACAGGGCGAAGCGGTGCCGACGCCGGGGCCGGTGACGGTCACGACCCAGACGGGGCGACCGCAGCGGGGGCAGTCGGGGACCGACCACTCGTCGGCCGGATCGTCGGCCGGTTCGGAGTGGACCGGCCTCGAGTCGGGGGCGTCGCTCATCGGTTCCTCCGCGGGGGGCGTGGCCGATCCCCGCGATCGGGTGCCGTCGCTGGTCGCTGGAGTTGATTCCACCGTCGTGCGGGACGTTTATATCCCGGTAGAATGTACGATTTCATGGCTTTGAATCCCTCGTGGGATTGGAAGCCAGTCTCGGGTGGTTCCAGCACCCGGGGCGTTTCGACGGCCGCCCCCAACCGGTCGTGCGTTCGGAGACGGGCTTCCAGTTGAATGTTGGCACACTGTAACTTATAACTACTGTTAACTGTGTGGAAACTACTGCGGACGCCTCGAGCGCTCCCGTCCGTCGTCGACGAACACGATTCGTCTCGTTCTCTGCCGCCGAGCGCTCTCGAGCGACAAATACCGGCAGTGAACGCCTACTGTCCGGGTACCGAGACGGGTTTGCCGGCCTCGTTCAGGTTCGTCCAGACGTCGCCCGATCCCGTGATCACGACTTCGAACTGGTGGGGTCCGCTCCCGACGGCGTCGCCATAGGAATTGAACGACACCACCGCGACAGTGTCGTGGGTAACGGACCGAGCGGTCAAACTGTAGACGCCCGGCGCGCCGTCGAAATCGCTCACCGTCAGTGCCTCGCCGGACGCCGGAACGGTGTACTCCCCCCAGACTGGACGGCTCGTCGAGTCGTCCCGGGGCGCATAGACGAGGGTCAGCGCCATCTGCTCCGCTTGGCCCGTCTCGGTCTCGAGGACGATGCGCTCGAGCGTCGCGCGGTCGCTCCGCTCGGGCCCGGTGTTCGTCGACGGCAGGTCGCACCCGGCGAGCCCGGCGATGCCCGCTGTACTCGCAGTGTGACCGAGGAGGGCGCGGCGGTGCATACCCGTCGTATGAGCGATCGTCAGCAAATACTTTCCGACGAGAGAAGGCAACAATCAGTCGATCGGAACACGGAGTCGATCGGCGTCTCTGATCGCAGGAACCTCACAGCACGCCGAACCCGAACTCCGCCATCCCGAAGACCGGCCCCCACAGCAGGTGGAGCGCAACGCCGACGACGACCGCCGGCAGGAAGTTGTATATCGTGGCGACGATGGCTGCTTTGGCGTCGACGGCCAGCAGCGGGAACAGGGCATCGCCGTCCTGTGCGATCGCGTTCGCGGTCAGCGCCGAGAAGGGCAGTCCGCCTTCGGCGTAGACGCTGGCCAGCAGGATCTGGGGACCACAGCCGGGGATCAGCCCGACCGCCGCGCCGCCGATCGGGGCCAGCACGCCGGCCGTCGCCGCGAGCGTCGCGACGTTGACCCCGCTGAAGAGGACGACGTACTCGTAGACAAGGAAGGCCACCAGCACCCAGACGGTGACGAAACTCGTCTCCATCGCCGCGTGGGTGAGCGTATCGTAGGCCGACTTGAAGGAGTCTCGAGCCCGCGCGATCTCCCCTTCACCGACGTAGTGGCGGCCGATCAGGTAGAGGTACAGCGACAGGACCGCGCCGGTGATCCCGACGATGGTAAAGAGGCCGTCGAAGCCGAGGCCGGTTGTGAGCGGGATTTCGGGCCCGCCGCGGAACAGATAGAGCGAGCCGAGGACGAGCCCAGCCGCGGCGGCGATCCACCACACGACGTGTGCGAGGTGTGACAGCGGCGTGAGGATCCGTGACTCCCGGTCGGGGCCACTCTCGTGGGCGTGAGTCGGGGCCGGACCGCCGTAGTCGTGGGCCGGGTTCGGTCCGACGCCGCCGTTGACGACGGTGCCGCCGTCCGGCGTCGCGGCGGGCGAGAGCTGGGCCACTGCGGCGTCGATCCGGGAGACGCCGAGGCCGTACGAGTCGACGAGGTAGCCGGTCGCGACCGATGCGGCGAACGCGATGGCATAGGAGTACAGCGCCGCTTCGGGCGCGAGCGCGAGGATGACGAACGCCGAGTCGCCGGCGGTGGCACCCAGCGTCGCGACCACCGTCCCGAAGCTGACCGTCCCGCGGACGTACAGCGGCATCACGACGATCGCGCCGCCACAGCCCGGCGTCAGTCCCAGTAATCCGCCGAAGGCGACTTGTAGCCGCTCGTTGTCCTCGATGGCACTAATCACGGCCCCGCCGGTCCAGTACTGGACCAGGCCGAACGCCAGCACCGTGACCGCGACGAACGCGCTCACCTGTACGTAGCCGTCCCGCAGCGACCCGAGGAGGACCGTCAGGACCTCGTTCACGCGACCTCACCCCTACTGTGAGGCCGATCGACCGAAAGATTAGACATCTCTAAACCTAGGTTTAGCACCATCAGGTAAATAGCTGCTGGTGGCGACAGTCGGGCTGTGACGGAGGCTCGAGGCGGCCGCTGAGTACGAAGACGGGCGCGGAAGGGGTCACGACGGTGGCGGTCGAAAACGGCGTCGTCGCTATTCGCGGTCGTCCCGGTGGTGGTCGTCCCGGAGGTGTTCGATCGCGTGGAGTTCGACGACGGGGAAGACCTTGGAGACGGTCAGGAAGATGAGCGCCACCATGCCGATCGTCCCGAGGATCGACAGGACCTCGATCAGTCCCGGGACGTAGACGCCCGGGACGGCCTCGTAGATGTCGAAGGTGGGGTGAAGGAACCCCTCGACGACGAACAGCACCTTCTCCATGATCGTCGCAGTGAGGACGGCGAGGCCGGAGACGATCGCTCGTCGCTTGGTAAACAGCGTCGGGCGAATCGCCTGGGCGAAGATGTACGACAGCGTCAGGAAGACCAACGACATCGACGTGAGGTAGATGGGGTTCGTGGCTCTGGCGAACGCTGCGATCGTCAGGTCGGTAGGGGCCTGGAACAGGCCGGTAATGTTCTGCTGGAGTTGCAGCCACAGGAAGAGCAGACAGAAGAAGCCGAGCCAGAGGAGCAGTCCGCGGAAGATGTCGTCGGTGATGATGTGATCCCAGTCGTACGCGCGTCGGAACGAATAGGCGAGGATAATGACGCCGCTGATGGCCGACGTGAGTGCGATGGTAAGGAACTGGGGCCCCTGCACGCCGCCGAACCAGGTCGGATAGTTCGGCAACACGGCGAACAGCCACGGGATCACGCCGCCATGGAGGAGCAGCGGGGCCATGATGATGATCGCGAGCGCGAGCCACCAGACCATCCGCTCGACGATCGCGTCCTCTTTTTCGGTGTAGCCGATCGTCATGAACCGGTAGATCGGATCCAGGCGATCCGGAAGGTCATCACGGAGCCGACTGACGTCGTACCGCAGCGTCAGCGAGAGATAGGTCGCCGTCAACACGAAATAGGCCGTGATGACGGTCACGTCCCACACCAGCGGCGAGCCGTGGATCGTGATGTGGTAGTGACCGATGACGCTCGTGACCATCCGGTCCGGCCGACCGAGGTGGACGATGATATAAAAGCCAGCTGCGGAGAGGCCGGCGATGGTCAGCAACTCGGCGAGGCGGGCGACCGGCATGTACCGATCCATCCCCAACAGGCGGACGGCGGCCGAGAGGATGATTCCGCCGTGGGCGATGCCGACCCACCAGATGAACGCACCGATGTAGATCCCCCACGTGGCGCCACCGCCGCTTCCCCAGTCACCGAGGGCAGTGACGATTAACCCCTCCTGGAGCTGGTAGGCCCACCCGACGAGAAAGGCGAGAAACGCCAGCCCGGCGATGGCGACCATGACGAAGTACGTTGTCGATGTCGACCCGATCGGCCGCAGAATGTCGGCCTCGCTCGGCGTTTTCGTCCCCATGTGCGACACTATCTCTCACTAGCGTCCCACTTGCGTCCGTGCTATGAATTTGCAAGGTCAATGCCGATCGCCGCGATCCCACCGGCCGAGCGGTGGGCTCACAGCTCGAGCGTGTAGACGACTTCGCGCCGCTGCTTGCCGCCGATCTCGACGTCGTCTTCGCCGGTCGGCTCGAACCCGTGATCCTCGTAGAACTCGCGGCCGCCCTCGTTCGAGGCGAGATCGATCGCCCGCATCCGTTCCATGTTGAAGTCCTGGAGGTCCTCGCGTAGCCGCTCGTAGAGTCCGGTGCCGATCCCCTCGCCTTGGTGGTCGGGGTGGACGGACATCCGCAGAACATCGCCCTCGTCCTCGGTGACGACGCCGTGGGTGAAGCCGACGATGTCTCCGTCTTTCTCGGCGACGAGGAACGCGGTGCCGGGTTTTGACAGCGCCATCTCGAGGGCCTCGTCGCCGTACCACTCGTCGACGGTCTCGTCGATGGTATCGGCGTCGAGTTCGTCGTAGGTGTCGTGCCACGTCGCCCGGGCGACGCGTCTGATCGCCGATCGGTCCTCGCGGGTGGCTGGTCGGAGTTCCATACCGGGACTACGATAGCGAGTAACAAAGCCCTTCCACCCGCTCAGTTAGGTCCCCTCGTCGATCGGCTCGGCGGGTGGCTACAGTTCGAGCGTGTAGACCGCTTCGGGGTAGTACTCGCCGTCGATCTCGACCTCACCCTCGTCGGTCTGCTCGAAGCCCAGCCCCTCGTAGAACCGGCGGCTGGCGTCGTTGAACGCGAAGTCGAACGAGCGGACTTCCTCGGCCTCGGTCTCCTCGAGGGTCGCCATCAGCCGCTCGTGAAGCGCCGAGCCGACCCCCTCGCCCTGGTGGTCGGGGTGGACGTACATCCGGAGGACGTCGGCGGTCTCTCCCTGTGCGACCGCATGGGTGAAGCCGACGAGTTCGTCGTCGCGTTCGCAGACGAGAACGACCGTCCCGGGTGCCTCGAGCGGCATCGAGTCGTCGGTGTACCACGCGTCGACGGTCTCGTCGATAGTCTCGGCGTCGAGTTCGTCGTAGGTGTCGTGCCACGTCGCGCGAGCGACGGCCGTGATCGCGTCGAAATCGTCTTCCGTCGCGGATCGAACGTTCATACCGCATCATCGAACGTGAGACATAAATAACTCGCTGACATGGCCGGGCCGGCGAATATTGCCATCGCGACCGATTTCACTCCCGCACGTTGAACCCCCGCTCGCGAAGCAGTTCCGGCACCCGATCGCGGTGGTCACCCTGAAGTTCGATACGTCCCCCGTCGGCGACCGTCCCGCCGGTTCCCAGCGCGCTCTTCAGGTCCGAGGCGGTCGATTCGATCTCCGCTTTCGAGAGGTCGAACCCCTCGACGATCGTCACCGGCTTGTCGTACCGGCGGCTCTCGGTCCGGATCGACAGCACCTGCTGGGACGTCTCGAGGTCGCCCTGACTGTCGAGTTCGTCGAGCAGGTCGTCGAGGTCGTCGTCGTTGCCTGCCATACGGTATCATGGGGTCCGGCCGGGGGATAGCCCTGTCCTTGCCCTCGCAACGGGGTCGACGCGACCGCCGACGCGCCGGCCTACAGCCGCGATTTGATCGTCTCGGCCGTCTTCTCGCCGACCCCCTCGACGCTCCGGAGGTCCTCGAGGCTCGCCTCGCGGACGTTTTCGACGCTGCCGAACCGCCCCAGCAGCCGTTTGCGCGTCTCGGGACCGACCCCCTGCACGTCGTCTAACACCGTTGAGACCTCGTCGCGGACGGTCTGGTGGTACTGCACGGCAAAGCGGTGAGCCTCGTCGCGGACCCGCTGGAGCAGGTGAAGGTGTGGCGCGTCGCTGGGCCACGAGAACGACCGCTCGGGCGTGACCACGCGCTCTTCGGCCTTGGCCAGCGCGATCGCCGGCACCTCCCAGCCCGCCTCGGCGAGCGCGTCCCGGGCCGCTTCGAGCTGACCCGCGCCGCCGTCGATCAGCAGGAGATCGGGATCGGGCCGGTCGTCGCGACCCTCGACGGCGCGGGTCGCGCGCCACTCGAGCAGGGCTCGCATGTTGTCGTAATCGTCGTTCTGATCGGTGAGTTTCTTCCGCCGATACTCCGCCTTCTCGGCGCTGCCATCGACGAAAGCGACGTTACTGCCGACCGCCGCCTTCCCCTGGGCGTGGCTCACGTCGAACCCCTCGATCCGGCTCGCCGACTCGATCTCGAGGGCGTCGGCGAGCATGCCACACTCGTCGCGCCGACCCACGTTGCGCCGGGCGTTCTTCAGCGCGAGTTCGACTAGCTTGGCCTCCCGGCCCGCGCCCGGCACCCGGACCGAGACGCCCTCGGTTGCGAGCCAGTCGGCGACCTCCTCGTCGCCGTGGCGCTCGGGTAGGAGAAGGGCGTCGGGCAGTTCGCGCTCGGCGTAGTACTGGACGAGAAACGCCGACAGCACCGCGGGAACGCCCCCGCCGATCGCGCTATCGCTTCCCGCGGAGCCGGGGGCCTCGAGCGTGTGGCGGTCCCGGTCGACCAGCTTGCCGTCCTCGGCACGCAGGCGGGCGACGGTGGCGTCCTCGCCCTCGATAGCGACGCCCAGCACGTCGACGCCCCGCTCGTCGCCGACCGACTGGACGGCCTCGCCCCCCTCGCCGTGGAACGCCTCGACGGTCTCGAGCCGGTCCCGCAGGTTCGCCGCGCGCTCGAAGTTCTGACTCTCGGCGGCGGCCTCCATCTCGCGGCGCAGCGGGTCCGCGAGGATCCCAGTCTCGCCCTCGAGGAACCGCTCGACGGCGGTGACGTCCTCGCGGTAGCTCTCGATATCGATCTCGCGGGTGCAGGGTGCGGTACAGAGCCCCATCTCGTAGTCGAGACACGGCCGGTCCCGACCCGAGTACTTGTGATCCGAACACCCGCGGATCCCGTAGGTCTCCCGCAGGGCCTTCACGACCGTCTCGACCTGCGTCTTGCTGGTGTAGGGCCCGAATACCGTCGCCGACTCGCTGGGATCGCGGGTGATCTCGATCCGGGGTGCGTCGTGGTCGGTCAGTTGGACCATCGGGTAGGACTTGTCGTCCTTGAGCCGGACGTTGTAGCGGGGCTGGTGGCGCTTGATCAGGTTCGCCTCGAGCAGCAGGGCCTGCGTCTCGGTGTCGGTGACCGCGATCTCGACGTCGTCGGCCCGATCGACCATCCGCCGGATCCGCGCGCTGCGGGGGTCGGCGTAGGACCGCACCCGGTCGCGCAGATCGACGGCTTTCCCGACGTAGAGGGTGGTCTCCCCGTCCCGGAACTGGTAGACGCCGGGCTCGCGGGGCAACGATCCGGCGCGCTCGCGAACCCCATCGGCTTCCATCGGCGGCCCTATGGAGGCAGGGAATTTCAGCCTGACTCCTCGCCGTCCGCTTCGTGTCCCTCGCTCCGACCGCCGCCCCTGTCGATCGGCTCCGGTCGGATCGCGGCCTCGAGGTCGGCGACGACGCCGTCCTCGACCGCTGTGTCGGTGACGGGAACCGCGAGATCGGCCCCGCCGCTGACCCGAATCACCAGCCGCCGCGACCGCGAGCGGACGTAGGCCACGGCGAAGACCACCGCAAAGAGCAGCGCGGTGAGGGCGAGCGCGACCGCGCCCCACTCGAGGACGAGCAGCGCCGTCCCGACGCCCTCGCGGACGGCCCCGACGAGGTCGGACACCGGCGGGAGGTCCGGCGCGGACGGGAGCCCGACCGGCACGAGACCGCCGAGGGTCGCCTGCGACGCCTCCAGCAGGCCGACGCCGACGACTGCCGCGGCAAGCGACAGGACGAGCCACGCGAGTCGGTCGGTCGACTCGGCGGTCACCGTGCCGACGTTCGGTCGATCGACGGCGCGGAAGTTCCGGCCGTCCCGGTCGGGAGTGAACGCCAACAGCCGGCGGTTCGTGACAACGAGCGTCGCCGCCTCGAGGTCGGCTCGGTGGTCGATCCGCTCGCCTTCGTCACACAACTGCTCGACGCGCTCGGTCCACGCGGTGGCCCGATCGCCCTGCGCTCTGGCCATCGGTCGCCGCTCCCAGCCCGCGGCCCAAGTACGTCGGGCTCCGTTCACGCGAGTAGGGAGCGCCTTCCGAGCCGCTCGAACACGGTACATTCTCGGTCGTCGGGGGACAACCCGACGCGTATGAGTGACTCGACGGTACAGTGCTGGCTCGTCGAACGGGAACTGGGCGACCGCGACTTCGTCACGCTCGTCTACGCGACGCCGGACGGCTCGCGCTACCAGCAACGACAGCGCTCCTCGACGGCGCTGCGGACCGGCGCGACCGTCACCGCGGCCACCGAGGTCCCCGAGGACGAACTCGAGCCGGTGCCCGACGAGGAGACCCGCACGCGTTACGCAACGGAGGTCGACCGGACCGCGGACAAATACGATCCCGACGACCCGATCTAGGAAACATTCTCCGTTTTGAAGGGAGAAATAACGACTCTCGCGGGCTGTAACGGTGTATATGGCCGATCGTAACCGTCTCGATGATGCACAAACCTTATCGGCAAACGCTGCGACCACACGCCCATGCCCGCTATCACAGTCGACGAGCTGACCAAACGATACGGTCAGACCCTCGCGCTCGAGGACCTCTCCTTCGAGGTCGAAGAGGGCGAGGTGTTCGGCTTCCTCGGTCCCAACGGTGCTGGCAAGTCGACGACGATCAACGTCATCCTGGACTTCGCCCGGCCGACTGCGGGCGAGGTCAGCGTCCTCGGTATGGACGCCCAGCACAACAGCCGCGAGATCCGGCGTCGAACCGGCGTCCTCCCCGAAGGCGTCGAACTCTACGACCGCCTGACCGCCCGCCAACACCTCGAGTTCGCCATCGAATCGAAAGACGCCGACGACGACCCCGAAGCGCTGCTCGAACGCGTCGGTCTGGTCGACGCGATCGACCGGAAGGCCGGCGGCTACTCGAAGGGGATGGCCCAGCGGCTCATGCTCGCGATGGCGCTTGTCGGCGAGCCCGATCTCCTCATCCTCGACGAGCCCTCTACCGGCCTCGACCCCAACGGGGCCCGCGAGATGCGCGAGATCGTCCGCGAGGAAAACGAACGCGGTGCGACCGTCTTCTTCTCGAGCCACATCATGGAGCAGGTCGAGGCGGTCTGTGACCGCGTCGGCATCCTGCGCGACGGCCGGATGGTCGCCGAAGACTCCGTCGAGGGGCTGCGCGACTCCGTCGAGGGCGGCACGACGCTCCGCGTCACCGTCGATCGGATCGACGACGACGCCCTCCAGGCGGTCCGCTCGCTACCCGACGTAAGCGACGCCACCGTCGACGGACACGAGCCGCCGACGGTCGTCGTCACCGTCGACGGCTCGAAGACGGCCGTCCTCTCGGCGCTCGAGGACCGCGGCATCGAGATCACGGACTTCGAGACGACCGAGGCGTCGCTCGAGGACGTCTTCCAGTCGTATACGACCGACGCCGGGACGGAGGTGCATGCTCGATGAGTTCCGAAACCGGGACGCCGGCGGAGTCGGCAGGCACGAGCGGGTCGGCCTCGAGTTCGATCAACCCAGAGAGCGTTCGTGCGGTCGCGAAGAAGGACTTTCAGGACGCCGTCCGCTCGTGGCTGTTCTGGGGGCTGTCCGTATTCTTCTTCACGATCCTCGTCGTCGTGACCGGGGCGCTCTCGTACTTCGGCGACGACATCGCAGCGCAGGGAGCGACGACGGACATGCTGGTCGTCTTCGTCAGCCAGATCACGAAAGTCATCGTCCCCCTGATCGCGCTGGTACTGGGCTGGAAGTCGATCGCGGGCGAGCGCGAGTCCGGGAGCATCAAAGTCCTCCTCTCGCTGCCCCACTCCCGAAAGGACGTCCTGCTCGGGAAGCTGCTCGGACGGTCTGCCGTCCTCTCGCTGTCGCTGACGGTCGGCTTCGTACTCGCCGCCGTCGTCGTCGCCGCGTTGCTCGGCGGCTTCGATATCGCCGACTACGCCGGACTGCTCGTGATGTCGATCATCTACGGCGTCGCCTACATGAGCATCGCCGTCGCGCTCTCGTCGCTGACGCCCTCGACGACCATCGCCGGAGCCGCGATGGGAAGCGTCTTCCTCATGTTCTACGGCGTCTGGAACGGTCTGGAGGGGGTCTTCAGACTGCTCGGCGAGCGCGACATCCTCTTTTTCGATACCGTCACGTACACGGTTGAGTCGGGGGGACGGACCTTCGAACTCACCCGGCCCGAAGATTGGGCGTACTTCGTCCTGAATCTCGATCCCGGACAGGCGTACAGTAACGGATTGACGCTGCTGACGGACGTCGAGGCGCTCGAACAACAGTCCGCGGTCAGCGCCGAGATGTTCGGCGGCGAGTTGCCGATCTTCCTCCAAGACTGGTTCTCGTTCCTGATCCTGCTGTTCTGGGTCGTCGTGCCGCTCGCGGTCGCGCTCTACCGGTTCGACCGCGTCGACATCTGATCGGTCGACGGCATCGATCCGATTTTCGCGTTCTGCTCCCGTTCGGCAGGGCGATTTATCGTACCCGCCGTGATACCCCCGCCCGTGACCGACTGCATCTTCTACGGCGGCAAAGGCGGCGTCGGGAAAACGACGTGTGCGGCCGCGACGGCCCTTCGGCTCGCCGACGCGGGCCGAGACACGCTCGTCGTCTCGACCGACCCCGCCCACTCGCTGTCGGACTCGCTCGAGACCGATCTCGGTCCCGAGCCACGCGAACTCGAGGCCGAGGCGGCGGGGATCGACGCGGCGAGCGGGAGCCTGTGGGCCGTCGAGATCGACCCCGACGCGCGAAAGGAGCGTTACGAACGGCTGGCGCGGGCGCTGGCCGCCGACCTGCGCAGCGCCGGTATCCGGCTCGACGACGAGGAAGTCGGCCGGCTGTTCGCCGGCGGCGCGCCGGCCGGCAGCGACGAGATCGCGGCGCTGGATCTGCTCGTCGAGTACGTCGACGACGGCGAGTGGGACGTCGTCGTCTTCGACACCGCGCCGACGGGCCACACTCTCCGGCTGTTCGACACCCCCGAGGTGATGGGGCTGGCCCTCGAGACGGCCGAGTCTCTCCGGGGACAGGCAAAGCGGATCGGCGACGCCGCCCGGACGGCGGTGCTGGGCCCGATGTCGATGTTCGGGAGCGGCCGCGACGACGAAGAGAGCCTCGAGTCGTTCCGGGCTCGCCTCGAGCGCGCCCGCGACCTGCTGACCGATCCCGAGCGCACCGAGTTCCGGGTCGTCTTACTGCCGGAATCGATGGCGATCGCCGAGTCCGAGCGACTGGTGGCGACGCTGCGGGAGGCCGACGTGCGGGTCGACCGGCTCGTGGTCAATCGGGTGTTCGAGGACCCCGAGGACGGCTGTTCGCGGTGTCAGTCACGTCACGAGCGACATCTCGAGCGGGTCGCGGAGATTCGAGAGACCTTCCCCGATCTCGAGGTCGTGACGCTGCCGGAGCGCGAGGGCGAGGTACAGGGCCTCGAGACGCTGCTTTCGGTCGGCGGCCGACTTCGAAGCGAGCGGTGACCGTGCGCATCAGTCGCGGACCCACTCACCGTTGAGTTCGTCGTTCGAGTGACCTTCGATCGCTGGAGGCGTGAACCCAAAACGGAGTCCGTGGGTCACACCAGTGATATATTCTCGAACGTTTCCGGGGCTAGTATCGCAACTCCAAGCATGAAGAGGCCCATACCCAATGCGGACCCCACAGCGATGTAAATCGTAAACCGAAGATCGACCCAGCCTTCGACAACCCCGGTAACCAACGGAACGAGCAGCAGTGCAAGTATGCCGGGAACAGCTGCAAACAGAAGGAGGCGTTTTACGATCTCTATTTTCTTCATATTACTCCATGTCCGCGGTTGGTAAAGTCTATTACGGGAGGTCTTCGTGACACTCGTAGACGTGCCGGGCTCGACTTTGGATCACAGTTTGGTGTTGGCCTGGATTCGCGTCCCAACTGTTCGCTACGCCAGCACTCACCCTCGGAAATACCCATCCATCACGGTCATACTCGGTTATTGTATAGTTCCGTCCGGTTCCAAGGGTAAGCATTGTCGCTACAATGACGCCAACGACCCCGCCCAAGATCGCACTTTTCGTAACGGCGACGAGTCCACCGATGACTTCGGTTAGCGTCGCTTTGCCTATCACATCAGCAGGTTTGCTTAATTTAATCGCTGTCCCCTCCTGGTAGTGTGGCCAGTTATCCGTCTTACAATAATTGAGGCCACATGATCCGATTTTCCTCGAAATGGATTTCCTCTTCTCGATGACTGCTGAATACCCGTCCACATTCGCAGCTATTTCGGTCAAACCATCCCGTTCGGTAGAGGCTGTAATCCTGTCACTGATTACCGTATGTTCAACGACCCCTTCCTTTTCTCCCTCGGTGAAAATTTTGACTCCTGCTACTCGATCAGCCGATTCTACGACGACGATCCGGTGATTTTCCCTCTCGCTTTTGCCTACCACATCGTAGTCTTCAGGCGTAGTATCCCTTCGACCGTGTTCGGATCCTGCAGCAACACCGACGGCACCGATGCTTGCAGTTGTTGCTGCTGTTATTTGTAGAATTCTTCTACGATTGTAATTGGATGCTTTATCTTTCATACCGTAACTAAATGCAAATCACACTAGGTTAAATACCATTCTAAAAGTAGACATATGAATGTAATAAGACGGGACGAACTGTAGTACTGCCTCGTTCCGCAGGACATCGACGGGTCGCATCAACTATCAATAGAGATATACTCGGATCCAGTCCGCCTACGAGCGCGTTCAATGCGGTGTCGGCTTTCCCAACAGGCTTATGATGTCAACCGTTCTTCATTCGACCATGGCACGCTCGCTCGGACGGAACTCGTCCCCGCTGCTCACGGCGATCGGCGTTGCCGTCGCGCTCATTGCGATCGTCGGCACGCAGTTCCTCGGCTGGGAGTGGGGAGACGGCCGACTCGTGCCGACGGTCATCGGCGTCGTCGCCGTCGCAATCGCGGTCGTCGCGGTCCTCGCTCGTCGCGAGTGAGACGGACCTCGTCGCCTCGAGGGACCGCTTGCTCGGTTCCGTCAGAACCGAGTTCAGCATCCATCGAACCGGCGGCGCTCACTCGAGGTCGATCCCCCTCTCCGCGAGCAGGTCCCGGAACTCGCCCTCCTCGAGGATCGGGACGTCGTTGTCGCGCGCATCGCCCTGCTTCGTCGCACCCGGATTCTCGCCGGCGACGAGGTAGTCCGTGTTCCCCGAGACGCTGCCCGTCGCGTTGGCCCCGTGGGCCTCGACCGTTGCTTGGGCTTCGTCCCTAGTCACGCCCTCGAGCGAGCCGGTGAAGACGAAGGTGAGCCCCGCGAGTTCGTCCCCGCCGGTCTCGACGTCGACTTCCTGCGGTGAGACGTGATCGAGGACGGTGTCGACCACGGCCGCGTTGGCCTCGCTCGTGAAGAAGTCGTGGACCGTCTCGGCGACGGTCTCGCCCACGTCGTCGACGCCCTCGAGCCGTTCGGGCTCGCTTTCCGCGGCCTCGCGGAGGGCCGCGAAGGTACCGAACTCGCGGGCGAGTTCGCGGGCCGTCGCCGGACCGACGAGGGGAATCCCGAGCGCGGAGACGAAGTCGGAAAGCGGCGGCTCGCGGCTGGCCGCGATCTCGGCGAGCAAGTTCTCGGCGCTTTGCTCGCCCCAGCCCTCGAGGTCGGTGAGGTCCGCCTGGTCGAGTGCGTAGAGGTCCGCGACCGACTCGAGCAGGCCCGCGTCGACCAGTTGGCGGACGCTCTTTTCGCCGAGTCCCTCGAGGTCGAGGCCGTCGTCGCCCGCGTAGTACTCGATCGACCGACGAAGCTGGGCGTCACAGCCCAATCCACCGGTACAGAAGGCCATGGGGCCGTCGCGCTCGACGGGGCTGTCACAGACGGGACAGCGATCGGGCAGTTCGTAGTGGCCCTCGCTGCCCTTCTCGAGGACCTCCTCGACGTAGGGGATCACGTCGCCGGCCCGCTGGACGCGAACCGTGTCACCGATATTGACGTTTTTCTCGGCGATCTCCTCGGGGTTGTGCAGGCTCGCCCGCGAGACGGTGACGCCGCCGACGTCGACCGGCTCGAGCAGGGCGACGGGAGTCAGTCGGCCCGTTCGGCCGACTTGGACCGCCACGTCGGCGATCGTCGTCACTTCCGCGCGGGCGGGGAACTTGTAGGCGAAGGCCCAGCGGTCGTGACGGGCCGTTCGCCCCAGTTCCTCGCGGGCCTCGCGGTCGTCGACCTTGATGACGACGCCGTCGATCTCGTAGTCCAACTCCTCGCGAGCCTCGAGCATGCGGTCGCGGTAGTCGATCGCGTCCTCGATGTCTCCGACGACCTCGACGCGGTCGTTGGTCCGCAGCCCGTAGTCGGGGAACCGCTCGAGTTCGTCCCGATGGCTGTCCGCGAGGTCGCTGGCCTCGAGGACGTCGAAGTAAAAGACCGCGAGCGGGCGCTCGGCGACGACGGTCGGATCGAGCTGGCGGATCGTGCCAGCGGTCGCGTTCCGCGGGTTGGCGAAGGGGTCCTCGCCGCGCTCGATGCGTTCGCGGTTGTACGCCTGGAAGGCGTCCTTGGGCATGTAGACCTCGCCCCGGACCGCGAGGAACTCGGGGTGATCGCCGCGGAGCCGCTGCGGCACGGAGCCGATCGTGCGCGCGTTTTCGGTCACGTCGTCGCCCTCGCGGCCATCTCCGCGGGTCACGGCGCGCTCGAGGCGGCCGTCCTCGTAGACGACCTCCATCGAGACGCCGTCGAACTTGGGCTCGCAGACGTAGTCGACGTCGCCGACCTCTCGTCGCACCCGCTCGTCGAACTCGCGTATGTCTTCTTCCTCGCCGCTGCCCTCGATCGAGAGCATCGGCGCGACGTGTTCGACGGTGTCGAACGCTTCGATCGGCTCGCCCCCGACCCTGCGGGTGGGGCTGTCGGGGTGGTCGAGACCGAACGCCTCCTCGAGGTCGCGCAGCCGGGAAAAGAGGTCGTCGTAGGTCCGGTCGCCGATGATCGGGTCGTTCTCGACGTAGTAGCGGCGGTCGTGTTCGCGGACGGCCTCCCGGAGCAGTGTGACCTGCTCGCGGGCCTCGTCCTCGGAGAGATCCTCGACCGGCTCGAAGTCGGTTGGCGGCTCTCGGAGATAGGGGTTCGCCTCGTCCTCGTCGGCGGCTGGCATTCTTGCTCGAGGGTTGCCGCTCGGACCCGTTAATGGTACTGACTGGGGCCTACCCGCGTCGTTCCGCGTTTCTCGAGGCGGCTGTCGTCGTCGATCAGTTCCAGCGGGGAGATGGATTCGCGACGCGAGTCACTCGAGTGTCCTTCGACTATGCGTTCGTTCGATCACGACGGTGGTGGAAGCAGTTCCGTGAACTCGCTATCGTTTGTCTCATTCACGATATCGACCGATCACTTCGAACGGTCAGTATAGAAGCGCTGTCCGACAATCCGTTATGATGCGTCCGCGTTGGTCGTTCGTCGGGAGCCAACGGTGTTTGCTACCCACCCACCGACACGACCGGATCCGAGGCCGAATAGGGGTGCAACACACACCACCAATCCACTGGCGAAGACGACGAACACGACCCTCTGTAGCGACCATGTTGCCGTCGTCCCTGCCGTCACGATGACTACGAGCAGTCCGAGGGCGCCACCAATGAGACCAGCGCGGAGTCCAGCAGCACCTGGGTCCGACGAGCGGATCGCAGCGATGACTCCTGCGACGAACGCTCCGATTATCATTATACCACCGCCGATGGTCGCCTCCGAATTCGGAAGCCAGTTTAGCACGGCGATGACGGGTAGCGAAGCTATTGAACCGATGAGCGCGAATCGCCATGCCGGAGGAAGAGTGTGGACGAGGGGAGGTGACACCATATTCGTTTCTCCGTTCTAATAGTATATATTTTCGCCGGGATGGACAATGGAAGATCTACTGAATTACTTCCACGGGTTGTCCACCAGTTCCGTGTGAACGCTCGAGCCGACGGCGATCCGACAGTCGGCCCGCGGCGCGGCGAGACACAGCAGGACGTAGCCGTTCGACAGGTGTCGGTCCTTCAGGGCTCGAGGCCGTCGGCGGTGCGTGAGGGCATCGTCGGCGGCACCCTCGAGTAGCCGACCCGTACAGGTCCCGCAGGCACCGGTGCGACAGCCGAACGGAAGTCCGATATCGTTCCGTTCGGCCGCCTCGAGGACCGTCTCGCCCTCGCGAACCTCGATGGTTCGAATGCGGCCGTCGGGCCACTCGAGGGTCACGTCGTGGCTCGTCATCTGCCGGCGCGGTGAGTCACTGCCAGACGTCGCTCGTGCAGTCGCCGTCGGGCCACCGGATCTCGTGGGCGCGGGCCGGTCCCTCGGGACAGTCGCCCCAGTCGACGAGGAAGTCCTCGTCGAGTTCCATCGTCCCTTTGCGGGGGTCGACGTCGGCTTTCAGCATCACCGAGCCGCGCTCGGCCTCCTCGGGGTAGAACTGGTCGTCCCACGAGGAGAACAGCGAGGTAGTCCAGTAGAGGCGCTCGCCGTCCAGCGAGAGCTGGAGCATCTGCGGGCCGCCGGCGAGTTCCCGGCCCTGAACCTCCTGGATCTCGCCGAAGGTTCCCCCGACCGACAGCGAATCGGCCCGCCGCGGGTTCGAGGGGTCCGAGATGTCGTACATCCAGACCTCACCGTGGAGCCAGTTCGAACCGAACAGGTACCGGTCGTCCATCGAGATCAGGATGTCGGTCGTCAGCCCCGGCACGGGCATGTCCCAGTCCTCGTGGTCGCGTGCCTCGAAGTCGATCACTTTCTCCGCGCGGTACGCTCCCTGCCGGTCATCCGCGCTCTCGTCCCGCCAGAAGTGGAACATGTTCGAAGAGAGCGCGGCCCCGACGAACCCGTGGGTCGATTCGGGCGTGTGAAGGAATCGCACCTCGAGCGGAATCTGCCCCTCCTCGCCGAGGTCGATCGTCTGCTCGACGGTGCCGTCCTCCCAGTCCCAGAAGTGGAGCTTCCGGCCGTAGTTACCCGCCTCGACGTCCTCGAGGTCAAAGCCCGGATAGTACGTCTTGGGTGCGGCCCACTCGCTCGAGACCATCACGTTCTGGCGGGGCTGGTACCAGTAGTCGTAGTTCATCTCGATCTCGCCCGGCGGCTCCCAGCGTCCCTCGATCTCGAAGTCCTCGTTCAGCTCGAGGAACCCGCCCGGAAGCTCGCCGTCGGCGTCGCCGAGCATGCTGATCAGGATCTGTCCGTCGGGGATACAGTGGACGGTATGGGGTGCCGAGAGGTCGTACTCGAAGACGTCCTCGGGTTCGATCACCGTCTCGAGTTCGGGATTCCGCCGGTCGGCGGCGTCGAGGACGTGGATCCGCGAGGAGCGCTGGCCGGGGACGATCAGGTGTCGCCGCTCGAGGCCGTCCATGTGGCACGAGGACGAGCAGGCGTTCCACCCGAAGTGGTGGAGTTCGTCCCCGCGCTCGGGCATCTCGACCCGGTCGACGATCTCGCAGTAGGTCTCGGAGTCGGGATCGAGATCGACGACCGCGACGAAATCCGGCGCGTCGACGTCCGTACCGACGTAGAGGCTCATCACGTACGCCAACCGTTCCCGCTCGCTCTCCTCGATCGCGGCCTGGGGCGTCGCGTAGCCGGGCCCCTCGTGGTGGTGTTCGTGGTCGTGGCCGGGTTCGACGTCGTCTGGCGTGCTAGCGTCACTCATGGCACTCCCGACCACGAGCGGGTAAATAAATCTGGTCGGGGATGACGCGAGCGGACGGACCTACGCCCAGGGGCTGTCGCCGACCTCGGCGCGCACCCGCGGCCCGACCTCGATGCGACAGTCGGCCTGCGGCGAGGCGATACACAACAGGACGTAGCCCTCACCTTGCTCGTCGTCGGTCAGCGCCCGCGGCTGCCGGCGATACGCGAAGGCATCTCTCACGTCCGGCCGCGCCCCGTCCTCCGCGTCCGTCTCGCCGTCTTCGAGCCCGAGCAGTCGGCCGACGCAGGTGATACAGGTCCCGCTCCGGCAGTCGTAGGGCAGTCGCGCGCCGACCCGCTGGGCCGCCTCGAGGACCGTCTGGCTCTCGGCCACGTCGAGCGTCCGCGTCCGGCCGTCGGTCCACTCGAGGGTTACCTCGTGGCTCGTCATCGGTCCGTTCCCGCTATCGTCCGTCGTGCGTACAGTTCGTCCATGACACTGTGTACCGTTACGAGGGCCGAGAGGAAAAAGTCGGTTCCGGTTCGATGACCGGTGCCGCGACGGTCCGGCCGTGCGACGAGTCGGCTCAGTCGACGGACGGCGTCGCCGTCTCCGCCGTCGGTTCCGCCTCGGCGGACTCCTTGTAGACGATTCCCCAGCCGGTCACGCCCATCGCGATGAGGACCAGCGGCGAGAGGATCCCGAAGAAGTAGTACGGCGCGTATTCGATGACCGGCACGCCGAGCGTCGACGCCATGAAGACGCCGCCCGATCCCCAGGGAACGAACGCCGACGTCGTCGTCCCGGCGGCTTCGACCGCCCGCGAGAGGTTCTGGCTCTCGAGGTCGTACTCGTCGTAGAGGTTCTGTAAGGTCATCCCGGGCACGACGATCGCCATGAACTGTTCCGCGGCGAGGAAGTTCATCGCGATCGTCCCGGCGGCCGTCCCGGCGGTCAGCCCGGCGACGCTACTGACGGCCTGGCCGATGTGGTACGCGATCGATGCCAGCACGCCGATCTCCTGCAGGATCCCGCCGAGTGCCAGCGCGGCGACGATGATCGTAATGACCCACACGGAGCCCGAGAGGCCGCCGCTCGCGAGCAGTTCGTTCGTGAGTTCGAGGCCGGTCTCTGGGCTCGTTCCGTTGTGGACGGCTTCCCAGGCGGCGGCGAAGCTCGCTCCCTGAACGGTGGTGCTGATCCCGACGCCGGCGAAGATGCCGACGCCGAGCGACGGCAGCGCCGGAAACCCATAGAACGCGAGCGCGAACGTGACGATCAGTGGGAGGAGCGTGATCGGTGAGACGACGTAGCTGTTCGCGAGGCCGGCTTGCATCTCGGCGACGCGGTCGACGGGGATCGTCCCGCTCGTGTTCAGTCCCAACACGACGAACAGGACCAGCGAGACGGTAAACGCGATCATCGTTCCGGGACGCATCGCCCGAATGTGGTCCATCAGATCCGTGTTCGTGACCGCGGCGGCGAGGTTCGTGGTATCGGAGAGCGGGGAGTTCTTGTCGCCGGTGTAGGCCCCCGACAGCACGGCACCGGCCGTCATCGCCTCCGGGATCCCGAGCCCGGAGCCGATCCCGATCATCGCGACGCCGAGGGTTCCGGCCGTCGTCCAAGAGGACCCGATCGCGAAGGCGACGACCGCCGAGAGGACGACGGTAAAGGGGAGGAATATCCCCGGCGACAGGAACTCCAGTCCGTAATACATGAGCGTGGGGATCGTCCCGGCATCTATCCACGACGAGATGAGCATGTAGATGACGAACAGGATGAGAATGGCCTGCAGTCCGGTCAGAATACTGCGACTGATGCCATCGTAGAGCCGCTCCCAGGAATAGCCGAAGTAGTACCGCCCGAGCAGCCCCGCGAAGGCGATCCCCCACAACAACGGCATCTGTGGGTCCATCTCGAGCCAGATCATCCCGACCGAGAGGAACAGTATCATGCCCGCGATCGGGACGAGCGCTTCCCCCAGGCTCGGTCGCTCGTCCTCGGGAATGTCGTCGTAGGCTTTCGGTGTGAAGTCAACTCCCATGTGCGAGTCTCGTCCGTGTTTGCGAAACCGGGTATAAATAGATCTTCTTTCGGACGCCGGGCCCAGTGCCCGGCGACGGCCGTCGGCCGGACCCGGTACTTTACCCGTTGGGGCGCCTAGGATCGAGCAGATGGGTCAGGGAACGGAGTTCGGATTGGTCGACCTCGAGGACGTCGATTCGCCCGGCGACGAGTGGGAGGAGATCGACGTCTCGGATACCGAAGCCGACCGGATCGCCCGCAAGCGCGACCGCGAGTTCGAGCAGTTCGAGGAGCGGATCAAGGACGCCGAGCAGTTCAAGGTCGAGCAGTCGGTCTTCGACGACGCGACCTTCGCGGCGCTGTACAAACTCGTCCAGGACGGCTACGTCGAGGCCTTCGGCGGGCCGCTCTCGACCGGCAAGGAGGCAAACGTCTACCACGCGCTGGGCGACGACCGCGAGGTCGCGGTCAAGATCTACCGGATCAACGCCTCGAACTTCCGGCAGATGCGCGACTACCTCGAGGGCGACCCCCGGTTCGAGGGCCTCGGTGGGAAAAAGAAAGACGTCGTTCTCGCGTGGACGAAAAAGGAACTGGCGAACCTCCGGCGAGCGCAGGCGGCTGGGGTCCGAGTCCCCGAACCGCTCGCCACCGAGCGCAACGTGTTGGTCATGGAGTACATCGGCACCGACGACGGCCGCGCGAAACGGCTCGGCGAGGTCCACATCGAGAACCCACAAACCGCCTACGAGGTCATGCGCGAGTACATGCGTCGGCTCTACTCGGCCGGGCTGATCCACGGCGATCTGAGCGAGTACAACGTCGTCTTCGACGAGAGCGAGGGCCAACTGGTGCTGATCGATCTGGGACAGGCCGTCACGGTCCACCACCCCAACAGCCGCGAGTTCTTAGAGCGGGACTGCCGGAACGTCGCGGGCTATTTCTCCCGACAGGGGCTCGAGGTGACCGAAGACGATTTACTCGAGTTCGTCACGAGCCCGGAGCCGGATCCCTCGCGGAACTGATCGCGTTCGCGCGGTCGTCCAAACGCCTTAGTGGATCGCTATCGCGGAAACGCGTATGCACATCGGTATCGTCTCCGACACCCACGACAACGTCGAGGCCATCGAACGCGCCACCGAGATCTTCGCCGAGGAGGGCGTCGAAATCGTCGTTCACTGCGGCGATTTCGTCGCACCCCTGATGGTCGACTACTTCGAGGGGTTCGAACTCCACGGCGTCCTCGGGAACAACGACGGCGACGTCCGGAACCTCCAGCGCGCGTTCGACTCGCTGGGCGGCGAGAGCCAACTCCACGGCCGCTTCGCCGACCTCGAGTTCGACGGGCTCTCCTTTGCCGTTCTCCACGGCGAGAGCAAGGCGGAGGTCGACGCCATCGCGGCCGGCGACGGCTACGATTTCGTCTGTTACGGCCACCACCACGAGCGCGAGCTATCGGCGGACGGCCGGACGACGGTCCTCAACCCCGGCGCACACGTACTGGCGGCCGACGACGACCGGACGGTCGCGATCGTCGATACCCGATCGCAGTCGGTGCGGTTCCGCTCTCTTCTCGAGTAGGACCGTTCGGCCGCGCGACGACTCGAGACGGCGCGCGTGACGGTGGCACGGAACACCCGGTACTCGCGGACCAAGCGCTTAACCTCGCCCAGTGAGTATCGAACAGTATGCAGCACGTGAAGATTCCGCAGGACCGCATCGGCGTTCTCATCGGTGAAGGTGGCGAGACGATGCGCGAGATCGAGGCGGCAGCCGAAGTGCGACTCGACATCGACTCGGAGAACGGCTCCGTCGCCGTCGAAACCGTCGGCGACCCCGTACTCGGCCTCAAAGGTCCCGAGATCGTTCGCGCGATCGGCCGCGGGTTCGCGCCCGAGGATGCCCTGCGACTGCTCGAGGACGACATGATGTTGTTCGACGTCGTCGATATCGACGCCGCGTCGCGCAACAAAAACGACATGAAACGCAAGAAGGGCCGGCTCATCGGCGAGGGCGGCCGGACCCGCGAACTGATGGAGGAACTGACCGGGGCCGATGTCGTCATCTACGGCTCGACGCTCGGGGTCATCGGCGCACCACAGGAGGTCGACGCCGTCCGCACCGCCGCCGAGATGCTCCTCGATGGGGCCCCCCACGGGGCGGTGTACTCGTTCCTCGAGGAGAAGCACAACGAGATGAAACACAAGGGGATGGAGTACCACCGGTTCCCCGGCGGTCAGTCCTGATCCCTGCGGTCGGTCGGTTGGCTTCAGTCGGCGGCCCTGCGAACGAGCGGTCGAGTCCGTCCACCGTCGCCGTTTTCGTCGAACCGCTTTTCTATCGTTAGTCACGGCCCGTCGGAATTCCACGCGATAGCCCGTCTCCGCGCTGGTTCTCAGCGAGTGTGAGTATATATACCCCTACGTCGTTCGGACCGAAACCGCCGTACGGGGGCATCTTCAGCCGTCCCTGTTCGTCGGATAGGAAAAAGCTTATATAGAATCACAATCAATCCTTCGACTGACTATGGCTCAACAGCAGATGGGCAACCAGCCCCTTATCGTACTCTCGGAGGACAGCCAGCGCACCTCCGGGGAGGACGCGCAGTCGATGAACGTGCAGGCCGGGAAGGCCGTCGCCGAGTCGGTTCGGACGACGCTCGGCCCGAAGGGGATGGACAAGATGCTCGTCGACTCCTCGGGCAACGTCATCGTCACCAACGACGGTGTCACGCTGCTCTCGGAGATGGAGATCGACCACCCCGCGGCCGACATGATCGTCGAAGTCGCCGAGACCCAGGAAGAGGAAGTCGGTGACGGCACGACCAGCGCGGTCGTCATCGCCGGTGAACTCCTCAGCCAGGCCGAGGACCTGCTGGACCAGGACATCCACGCCACGACCCTCGCCCAGGGGTACCGAGAGGCCGCCGAGGAGGCCACCGAGGCCCTCGAAGAAGTCGCCATCGACGTCGACGAGGACGACACTGATGTCCTCGAGCAGATCGCCGCGACGGCGATGACCGGCAAGGGCGCGGAGAACGCCAAGGACCTGCTCTCGGAACTCGTCGTCGAGGCCGTTCGCGCGGTCGCCGGCGACGACGGCGTCGACACGGACAACATCAAAGTCGAGAAGGTCGTCGGCGGCTCCATCGAGAACTCCGAACTCGTCGAGGGCGTCATCGTCGACAAGGAACGGGTCTCCGAGAACATGCCGTACTTCGCCGAGGACGCCAACGTGGCGATCATCGACGGCGACCTCGAGATCAAAGAGACCGAGATCGACGCCGAGGTCAACGTCACCGACCCCGACCAGCTCGAGCAGTTCCTCGAACAGGAGGAACAGCAGCTCAAGGAGATGGCCCAGGGAGTCGCCGACGCCGGCGCCGACGTCGTCTTCGTCGACGGCGGCATCGACGACATGGCCCAGCACTATCTCGCACAGGAGAACATCATCGCGGTCCGTCGCGTCAAATCCAGCGACCAGTCTCAGCTGGCCCGCGCGACCGGCGCGACGCCCGTCTCGAGCGTCGACGACCTGACCGAGGACGACCTCGGTGCCGCAGGTAGTGTCGCTCAGAAGGAGATCGCCGGCGACCAGCGCATCTTCGTCGAGGACGTCGACGACGCCCAGGCCGTCACCCTGATCCTCCGTGGTGGCACCGAACACGTCATCGACGAGATCGACCGCGCCATCGAGGACTCGCTGGGCGTGGTCCGGACGACCATCGAGGACGGCAAGGTGCTTGCCGGCGGCGGCGCACCCGAGATCGAACTCTCGCTCGCGCTGCGTGACTACGCCGACTCCGTCGGCGGCCGCGAACAGCTGGCCGTCGAGGCCTTCGCCGACGCGCTCGAGGTCATCCCGCGCACGCTGGCCGAGAACGCCGGGCTCGACCCCATCGACTCGCTGGTCGAACTCCGCAGCGCCCACGACGGTGGCGACACCGGCGCCGGGCTGGACGCCTACACCGGCGACACCATCGACATGGACGCCGAGGGCGTCTACGAGCCGCTGCGCGTGAAGACCCAGGCCATCGAGTCCGCTACTGAAGCCGCAGTCATGCTGCTGCGCATCGACGACGTCATCGCCGCGGGCGACCTCGCGGTCTCCCACGACGACGATGACGACGACATGCCCGCCGGCGGCCCCGGTGGCATGGGCGGCGGCATGGGCGGTATGGGCGGCGGCATGGGCGGCATGATGTAAGAGAGGTCTGAGCGAAGCGAAGACCTCTGAAAGGCGAGCGGGGAACGGAGTGACCCGCGAGCTAAACCTAAATTTTGCTCTGCGGGGCGGCGAAGCCGCCCCTCGGCAAAATTTAGTATAAAAGCACTCCTCCCTCCGTTCGCTCCGCTCACATCGGTCGTCGGCCCGAGCGCGGCTTTGCCGCGCTCGGTGAACGGCGTCGTTCGGGTTCTCCAAACCGCTCACGGGCGCTTCGCGCCCGTTCGCATTTCCGCGGCGCGTGGCGCTGCGCTCACTCGCCGATGCCCGACTCGAGCGGAGTTACTGAGTGTCGATCCGTTCGAGTCGCCCACTGCAGTCGGCCCATCTGATCACTTTCTCTTTCGGTAGCGCTCCCGGAACACCGACTCCCGCAGTTCGCGCTCCCACGAATCGCTCGAGACTCGAGCGCCGGCGCCTCCCAACTCTCATGTATATTTAGATACAAGAAGTAGTCGTGACGAACGACGCTGACAGAAAGCGAGACGTAGCGACCGCCTTCAGCGGCGCGATGGACGCCTACCGTAACGGGACCGTCCTCAAGGCGGGCGCAGACCTCGAGCGCCTCGCCGACTGGACCGCGGGCGCGACGCGGACACTCGACGTGGCCACCGGCGCGGGCCACGTCGCCGGTGCCGTCGCCGACCGGGACGTTCCGCGGGTCGTCGCGGCCGACCTCTCCCCCGAGATGGTCGCGACGGCGACCGCCGACGACGGCGGAGACGAGCGCCGACTCGAGTCGTATCGGACCGGCATGGTGTTGGTTCGGGCGACGGGCTGAGGCCCCGAAACCGGACCTGTTACTGTGGGAATGGAAGCAGAGGCCATACCGGGCGATCCCGTCTGCCATGGCGGCCTCGAGTTACCGTCTGACACGGTGCCCTCGAGTCACGACGAACTAAGTACGAGCCCGCAATATTCGCGGGTATGAACACACTTCTACTCGACAGCGATGACGTCGACGAACACGCTGTACTCGCGGCCGTCATCGACGCCGTCGAGGAGGCCTTCGGGGCCTTCGAACGCGGTGACACGCAGATGCCGGCCAAGTCCTACATCGATCTACCGCAGTACAACGGCGACTTCCGGTCGATGCCGGCCTACCTCGATACCGGCGACTGGGACGCCGCCGGGCTCAAGTGGGTCAACGTCCACCCCGACAACCCCGCGGACCACGACCTGCCGACCGTTCTGGGGACGATGATCTACTCCGACCCCGAGACCGCCTTCCCGCTGGCGATCATGGACGGGACGACGCTCACGATGAAACGGACCGGTGCCGCCGCGGCCGTCGCCACTGACTACCTGGCCGTCGAGGACGCCACGAGTCTCGGCCTCGTCGGGGCCGGCGTCCAGTCTTACACCCAGCTCGAGGCGATCAGCGAGGTGCGACCGATCGAGGAAGTCGTGGTCTCAGATCCCGACGACGAGCGTGTCGAACGGTTCGTCGAGACCTACGAGGACCGGTTCGACGTTCGCGGGGGCTCGATTTCGGAGGCCGGCCACTGCGACGTGCTGTCGACGGTGACGCCCGTCGAGGACCCGATCGTCGGCCCCGACGACGTCGGCGACCACACGCATATCAACGCCATCGGGGCCGACGCCGAGGGGAAACACGAACTCGAGGACGCCCTGCTCGAGGCGGCGCGGATCGTCATCGACGACCACGAACAGTGTACCCACTCGGGCGAGATCAACGTCCCGTACCACGAAGGAGTGCTGACCGACGCGGACATCCACGGCGAGATCGGCGAACTTGTCGTCGGGTCGAAAGCGGGACGGACGGCGGAGACGGGCAACACGGTCTTCGACTCGACCGGGCTCGCGATCCAGGACGTCGCCGCCGCACGGGTCGTCTACGAGCGGGCGTCGGCGGACGGTGACGGCCACCCCTTCGATATCGTCGGCGTCGACGACTCGGCGTAAGGGACGTCCGTTCTCGACGTCGCCGGCCGACCGATCGGCGACCGACTCACCGACCGCGCAACCGCCGCGGAATCGACCCCGTCATCGACAGTTCGTCGGCGTAGTGGACCACCCGTTCGCCGGTCGGCGTCGGCAGGCCGGCGGCCTCGAGCAGCGTGTTTTCGTGGATCGTCACGGCGGCGGGCTGGAGCGGCCACGGGTCGTGTGCGATCTCGCCGGTCAGGACGCCGGTGGAATCGGGCGCGTAGAACCGCCGGCGTTCCGCAAGCCAGTACGCGAGCGTGCCGGGGTCTGCGGTGAAGACCTCGCCGTCTGGCCGGTAGGTCGCGGCGAACCGGGCGGGGGGTCCGCCTCCCTCGTGTCTCACCCGTTCGCTCTCGAAGGCCACGTGGTTTTGGTCGGTTGCCCCGACCCGCATCCGTGCGCGGGAGACCGGTAACTGGGTCGTCCGCCCGACCGTCGCCGCGACCAGCGCGTTGTCGACGTCGATGTTGAAGAAGTACAGGCCGGGATCGCCCCGGTAGCGGACGTAGGTTCGGACGTTGAGTTCCGGAAAGGCGAGTCGCAGCACCGACGGGGTCCCGCGCAGTCCGACCTTCGTCAGGACGAACGGGAGAACGCTCAGCCAGGCACGGCCGTCCCGCGTCTCGAGGGGCAGCCGGTCAGGTACGTGCGGGCGCAGTCGGTCGGGATCGACCGGCCAGTGGACGAACAGGCCGTCTCGCCAGGTCATCGAGACGACGTGTGGTGCGTTCGGCGACGAGCCGTTCGCAAACGACCATCGAACGGGGTCCGTGCGTTGTTCGGTCATCCTCGAAACCAACAGGTCTGTAGCGACCCGTACGACTGCGTGGCGTATAAACTAGATAGCAAGCTGTCAGTTCCGATGGCAGTCGTCGGCGGCTCCGAGGAGCGAAGCCGCTCCTCGGCGTCAGTCGGCCGGGTCGACGACCGACTCTTCGGGCGACTCGAGCCAGGACACGGTGATGTCGGTCGGTTGGTACAGTGGTCCTCGGCCGTCGGACCGACCGTTCCCGAGCGTCCCAGAAAGAGCGCGGAAACGACGAGCAATGGGATCGCGACCGCCCTGTGTTCCACCGGTACGGCAACCGGTATCAGTCGTCGATCTCGATCGCCGGTCGTCCGGGTTCGGCGTTGGCGAGGGTGCCCTCGTCGGCGTCGACGGCGTGGACGACGTCGACGGGGGCGTCGAATTCGCGTTCGATCAGCCACGCCGCCGACTCCAGTGCCGCGTGTTCCTCGTCGGGGCCGAGCGTCATCGAGAGCGCTTCCCGTTCGACCTGCAGGTCCTGGCCGTAATCGGCCGCAGCGTCGCCCTGCTCGCGGATGTGGGACTCGCTCATGAGTTCGCCGATCAGGTTGTCGGCGTCGCTCTCGATCGCGATCTCCAGGGCGTCGTACTTCCAGTCGGGGGCGACGACGACCTCGATCCCCGTCGGGTCCTCGATCCCGGCGACCTCGACGATGTCGCGGATGTCCTCGCGGGTGTTCTCGACCAACTGCCGGCGCTTTTCGACCCGGTCGCGGTCGATCTCGGCGGTCGGCCACTCGGCCTCGGCGACGAACCCGTCGTCGCCGAGCGTCTCGTGGAGTTCTTCGGCGATGTGGGGTGCGACCGGCGCGAGCAAGCGGACCACGGCCGACAGCCCGCGCTCGTAGGTCTCGGCGTGGGGCTCGGTGTAATCGACGTACTGGCGCAGCGTTCGCACGAGGTCCTGCGTTTCACGCAACGCCTTGTTGAACGTCAGGTCGTCGTACTCCGCCGTGGCGATGGCGACCGTCGCGTCGATCTCCGCGTCGACGTAACTCGCGATCGCGTCGTCGTCGCCGTCGGGCGTTTCGGCGGCGTACTCCTCGACCATCCCCTGCAGGCGCTCGAGGAAGGCGTAGGTCGACTGGACGCCCTCCTCGCTCCAGTCGAAGTCGCGCTCGGGCTGGGCGGCCTGCATCATGAACAGCCGCGCGGTGTCGGCCCCGTACTCCTCGACGATCCGTTGGGGCGAGACGACGTTGCCCTTGGACTTGGACATCTTCTCGCCCTCGAGTTGGACCATCCCCTGTGCCAGCAGGTTGGTAAAGGGTTCGCGGTGGTCGAGTCCCTCGTGGTCGGCCAGCACCTTGGTGAAAAACCGCGAGTACAGCAGGTGCATCACGGCGTGTTCGATGCCGCCGACGTACTGGTCGACGGGCATCCAGTCGTTGGCCCGCTCGAGGTCGAAGGGCGCGTCCTCTAAGTCCGGCGAGACGTAGCGCAGGAAGTACCACGAGGAGTCGACGAAGGTGTCCATCGTGTCCGTTTCGCGGGTCGCCTCGCCGCCGCAGTCGGGACAGGTCGTCTGCTTCCACTCCTCGGCGGCGTCCAAGGGATTGCCGGTCGTGTTGATGAACTCCGGCAGTTCGACGGGCAGGTCCGCCTCGGGAACCATGACGGGGCCGCAGTCGTCGCAGTGGACGACCGGGATCGGCGTCCCCCAGTAGCGCTGGCGGGAGATCCCCCAGTCACGCAGTTGATACTGTGTGGCCTCCGCAGCGCCCTCGATGTCCGCAGTGAGTCGCTCGCGAGCGCTCTCGCTCTCGAGGCCGCTGTATTCGCCGGAGTCGATCAGGACGCCGTCCTCGGTGAACGCCTCGTCTTCGACGTCGGGCACAGTAGGCTCCTCACCGTCGTCGGGGTCGGGTGCGACGACGGGTCTGATCTCGATTCCGTTCTTCTCGGCGAAGGCATGGTCGCGCTCGTCGTGGGCCGGGACGGCCATCAGCGCACCGGTCCCGACGTCCGAGAGGACGAAGTCGGCGACGTAGACTGGGATCTCCTCTCCGGTGGCGGGATTCGTAGCGGTCAGCCCCGTCTCGACGCCGTTGGGTTCGTCGCCGTCGGGGTCGGCCTCCTCCTCGATGAACCGGCGGATCTCCTCGTCCTCCTCGGCCAGTTCCTCGCTGATCGGGTGGTCGGGCGCGAGCGCGAAGAAGGTCGCGCCGTGGATGGTGTCGATGCGGGTCGTGAAGGCCGTGACCGGGCCGTACTCCCGCGGCTCGCTCCCCTCGCCGCGTCCGCTCGAGGCGCGTGGCGCCTCGCTGACCTCGAAATCGACCTCCGCCCCGTACTGGCGGCCGATCCAGTTGCGCTGCATCTGCCGGACCGAGTTGGGCCACCCCTCGAGGTCGTCGATCGCCTCGAGCAGGTCGTCGGCGTACTCGGTGATGCGCAGGAACCACTGCTCGAGTTCGCGCTGTTCGACCGGCGTGTCACAGCGCCAGCAGAGTTCGGCCTCGCCTTCGACCTGTTCGTCGGCCAGAACGGTCTCGCAGTGGGGACACCAGTTGACCTCGGCGTCGCGGCGTTCGACCAAGTCCTCCTCGTAGAACCGGGAGAAGAGCCACTGGTTCCACTGGTAGTAGTCGGGCGTGCAGGTGGTGATCTCCCGATCCCAGTCGTAGCCAAAGCCCATCGACTCCATCTGGTCGGTCATCGTCTCGATACAGTCGAACGTCCAGTCGCGGGGGTTGGTGTCGCGTTCCTTGGCCGCGTTCTCCGCGGGGAGGCCGAACGCGTCCCACCCCATCGGATGGAGGACATCGTCGCCCTGCATTCGTCGGAAGCGAGCGTACGCGTCCGTGATCGTGTAGTTGCGGACGTGGCCCATGTGGAGTTTGCCCGACGGGTACGGATACATCCCGAGGACGTACGTCGGATCCTCGACGTCGTCGGGCGTCCGGTAGACGTCCGCCTCGTCCCACGCCTCTTGCCAGCGCCGTTCGACCGTCGCGTGGTCGTATCCCGCGTCGCTCATTTGCTTATATAGCTCTAGGCGGGGACGCCGCCCTATAGCTTTCCATACCGTACCCCCATCGACCGGTCGAACGCCCGCGGGTCGGTCGTCGAGAGCAACGTTTACGACGCCCCGCGGCCAGCTCCAGCTCGTGGGCGAACTCGCACGCGAGACGCAGGGACGGCTCCGGGACGCCCTCGCCGCCCGGCATCCCGCCCTCGAGTGGCAGGTCGAACACCGGCTGGCCGGCACCCCCGTCGACGTCGCGGGGATCGGCGACGACCGGCTGGTCCTGCTCGAACTCGAGTGGCGGCGGGCCGACCCCGCCGACAACGCCGCGAAGCTCTTTCGCCACCTCGAGCGGTAGCGGTCGGTCGCCGCCGGTGCCCGGCTATCGGTGGCGTCGGCGGTTCCGGTAGCCGAGGAATTTTAGTCCCGTCTCACGCCATCTCGAGTCATGGTAGCAGACTCCACAGTGTTCGTCACGGGCGCGAGCCAGGGACTGGGCCGAGAAATCGCCATCGCGTTCGCCGATGAGGGTGCGAACGTCGTCCTCGCGGCCAGAAGCGACGGGATCTACGAGACCGAAGACCTGATCGACGCCCCCGAGCGGACGCTGACGGTCGAGACGGACGTGACCGATCCCGACTCGGTCGAAAACGCCATCGACGAGACGATCGAGACCTTCGGCGGGCTGGACTGTCTCGTGAACAACGCCGGGATCGCCGGCCCCACCGCGCCGCTCGAGGAGACGACCGACGACGAGTGGCTCGAGACGCTCGATGTCAACGTCGTCGGCGTGGCACGTGTCACGCGGGCAGCGGCCCCGCACCTGCGCGAGTCCGAGCGAGGGAGCGTCGTCAACATCTCCTCGATCGGCGGCAAGCGACCCTACGCCAACCGGGGGCCCTACGCCGCCTCGAAGATGGGGCTGATCGGCGTGACCCGCGCGCTGGCGGCCGAGTTCGGCGACGACGGCGTCACAGTCAACGCGATCTGTCCCGGCCCGGTCGAGGGCGATCGCATTCGGGGCGTCTTCGAGCGACAGGCCGAGGAGGCGGGCGTTCCCGTCGAAGCGGTCGAAGGCGAGGTCCGCGAGAGCCTCATGATCGACGATCTGGTCCCGCCCGAGGAGGTCGCCGACATGGCCGTCCACCTCGCGAGCGCGGCGTCGCGCCACGTCACGGGCCAGGACATCAACGTCTCGTCGGGCGGGGCGTGGTACTAGCGCCGGCCCGAAGTCAGAGGACGGCGAGAACCGCGACGAGCAGGCCGACGCCGACGAAAACCCCGCCGGCCGCCCGACGGAGCCGAACCGACGAGCGCACCTGCTCGCGCTGGTCCTCGAGGCTCCCGGCCGCGATCGCGAGCGGCGTCTCGTCGGTTCCGCGGAGGGCGTAGCCGTCGGCCGTCTCGATCAGTTCGCCCCGGACGACCAGTTCGTCGCCGTCACGGACGACGGTGGCCTGATACTTGTCGGGCATGGTGGTCTTTCCGCCGACGCTCACGTTGAACTCGAGGTCGCTGACGACGCCGTCCTCGCTCGCCAGCCCGGTTCGCTCGAGGAAGCGATTGACCGGATCGAGGTCGCCGAGATAGGACTCCGTCTCGGGATCGCCCAGAAACAGCCCCGGCGAGTCGAAGGGGTCGCCGTCCGCGTCGGTCGCCAGCGTCGTTGCGTCCACGCGGACGCGATCCCAACCCTGATCGACGGCGAACTCGCCGATCGCCAGTTCGGACTCGGCGGTCCGCCACCGGCTGCCGTTTCCCGTGTTCTCCTTCTGACGAACGCGCCACGCCCAGAGCGCGGCCGACTCGCCCCCGTTCGGTTCGGGGCCGGTCCGCGTCGGCGACGCCGACTCGAGGACGTGGACCGGGCCGCTGATCGTCGCTTCGCCGCCCGGCTCGACCCGCTCGTCGCTCGCCGACGCGAGTTCGCCGATCGTTTCGCTTCGATCGTCGAGTTCGCCGGCTCGAGACAACGTGACACCGCCGAACAGGAGAAAGATCCCGGCGATGACGAGTGCGAACACTTGGACCATGGCCGAGCTGTTGTCATCGAGACATAATAACTGTCCGAAAACGATCGATCTCGGCGGCGGGCCACAGCGACCGCGCGGACGCCGTCGCCGCGCTCGCGTCGCTGGTCGACCTCGTACTCACGACCGAAAAAACGGGCGTCGCAGAGGGATCCGGCGCCGGCTACTCGATATCGATCCGCTTCGAGTCCTCGCCCTCCGAAACCTTCGGGAGGTGGACCGTCAGCACGCCGTTCTCGAAGCCGGCGGCGACCGCCTCCTCGTCGACCGGCTCCGGCAGGCGGATCCGACGACTCGCGGTAGTCTCGGTCCGCTCGCGGCGGATATACCGGCTCTCGGCGTCCTCGACCTCGTCGGTCCGGGCGGCCTCGAGGCGCAACGTTCCGTCCGCGAGCGTCAGTTCGATGTCGTCGGTCTCGTAGCCGGGCAGGTCGGCCGTGACGACGAACTCCTCACCGGTGTCGGCGACGTCGACCGGCACCGAGCCGGGGACCTGTAGCCCGCCGGCGGTCATCCCCTCCTCGACCTGACTGCTCACGCGGTCGAGCATCTCCTCGATCTCGTCGAACGGATTTCGTCGCATACGTACTACTAGAACTCCACCGGGGATAAATTCTGCCCGCGATGTATCGACAGAAGTCGTCGTCACTCCGGCAGCGTCACGAGGCCGTCCTCGAGCGCGTCGAGCAGCACCTCGCGGGCGTGGCCGTCGGGATCGACGCCGTCGTAAGCGGCCTGTACCTCGCCGTCGGAAAGCAGGAACGTCGTCCGCGTCGTCACGCCGCTGTCGCGCAGTTCGACGCCGAAGGCGTCGGCAATCTCGGCGTCGGGGTCCGCGAGGAGATCGAACTCGAGTCCCGCCGAATCGCAGAACGCACGGTGGGAGTCGACGTCGTCGATCGAGACGCCGTAGACGTCGACGCCGGCCTCGCGGTAGGTCTCGAGTTCGCGCTGGAACTGGTTTGCCTCGACCGTACAGCCGGGGGTATCGTCTTTCGGATAGAAATACAGGACCGTCGGCGATTCGAACGAGAGGGTGACGTCCTCGCCGTCCTGATTCGGTGCCGTTACGGTCGGCGCGTCGTCGCCTGCATCGAGTGCCATACCCGTGCTACGGCGGGGCACGGAAAACGGCTTCCGGTACGGTTCGGGATCGATCGCGACTATTATGCCGGGCGTCGGCCTACGGTCGCGCATGGAAGACGTCGTTCTTCACACCGGTACGGAACATCCCGACCTCCTGTGGATCGTCGTCCCGGCCCTGCTCTCGTTCGTCGCCGGGCTCGCGATCGGCCTCTTCGCGTATGCAGACCGCATTCGGGCGTGGCTCCGCCCGGACGGCTCGACGACCGACTGATCCGCCGGGTCGTCGTGCCGTCGACTACTCGACGACGTGTTCGGTATCGTACGAACCCAGCCGCTTGACCCACCCCTTTTCGGCCAGTTCCTCGAGGTCCGCGATCGCCGCCTGCGTTCGGGACTCGTAGAGACCCGCCTCGAAGTCGACGTGGAAGACGTAGTCGCCGAGTCGCTGCCCGCTCGGCCGTGACTCGACGCGGGTCAGGTTGATGTCGCGGTCCGCGAACGGCTCGAGCAACTCGAGTAGCAGGCCGGGGTAGTTGGCGTTGGGGTAGACCACCAGCGAGGTCTTCCCGCCGCCCGTCGATCGCTCCGCGGCGGGCGCGATCGCGAAAAAGCGCGTCGCGTTCGAGTCCTGATCCTGAATGTCCTCGGCCAGGACCTCGAGGTCGACGCCGTCGTCGGCGTTGGCCGGGTGGCCGATCCCCGCGACCGACGGATCGTCGCGGGCGAACTCGACCCCCTGGGCCGTACTCGCGACGGCCTCGAGGGTGGCGTCGGGGTACTCGCGCTCGAGGTAGGAGCGACACTGTGCGAGCGCCTGTGAGTGGCTCGCGACGGTGTCGAACTCGGGTCCTTGCGCCAGCAGGGCGTGTCTGATCGGCGTGACGATCTCGCGGACGACGGCGACGTCGTACTCCGCGAGGGCGTCGAGGCTCTCGGTGACCGATCCCTCGATGCTGTTCTCGATCGGGATGACGCCGCGGTCGTACTCGCCGCCGTCGACGGCGTCGACGATCGCCGTGACCGACTGGCGGAAGTCGATCTCGCCGTCGTCGGCGACCGCCGTCGTCGCTCGGTGTGAGTAGGTCCCTTCGGGTCCCAGCGTGACTGCAGCCATTACCAACCGATAGCAGGCTACGGGTCAAAAGACCGTTGGGTTTCTCGGCGGTGTGCTGGCGGCTCCACGGCCGGCGGCTCGTCGAACGCAGGTCAGTCGTCGGACGGTTCGCCCGCGACGGTACTCCCGGCGCTCGCGGCGACGAAGCCGTCCTCGGTCGCCCGCTCGGCGACGTGGGGCTGGAAGACCCACGCACACAGCAAGACGATGGGGATCATCGTGGCCGCGACGACGGAGTAGCCGGTGTGGAGGCTCGGCATCACCGGTGCGGCGTAGACGAGCGGGTAGACGATCCCGCCGACCGTCCCGACGCCGCCGACGACGCCGGCGACGCTCCCGGAACTGTTCGGGAACATGGCCGGGACCTGCGCGAAGATCGCGCCCTCGGCGAACGCACAGCCCATCCCGACGACGAAGCCGGCGGCGACCGCGAGCATGACCTGTCCGGACAGTCCGGCCAGCGTCATCCCAATCATTGCCAGCACGATGAAACACAGCGAGACGAACGTCCACTGCTCGCGGTACCGGCCGGTGAAGACGGGCAGGATGTTCTTCTCCTTGCGCGCGAGCAGGTCACTGACGTAGCCGCCGAAGGGCCGCAACAGCCCGGCCGCGACCGAGAACGTCGCCGCGAACGTACTCGCGAGGACGAGGTTCTCCGTGTTGAACCCCTCGCGGTAGTAGGTCGCCAGCCAGCCGTTCATCGACAGCTCGAGGCCGAAGCTCATCACGTACGCCAGCGCGAGGACGACGGTTCCGTAGCGAGTAGCGGTGTGAAGCCACTGTTTGAGCGTCGCGCTCTCGGCGGTCGCCTGCCGGCGCTGCTCGGATTTGGCGGCCTCCCCGATCGTGTAGTAGACGATCGCCAGCAGGATCGAGACGATCCCAGTGTAGAAGAAGGCGGCCCGCCAGTTGCTCTCGAAGAGGGGGCCGCTCCACCCCTCGCCGAACACGCGAGGGAGGAGCAACGCGCCGCCGGCGGCACCGGCGTTCCCGACGCCGGCATAGATCCCCTCGGCGGTCCCCAGGTGTTCCTCGTCGAACCACTCGGAGACGTGCTGGATCCCGATGACGAAGGTGATCCCCGCCGTCGCGACGATCAGCCGCGTGACGAAGAACACGCTGTAGGACTGGGCAAACGCCGACGCCATCGAGAACACGCCGACGTACGCCAACACGATGGCGAACACCGTCGGCGCGCCCCAGCGATCGGAGAGCCAGCCGGTCAGTATCCGACCGAACGGTGCGAGCCAGATCGCCGCGCTCGCCAGAATCCCGATCTCAGTCACCGAGAGGCCGAACTCCTCGGCCATCGGCCCGGTAAACGGCGCGAAGGAAAACCAGATGAGAAACGAGAAGTTGAACCCGATCGTCGCCAACACCAACGTCCGCCACTTGGTCATCTTGATCACGGCTGCTCACCTCCTGAAACGGTAACAATTCCTCTTTTCGATATGGCTCTTAATAGCGCAGATAAGGGGACAAATTTCCCCAATATTGCCGATATACTCTTATCTGTGCTGTATGAATCGGTGAAACAGTCTACGTTCATCCACATGCTCTGCTCGAGCGAAACGCGACCGTCCGTATAAACCTACTTATTAGAACAACCCCATCTGTTGGGTCACTTCCCAACAGGTACGTCCAGTATTATTCCATATGTAGTTCTGACAAATGCAGACTATACGATCTTTCCATCGATATACAAAATCATAACGAAGGGCTGGTGGTCGATCGTCGACTTCCTGTTGCGGCCGACCCATCTCGGTCGCTTCGGGCGACGCTGGTGACGGGCTCTCCACTGCGCCCACGCCGGTGTCGTCGAGACACCGAGAAAACGACCGAGCGGGCGACTTACTCGTCTAAGTGTTCGATTCCCTTCTTCGAGACGTTCGCTTCCGTGATCTCGTCGGGCATCCAGTCGGGCTTGTCGTCCGGTGCCGTCTCCTCCCACGCCCAGCCGTCGTAGATGTGGACCTTGTCGGTACCTTTCTCCCGCAGTCTGAGTTCGACCCGCTCGGCCGACTCCTCGCTCGAGCCGGGCTCGAGTCGCCGGGCCGCCTTGAGCGCCGCCTGCCGGGGGGTGTTCCCCGAGAAGACGCTCGATTCGTCGCCGCCCGATTCGCGCAGTGCAAAGTTTCGTTTCCCGTCTTCGCGTACCATGATTTTCGCCTCCGTGTCAGTCCAGCACACGATCCGACATAAAGATATCCCCACTAATCGACCGACTGCGTCGGTATCTTTAAGTGAGCAGCGGCCGCCACGTTTCCGCAGTTTCCGCGTCGACGGTCCCGCCACCGCGTGCGCCACCCGTCCGGGTCACGCTCCAAGGCGTCGAAAACACTTAAGTATATCCTACGGCGAAGTTCGGGATAGAATCCCGCGATGGTACGGAAAAAGAAGCTGAGTCCAAGCGGTGCGAAAGACGAAGACGGTAACTACCACAACGTCCATCTGAACCTCCACGAGGACGAACTCGAGGTCGCGGGCATGGATATCGGTGACGAAGTCTTCGTCCGAGTCCGGGACGGCAAGATCATCATCCAGAAAGCCGACGAGGACGACGTCGAACACGAGTTCTAAGACCCACCTTTTTACGCTTCGGGATTCGCTCGCTCCGCGAGCGAACCACTCAGCGCAAAAATCTGGACCAAAAAGGCCGCTCGCTCAGCCTTCGGCTTCGCTCGCGGTACCGTATCTGGGCCGCCATCGCGGCAAACCGCTAAACTGAGAAAACCGCCTTCTCTCAGCGCAGCGCCTCGAGGTCGAACTCGAAGGCCGACACCGGCACTTCGAGGTCGTGTTCGACCAGCACCTTCGGATGGACTTCGCCGATCACGCCGACTTCCTCACCGTCGATGACGACCGCCGCGGTTCGACCCGAAATGAAGGTCGGGTGGTCGGTCGGCGGCGTCTCGAGGTCAACGCCGAAGTTTCGGGTCAGCGCCTGGAGTCGGGCCTTGGCGTCCTCGTACCCGGCCTCGTGGTGGGCGAGGACGGCCCCGACGCGACGGCCTTCCGCGACGCCCGTATTCTCGCTCTCGTCGACGTTGGCCGCGAAGCCGATCTCCGCGAGGTTCTGGGGATAGGCGCGGTGGGTGTTTCGCTCCAGCACCATCAACAGCGAAGGCATGACCCACGTCCGCAGCATGGTGAAGTCCTCGCTGTAGGGCTCTTTGATCGTCGCGGGTTCGCCGGCCCCGTAGACGTCGTCACCGGGCAACACGTCGAGCCGGTCGTAGTTCTCCGCTTCGCTGATCATGTGGAAGTTCAGCAGGTCCTCGAAGCCCAGCCCGACGAGTTGCTCGCGGGCCGCTCGCTCGAGCCGGGAGCGCTCGTGACGGCCGCCGACGGTCCCCACGTCGGGATAGCGCGGGTCGAGGTCGTTGAAGCCATAGGCCCGTCCGAGGTCGTCGATGACGTCCAGCGGGTGGAGGACGTCGACCCGGTAGGGCGGGATCGTCACCTCGTAGACGAGGTCGCCCGCGTCGTTCTCCTCGCGGTCGGCCTCGAGCCCGGAGCGCTCGGCGAGGTCGATGACCTCCTCGGGATCGAGCCCGATGCCGAGGATCGTCTCGATGCGGTCGTGGGCGACCGTCTTCGTCTTCGTCGCAAAGTCGGGTCGGACGACCTCGTGATCCGGGTACTCCACGTTCACCTCCTCGATGGTGGCCCCGCGGGCCGACAGCGCGTAGCAGACGATGTTCAACATCTTGTCGATCGTCCACTGGTCGGTGCCGGTCATCTCGACGAACAGGTCACGGGAGTCCGTCGACACCTCGGTGCGCCGGCCGTTGATCACCGGCGGGAACGAAAACAGCCCGATGTCGTCGTAGATCGCCGGATACCGCTCATACTCGCTGACGAGGTCGGCGTAGGTCTGGCCCGTCTGGTGGTCCTCGAGGACGTCCGCGGGCGTCATCTCCGCGTCCGAATCGAGGGGGACGAACCGGTCCTCGTCGGGCTCGAGGCCGACGTACTGGATGGTCGGATTACCTTCGGTGGCGGCAGTGCCTTTCAGCATCGTCAGGTCGTGAATGCCGATCGCGCCCTTCGCGCGCTTGCGCCCCATCGTCGCGTGGAGCTTCTCCTGCAGTTGGATGACCGACTCGAGGGCCTCGTCGTCGAGGTCCACGTCGCGGATCACCGCGCCCGTGACGTAGGGCCGCTCGTCGGGAACGGAGTCGTCGACTTCGATCGTCCACTCGGCCGAGTTCGGCGACGGGACGTGAATCCCCCGCGCGTCGCCGTACTGGTACCGCAGCGAGCGGGCAACGCCCTCGACGGAGAGCCGGTCGAGCCGGTCGGGCGCGAACTCGAGTTCGAACGCGCCCTCCTCGGTCCGGCCCTCGAACTCGAGGCCCAGCCCGAACAGGTCGTCTTTGAGTTCTTCGTCGCCTTTCTCCTCGCTGCCGGTCAGCTCGCGCAGTTCGTCGGGGTCGATGTCGACCGTGGGCATCAGTAGGTCACCTCCGTCTCCCGCAGCAGTTCCAGGTCACACAGCGTTCCGTGGATGTCCCGGATGTCCTCGAAGCCGTACATCAGCATGAGCAGCCGCTCGAGGGCCAGTCCCCAGGCCATCACGTCGCACTCGACGCCCAGCGGCTCGAGCATTTCCTCGCGGAAGATCCCCGAGTTGCCGATCTCGACCAGCTCGCCGGTCGTCGGGTGGGTGCCGAACAGTTCGAAGCTGGGCTCGGTGTAGGGGTTGTAGTGGGGCTTGAACTGGATGTCCTCGATCCCGAACTGGGAGTAGAACTCCTCGAAGGTCCCCATCAGATCGCGAACGGAGAGGTCCTCGGCCATCACCCAGCCCTCGATCTGGAAGAACTCGAGGAGGTGGGTCGGGTCGAGCGTGTCGTTCCGATAGACCTTCTCGACGCTGAAATACCGCTGTGGGGGCTCGAGATCGCCGACTTCCTCGCCGGAGAGATACCGGGTCGACAGCGAGGTGGTGTGGCCCCGCAGGGCCAGCGCACGAGCGAAGTCCTCGTCCCACGGCGAGTGATAGCCCTCGCCGTCCGGGCCGACGCCTTCCTTGTGGGCGCGCTCGACGCGGTCGACGAGGTCCGCGGGGAGGTCGTCGATGTGGGTCGGCTGCTCTAAGGCGAACCGGTCCCAGTGCGTGCGAGCGGGATGGTCCTGGGGCATGAACAGGCAGTCGTTGATCCAGAAATCCGCGTCGACGTGGGGGCCGTCCATCTCCTGAAAGCCCATCCCGACGAGGGTGTCTTTGACCCGCTCGGCGGTCTGGCGCAGGATGTGGACCTTGCCGCCGTCGAAGCGCTCGGCGTCGGCCTCGACGTTGTAGTCGGCGAACTCGACGTCGTCCCACTCGCCGCTCGTCAGGAGTTCGGGCGTGACCTGACCGACCGTCTCGCTGGTCTCGATGCCCGCCATCAGTTCGGTGACGGCGCGTTCGGTCAGCGTGACGTCACGAACCGTCGACTCGTGGCGGTCGACCAGTCCGCGACGCTCGAGCTGGTCGACGGTGTCCGAATCGATGTCGACGGCGTCGACCGGCGTCTCGCCCGCGTCGGCGAGGGCAGCGAGCGCGTCGGCTTCGGCGTCGGCCGCAGGGTCGGCGTCGGGATCGGCGGTGATCTCACCGCTGTCGATCGTGCCGTATCCCTTCCGCGCGTAGTTCGAGAGCGCAATGTCGACCTGCGGTCCCTCGAGTCCGGAGGTGCCGATGACTTGCCCCATCTGGGTCGATTCCTCGTCGGCGCCGGCCTCAAGGGCGGCCTCGTAGAGTCGCACCTCGGGGAGGGCGTCGCCGGCATACTCGACACCTTCGTCGGTGAGCGTCACCGTTTCGTCGACCCGCTCGCTGACGGCGACCAGCCCCTCGTCCTCGAGTTCGAAGACGGCCCCCGTGACGGTTTCGGGGGGCAGGTCGGTCGCCGCGGCGAGGGCGTCGACGGACGTTGCCTCGTCCGCGCTCGCGGCCTCTAGGACCGCGACCTGTTGTGATGGGAGTTGCATTCGCTTGGTTGAATGGCTGCGTGTCGGTCAGTTAGCGGTTCCGATACCGTGCGGGACGGGTCCCGCCGGCGTCGCGAACGGTCGGTTTCGCCGCGAGCGATCGATGTGACCGCTCTCGGGTCCACCGGCCCGGTCTCACCGGGCGAAGAAGAAACCGAATCCCGATCGCGGTCGCCGTAGCTGATCGCCGACACCGGCTTCGTGGGATTCGGGTGCCATACTCGGTGGCACTCGTGAGTGGGGCAAAAACGTTGTGATACGCCTCACCATACCGCCGTCGCTACTCGCCGGCCAGCCGCGTCGTCTCGAGATCCCCAGCGTCGACCCACTCGAAGCCGTCTTCCTCGGCGACGGCCGCCGCCTCGGACGGATCGACCGGATCGCAGCCGTCGGCGTACTCGATGCGGACCGTGTCGGGGTCGGCGGCCGGCAACTCGGGGAGAAAGTCGTCGTCCTCGAGCAGCCCGCGGACCGAGACGTCCCCGCCTGCATCGAGCGCCGCGCCGAGCGCGCGGTAGCGATCGGGCGCCGACGCACCCTCGATATCGGTTCCGAACGAGTCGTCGCCGATCCGCGTCCGCTCGCTGGTCCCCGAGAGTGTCCCGAACCCGTCCGAATCCGTCCCGGACTCGTCGACGGCCGTCGATCGATCGCCGGCTCGTGAGTCACCAGTCTTGCTCGAGCGACCGGCCCCTCCAGTCTCAGCAGCACCCGCTTCGGCCCGCTTGTCGGGCCCCTCGCCTCGCCGCGAGACCGACGGGGTCCCCCGGAGTTCGAACCCGTCGACTGACGACGCTCGCGCCGTCGCCCCGTCGCTCGAGTCGGTCGCCGCCGCGCCCGGCGCGGGCTCTGCCTCCTCGATGAGCGCATCGACGCTCCCCGCCGGCGGCTCGGTACGATGCTCGCGCC